>CAZQNA010000001.1:0-256988 GCA_964594835.1 uncultured Nitrososphaerota archaeon
TCTGGAAACTGATGATGCTATCGGTGGCGATGGTAACAATCGTTGGTGGAATGTGGGAGATCCTGACATTCACTTCGGGATATGCAGAATACAAAATTGCGAGAGCTTTGAGTGTCGACTACACGCACCTCGTAGCGGGCGTGATCCTTATCAGCGTGACGGCCACAGAGCCGGTGAACCTTCACCTGGCGAGGGCTATGGGCCAGCTCGCGTCGATCTCGCGGGATCCGATTCCCGCCGCGTCCATCCCCATCTTCCTCGCGTCCGGCGCCGGCGCCATGTGCCAGAACGTGGCCTGGAGCGGCTTCATTCAGGCCAGGATTCAGAGGGCCCTGGGGTGGGACTGGAGGGGGCTGTCGTGTATCTCTCGGTGATGATACCCCTCTTCCTGTTCTACTTTGAACCGCACGCCTCGCTCCAGTCCCTGATGGCCTTCGGACCCGGAGCGGCCTTGGGCATGGCCGTGGACGCGCTGACATACCACAGGTCACGAGGATAGCCCCGCCGGCCCTCTGGCACTGGATCGCCAACTCGCTGGGCTTCCTCCCGGTGGGCTGAAGGCCGAAGGTTATATTCCGGGGGCGGGAATTCGCTGGGTGCTGTTCTGAGCAAGAGGATCCCGACCGGGATGGGTTTTGAGATCGAGGTGCCCTCCTCCTATCAGAGGCTGATGGAGGAGGCCGAGGCCCACATCGACGCCTCCCTTCAGGGGCGTCCGAAGGCCCGGAAGATGTGGGACCTGCTGAGGGCCGACCCCGAGGTCAACGCCTGCTGGGACATGGCGGACTACATCACCACCGCCAAGCTGAGGTACAACGACCACGGCGAGGTCCACGCGAAGGTCGTGGCGGCGAACGCCCTGAGGATGCTGGACCTCCTCCTCGACGCCGGAGTCCTGCCGGACGTCATGGCGGACGGGGGAGGGGACGAGGACGACGCCCACCTCATCGTGCTGGCGGGCGGGCTCCTGCACGACATAGGGAACCAGGTCCACAGGAGGGAGCACAACGTGGCCGGCGTCTACCTGGCGATCCCCATCCTGAGCAGGCTCCTGCCTGAGGTCTACGGGAGGACCGAGTTCGCGTACGAGATCAGGGCCAGGATCCTGCACTGCATCTACGCCCACGAGTTCGAGGTGGAGGACCTCACGCTGGAGGCTGGCCTAGTGGGCGTCGCCGACGGGACCGACATGACCAAGGGGAGGGGCAGGCTGGCCTACGACTCGGGGAACGTGAACATCCACACAGTCTCGGCGCTGAGCATAGACAGGGTGGAGATCGGGAGGGGGAAGCAGAGGCCCGTCAGGATAACCGTTCAGATGTCGAACAGCGCGGGGATCTTCCAGGTTCAGGAGACGGTCGGCGAGAAGATAGCCCACAGCCCACTCAGGGATCACGTGGAGCTGGTGGCCGTCTCAAGGCCCCTGGGCGGGGATAAGGACGACAGGATACTCCAGAGGCTCATCCTGACCGACGGGAAGTGGGTCGCCGTATGAAGGGGCTCGATCTCAACTCGAACCCTTGGTTTAGGTTGCCTAACTGACCCGTTAATACGCTCCTTGGGAAGTAGGGGGGATGTCCCCCCTCTCGCCAGGGGGCGCCCCCAGGGTGCTGGCTCTGGTCGACGTGACCAGGTCCTACGAGTCGGCCGTTCGGCGGCTCGCCCTTGGACCCCTGAGGAGGTCCTGGGTCCTGGTCCTTACCAGAAGGGGGAGTCCGGTGGCCGGCGAGTTTCGCAGGCTCAGGGCGGAATCCCCCAGGGAGGGGAGGGACGTGGCGCTGGCCTACATGGTCTCCGGGGCCTCCCACCCGAGGGCGGTGGGGGAGTGGGAGTTCGAGCTCGCGCCTTCCCAGCCCCAGGTGGTGGGGATGGTCACCGCCGCCGTCGAGTCGAGGCCGAGGGGGGTCATGGTGGTGCTGGACAGCCTGACGGACCTCTGCACGCTCAACGGGCTGGGCGACACGAGGGAGCTCGTGAGAAACCTGCTCAGGACGCTGAGGGCCGTCGACGCGCTGGTGGCGCTCATGGTGAGGTGGGCCCACCCCGCCCAGGAGGTCAGATCGTTCGCCCGACTCATGGGCGTCGAGGAGGTTCTGGAGTTCCCCTAGCGGTCGTGAAATCGGCCTTTCACGACACATCACCCTAGGGGGGAGGTGCACTGGGGGGCCCGGGAGGCATGTCGGATCGCCCTGCGGCCATTGTAGGATCGAAGGCCACCGAGAGGCCGTTTGAGGGCCGGGGGAGTAGACTCGACTCTGAAGACAAGGTTACATCACCTATAAATTCTGTAGAACCTATAGTGATGTGTGCCCACCACCATCCAGGTGAGCGAGAGGACGAAGAGGGAGCTACTGAGATTCGCCTCTGAGCTGCAGGCGCGGCTCGGCAGGAGGGTCAGCTTCGATGAGGCGATAATGACCCTGTTGGAGGAGAGGAGGCGAAAGAGGCTCTCCAAGGATAGGGTGAGGTCCCTGAGGGGAATCCTGGCCGGGAGGAGAGAGGAGGCAGAGTCTCTGCTGGCCGAGCTGAGGGCTCAGGGGGAGGAGAGGATTGAGCGCCTGCGAAAATCTTCCGAGGAGGCTCTCGATTGACTCGAGCGTGATCATAGCGTACCTCCTCGGGGAGGACCTGGCGGACCTGGTGGAGGAGTGCGTCCTGCTGTCGAGCAGGGAGGTATATGCCCCCAGAACGGCTCTTGTGGAGACCTACTACGTCACATGCAGACTGGGCGGCAGGGATCGCGCGAGAGAGGTCCTAGAGTCCCTCAGGGGGAGCGGGGTCGTGGAGTTTGTTGGAGACGACTCTCTGGACGAGAAGGCAGGGGACCTCAAGTGCTCCAGGGCGATCTCCCTGGCGGACTGCTACGTGATAGCCCTCGCGGAGCTCGTCGGAGGTGCGGCCGTCTTCGCTCGCCGCGAGGCAGAACTCGCCCGGGAGCAAGAGAGGGAGCCGTTCGGGGTGGATCTGATATTCCTCGAGGACATACTGAGCGGTCGGCCGTACTGAGGCCAGCCCGGCGGGCTGAACCTTGACCCTCGGAACCGCATGCCCGACCCGCAGGAGCTGCGATCCTCGGCCTCGGCTGAAGACGGCGATGGTCGGTCCCTCCTTTTATCCGGCTCCCGTCCAGAGCTACTGAGGTGTCGTCGGCCGGCGACGGGCGGGGGACGCTCAGGGAGAGGGTAGCCAGGCTCCTCAGGTCTCGGGGATACCGCGTCCGCGTTGACGAGGTCATGGTCGGCAGGTCCGGCCGAAGGTATGAGGTTCAGGCCTACGCAGAGTACAGGGCGCCCCTCCTCACATTCCGCATCGCCGTCGCGTGCCTGGAGAGGGGGGAGCCCGTGGGGGCGGACGAGGTCTACGAGCTCCTCCAGGCCCTCGACGACCTGGGTCTGGACAGGGGCATCATCGCCACAACCTCCTGGTTTACCCCAGAGGCCATCGAGGCGGCTGGGGGACGCGTGTCCCTATGGGACGGGCCCAGGGTGGAGGAGCTCACGCGCGACCTCCCCAGGACCTCCTCCCTGCCGCACGAGCTGAGGATCTATCACGTCCCTCCGAGGATCGGGGTAGAGAGGGCCGTTGAGAGGATACGGAGCCTCCTGAAGAGGCCCATCCTGGGCAAGAGGGAGACACTCGCCTCCAGGGTTGCCCTAATCTACCTCCCGGTATACGAGTTCAGGGCGGCGCCCGCCGGCGCCCGTGAGGGCGCCTCAGTCGCGCTCGACGCCCTGACCGGGGACATCCTGATCCCGGGTGGGAGGGGGATCAGGAGGGTTAGCCTGCCCAGAGACCTGACCGAGGTTCACCTGAGGATCCTGTCGGCCCTGAGGTCAGGCCCCGCCCTCGTGGCAGATCTGGCCGAGTCCCTCGGGCTGGAAATCGGTGTCGTGGACTCGGCGGTCAGGGAGCTCGCTGGAAGGGGGCTCGTGGACGACTCCGAGGTGGAGAGGGTCCGTCTGAGGATCGAGATTCCCACCCTCGAGGGGTCGGGGAGCATCCTCAGGCTCGGCGCCAAGAGGGGGAGGCCCGGCGGCAGGAGCATGGAACCCAGGATCCCGGTGGGCGAGGCCGCTGCGAGGCTCGAGATCCTCCTGGGGGTCGAGACCTCGGGGCCCAGGCTGATCTTCCTGCCGCACTACTACGCCGTGGCCGAGCGAGACGGCTCCAGGAGAGTCGTGTCGGTGGACGGGGTTTACGGATCAGAGGCCGAGGGGGCCGAGGAGTTGATACAGGGCTTTCTTGGCCTATGAGCCCCGGATCACACCGCCTGGGCCATCAGGTAGGCGGCCGGGGTAAGGGGGAGGGCCACCGCGGCCCCCGTCAGGATCTGGGACGGGGTGTGCGCCTTCAGCCTGAGGCGGGCCAGCCCAACGAGGGGGCTGAGGGCGAGGAGAGCCAGCCCAGCCGCGCGCCCGAGGAGGAGCAGGATGATGGAGGGTCCGACCACGCCGGCTACGTGGACGCTCCCCTTGGTGTGCAGGGCGTTCACGACCGCCATCCCCAGCGTGACGAGGGCGTACGCCAGGAAGGCGAACTCGAGTTCCTCGACCCCCCACAGCTTGAAGGCCAGGAATCCGACCCCGTAGCTGGCGGCCGCGAGCAGCAGGAGGGGCGTCCTGAGCCACCTCTCGCTGACGAACACGTCGAATGCGCCCGACCTGACCACGGCCAACACCGGGGGCATGGGCGCGAGCACCAGGAGGGTGAAAGCGATCGAGGCCTCTCCGAGCGTGACTCCAGAGCCGCGAGACAGGGAGATAGCCACGGCCGCCGAGAAAGTCGTCGGGGTCAGCGCGAGCGAGACGGCCTCCTTCCACCTCATCGCCCGACCGGGCCCTGGGGGCACAAAACGCCTTCGGGCGGCCAAAGCCCCCGAACCCGGCGACCCCACCGTGGAGCGCGTGGGGCCCGGAACCTTTTTCCAGGGGCGCGGGTCAGTCAATCGAGGCGGCGAGGTTGTCGGCCGACCCCCTGTCACACTACTCCCGCGAGGACGTGTCGCGGGAGATCGCCGAGTACGCCCGCTCCAGGTGGGTGGCCGTCGAGGCCGCCGCGAGGGGCGGCCGGAGGATGTTCTTCAGGTACAGGGGAGACGCGCCCCTCACCATAGCCTCCCCTGAGGACGTGCCCTCCGTGGTGAGGAGGTTCGCCTTCGCCAGGCCTCGGGCGGTGTACGCCACCGCGAACCTGTACTCCAGCCTCGCGTCCAGGTCCGACGTGGACGATCCGAAGAGCGTCTCGGCGACGACGGCCGTCTGGGACATAGACAACAACCTGGAGGGGTGGAGGCAGACCCTCGAGGCGGCCAGGCTGATAGTCGAGGAGCTAGAGCGGGCCGGGGTGACGAGGTCGGTCTACCTCAAGTGGTCCGGCAGGGGCTGCCACGTCCACCTCCACGAGGGGGCGTTCTCTGAGGAGCTGAGGTCGGAGCACCACCCGCTCGACCTGGCGTACGCGGTGGTGGAGTACGTGATCAGGAGGGTGGAGGACCGCGTGGCGGAGCTTGCCGGGAGCTCTCCTCAGGGACGGAGGGCGCTGGCCGTGGAGAACGACATGGACATGAAGAGGGTCTTCACGGTACCGCTCTCCCTCCACAGGGAGCTCGACGTCGTGGCCGTCTGCTTCAAGCCCGACGAGATCGACGAGTTCGACCTCGACTGGCTGAGACCCGACGGGTTCAGGCACAACCCCCGCTGGAGGGAGCACGAGGCGGGCGAGGCCGACGACCTGGCCAGGCGGGCCCTGGGGGAGGTGGGCGGGTACTTCACCGCCAAGGCGTCGGGCGAGGTCAGGACCAGGGTGGGCGCCCCGCTCAGCAGGGCCCAGGCCAAGAAGACGAGAGCGCCCTCGACCGGCAGGGCCGGGAGGATAGGCCGATTCCAGGTGATGGCCCTCCTCCAGGCGGCCAGGTACTACCTCGTCCGGGGGGACCTGGAGAGGGCCAAGTCGTTCGGCCTCAACAGGGCGATATTCTACGCCTGGGCCAAGAGGACGGGCGGCAGGGTGCGAAGACCCAGGCCGACGTCGCCCAGGCAGAGGACCCTCCTAGAGGCCGAGGAGGAGGCCGAGAGGCCGAGGTTCGAGGCCCTGGGAGACGAGGTGGCCTACCTCTCCGACGATGGGTTCTTCGAGATAGGGGATCAGGTCCAGAGGCCGGAGGACTACGAGAGGCAGATAGCGTCCAAGATAGAGAGGGTAGTGCCCTACGAGGAGGCCTGGAACGCCGCCCTGAACTACCTGTCCACGTTCCCGCGAGAGGTCCTCCTGAGCCAGAGGGAGTTCTTCGAGAAGGCCTACAAGCCCGTGAGGGATCGCTTCCGAGAGGTCCTGGAGAGGTACGCCTCGAAGCGGCCGAGGGGGCTCGACGAGGCCTGACCGCCTGGGTGGGGGAAGGCATAAGTACCCTCTATGACCCCGACCGACGCGATGAGTGGGCTGGCGGGGCTCAGGATCGTGGACCCCCACTCTCACCACCAGTTCAGCAACTACTCCACGCTCGTGATGCTCAGGGAGGCCAGCTACCAGGCGGCGGCCTGCCTCTCGTACATACCTGTGAGGCCCTCCTCTGCGTCCACGCTGAGGGACCTGTTCGAGTGGCTGGTCGAGGAGGAGAGGGCGCGCCTCGAGGGGGTTGGCATCAGGCCCGTGATCGGCGTCGGGATCCACCCCAGGAACATCCCGAGGACGGGCAGGTCTGACGCCCTGGACTACGTGGAGGAGTACCTGGCCAGCGCCGACGTCCTGGGGGAGGTAGGGCTGGAGACCGGGTCCGACCTGGAGAGGGAGATCCTCGCGAGGCAGCTGGACGTGGCCGAGAGGCTGGACAAGCCCGTGATAGTCCACACCCCGAGGAGCGGGAAGGCGGAGGCCCTGCGGCTGATCCTAAGGGTGCTCGGGGATTCCAGGCTGCAGCCAGAGAGGGTCCTAATAGACCACCTGACCCCCGAGCTGATCCGCGAGGTCCCGAGGGGATACTACCTCGGGCTCACCGTCCAGCCGGGTAAGCTGAACGAGGGACAGGTTGCCCAGGCTCTGGAGGCCGTCCACGACCGCAGGCTCCTGATGGTGGTGGACAGCGACGCCGGTCGAGAGGACTCAGACCCCCTGGCGGTCATGAAGGTGGCCCACCACCTCGCCAGCCTCGGGATCTCGCTCGACCAGGTGGAGGACCTGGTGTCCGGGAACGCTAGGAGGTTCCTCGGGATCTGAAGAGTGGGCACCTTCAGAGCCTCAGCGGGCTCCGAGGGTGAGCGCGAACCCGGCCTGCCCGAGCGCTATCCCTCCGTCGCCCGCAGGGACCTTGGTGTTCAGCCTCACCTCTAGGTCCTCCCCCGCCAAGGCGTCCTCCAAGCCCCTCACCAGGATGGCGTTGACGGCGGCCCCGCCGGAGACCGCCACGAAGTGGGCGTCCAGCCCCCGAGAGGCCCATGCGGCGACCTCGCCCAGCGCCCGCCCCAGGGAGTAGGTGACCGAGTAGGCCAGGTCTCGCGCCTCGACGTCGCCCAGGCGCCCCAGGACCGACTCGACCAGGCGCGAGGTGTCCACCACGGCCACGCTCCCCCGCCTCACCGGCGCCTCCACCCCCTCAACGGGCCTTCCCCCACGCGCGGCCGCCTCAAGCTTCATTGCAGGCTCACCCTCGTAGGTCCTCTCGAAGCAGACGCCCAGGAGGGCCGACACAGCGTCCAGCACGCGCCCCGCGCTGGATATCCTCGCCCCCCCGGGGTCCCTGGCCTGAGACAGGGCGACGTAAGCCTCATCCTCTCCCCTGGGCAGCCTATCGATGAGCCCAAGCCGGGATAGGGTCTCCAGTACCTCCGAATCGGACATGAACGTCGAGAGCACGCCGGTCAGCATCCTGACCGGCCACCTCGTGGCTAGGTCCCCGCCGGGCATGGGCTGAGGCGCGAGGTGGCCCACCCTCTCGAACCCTCCGTAGCCCGACAGGAGGACCTCCCCTCCCCACAGCGTGCCGTCGAGCCCGTATCCCAGGCCGTCAACGGCCACGCCCACGATCCTCTCCTCCAAGGGAACCCTCTGCTCAACCATGACCGAGATCACGTGGGCGTGGTGGTGTTGAACAGCCGCCAGCTCCGCCCCCGCCCGCTCCGCCCACCTCTCGGCGAGCCTCCGGCTGGCGTACCCGGGGTGGGCGTCCGCCACGAGGGTGGCCTCGGATGGATCTATGCCGTAGGCCTCGCAGAAGAACCGGAGGGCCCTGTCGAGGTAGTCCAGGTTCTCGAACTCGTCGGTGTCCCCTATGAACTGGGTGAGCACAACTTTGTCCCGGAAGGCCACGGCGCCTGCGCTCTGGAGCTCCGCGCCGAACGCCACGACGGGCCTCTCCAACTCGGCGGGGAGCCTTATCCAGGCGGGGGCGTACCCCCTGCCGCGCCTGAGCATGGTCACCCTGCCGGCGGTGAACCTGACGACGCTGTCGTCCACCCTGTTCACGATCCTCCTGTCGTGGTGGAGGAAGTAGTCCACGAATCCCGACAGCCTCCGCCTGGCGCACTCCTCGTCGGTGCACATGGGCTTCCCGTGCTCGTTCCCGCTGGTCATGATGAGGATGCGGTCCCCCGTCTCCCTCAGGAGCATGTGGTGAAGGGGGGTGTAGGGCAGCATGACCCCGACGGTGTCGAGGCCCGGCGCCACGAGTTCCGAGATTGGAGAGCCGGGCCTCCTGGGCAGCAGGACTATGGGCCTCTCCGGGCTGGTGAGGATCGCCTCCGCCTGGGGGTCGACCTCCACGTGCTCTCTAGTCACGTCCAGGTCGAGGGCCATGAGCGCGAAGGGCTTCTGGGGCCTCCTCTTCCTCTCCCTGAGCCTGGCCACGACCCCATCGTCCGTAGCGAGGCAGGCGATGTGGTATCCACCGACCCCCTTTATCGCCACCACCGCCCCCTCGTCGATCAGCCTGGCCGCCTCCGAGATCGGGTCCCCCACCTCGAGCCTGCTCCCCGAGGAGTCCTCCATCCAGAGCCTGGGCCCGCACCTGGGGCACGATATGCCCTGGGCGTGGAACCTCCTCACGTTCTCCGGGTCCTCATACTCCCTCCGGCAGTCGTCGCACAGGGGAAAGTCCCTCATGGACGTGTTTGGCCTGTCGTAGGGGACCGCCTCTATCATGGAGAACCTGGGCCCGCACCAGGCGCAGCTGTTGAACGGGTAGTGGTAGTGCCTGTCCCCTGGGTCGTAGACCTCCCTGAGGCAGTCGTCGCACACGGCCAGGTCGGGCGGGATCATGGAGTAGAGCCTGGCCCCCCTCCTGCTAGGCAGGATCCGAAACTCCTCCAAGCCCGTGGGCTGGTCCTCGGTCATGGTGAGTTCCTCTATCCTGGCCGGAGGGGGCTTCTCCAGCAGCAGGAGCTTAAGGAACTCTGCTATCTGCCCCTCCTCCCCCTCAACCCTTATCTCCACCTCGCTGCCGCCCATGTTCCTGACGTATCCGCCCACTCCAGCCTTCCTGGCCGCCCTGTGAACGAACGGCCTGAATCCTACCCCCTGAACTATCCCGGAGACCCTGAGGACCGCGGCCTTCCTCGGACTCTGGCGCACCGCCCACCACCCGGAGGTCAGGCTATTAAGCAGCTTGGGGCGCCCCGGCCGGGGGCCCGGCCTCCGATCGGAGACCCGTCAGATGACGCCGAGCTCCCTGCCAACCTCTTCTGCGAGGCCCCCGCCGCCGAACTTGGCCCATATGGCGCACGTCCCCTCGGAGGAGACCATGCACGGGCCGTAGGGGTTCTCCGGGGTGCAGGCCCTGAGGAACATCGGGCAGTCGGTGGGCTTCGCCATCCCGAGGGTCACCTCGGCGCACCTGCAGCCAGGCGGGAGGTCCCTCTCCCAGGCCTCTGGCGTGAGTTCCGGTATGCCGTAGGCCTCGAGCGCGTCGTACCTCCTGAACTCTCCCTTGAAGGCGAGCCCGCTGCCGGGGACGAACCCTATCCCCCTCCACCCCGAGTCCACCACCTCGCACGTCCTGCTCATCAGCCTCTGGGCCTCTCGGTTCCCCTCCCAGCTCACCACCCTGGAGTACTCGTTCACCAGCCTGGCTCGGCCCTCCCTGACCTGCCTCAGGATCTCCAGGATCGCCAGGAGCACGTCGACGGGCTCGAATCCGGCGACGACCGTGGGTATCCCGTACTCGCTCGGGATGAACTCCCACGCCCCGGCTCCGGTTATGGCAGACACGTGGCCGGGGGCTATTATCCCGCGGATGGGCGCGCCGGGGTGGGTCTCCAGGACGTACCTGGTTATGGGAGGGGTCAGGCGGTGCACGTTGATGAACTTCAGGCTCTCCGGCGCGTCCCCGGCGCCTATCGGGGCGAGGGTGGCCGGGGCCGTCGTCTCGAAGCCGACGGCAAGGAAGACGGACTCTCTTCCGTCCTCTCTTGCCATCCTAACTGCGTCGAGGACGCTGTAGACGACCTCCACGTTCCCTCCCTCGGCCTTCGCCCTCTCGAGGCTCTTGGGGAGCTTGGTTCCGGGCGGTCCCTGGAGTCGGTAGGAATCGCCGTACGTGAAGACCCTGACGCCGTCCATGGCCAGCCTGACCGCCGCCTCGACGTAGTAGCCCGGAGTTATGCAGACAGGACAGCCCGGGCCCGCGACGAGCTCGACGTTCGGGGGCATGAGGGACCTCAGGCCGTAGTGGGTGATCGTCCACTCGTGGGTGCCGCAGAAGTCCATGATCTTGACCGGCCCCTGAACCCCGTCCGCGACCCTCGATATGGCGGACGCTATTCGGGCGGCCAGGTCTCTCCTCCTGAACTTCTGGACGAGTTCTGCGAGCTCTCCTCCCTCCTCGGTCATCGGCTCAGGGCAGGGGCCGTGGAATTGATAACCTTCTCCCGCGCGCGGCGCAAGCTTTTCAGCCGGGCCGCGACCGTCGGGGGAGGGGGACATGAGGATACTCGTCGCGGGCGTGGGAGACAGGCTCATGGGGGATGACGGCATCGGCCCCGCCGTCATCGAGGAGCTGACGAGGAGGAGCCTGCCCGAGGGCGTGGACGCGGTCGACTACGGCACGTCGCTGATGAGCCTGCTCCACGATCTGCCGGAGTACGACGCGCTGATAGTCGTGGACGCGGTCGACCTCGGAGGCAGGCCTGGAGACGTCAGGGTCCTCAAGATCACCCCCGAGGACCTGGCCCGTGTCGACAAGGCCGAGGCGGCCGGTCTCATGACCCTCAGCTACCACGAGGCGGACCTCGACGCCATCCTCTCGATGGCCAGGGAGCTCGGCGTCCTGCCTGAGAGGGTCTACCTGGTCGGGGTTCAGCCCGATAGAATAGAGCTGAGCTTGGATCTATCTCGAACTGCTCAGGAATCTCTCCCGAAGGTTATAGAGTATGTAGAGCGTCTCCTGAGCGAGTTGGGCGGGGCAGTCGAGTCCTGACCTGGATGCGCACAAATCCTTAACTAATCGGTCAAAAAACGGGGATGCCGCTGGGTAGCGACCCGCCTCCAGCTTTTGACAGCTGTAAGGATATTCAAGTATAAAGATTACGATAGATTATGTGGAATCTTTTTAGTAAAACGATTGAGAAGGGAAGGATGGTCTGGTAACACCAAAGCACGACAATTGTAACACCAGACCAATTTATATGTTATCAAGTCGACAACTGTGAAGCCCTCGATAGGAGGTGAACTCTGTTGGAACTCAACAGGAGGAAGTTTCTGACGACTTCCTTGGTGTATGCCGCCATCTTGGCCATGTCCAAAACCGCAGAGGCCAACGCGACGGTCAGAAGGGCTTCTAAGCTCGTCGAGAGGATGCTGCAGGGTCAGGAGCAGCCGATACACGTGATCTGGATCCAGGGACAGACGTGCAGCGGGGACAGTATTGCCCTTCTCAACGCTGTGGAGCCCAGCATCGTGGACGTGCTGATAGGCCAGGTCAAGGGAGTTCCGCCGGTTGAGCTGAACTACCACCCAACCCTCATGGCCCAGTGGGGGGTCGATCACCTTGAGGGTCCCGAGGGGCCCACCGCCCAGGCGTGGGACGCCAACCGGATACTCGAGGATGCTGCGGCAGGGGCGTACGACCCGTTCGTGCTCATAGTGGAGGGATCCGTCCCGACGGAGGACCAGGCCAAGGCCGCGGGAGGATTCTTCTGCACGGTCGGTGAGAAGGATGGCGAGGAGTACTACTTCGAGGACTGGCTGAAGAAGCTGGCTCAGAGGGCGGCGGCGGTCGTGGCCATAGGGACCTGCGCGACCTACGGCGGCATCCCAGCGGGGACTCCCAACCCCACCGGGTCCAGGGGAGTCTATGACGTCCTGGGGAGGGACTGGAAGAGCGCCCTGGGCCTGCCGGTCATAAACGTCCCGGGCTGTCCGGCTGCGGGAGACTGGCAGGTGAAGACGATAGCCCACCTCCTCCTGACGGTCAAGGGCCTCCTCCCGCCACCCGAGCTCGACGAGTTCAACAGGCCGACCTTCCTGTACGGCGAGACCGTCCACGAGACGTGCTCCAGGGGAGTCTACTTCGCGCTCGGGGAGTTCTCCAAGGAGTACGGGGCCCCGTTCTGCATGTACGCCCTGGGCTGCAAGGGCCCGATAGTCCACTGCCCGCTGAACAAGACCGGCTATGTGGAGGGCGTCGGCATGTGCACGGAGTACGGGGCACCATGTATAGGCTGCACGGAGCCCGACTTCCCGGACGAGCCCCTGGCGCCCTTCCTGAAGGAGCTGCCGACCTTCCTGCTGCCTCCTGAGACTCCCACCCCTGTAGCAGCCCCGGCCTCCAAGGGAGCCGCCGTGGCCGGAGCCGTCGTCGGGGCGATAGCCGCCGGAAGCCTGGTCTACGCCGCCACCAAGAAGGGCTCCTCGGAGGAGGGTGAGGCCTCGGAGTAAGGGGGTGAGTGAGCATGGGGAAGATCGAGGTAATCCTGGACCCGATCACCAGGATTGAGGGCCACATGGCCATCCACGCCGTGATGGACTCCGACTCCCGGAAGGTGGTGGAGGCCCACAGCTACGCCACCATGTTCAGGGGGTTCGAGATCATACTGAAGGGCAGGGACCCGCCGGACGCCATATTCATCAACCAGAGGATCTGCGGTGTCTGCCCGGTCCCCCACGCCTACGCCGCGGCCATGGCGGAGGACATGGCCCTGGGCGCCAGCCCGCCTCCGCTGGCCATAGTGCTTAGGAACCTGACCGACGCCGCCGAGATCCTGTACGACCACCCGATCCACCTGTTCCAGCTGGCCGGCCCCGAGTACAGCGCGGCCATCGTGTCCAAGTTCAACAAGGCCTGGTGGGAGGCCGCCAAGGACTTCACGTGCGAGCACCGGGACGTGCACGGCAAGAGCACCATGGCGGAGCTGATGGCCGCCCTCAACCCGTTCGAGGGGGACATCTACCTGTACACGCTGAAGATGGAGAGGCACGCCAGGAAGCTCGCCTCCCTGCTGGGGGCCAAGCACCCGCACGTCAACACGTTCGTCCCGGGCGGCGTGGCCAGGACTTGGACCGCCAACGAGGCCACGAAGGCCCTCAGCATGGTCATGGCCCTCGCGGGCTTCTCCAAGCTGGTCGTCAGGGTCTGGGACGACATAGCCAGGTTCCTCTACGAGGTGGGCTACGAGTGGGCCGGCGCCAGGCCCGCGAACATGATAGCCTACGGGACCATCGAGGACCCGGAGGAGTACGACGGCAAGTACGAGAACATGTCCAGGTGGGGCGACAAGAAGGCGTTCCCGCCCGGCGTGGTCTACCACGGCGAGCTGGTGACCCACGACCTGAAGGAGATCAACTTGGGCGTCAGGCAGTTCGTGGCGCACAGCTACTACGATGAGTGGTCTCAGGAGTTCGACAAGGATCCAGAGGGCAATTCTCTCGACGCCAGGCACCCGTGGAACAAGGAGACGATACCCAAGCCTCAGGAGAGGGACTGGAACGGAAAGTACTCCTGGGGGACGGCGCCGAGGTGGTACGACAGGTCGGGCAGGAAGTACGTCGTGGAGGCAGGCCCCATATCGAGGATATACGTCTCCGCCCTGGCTGGCCTGACCAACTTCGACAGCCCGTACTCCTCCATCCACACCGGCGGCGGCAGGGTCACGATCTCCCTGCCCGAGACCAAGAGCGAGCTGCTCCCGCCCAGCCTGTGGGAGCCCATGGAATTCGAGTGGAGGGTACCCGACCTCAGCTACGGCGGCGTGCCGTACATCAACACCATTGAGAGGCTCAAGGCCAGGGCCTACAACCACGCCTACTACGCCGCCTCGGCCCTGCTCGACGTGCTCCACATGATCAAGTACATGGGCGAGGGCAAGACCAGCGTCTGGACCGAGTTCGAGAGGCCCGAGTTCTCCATGGGGGTGGGCATGAACGAGGCCGCCAGGGGAGCCCTCGGGCACTGGATAGTGGTCAAGAACGGCAGGATACACAGGTACCAGATCATCACGCCCACCGCCTGGAACATCTCCCCGATGGACGCGGACGGCGACCACGGCCCCGTGGAGGAGGCCGCCGTCGACACGCCCATAACCGAGGACCACGGCACGCCCGACAACTGGGTCGGAGTCGATCCGATGAGGGTGGTCAGGAGCTACGACCCCTGCCTCGCCTGCACGGTGCACCTGTACCTGGGCAAGAGGCTGCTGAGGAAGGTCGACCACAACCCGATCGGGTGCACCCTCGGGTGAGAGGGAGGGTCCACCACACCAGGGAGGTGTGTTGAACATGACGGAGCGCGAGAGTCCCCCGATCGCCGACAGGAGGACGTTCCTCAAGGCCGCGGCCGCCCTAGCGGCGGCCCTCCCCCTCCTCAAGGCCAAGGAGGTCGTCGGATCCGCCTCGACAGGAGAGGGGGGAGTCAGGTACTCCATCCTCTACGACTCGGCAGCCTGCATTGGATGCAACGCCTGCCACGTGGCGTGCAAGACGAGGCGCGGGTTCCCGATCCGCGGGATGGTGGAGAGGGAGCTGTCCCCCGTCAACTGGGTCTTCGTCTCCAGAGCCCCCTCTGGGGGACAGCTCCAGACCCCACCATTCGTGAGACACTCCTGCATGCACTGTGAAGACGCCATGTGCCAGCTGGTCTGCCCGGTCGAGGCCATCAGGAAGTGGAACGGGCTCGTCTACATCGACCAGAGCAGGTGCATAGGGTGCGCCTACTGCGTCGAGGCCTGCCCGTACGGAGTGCCCAGGAAGAACGAGGGGCCCAGCTGGGGAGACTGGGCACCCCACGGCGTCAGCAGGAAGTGCGACGGCTGCTACGCCTTCGTGCAGGAGGGCAAGATACCGGCGTGCGTCGAGGCCTGCCCGGCCGACGCGCTGAGGTTCGGAACCAGGGACGAGATAGTCGCTGAGGCGCAGAGGCGCGTCTCGGAGAACCCGAACCTCTGGATCTACGGGCTCAACGAGTTCGGCGGGCTCGGCGTCATCTACATCTTCCCGAAGGGCTTCGATCCAGTCAGGGAGGGTCTGTTCCCGGAGCCGTCCGAGGGGTACCGCCCGTCGGTCAGCAGGGGGCCCATCGCGCTGGGGCTGGCTGCCGTGGGAGGGCTGGCGCTGATGGGCGCCGTGAAGGCCAAGGCGCGGGGCGAGGGAGGTGAGTGATGTGTTCGTGTGGGGCTGGCTCGTAACGCTGTACCTCTTCCTCGGTGGGCTTAGCGCCGGCCTCTTCGCGGCCACAGCCGGGCTGGACTTCGTGGGCGGGAAGAGGTTCAAGAGGACGGTCGAGTGGGGGGCCTACTGGTCCTGGGTCATCATAGCGCTGGGCATATGCATGCTGATCCTGGACCTGGGGAGGCCCGAGAGGGCCTTCAACACCATGCTGCACCCACACCCGGTGTCGCCGATGAGCTGGGGGTCCATTGTGATAGTGCTGTTCATGGTCCTGGCCCTGGCCTACTGGCTCGCTCACACCGGCGTGATAGTGAGGAGGATACTCAGGCCCCTCTGGGACCTCCTCGTCAGGCTGAAGACCATCATAGGCATCTTGGGGGGCATGTTCGCCTTCATGACAGGGGCCTACACCGGTATACTGCTCACGTACGCCAGGCACGCCATGTGGGCCTCCGCGGCGCTTCCGGCGCTCTTCCTGGCCTCGGCGCTGGCGACGGGATACGCCCTGTTCTCGGTCATAGTAGAGAGGACCGGCGAGGTGCACGGCACGGGGCTCGCGGCGAAGGTCCCCATGTACGAGGCTGTGCTCGGGGTGCTGGAGCTCCTGGCCGCCGGCGCCTACGTGGCCCTGCTCCCGGCCGAGGCGCGGGCCGCCCTCCTCAGCGTGTCCAACCCCTACGGCCTAGTATTCCTCCTGGTCTTCCTGCTGGCCGGGGTGATCTTCGGCGAGATAGTGCTGCCTCTGCTGGAGATGAAGGCCGGAGGTTCGGCCACACTATTCCTATCGGCGTTCCTGACCCTACTGGGCGGCCTCGCGCTGAGGTACGTCGTCGTCTTCCTCGGTCAGTCCATCTGACCACTCCCCTCTCTTTTTATTCGACCGACCCGGCCTTCGCCGACGACGCGGCTTGCGGCGCGCAGGAGGTCGATGGGCGAGATGCACGAGTGGTCGTTGGCCGAGGCCCTTGTGACCTCCCTCTGCAGGTACGCGGAGCGGGAGGGGATCTCTAGAATTGTCGAGGTTGACGTAGCCTATGGGGAACTCATGGAGCTCGACACCGGGATATTCGAGCAGGCCTTCGCCTCCATGGTCGAGGGAACCCCCCTCGAGGGCGCGAGGCTCGTCCTGAGGGAGGAGGAGGCGAGGTTCGTCTGCAACTCGTGCGGTCACACATGGGACTTCAAGGAGGCCGAGCGTCAGGTAGACTCTGGAGGCCCCAGGATAGCCGAGGAGGGGGGTGGGCTGGAGAGCCCACTCCACCTGATGCCGGGGCTGGCCACCGCCCTGATCAGGTGCCCGGCCTGTGGGAGCAGGGACTTCAGCCTAGAGCGAGGCGGAGACCTCAGGGTCGAGAGGGTGGTGGTGGAGAGATGAGCGTCGCCCCAAGCGCCCCCGACTTCATAAAAGAGGAGGCTGTCAGGAGGCTCTCAAGGGCGGAGAACGTGATCTTCGTGGGGGCCGGCAAGGGAGGGGTCGGTAAGAGCCTCATCTCGGCCTTGCTGGCCCTCGCGCTGGCCGACGAGGGGAAGAAGGTGGGCCTGCTGGATGTCGACGTCCACGGATCCTCCCTCCCGCACATGCTGGGGGCCAGCGGCCCTGTGGTTGCGGGGAGGGAGGGGATCGAGCCCACCGTGGCTGGGGGAGTTCACCTGATGTCCGTGGGCCTCCTCGTCGGGGACTCCCCCCTGCCCGCCGTCGGGGAGATCGAGAGGTCGCTGGTGGTGACCATGATGGCCCTCACGAACTGGCCCAGCCTCGACTACCTCGTGATCGACCTCCCGCCCGGGACCGGCGACGAGGTCATCTCGGCCCTGAGGGTCGCCAGGAACATGGATGAGGGGAGTTTCGGGACCCTCGTGGTGGCAACCCCATCCCTCGTGGCAAGGAGGATCGTGAGGAGGGTCCTCAGCCTCCTGAGGGACGAGCGAGTGAGGGTCCTGGGCCTTGTTGAGAACATGAGCTACGTGCCCTGCCCCGGGGGAGGGATGGTGAGACCCTTCGGCAGAGGGGGGGTGGACGAGCTGGCAGAGGAGTTTGGCGTGCCCGTCTTGGCCAGGTTTCCGATGGACCCGAGGGTAGAGGAGGCCATGGAGGCGGGCGACCCAATACACAGGTGCTCGGAGGAGATCTCCAGGGCCGTGGAGGATCTCGTGAGGGGAGTAGAGGGCAGGATGGGAGGTTGATCGGGATGTGCCTCGGCATACCGGGCAGGGTCCTCGAGGTGAGGGGGAGGATGGCCGTCGTGGACTTCGGCGGGGTCAGGAGGGAGGTGGACGCGTCCCTCGAGGACGTCTCCCCCGGAGACTACGTGCTGGTCCACGCTGGCATAGTGATATCCAAGATAAGTCAGGAGGAGGCTGAGGAGACGATAAGGCTCTGGAACGAGATCTTGCAGGCGATGGAGGAGCAGGGGGTGTTCGGTTGAGCGAGGACGCGGTCAGCCTCGCCCACGGTGCTGGCGGTCGGGAGACCTCCACCCTGATCCGGGAGGTGATCGTCTCCCTCCTAGAGGAGGACATGAAGAGGGTCGAGGGCGGCGTGGGCACGGACGAGCTAGACGACGGGGCCTCGATCCCACTACCGGACGGGAGACACCTGGTCTTCACCGCCGACTCCTACACTGTCAAGCCCCCCTTCTTCCCGGGCGGGGACATAGGGGAGCTCGCCGCCTGCGGGACGATAAATGACCTCGTGATGATGGGGGCCACGCCGATCGCGATGCTGGACGCGGTAGTGGTGGAGGAGGGCTTCCCCATGTCTGACCTCCGCAGGATCGTAGCCTCACTGGTGGAGACCCTCAGGAGGGAGGGCGTGAGGCTGGTCGGCGGGGACTTCAAGGTCATGCCACGCGGGAACGTGGACGGCATCGTCGTGACGACCGCGGGGGTCGGGATCGCAGACAGGCTCATAGTCGACTCCCGGATCAGGCCCGGAGACAGGCTCATCATCACGGGCACCGTGGGAGAGCACGGGGCGGCCATACTTGCCGCCCAGAGGGGCATAGACGTTGAGTCGAAGGGGCTGAGGAGCGACTCCCGGCCCCTGACCGACCTCATGCTCCCGCTGATTCGCGAGTACGGGGAGCACATCAGGGCGGCACAGGATCCGACGCGGGGCGGACTCTCCCAGTCCCTCAACGAGTGGGCCTCGAAGACGGGCCTGATTCTGGTCGTGGACGAGTCCCGGATACCGGTCAGGGAGGAGGTGAGGGCCTACACTGAGCTCCTGGGCGTCGACCCCATGTCGCTGGCGTGCGAGGGCAGGGCCCTCCTAGCCGTCAGCCCGGACCGCGCCGAGGAGGTGCTGGAGTTCATCCGGGGCCTCGGAGAGAGAGAAGCTCAGATCATCGGAGAGGTGCGCTCCTCGGAGAGGTACATTGGACTCGTCCTGATAAAGACGCTCGCAGGCGGCCTCCGCATACTGGAGCCCCCCTCAGGCGTTCCTGTTCCGAGGATATGCTAAGGGGCACCGAGCCCCTTATTTTCCGCCGCCCAGGGGGATCCCAGTGTCGCTCTGCTGCGTGAGGAGGTTCAGGATAGGCCGCTGGTCGGGGGGGCGGCTGTCCGAGGTCGAAGACGCGGTCCTCGAGGAGGTGCCCATCGAGGTCTACATGAACGGCAGACTGGTGAGTAGGCTTCACGCCCTGCCCCTTGACTTGGAGGAGCTGGGGGTGGGATACGTCGTGTCGGAGGGGCTCGCCCGGCCGGAGGGGATCCTCTCCTGGAGATCAGGAGAGTTGAGGGTGGAGGTCGAGGCAGAGGCTGCAGGGAACGCCCGTCCCAGTGGCTTGAGATCCTCGTCCCCTCTCGGGGGACCTCGGCTCTCTCCCAACGCCATAGGTCGGATTTCCAAGGTGCTCACGGAGGGGACGGAGCTTCACAGGCTGACCGGCGCGACTCACCTCGCCGGCGCCTTCCACCCCTCGGGAGAGTCCATCTGTCTGTTCGAGGACGTCGGCCGACACAACGCAGTGGACAAGGTGATAGGGAGGATAGTCATTGACCGGATTCCGGCAGAGGAAGTGGTCCTCGCGCTGTCGGGTAGGCTGACGGTCGGGATCACGACGAAGGCGGCGCGGGCCGGGGTAGGGGTCCTGATATCCAAGTCGGCCCCCAGCTCGGCCTCAGTGGAGGCGGCCAGGAGGCTGGGCATGACCCTGATCGGGTTCGCGAGGGGGGCGAGATTCAACGTCTACAGCGGCCTCGATAGGTTGGACCTCAGCCCTCGCCCTTGACCCTGAACTTGTCCCTCTTCTTGCCGCCCCTCTTCTTGCACTTGGAGGCCTCTGGATACAGCATCTCCTCCAAGGCGAAGAGATCCTCAGGAACCTCCTCGGTGAAGTTCTCCTCCTCTTCGCTCATCTCGTAACGTAGTTACTGGGGTGACTAAAAACCATCTCTCTCAATCGGTTGAGTTCATTTTAAAGTTCTAAAAATTATGGATTCACTCATCTGAAAAGTTGTATATACTATACCTTTGAGATATTTACAATAGTTATTCAACGGCTGGGCCCTCTCTGATCAATTGTTTTGTTCTGTATGATGGAAGTATCTGCCCATTTTCTAACAAGATTTGTAGTTAACTCTGTTTTTCGGCAAAGCTTATCTTGATACGAGAGAAGGAGTTATACCTATCAGAATATAGGTGGTGTCCCTTGGCAGAGTCTGTTGTCGTCAGGAGGAGAGACTTCCTTAAGGTGCTTGGCCTCTCTTCCGTGCCTCTGCTACTCGGCGACTCCTCAAAGCTGGTCCTGGCGATCACCTCCCCGAGCGAGGAAGAGATAAGGGCCATGGAGAAGGACCTCCGCCTAACCAGAACCGTCAGGGGGGTGTGCGCCTACTGCGCGGTCGGATGCGGCATAATATTCTATAAGGTCGGAGACAGCGTCGTCTACGTCGAGGGAGATCCCGACAATCCCATCAATGAGGGCAAGCTATGCCCCAAGGGTAAGGCCTCAATACAGCTGTTTGGGGAGCACAACCCCAGGCGCATCAAGACTCCGATGATAAGGGTCAATCCCAAGCCTCCGCTCGATGAGCTGAAGGCCGTCAGGAGCCAGGCGGACCTGAGAAAGATTCTCGAGAAATATAAGCCCATATGGAAGCCCGTGACCTGGGATGAGGCCATCTCCTTTGTTGCTAGGAGGATCAAGGAGATACTGGACGAGGTCGGGTGGGATCCGCGGCAGGAGGACGGGTTCTACTATAACGGAAAGCAGTTTCCCGTAATGATAGAGGCAGGGGCCAAGCTGACCAACGAGGAGGCCTACCTGATCAAGAAGATGACTACCATGATGGGGAGCTACAACATAGACCACGACGCCAGGAGGTGCCACTCGACGACCGTGGCGGGTCTGGCGGGCACCGTGGGGTTCGGCGCCCAGACGCAGCACTTCATTGACACGCAATTCCCGGCGGTTTACCTGATCTTCGGAGGGAACCCGGCGGAGAATCACCCCGTCAGCATGAGGCACACGCTGAGGGGAAAGGAAGAGAGGGGCCTGAAGCTCGTGGTGGTGGACCCGAGGTACAACAGAACGGCCAGCAAGTCCGACATATTCGCGTTCTTCCGGCCGGGGAGCGACCTGGCCTTCCTCCTCTACATCCTGCACTACGCCTTCTGGGAGAGGAACCCTCCAGTTGATCAGCTGAGCACGTTCAGAGAGTTCGTCGAGCGGTTCAACGTCGACATCGACGAGATCGCGGAGTTCAAGGAAATAGCCAAGGACTACACGGCCGAAGAGGTCTCCAAGATAACTGGAATACCCCCCGACAAGCTCAGGCTGATCGCGCAGACCTACGTCGAGAACTCCGGGGTGACAACGAACTTCCAGAGGTTCGCCTCCATCCAGTGGGCCATGGGGCAGACTCAGCACCACATAGGGACGCAGATCACGAGGATGAGCGCGCTGATCCAGCTCACGCTCGGGAACATGGGGTTCCCGGGAGGCGGGCTGAACCCGTACAGGGGACACAGCAACGTCCAGGGGACCACAGACCTCTGCATCCTGTCGCACATCCTCCCAGGGTACATCAAGCAGCCGTCCAGCACCCTCCAGATCCGGGTGTACCAGGACTGGAAGAACAAGGGATTTCCAGACGCCTGGCATTGGGAGATACCTGAATGGGCCGGCTCCTCGTTCGGCCCCAACGAGAAGGGGAAGGTAAGCTCCACGAAGATCCTCTGGAGCTGGTGGTTCCACAACTGGAGGAGGTTCGAGCTGACCTGGGGCATCTTCGTCGGCACCGACCCGGAGGACGACCCGCAGAACGGCACCGTGATAAGCGACTTCCCGTTCGGCAAGGGGTACACCGAGAACACTTGGTGGCAGGGGGCCCTGTTCGACGACGTGATCAAGGCGGCCATAATCATGGCCGAGAACCCCGCCGTGAGCAACGCGGACACCCTGACCGAGTACATGGCCCTGGCCTCCCTGAAGCTGCTGGTGGTGGTGGACCTCTGGGAGACCGAGACCGCCACGTTCGCCGACGTCCTCCTGCCGGGCGCGGTGCAGTACGAGAAGTACGGAAGCATCACGAACAGCAGCAGGTGGATACAGTGGCAGGACAGGGTTGTGAACCCGCCGGGCGACGCCAAGCCAGACCTCTGGATAATGACGAGGCTCTGGGAGGCCCTAAAGGCAGAGGGCGCGGTGAGGCTGCCGAGTCAGGTCTACGGAAAGTACAGGGAGAAGGTCCTGATTCGGAACCCGTACAAGGAGGGAGAGCTCGTCAAGCTTTACGAGAGGAAGATATCGCCCTTCATGGACTACTACACGGGCAGGCTCCCGGACGAGGACTACTCCGAGGTCGACCCCGAGCTCGTCTACCGCGAGATAGACCTGGCCGTCGACCTCTACAACGGGATGTACGATTGGGTGGACCGCAGGCCGCTGGCCAAGAGGAGGATCGCCTTCCTGAGGGGAGAGTCGGACATCGACGGAATCCTGGACAAGACCTACCTCATGCACAAGGACTGGGGATGGAGCTGGCCCAAGAACGTGAGGATCCTCTACAACCTCTGGACCCTCTCGAAGACCCTCGGCAGGAGGGTCACCTACGAATTCCCGTCGGGGAAGTACGCCGTCGGACCGGAGCTGGACGGGAAGACCGTGGAGGTAACGGGAGAGACCGGGGAGATCAGGGACGCCGTCTCCGGGGAGTGGCGTCCAGCCTTCATACCCGGCCACAACTTCGTGATAGGGAAGTTCTACAAGAGGGCCTGGAGCGGGGTGGCCGACGTCTTCACCGGGGCGGTGGACCCGAGGTCTCTGCTCCGCGGGAGGGTTGTCGGGAAGTTCATCTTCTTCCACGAGGACGGGAGCTACGAGATCAAGACCACCGACGAGCTGGGCATCGTCTGTCCACTCTGCGAGAGCTTCTACTACGACCAGGAGGTCGTCATGGCCGGGAAGGCGAGCTACAAGAAGCCGTACTTCAAGGGCACCAAGGACCTCGGCGACGGTAGGGTGGTCAAGTACGTCGGGTTCTACGACTGGAAGAGGGTTAGAGACGCGTTCTCAAGCGAACTGGCCCAGCTGGCCGATCAGATGGGTCTCAAGGGGGCCGTTATCGAGATGAAGAGGAGGTACGGGGAGTGGTACGCCTATCCCAGCCCGACCAATCCTAACGAGATCTGGGCGTGGGACATGAGGTATCCGATCCACTACGAGCCGGCCGAGTCCATATCCAAGGAGCTTGCCGTGAAGTATCCGTCGATGGCGTGGAGGAGGGGCGAGAACTTCAACCTGATCAGCCCGCCCAAGGAGGACCTCAGAGAGCTGGCGGACACGGCGAACCTCACTCCCGAGGAGATGCACGTCCCCGAGGACGCGGTCGTTGTGACCGCGACCACGAACAGGCTCACCGAGCACTTCCACACCGGTCAGCTGACTAGGAACCTCCCGCTGCTGGCGGAACTCTTCCCAGAGCCGTTCGTAGAGATTCCGAAGCCTCTGGCAGATTCCCTCGGGATAAAGAGCGGGGACATAGTGGAGGTGGGCAACAACAGGAACAGGATCTTCCTCAGGGCCATGGTGACCAACAGAGTTCCCAAGATGGCGATCGGTCCTGATGGCAGGGAGTGCTACGTCGTGAACTTGCCCTGGCACTGGGGCTGGGCCGGAGCCCACAGCACCTATGCCGTCGTCAACACGGTCTCCGGGATCTACATGGACACCGTGACCACCATGCAGGAGACCAAGACGTTCCTAGTGTACATCCGCAAGGCCTCTCCAGCCGACTATGACTACAGGGCGGAGGGCGTGCCGACCTCCTGGGCGGCCCCCAGCAGGAGGTGATCATGATGGAATATGGAGTCCTCGTGGTGGTCGACAGGTGCATAGGGTGCCGGGCCTGCCAGGTGGCCTGTCACGTGTGGAACGGCACCGAGGCCGAGCTGACAGAGTTCTCTCCGGACTACACAAACCCGCCGGACCTCACCTCAAACGTCTGGACCATGATCAGGTTCGTCGAGATGGGAGAGGGCGACAGCCTCAGGTGGTACTTTGTGAAGAGGCAGTGCATGCACTGCGTCGAGCCCGCGTGCGTCGCCGCCTGCCCCACAGGGGCGCTTCACAAGGATGAAGACGGAATAGTCCTCTGGGACTCTAAGAAGTGTATCGGGTGCAGGTACTGCGTCGAGGCCTGCCCGTACGGCGTGCCGCACTTTGATCCCCTTGACAAGACGATAAGGAAGTGCACATTCTGCGCGGACAGGGTCAGGGAGGGCCTCGAGCCTGCGTGCGTCGCCGCCTGCCCCACGGACGCCTTAATCTTCGGTAGCCTGGACGAGATCAGGGCCAAGGCAGAGGAGTACAGGACGAAGGGGCATCCGGTCTATGGACTGGAGGAAGGAGGAGGAACCTCCTGGATCTACGTATTCCCGAAAGAGACTGCACCGTCCGACGCTGGCCTGCCGAGGCTTGGGCCTGAGAGTCCGCGTGAAAGGATAGACAAGGGACTCATGGCTCTGGCCCTGGCCGCCGTGGCTGGACTGGCCGTCTGGGGAACTTCGAGGGGCAAGGCCGCTCCGGCAGTCCAAGAGGTTAAGGCGAGGTGATTGCGATGGTAGAGTGGGGAATACTGATAGCGACGTACCTGTTCCTTGGGGGGCTCGCTGGTGGGCTCTTCGCCTCGACCGCGGCCCTTGACGCGCTGACGCGTGGAAAGATTGAGCGCACAGCAAAGCTTGGCGCGCTGATCTCTTGGATCTCCATGGCCATCGGACTTATCCTCCTACTGGCCGATCTGGGAAGGCCTGAGCACGCCTTCAGGATAATGTTAGCACCTCACATGGAGTCTCCAATGGCATGGGGCGCCTGGGTCATAGTGATGTTCACGGTGCTGGGGCTTGCGTACTGGCTCGGACTCTCTGGCTTTGGAGGAGAGCTCCTTAAGCCACTGAGATCCGCCCTCCACCGAATCAAGGATCTCTTGGGGGCTCTAGGATCCATGTTCGGCCTGATGACGGCAGCCTACACGGGAATACTCCTGGGATTCTCCAGACTACCTCTCTGGAGGCCCTGGGCTCTCCCCCTCCTCTTCACGGTGTCGGGGATCGCAACCGGATACGCCGTCCTCACGTACCTGGTGCACCACACTGGGGAGGATGCCGGACTGAGCCCCGCAGGCCTGTCCAAGGTGGAGCTGACCATTGGAGTGATAGAGCTCCTGGTCGCGCTGCTCTACGTCGCGACGATCCCGGCGTCCGCGAGGGGGGCAATAGCGTCTCTAACCAGCGTGAACGGGATCCTGTTCTGGCTGGGATTCGTGGCAATAGGGCTGATCGTCGGAGAGATACTCCTCCCGGCGATCTCGCTCAGGACGCCCGAGAAGGGCCTCAGCCCAGCGCTGGTGCTGACGACCGCGGCCTTAGTGTTAATTGGGGGCTACATTCTCAGATACGCGGTGCTCTATGCCGGCCAGGTGGCCTGAGCCCCCCTTCCCACTTTTTAACTCGCCCCGTCGGGTGGGGAGTTCCTCGTCAGGGAGGATTGGAGGTTGACCGACTTGGCCAAGCCGGATATGAATGTGAAGTATGCCGCGGACAGGATAGCGATCGAAAGGCCAGGCCTCAGAGAGGCCCTCGACTTCTTAGTCGACATACTGGCAGTCCAGAGGGAGTTAGCTCGGGAGGTGATCTCTCCCGCCCTGGAACCAATCCTGCCGGAGATGAAGGAGGCCGCCCGCAACGTCGGCGGGGGCAGGTCCCTAGTCGACCTGGTGGGCCTGCCGGGGTTATCTCCCTCGGCTTGGGAGAGGATCGCTCTCAGGATCCTGGAGGTGATCAGGGAGCATAGGAGGGACCTGGAGTCACAGGTAGCCGTCGTCGAAGGGGCAATCAAATCCGGGAGGCTCAAAGTCCGGGAGTTCGTCGAGAGTTCCCTCTCAGGAGACGGCGAGCGGGTGAGGAGGGAGGCCGAGAAGCTGGGGGTTGAAGCCCCCCTCATGGAGACCCTCTCCCTCTGGTTGGCTCAGACGCTCCTCCGCCCACTCTCCTCCGCCATCTTGGGGGACATAGGTATCGAGGGGTGGCGAGAGGGAAGATGTCCTGTGTGTGGGAGTCAAACTAGGATAGGCTACATGAGGGGCGAGGGTAGGAAACTGTACCTGAAGTGCCCAGTGTGTGGAGCAGAGTGGCCCTTCCAGAGGATCAAGTGCCCATTTTGCGGAAACGAAGACAGCCAGACGCTCGGTTTCTACACTTTGGGCGACGACAGGAGGTTCAGGCTGTACTTCTGCGAGCGGTGCGGGAGGTACTGGAAGGTGGTCGATGAGGAGGAGGCCGGGAGCCAGATTCCCACGGAGCTGTACGATGTCTGGACTTCTCACTTGGACGCGATCGCCAAAGAGAAGGGTCTGAGGTAGAGATGTAGGGGACCTCGGAGGGGGTCAACTTTGTTATACTCCACCGCCCCGTCTCCCACGTGATCGAAGGCCTCCTGCGGCGAGTAGAGTCCATGAGGGGAGCCATGATCGACGCCCTAATAGGGCTTTGCTCCGTGGAAGCCATCGGTCCGGAGAACGGGGGGAGCGGTGAGCTGGAGAAGGCGAACCGCATCGAGCGCCTCCTCAGTGACCTGGGATTCGAGGAGGTTGAGAGGCTCGACGCGCCTGATGAGAGGGTCCCCTCAGGCATCAGGCCAAACCTCATCGTCAGGCTCCCGGGAAGGGCAGAGAGGACGATCTGGATAGTGAGTCACATGGACGTGGTTCCTCCCGGGGACCTCTCACAGTGGGAGACGGACCCCTTCAGCCCCGTCCTCAGGGGCGGAAGGATCTACGGGAGGGGGACAGAGGACGACGGGCAGGGAATAGTCTCATCCATCTTTGCCGCCAAGGCCCTAATGGACGAGGGCGTTAGGCCCGATCTCTCGCTGGGGCTGGCCATTGTGTCCGACGAGGAGACCGGAAACAGGTTCGGGATAGAGTACCTGATATCTCAGGGAGTCTTCGGGCGGGAGGACCTCGTGGTGGTGCCGGACGCCGGCAACCCCGAGGGGACCATGATCGAGGTGGCTGAGAAGGGGATCCTGTGGCTGAGGGTGGAGGTCAGGGGGAGGCAGACCCACGCCAGCACCCCGCACCGCGGGCTGAACGCCCACAGGATAGGCATGGAACTCGCGATTCAGCTCGACAGGGCCCTTCACGCGGTCTTCCAAGAGTGCGACCCGCTCTTCGATCCGCCGTGCTCGACCTTCGAGCCGACGAAGAGGGAGCCGAACGTCGAGAACGTGAACACGATCCCTGGGAGGGACGCGCTTTACTTCGACTGTCGTGTGCTCCCCAGATACGACCTCGACGACGTCCTCAGACTCGCGACGGACCTCGCGAGGGCCTTCGAGTCGATCTACGGCGCGGAGATCCTAGTCGGCCAGGCCGCCAGGATGGACGCCGCCCCGCCGACCGACCCAGGCTCAGAGGTCGTCAGGAGGCTGACCAAGGCCATAAGATTGGCCAGGGGGATCGATGCCAGGCCTCAGGGGATAGGGGGAGGAACCTGCGCGGCAGCCTTCAGGAGGGCCGGGCTGCAGGCCGCCGCCTGGATGACCACGGACGAGACGGCGCACCAGCCCAACGAGTACTGCAAGGTCGAGAACCTCGTTGGTGATGCTAAGGTCTTCGCGATTCTTCCAGTGATAGAGGCGGACTGAGGGCCTGCTACGGCCGGGCCGACCCTCGCGTTTAAGGCGTAGGCCGCCCCCAACGGTTCGATGGGTCCCTCGTTGAGGGAGGGGGACGAGGCCCCCGACTTTGAGCTGTCGGATCAGGACGGTCGAGTCGTGAGTCTGGGGGAACTGAGGGGCAAGATCGTGGTTCTCTACTTCTACCCCAGGGCGGGGACCTCCGGGTGCACAAAAGAGGCCGAGAGGTTCAACGAACTCCTCGACGAGTTTGAATCGCTGGGCTCCGTAGTACTAGGGGTCAGCACCGACGCCCCCGGCACGATATCCCGATTCGCAGAGAGACTCGGCCTGAGGTTCAGGCTCCCGTCTGATGAGGGCGGAAAGGTCGCGGGCGCCTACGGCGTTCTCAGGACAGGCAGGCGCCGAGTCAGCGCGGAGAGAGTAACGTTCGTCATAGACCGCGGGGGACGCATAGCGAGGGTCATAAGGAACGTCAGACCCGCGGCCAGGCACGCCGACGAGGCCCTCAGGGCTGTGGCCGAGCTGACCTTGGGTTCGGCCGACGCGGGGTGACCGCGCTGACCAGCCGACCGGACTCGGGGAACTACGCGGAGAGGGTCACCCTGAGTCGATGGATCGCCCTGGCCTTGAACGGCCCCCCTCTAGCCCTCCTGCTGACCTCGGCCTACGCGGCCATCTCGCTGGGGCTGAGAGAGGCCCTGGTACCGATGCTCTTCTTCTACTTCTTCCTTCAGGCGAGCGTCCTCTTCCTCCTGAGCAGGTACGGGGCGCTCACCCTCAGAATCTCGTCCGGAGTCCTCAGAGTGACGTACGCCGGTGGAGAGATTGGGGTCCCGGCCTCAGCGGTCGAGCGGGTTGAGATAGGCCGGGTGAGCACCCTTCGCATCGCCCTCCTCCCCAGGCCCCTCGACGGGACCCTCCCCTTCGTCCTGAGGGGAGGCCCGGTGATCAGGCTCGTGTTCGCCGAGCCCCTCCACACGGCGGTCGGGGAGGTCGCTGAGGTCCTCATCTCGACCCTCAGGCCGGATGAGGCGCTGGAGGCTCTGAGATCGTCGGGCTTTCCCGTTGTGGCTTGATGGACCTCAGTCTCGGGACGGGACGTCCGCCCCCTCTCCGCCCTCCCCGACGTCGGACCCAAGCTCCCTAGTTATGATCTCCTCAATCTCTTCCGGTCCGAGTTCCTCCTCGAGGAGCTGATTTTGGTCGTAGTCTGGCTTCCTCTCTTCTCTGGACAGGTTGACGAGCCTGAGTGCGATCGCCTTACGACTTGGGTGCATCTCCACGTTGACCACGGCCCTCGCCACGTTCTCCATCGTCGCCTCCTGGAAGACTATCCTGGACCCGTCCCTCAGGATGAAGATTGCCCTGGCGTGCTTGTGTCCCCTGGGGACGCCGAAGAGAAATCGATCCACGTCCCTGTTCCTCACGACCACCGTAAACGGTCTCCTCAGCTCCTCCAGGAGTCTCCTGGTCGAGGACGTCAGCTTGAGGTCAAGGGCCCGGTCGAGGGGGATCCACCTGACCTCCTTGGCGTCTCCCCCTGGCCTCAGGGTCCCGCCGACCGGCCTGCAGAGGAGGTCGACGACGACGTAGTGGTACCTGACCCTCCCCTCCCCGTCCCTCTCGATGTAGTCGAAGGCGTAGATGGGCCTGAGGGGCTCCACCTCAAGCCCCGTCTCCTCGGCCAGCTCCCTGGCGCAAGCCTCCTCGAGGGTCTCACCCAGCCTGACGTGCCCGCCGGGTATGGACCAGAGTCCCGCCCCGGGATCCCTCTTCCTCCTCACCAGCAGGACCCTGTCGTCCCTCAGCAGAACGCCCCCGACCCCCACTATGGGCGTCGGCGGATACTCTCTGAACTCCAATCCGAGCCCAGGCGCGGGTCACCGGCAAAAACTTGACTGCCCCTCACGGTCGGCCCGGGGGGAACGTCGCCCTCGTCAGGAGCCTCCTCGCGGCGCCGATGGCAGTAGCGTAGGTCGCCCTCTCCGGCACGATCGCCCTCCCCCCGAAGAGCTCCACGGCGTGGATCACGGTCCTGGCCACGGGCTCCTCCTCGGCCAACCTACCGACCAGCACTATGCTGTCCTCGAGCCCGGCGGACTTGGCGGCCAGGACCGCCACCGTCCCCACGACCTGGCCCACCAGGTTCACGATGCCCGCGGCAACGTCGACCGGCCTTGTCCAGTCCCCGACCTTCCCGAAGTTTGAAGCGGTGGCGTCCGGCGGGAGGATCCCCACCCCCCTGCCGACTATGTCCCCTATGGTGAGGTCCACGCGCTTCAGATCCCCCTCCCCGGCCATCTCTAGAACGCTGTCCACGCTGCTCTTGCCGAGCAGGAGCCTGCCGAGGCCCGCTAGCGTCCCTCCCCCGACCGCCGTCCCTCCCAGGTGCTCGACCCGGAAGCAGGACCCGTCTCCCCAGGCCCCCACCACCGCCGTGCCCGTCCCGATGCTCACCACCGCAGCCCTGTCCCTCCCCGACAGGAAGCACCCCCCGACGCCGATGGCCTCTATCTCATCGATCTTCTCGGCGCGAACGCCCAGCAGCCTGTCCGGCAGGCTGTTGGCGCCTCCCCCCGTCAGGGCTATGCTGGAGAGCTGGTCCACCCCTATGCCCGACTCGAGGATCAGCTTCCCGAGGGCGCCCATGGCCGAGGAGACGGAGTCGGAGGCGGTGACGTCCGCAAACCCCCTTATCTCACTCTCGGTGATCAGGACGGCCTTGGTAGCGGTCCCGCCCACGTCGAGGCCGGCAATGAGCAACTCAACCCACCTGAGTCGCCCGGCTTGTGAAAAAGGTTACCGCCCTGCCAGGCGCCCTAGCCCGCCGTTCTCCAGCGCCCTGCCGACGGCCCTGACCAGCGGGGGGACGACGAGGTAAAGGAAGGGAGCCTCGGTGACGAAGGTCCATCCGGCGACGCTCATCCCCGCCGCCAGGCTCAGCGGGGTCATCTCAGAGTGAAAAGGCAGGAGGAAGAACCTGCTCCAGATCGTCAGGCCCAGCCCTATCCAGAGGGACCCCACCGCGAGGCCAAGCGTGTTCGCGAGCAGGAGCCTCTTCACGCTGGACCACCTGTCCGTGAGCGCGCCTATGACGTAGAAGGCGAGGAAGTTGGCCGGGACCCCGACCGTCAGGCTGAGGAGCGCCATCCCGTGGGAGGCCATGTCGGAGAGGAAGATCCCGATGGCCGCGGAGGCGCCGCCCACCCAGGGTCCGAACAGGGTCGCGAGGGTCGAGGGGATGACCACGGCGGGCCAGAACCTGACCCCCATGAAGTTGAGCCCCAGAACCCCCAGCCAGGTCAGGTATCCCACCCCGGCGTACAGGGCTCCGCCCACCCCGGCGACGACGGCATCGAGGGTGCCGGTCCTCTCCCCCCTCACGCTCCCCACCGCCCACGCTGGCGTCCGTCAGGGATTTTAACCTATTTAATTACGGGTATTTCGTCTATAGAGGTATATAGATGGGAGGGCGGTTGGGTGCCAGTCAGGAGGATCCAGGAGGTCGGGGGTGGGTCCCTCTCCATCACGCTTCCGAAGGGCTGGGCCAGGAGACAGGGGCTTTCAAAGGGGAGCCTCGTGATAGTCGAGGAGTCCCCGGCAGGCATCCTGACCGTGATGCCAGCCGAGCCAAGGGGGGCCGTGACGTCGATACCCCACGCCCCCGGGGACGTGAGGGGCACCGTGAGGCGTCTCCTCGCCGCCTACCTCGACGGGTTCGACGTCATAGAGGTGACCTCGGAGGGGTTCATACCCTCAAGGGAGAGGTCGGCGATCAAGAGGGCGGCCTCAGCCCTCCCGGGCCTGGAGGTCCTCGGGGAGGACGCCTCCAAGCTGTCCCTCAGGTGCGTCCTGGACCCGAGGCTTCTCAACCCGCGGGAGCTCATGACCCGACTGGGCAGCCTCGTCGCCGGGATGCTGAGAGATCTCTCTAGGGCCCTGGAGTCAGGAGACGCCGAGCTGGCGGGACTGGTGGCGGAGAGGGACGACGAGGTCGACAGGCTCTACTTCCTGCTGGTCAGGCTGGTGAGAAAGTCGGCCATGGACCCGTCCCTCGCCTCCAGGTCGGGGCTCTCGCCTGCCGAGCTGATAGACTACAGGGTGGCGGCGCTCCTCCTAGAGTCGGCCGCCGACAGCCTGGTCCTCCTGGCCAGATCGTACCAGGGGTCCGGATCGTCCGCTCCCGGGCTGGGCAGGATCGCTGGGGCCGCCGCCGACCTCGTGGAGAGGTGCCTCCAGGCGCTCCTCGAGCGGGACGTCCCGTCGGCGGTCCAGTTTCAGTCCTCGGCACGGGCGCTCGGGGAGGAGCTGGCTGGGTATGGGGGCCACTCGGGGAGGGCGGCAGACTACCTGGGAGACGTCCTCGACAGGCTTATCGACATCTGCGATCTCGTCTCTCCTGGGGCGGGACACCAGACCCTCGACTGACTCCCCGGGCCTCAGAGTCACCGCCCCAAGACCGGGCCGTAGAGGTCCGGTCTCCTGTCCCTGAAGAGGTCGTTCCTCTCGGTCACCCTCTTGTCGTCCGCCTCCCCCGGGTCTATGGTCACGACGGCGACGTGCTCCCGGTCCCTTGGTCCCCTCACCAGGATCTCCATCCCGGGAGAGGTCACCTGGCTCTGCCCCGTGAAGCCTATCTTCTTCCCGCTGGGCCTGGCGTCCTCGCCCACGCGGTTGGCGGTGACCGTGAACACCCGATTCTCAATAGACCTGGCGAGCATGGCCGTCTGGGCGTAGGGGAGAACGAGGTTCGCGGGATGAGCTATTATCTGGGCTCCGCTGAGCGCCAGCACGCGGGCGGATTCCGGGAAGAACCAGTCGAAGCATATCATGACGCCGACCCTGGCCCCGGCGACGTTGAACACTCTGAACCCCAGGTCCCCGGGCTCGAACCAGACCTTCTCCTCGTTGAAGAGGTGCACCTTCCTGTAGACCCCTCTGACGTCCCCCGTCCCGTCCACGACCACGGCCGAGTTGTAGGGCTGGCCGGACTCGGGGTCAAGCTCCGCGAACCCCGCGACGAGGGCGGTGGAGGTCTCGGCGGCGAACTTCGCCAGCGCCCTCACGGTGGGCCCCTCGAGCCCCTCGGAGAGCCTGACTGCCTCCTCTCGGGACTCGAAGAGGTAACCGGTGTTGAAGAGCTCCGGAAACACTAGCAGGTCCGCCTCCACCTTTGAGGCCAGATTGAGGGCCCTCTCAACGTTCGACTCCACTTCTCCAAATCTGGGCCTAGTCTGGACGTAGCCGACGACCAGCTCGCCCATGGATCTCACCGCAGGTCCTCGCCCCCGAACGCCATAAACCCCTCCGGCGATCGGTCCCCCACGTCCCCTCCAGAACGACTAAATCCCCCCGCCGCCTGAAGCAAAGGGTGCCCCCAACTTGTCGCGGGCCCTATCGCCGTACAGAACGCTCGGTCGGAACGCAAGGCTGATGTTGGCGTATAGCGGGTTGTCCGCAATTTGCTGGGGAGCTTACGGAGCCGTCTGGCAGCTCTACTTCAAGTCCGCGGGCTACGGGGGCACCTGGATAGGGACTTACGCCTTCATCAGCGGGGTGACCATGACGGCCCTCACCCTCCCGCTCGGCGTGGTGGCCGACAGATTCAGGAGGAAGGCCATGATACTGGCGAGCACCGTCATCTCGGTCGCCTCCACCGCGATGATCCTTTTGTCGACCTCCAGGACGGCGCTCGTCGCCTCAGCCGCCTCCTTCGGCGTCTCCTGGGCACTCGGCGGACCGGCGAAGGAGGCCCTCTTTGCGGAGACCGTTCAGGAGACGGGGATGGAGAGGGGATACAGCGCGGTGGCCTCCGTGGAGGCCCTGGCCCTCTCCGCCGGGGGACTCCTCGGCTGGGTTCCGGAGGCACTCGCCGCTGGGAGGGGCCTCGATTACCTCTCCTCCTACAGGATCTTTCTCTGTGGAGTGGCCACGCTGGAGATCCTCGCCGCGTCTCCCCTGATCCTTATCTCTGAGAGGTTCGGGGCCCGGGCGGCCGCCCGGGCTCGGCTGCCGCTGGACCTGAAGGCGAAGGGCGTCGCGCTGAGGTTCGCCCTGATAAACTCCCTGGTGGGCTTCGGGGCCGGCCTCTCCATCCCCCTGATGGGCTACTACCTCAGCGTCAAGTTTGGGGTGGAGTCCGGCCCAATAGGAACGCTTTTCGCCGTGGGGAACGTGGTGGCGGCCCCCGCCTACCTCCTGGCCGCCGAGGTGTCCGCAAGGCTGGGCACGGTGAGGGGTGCCGCCACGCTCCAGGCGGCCTCGATCCCCCTCCTGGCAATGATACCCCTGGCCCCGAGCTTCCTGGTGGCCTCAGCCCTCTACGTCCCGAGGTCGGTCCTGATGAACATGGCCAACCCCCTGATCAGCGCCCTGGTCATGAAGCTGACGCCTGAAAGTGAGAGGGGTACGATGGCGTCGATATCCCAGCTCTCCTGGAACCTCCCAAACTCCGTCGCCCAGCAGGTCGGCGGCGTGGTCATGGACCGCCTCTCCCTGGACGCCCCCCTCTACGCCACCTCGGCGATCTACGTCCTGTACGTGACCACCTTCTACCTGATGTTCAGCAGGCTGGAGCGCGGGTCTGGGGCTCGGTGAGGGCGTCGTTGGGGCGTCGACGGCCTGACGAAGTTTCCACCCGAGGCCAATCCCCGTACAAAATTCGCGGCCATCGGTAAATATCAGGTCCGCAGCGCGCGGGTCCGGTGAGGCCCGGACTCGATGGCAGGCTGTCCAATCTAAGGAGGCTGGGGAGAAACGCAAGGCTCATGCTCGCCACGACCGCCATCTCGGGACTCACCCAGGGGGCGTACTTCTCAGTATGGCAGCTCTACCTCAAGTCCGCGGGCTACGGGGGCACCTGGATCGGGACGTACGCGCTGATAGGGACCGTGGTGGCCACCCTGCTCAAGCTCCCCGGAGGCCTCGCCGCCGACAGGTTCAGGAGAAGGTGGATCGCCGTCCTCAGCTTCGCCGCCGCTGCCAGCTCGGGCGCGGTGGTGGCGTACTCGGTATCCGAGGCGGCGCTGGTAGTCTCGGCCGCCGTGGGCGGGATAGGTTGGGGGGTGGGCGGGCCCGCGTGGAGCGCCCTCTTCGCCGAGAGCGTGGAGGACGCAGGAATGGACCTCGGGTTCAGCGTCTCGGCCTTCGTGAACAGCGCGGCCACCTCCCTCGGAAACCTGATGGGCTGGATCCCGGAGTACTTCGTGGGCTCGCTGGGGATGGGGTACTTCGAGGCCTACAGGTGGTTCATGTGGATCATCGTGGCGATCGAGGCGTCGTCGATCCTCCCGATCCTACTGATCTCGGAGAGGTTCCGTCCATCCTCCGGGAGGTCGGGAGGCTCATGGAGGCCTAAGCTTCCATCTAAGAGGCTGATATTCGCGGTTATGACTACGTATGCCCTGGTGGGCTTCGGGGCCGGCCTCTCCATCCCCCTGATGGGCTACTACCTCAGCGTCAAGTTTGGGGTGGAGTCCGGCCCAATAGGAACGCTTTTCGCCGTGGGGAACGTGGTGGCGGCCCCCGCCTACCTCCTGGCCGCCGAGGTGTCCGCAAGGCTGGGCACGGTGAGGGGTGCCGCCACGCTCCAGGCGGCCTCGATCCCCCTCCTGGCAATGATACCCCTGGCCCCGAGCTTCCTGGTGGCCTCAGCCCTCTACGTCCCGAGGTCGGTCCTGATGAACATGGCCAACCCCCTGATCAGCGCCCTGGTCATGAAGCTGACGCCTGAAAGTGAGAGGGGTACGATGGCGTCGATATCCCAGCTCTCCTGGAACCTCCCAAACTCCGTCGCCCAGCAGGTCGGCGGCGTGGTCATGGACCGCCTCTCCCTGGACGCCCCCCTCTACGCCACCTCGGCGATCTACGTCCTGTACGTGACCACCTTCTACCTGATGTTCAGCAGGCTGGAGCGCGGGTCTGGGGCCGAAGCTGGAATCGGCTGAAGACACAGCCGCGTCGGTCTTGATCGGCCCCAGGAAGGGTCGATCGGCTTCCCTCACGCAGAGTCAGGCGATATCTCTTAGTCACTTTCCATCGGCCGTTCGGGCCCCTCATCGGCCCGACGTCGCGAGGGGTCGGTTGGACGGTCCCTCCTTCCCCTGCAGGAGACCTCAAGGGTCGGAGCCGCGAGGGCGCTCAGTCCGACGGCTATCCACATAGCCGCATCGAGTCCGAGGGACCCTACCACGACGCCCCCCATACCGTTTCCAAGCGCCTCCGAGACTGACCCTATTGCCGAAGTGACGGAGCTGGCAGAGGCCTTCTCTTCCGGAGCGAGCGAGATGGCGAGGGCGTTTCGGGCGGAGTAATGCAGGGCGAACAGCGGGACCACCATCAGGGCCGCCAGGACCTTGAAGTCCCTTGCCACGGCGCCGGCAGCGAAATACAGGGAGTAGAGCAGGCACGAGGCCACAAACGCCCTCCTGCCTCCAACCCTGTCCACCAGCCTCCCGTAGATGGGCCCCATCACGGCCCCAGCGAGTCCAGCAGCCGACACCAGGATCCCCATCAGGGCGTCTGACCTGCCTGAAGCCTCAAACACCTTCAGAGAGAAGGAGACGTAGAAGGTGGAGATCGCTGAGCTGGTGAGGAGGAGGGAAGGGATCACCCTTCCGGTGTCCCCCGGCCACCCGAGACTGATGGCCGACCTTATCGCCGCCGCGAGGTCGGGTCTCCCCGCCCCCCTCTCCTCCCTCACGGTCGCCAGGACCCCGACCGCGAGACTCGACAGTGCGGATGCTATCATCAGGGTCGTCCTCAGGCCAAGGTACTCCGTGAGGAATCCACCGATCAGCACCCCGACCGTGAAGCCCGCCTCCATGGCCATGAAGTAGTCCCCCGCCGCCGAGCCCCCTGGACTGCGATCTGCCAGGAAGGCTATGATCACGGGCTCCTCGGAGAGGAAGAAGTACCAGGCCACGACTATCGGAAGCCAGGCGGAAGGCCCGGTAATCGCGATTCCTAGAGGGAAGAGGGGGTTCAGCGCAGCGGCTGCGAGCATCAGCGGCTTCCTGGCGCCCATCTGATCGCTCAGTGAGCCGTATATCCTCGTCCCGAGGAAGTAGGCGAGGGCTGGAACCCCCCTGATGAGCGCATACTCCAGGACCGAGCCCCTCTCGTAAGTCTCGAACGCCACGAAGAGGAATGTCATGCTCCAGCTCAGGTCCCTGAGGAAGGCCGCGATGAGCACCTTCCACCGGTCTGTCAAGGGGGCTCCGCCTCCAACGCCCGGGCGGGTCGATCATAAAAAGGGGAGAAGGAGCTAACGCCCTCAGTTCAGCCCGGCGACTGCCGGGCTGGCGCCACCCATCTTACGATGGGTCGTCTCACCAGCCCCCTGGGGCGACTGGCTCACATAAAACTGAGCCGAGATAGCGAACCCAGAGCCCCCCATGAGCCCTATTGAGCTGGTAGTGCCGGTATTCTCCCTCATAGCCGTCGGCTGGGTGCTCTCTAGAATCGGACTCGCCGGAGAAACGTGGATCTCCGCCCTAAACGACTACGCCTACTACGTGGCGTTTCCGGCGCTCATGCTCGCCAGCCTGGCAGAGAGGCCCCTCTCGGGGCTTGGGGGGATGATTGCCGCGAACGCGGTCTACCTCATGATCTCGATGGTCCTGGCCCTGCTGGCCGCGAGGGCCCTCGGGCTGGACAGCGCCCTGGCCGCCACGCTGGTCTTCTCTGGAAGCTTCGGAAACGTCGTGTACATGGGGTTCCCGCTCGCCGAGAGGGCCTTCGGGGAGGAGGGTCTGTTCCTGGCCGCCGGGATAGCCTCCGTGCACCTGGCCATCATGCTCTCGGTGGGCCTCTCGCTGGCTCAAGTAGTGTCGTCCGGGGAGGCGAACGCGCGGGACGCCGCGGCGAGGGTGGTCAGGGTCCCGCTGTTCTGGGCGGCCGCCGTGGGGCTCGCGCTCTCAGCGCTCAACGTTCCCCTTCCGGAGCTGGTGCTTTACCCCCTCCAGGCGCTGGGTCGGTCGGCCTCGCCCACCGCCCTGTTCGCCCTCGGGGCCTTCCTCCAGGCGCGGGGCATCGGAGAGGGGCTCTCCAGGCCGGTGTCGATCTCGGCCTACAAGCTCCTCGCGCTTCCCGCCATCGCGTACGCGACTGCGAGGGCCCTAGGCCTGGGCGGTGTTCAGCTGGGCTGCACCCTGCTCCTGTCGGCCGCCCCGCTGGCCATCACCAACTTCGTGGTGGCTGACAAGTTCGGGCTGGACGTGGAGGCGGTCGCGTCGGCGATAGTCCTGTCGACCCTCGGGTCCGCCCTCACACTGTCGTTCATGGCCGCCTTGCTGTGACTCTCGCAGCACTCGAACCGCGCGCGACTAGCCGAGCACCGACCGGACTGCCCCGGGAACCTCTTCAAAATCTCGGATCACCGCGTCGGCGGCCCCGTGATCCGAGCCGGGGGGCCCAATCAGTATTGCCCTCACCCCCGCCGACCTGGCACCGATCACGTCGTCAACGAGTTCGTCTCCGACCATGACGGCCTCCGAGGGCTTCGCGCCCAGGGACTCCAGGGCGCGGACGAATATCTCTGGGTGCGGCTTCCTGAGGCCCACGTCGTACGAGGTCACCACCTCGTCAAAGTAGCCCAGCAGCCCGTGCATCCTGAGCTTCTCAATGACCATCGGACCGTAGGTCACGTTTGAGACCACGGCCAGCCTGTACCTTCCACTCAGCTCCCTGAGGGCCCGCTCGACTCCCCTCCTGAGAGCCGTGTACTCCAGATACGGCGCCGAGTAGGCCCTCAGGTGAGCCTCGGTGACCTCGGAGCCCACCCCGATGGTCCTGAGGAAGGCGCGGATGTCCTCTTCGGCCGGGATCTCCACCAGCCTCGTGGTGCGCTCGAGCCAAAGCGCGTCCCAGTGCCGCTCGTACTCGGCGACCGCCCTCTCCAGGACCTCGGATGTGGGCTCCACGCCCGAGGCCTCCAGAAGCCCCCTGACTCGGGCCACCCTGAAGTCCCTCCTGGATCGCGCCGGCTCGATTATGGTCCCCCACATGTCCACCAGGACCGCCCGACTCATCCTACCACCCGCTCAGAAGGTGAACCCCGGCCTTCCGGCCCTGGACACCTTGACCTCCGCGATCTCGCCCTCCCTCAGTCTGACCGAGCAGTACATCCCCCTGCTCGCAGGTCCGGGGTTGACCGCGATAGTCCTCCCCAGCCTCTCCATGCCAGCCGACTCGTGTATGTGCCCGCAGACGCACATGAGGGGCTGAAACTCCTCGATGTACCTTCGGACCGACGCGGACCCGGCGTGTCCCCCGGAGTGCGGGACGTCGAGGGTCGTGCCGTGGGGCGGCGGGTGGGACAGGAGGATGTCCACCCTCCCCAGCCCCCTCAGCAGGTCCCAGAGCCGCTCCTCGCTCAGCTCGATCGGCGTTGAGAAGGGACCCGGGTTGGCCCCCCCGACCCCGCCGAACGTCACGCCCCGGAAGCTGACCGTTCTCCCGTGGACGTTCTCCGCCGACCCGATCCTCTCCACGCTGAGGAGCTCGGGGGGATCCATGTTGCCCGGGACGAACAGGGTCGGAAAGTCTTCGAAGTATCCCAGCACCTCCTCAACGTCCTCCAGGTCTCCAGCGTTCGTTAGGTCCCCGGAGAGCACGACGAGGTCTGGGCTCTCTTCGGTCAGGGCTGGGAGGATTGCCTGGGGTCTCCCGTGGATGTCCACCGCTGCCAGTATCCGCAGCGCGCCGCCCATCGCGCCGGCCGGGTCGGGGAGTCGATATATTCTCCTCGCCCACCCGCCTTCCGGTGCCCCCGGCCCTGGTCAGAATTCCAGAGGACGCGGCGGTCCCCCTTATCGGGACCGTGGCCTTCGGCCTGATAGACAGGGGGACGACCCTGATCCAGGTGAGGCCCTCCAGCGCCTGCGTCCTCTCGTGCGTCTTCTGCTCCACCGACGCCGGGCCACGCAGCAGGACCAGGCTGGCGGAGTATCTCGTAGACCTGGATTACCTGCTCCAGTGGTTCGACGAGTTGGCCGCCTACAAGGGCGTGGGTGACCTAGAGGCTCACGTTGACACCGTTGGCGATCCGTTCGTTTACCCGAAGGTCATGGAGCTGTTCAGGAGGCTCAAGGCTCACCCCCAGGTCTCGGTGGTCTCGGTCCAGACCCACGGGGCTCTTTTGGGGCCGGAAGACGTTCCAAGGCTCGAGGAGTCTGGCCTCGACAGGGTCAACCTCAGCATAGACAGCCTAAACTCGGAGAAGGCCCGGGCGCTCTCGGGCACCCCCTCATACGACGTGGAGAGGGTGAAGGAGTTCGCCAGGAGGCTCGCCGATAGCGAGGTGGACCTCCTGATAGCGCCCGTGTGGGTGCCCGGCCTCAACGACGATGACATCCCCGAGATCATAGAGTTCGCCCTCGATATTGGAGCGGGCAAGAGGTGGCCATCCCTGGGGATACAGAAGTACGAGGCTCACAGGCACGGCAGGCGGCCGAGGGGCGTCCGGCCAATGCCCTGGTCGAGGTTCTACACCGCCCTGAGGAGGTGGGAGGAGGAGTATGGGGTGAGGCTGGTGCTGACGCGGGAAGACTTCAACATCAGGCCCGCCAGGAGCCCGCCGAAGACCATGAGGGTCGGCGAGAAGGTGACCGTGAGGGTCGTCGGGCCCGGCTGGAGGAGGGGAGAGGCCCTCGGCGTCGCGAGGAGGAGGGCGGTGACTTTGGTCAACGCGGAGGCATACCCCACGGGATCGGAAGTCAGGGCCGTCGTTCTCAGGGACAAGGACAACGTCTACGTCTTGAGGCCCGCCCCCTGACCGAAGGGGTTAAGGCCCCCCAGAGGATCTGATCACGTAGCTTGAGGAGGACGGGAGAGGCTGTACTCCCACTGCACGTTGGGAGGGCTCCTCGCTGGCTCTTCGTGAGGATGAAGAGGCTGGCGGGGCTGGTCTCAGAGGCTATCGTGCGAGAGTACGGCAGGCTCGAGCTCCTGAGGAGGCTCTCAGACCCGGTCTGGTTCCAGGCCTTCGGGTGCGCCCTGGGCTACGACTGGCACTCCTCTGGCGTGACCACCGTCTTGACTGCCGCCCTCAGGGAGGCGCTTGAGGAGCGTGAGCTCGGGGTTCTGGTGCTGGGCGGGAAGGGGAAGGCCTCCATGAGAATCCCTGAAGAGGTCCGAAGGGTGGCGGAGAGGCTCGACCTTCCGGACTCTACCGTTCAGAGCCTGAGGAGGGCCAGTAGGATGTCGGCAAAGGTCGACAACGCCGTCCTGCAGGACGGGTACCAGATCTACCACCACGCCCTCGTGGTCTCGGAGGAGGGGTCGTGGGCAGTCATCCAGCAGGGGATGAACCCGGAGAGGAGGCTGGCCAGGAGGTACCACTGGCTCGGGGAGAGGGTCTCCAGCTTCGTCGTAGAGCCGCACTCGGGCATCGCCGGCGAGAGGAGAGAGCCGGCCGTGCTCGACATGACCGCCAGGGAGAGCGAGGAGGCCAGGAGGGCCTCCGTGGATCTGGTTATGGAGGGCCCGGAGAGGCTCTCTAGGATGCTGAGGAAGGCCGCGGTCGGGCCCCTCTCGAGGTACCTGGGGGAGGAGAGGGGGATCCCCGTCCTCGTCATGCCGAGGAGGGTCGACTGGTCCGCTCTCAGGAGGGCCTACGAGACGTCGATCTCCACGTACGAGGGGCTCGTCGAGGTGCGCGGCGTGGGCCCGGCCACCATAAGGGCCCTCGCGCTCCTGGCGGAGCTAATCGAGGGGGCCGAGCCCAGCAGGAGGGACCCGGTCAGGTACTCGTTCGCGTTCGGCGGGAAGGACGGCGTGCCCTTCCCGGTGGACGTGAGGAGGATGGACAGCGCCATAGAATTCCTGACAGAGCTGATCAGGGGATCGGACCTCCCCGAGGGCGAGAGGAGGGAGGCGCTCGAGAGGCTGAAGAGGCTGGCGAGGCGCGTCCCAAATGCTTAATTAGGTTCGGAATAGACCTGGCCGAGCTGGGGGAGGAGGGGATGCCCTGCCAATTTACCCGGCCCTGATCGACCCGCTCCGCCTGGTGGAGTCTGGTCCATCTCCTCTCGCGGCCGGAATGCTCTCGCCCCCTCCCACGCCTAGAACGCCTGTCCTCAGGGGTGGTGTCCTTGGTTAGCGAGGTCTCGCTCACAGAGGGAGAGCTCAGACTGCTCAGGCTCTTGGCGGACCTGGGAGGCGAGTCGGACGTCGACCGCCTGCCCATGGACCGGAGCGCGGCCCTGGCCCTGGCCTCCCTGCTCTCGGACAAGGGGCTTGTCCGCGTCGAGAGGAGCGTGAAGAAGGTTCTCAGGCTCACTGATAGGGGCCGAGAGGCCTTGGATCGCGGTCTACCGGAGGAGCGCCTCCTGAGCCTGCTCAGATCGTCAGGCGGCTCGGTCCCGCTCAGGGCGGTTAGGGAGTCCAGCCTCTTCGCCGACAGGGCCGAGCTGGACGCGGCCCTCGGAGAGGCCAGGAGGGCTGGCTGGATCTCCTTCCAGAAGGTGGACGGCGAGACGGTCGTCGGGCTGTCCAATGCTCCGGAGGAGGTCCCACTGGCCAGGGCGCTGAGGGCCGCGGCCGCCGGTGAGCAGGTGCCGGAGGATATGATCAGGAGGCTGAGGTCCAGGGGGCTCGTGAGGGAGGAGGAGCTGGCCCAGTTCACGGTCAGCCTCACGGACGAAGGCCTCCGCGTGGCCCGCGGCGAGGTGCCCGTGGCGATAGAGGTGGCGAAGCTGACCAGGGAGCTGATCGAGACCGGCTCCTGGAGGAACGTCAGGCTCAAGTCCTACGACGTGACGCTCCCGCCCCCGACGGTTTACCCCGGCAAGTCCCACCCGTACGTCCAGTTCCTCGAGGAGGTCAGGGAGATCCTGATTGGGATGGGCTTCGAGGAGGTGAAGAGCCCCATCGTGGAGATGGAGTTCTGGAACTTCGACGTCCTGTTCCAGGCTCAGGATCACCCCGCCAGGGAGGTGCACGACTCCTACTCGCTGGCCTACCCGTCCCGGGCCCCGAGGACCCCGGACGATTCCTTAGTCGATAGGGTGAGGAGGACCCACGAGGACGGGTGGAGGACTGGCTCCACGGGCTGGAGGTATCGGTGGAGCTTCGACACGGCCATGAGGCTGATGCTCAGGTCCCAGACGACCTCAGCCTCCGCGAGGACGCTGGCGAGCAGGAGGGAGCTGCCGCTGAAGATATTCGTCATTGACCGGGTCTTCCGGCCTGAGGCCCTCGACAGGACCCACTCCATGGAGTTCCACCAGTGCGAGGGTGTGGTGCTGGCCGAGGGACTGACCGTGAGGCACCTCCTCGGGTACCTGAGGGAGTTCGCCAACAAGCTTGGGTTCGAAGAGGTGGCCTTCAGGCCGGCCTACTTTCCGTTCACGGAGCCGAGCGTGGAGGCCTACGTCAAGCACCCCGAGCTGGGGTGGATAGAGATCGCGGGGTCGGGCCTGTTCAGGCCGGAGGTCCTCATCCCGCTGGGCTACGACTACCCGAAGGTCCAAGCCCTGGCCTGGGGGATCGGGATAGGCAGGCTCGCGATGGTGAGGCTAGGCATAGAGGACATCAGGGACCTGCACAGCCAGGACCTCCAGTTCCTCAGGGAGTTCCCGGCGAGGTGGTAGCATGCCCGTGATATCGGTCGGCTACTCGGACCTTTGCAGGCTCGTGGGAGAGCTCATCCCCACGGAGTCCCTCGAGGACCTCCTCTCGAGGGTTAAGGTGGAGCTCGAGGGCGAGGAGGATGGACAGCTTGAGCTGGAGGTGACGGCTGATCGGCTTGACCTCGTGACCGTGGAGGGAATTGCGAGGGCGCTGAAGGGACTCTTGGGCAGGGAGACCGGGCTCCCAAGGTACGAGGCCCTCGACTCCGGCTGGGAGATCCGCGTGGACCCTTCGGTCGAGCGGGTGAGGCCATACGTGGTCGGCGCAGTCGTGGAGGGTGTGGAGTTCGACGAGGATGCCCTGGTGGCGCTGATGAGGGCTCAGGAGAAGCTACACCAGACTTTGGGGAGGGACAGGCGGAAGATGTCGATGGGAATTCACAACGCCGACGTCATCGAGCCCCCCATATCCTACGCGGCCGAGCCCTCGGACCGGGTGAGGTTCGTCCCCCTCGGAGAGGCGGAGGAGATGACGGCGAGGGAGATGCTCAGCAGGACCGAGAAGGGCAGGGAGTACGCTCACCTGGTGGGCGACGGGTCCGTGGTTCCCGTGCTCCGCGACTCGAAGGGAGACGTCCTCTCGATCCCGCCCATCCTGAACGGGGAGCTTACGAGGGTGACCGAGTCCACCAGGAACCTGTTCATCGACGTGACGGGCCCCGACCTGAGGGCCATCTCCCAGGCCCTCGTGCTGATCACCACCGCGCTGGCCGAGAGGGGGGGCAGGATAGGAACCGTGGTGGTCAGGTATCCGGGGGAGCCTGGGGAGCTGATCACGCCCGACCTCTCCACGTCGGAGCTGACGGTGGACGTGAATTACGTGAACTCCGTGATGGGCCTCAACCTGACGCCGGAGGAGATCGCTGACCTGCTGAGGAGGGTCAGACTGGGGGCCGAGGTCCAGGGGGACTCGGTGAGGGTGCTGATCCCGCCGTACAGGTTCGACTTCCTCCACCCGGTCGACGTGGTCGAGGAGGTCGCGCAGGCCGTGGGCTACGACAGGCTCGAGCCAGAGCTCCCAGCCTGGGTATCCACGTTCGGCCGCAGACACCCGATCGAGAAGGTCTCCGCCCTCGTGCGGACGCTGATGATCGGGATGGGCTACCAGGAAATACTGAACTACGTGATGACGAGCAGGGAGGCGCTGTTCGAGAGGGTCCTCAGGCAGGAGTCTCCCGTGGTCGAGGTGGCGAACCCCGTGACGGCCTCCTACTCCGTTCTCAGGGACTCGCTCCTGCCGGGCGTGATCGCTTTCCTCGCCAGGAACACGGGCGCGCCCCTCCCGCAGAAGGTGTTCGAAGTGGGCGACGTGGTGATACCCGACGAGTCCGCCGAGACGGGAGCGAGGGACGAGAGGAGGGTCTGCGCCGCCATAGCGGACAGCGAGGTGGGATTCGAGGACATACAGGCCGACCTCTACGCGCTCCTGAGGAACCTGAACGTCGACTTCGAGGTCAGGCAGGCCCGCCACCCGACGCTCCTGCCCGGCAGAACTGCGGAGATACTCGTGTCCGGAAAGACCGCGGGGGTTGTGGGCGAGGTCAACCCGGAGGTGCTGGAGCTGAACAAGATCAAGACTCCCGTCGCCGCCTTCGAACTCTCACTTCCGGCCCTGAAGATTATAGGCCCCAGGGGTCCATAGCAGCAGTGCAGATCCCATGCTGGTGGAGTCCACGGGCTTCGGCCACATAGTGATCGACGGCAAGCGGTACGGGCACGACGTCGTCCTGACGGACGAGGTTCGCCCCAGGAGGAAGGAGCTCTCCAAGTCCCTCAGGTCGAGGTTCGGTCACACTCCGCTCACGGGCGACGAGATCCTCGCCTACTTCAGGGACTACAGGCCCGAGGTGATCGTGGTGGGCACCGGGCAGTTCGGGGCTCTCCCGCTGGTCGGGGTCGAGGAGGCGGCCAGGGAGCTCGGTGCGGAGCTGATCGCGAAGAGGACGGGGGAGGCCCTGAAGGAGTACAACAGGCTAGTGAAAGAGGGGAGGAGGGTGGCGGCCCTCTTCCACGTCACCTGCTGAGGCCGCCCCTCAGGATCCCTCCCTGGCCCAGTCCAGCACGTACTCCGCCAGGAGCCTGCTGTTCAGCACTAGGTCCCTCAGGTCCACGACCTCGACGCCGCTGTGCATGTACCTGTTGGGGATGGACGAGAGGGCCGTCTTCACGCCGCCCCGGGCTATCTGTATGGCCCAGGTGTCCGTCCCCATGCCCCTGGGGTCGGCCTCCCTCTGGTGGGGTATCTCCCTCTCCTCCGCGATCTTCAGGAGCCTCTCGACCACCTCCGGGTGGTAGATGGGCCCTATTGAGATCACCGGACCCTTGCCCAGCTCGGCCCTGACCCTCTCGGGCGGCAGGCCGGGCGAGGTCGCGAAGGTGACGTCGACCACGAGGGCCACGTCTGGCCTCAGCTCGTACCCCATCATGTAGGCGCCCCTGAGCCCTATCTCCTCCTGAACCGTGGCCACCACGTGAACCCTCACGTCCCTCAGCTCTTCCCTCCTCTCCCACAGCCTCTTGGCTGCCATGAAGATCGTGGCAACGCCCGACTTGTCGTCGAACCCGCTTCCGACGACCCTGTACCTGGTCAGCTCGTCGTAGGGCGCGTCGAGGATCACGTAGTCCCCGATCCTCACCCCCATCTCCTTCGCCTGTTCCTTGCTCTCCGCCCCGATGTCTATGGCGAGGTTCTCAAACTCCGGCGGCTTCTCCCTCTGCTCCTTCTTCATGAGGTGAGGCGGTACCGTTCCTATGACCCCCTTGACGGGCCCCTTCCTGGTGAGGACCCTGACCCTCCAGCCGTACGGGACCTTCGGATCCCACCCTCCGACGGGGGAGAACTTCAGGTACCCCTTGTCGTCGATCGCCCTGACGATGAAGCCTACCTGATCGATGTGGGCCACCAGCATGACCGACCGCTTCCCCTCGGGATTGATCGTGCCTACGTAGTTGGCCCACCCCGTGACGCGGATCTCGTCGACGTAGGGGCTCAGGAGCTCTCTGACGACCTCTTCGGCCGAGCGCTCCATCCCAGTCACGGTGGGGGTGGAGACCAGGCGATTCAGCATCCGGGCCGCAAGGGTCCTCTCCTCCTCTGGGACCTCAACGACCTCCCCCTTCTTCTCCTCCTTTTCCTTGGCCATAGTAATCGCCGATCGGCACGTAGAGTGGGTAGAAATAAAACCAGCGGTTGGTGAGGCAGGAGATTGGTATTCTACGGTCTCTTCGCCCTTATCAACCCGCAGAGATCCCTAATGCGAGCGCGTGACCCGCTTCGCGCGGACGACGAGACTGCGAACAGCTATAAGGCAAAGCGCCCCGGACTCGGGATCCGGTCGGGGGGCGGCGGGCCTCCCGCAGGGGGTGCGGGTGATGAAAGAGTTCCTCATTGAGGATGTCAGGTCCATGGAGGTCCTCGACTCTAGGGGCAATCCCACCGTCAAGACCTGGATTAGGACCTCTGGGGGATTCGTCGGCTCATTCTCGGTTCCGTCTGGTGCCTCCAAGGGTGTTCACGAGGCGGTGGAGCTGAGGGACGGGGGAAGGAGGCTGGGCGGCAGGGGAGTCCTCAAGGCAGTCGCCAACGTAGAGGGTCCCCTGGCGGCGGTCGTGGTGGGAAGAGACGTCAGGATGCAGAGGGAGATAGATCTGGCCATGATAGAGGCCGACGGCACCCCCGACAAGTCGAGGTTCGGGGCCAACGCCATCCTATCCGTCTCGATGGCAGCCGCGAGGGCCGCCTCGATCGGCCTGAGGATGCCCCTATACCGGTACGTGGGTGGGGTCAACGCCCACGTCCTGCCAGTCCCACTGATGAATGTACTGAATGGGGGCCTCCACGCTGGAAACGACCTCTCGATCCAGGAGTTCATGATAGTCCCAGCCGCCTTCGACTCTTTCCGCGACGCCCTCTACGCGGCGGTCGAGGTCTACAGCGAACTCGGGAGGATCCTGGTGGACAGATACGGGAAGACCGCCAGAAACCTGGGAGACGAGGGGGGATACGCGCCGCCCATGAAGGAGACCAGGGAGGCCTTGGACGCCCTCATGTCCGCCGTTGAGGCGGCGGGGCACGACGGCAAGGTGTTCCTCGCTCTTGACGCCGCGGCCAGCAGCTTCTACAGGGACGGCACCTACTCGCTGGACGGGAGGGACCTGTCCCCGGACGCCCTCCTGGACTACTATGAGAGGCTCCTGGAGGAGTATCCGATAGTCAGCTTGGAGGATCCGTTCTACGAGGAGGACTTCGAGATCCTCGCGAGGATGACGAGGGAGTTCGGAGACAGGGTTCAGATCGTCGGGGACGACTACTTCACGACGAGCGTGGAGCGGCTCAAGGTGGGGATAGCGAGGGGCGCGGCGAACTCCCTCCTGTGGAAGATCAACCAGGTCGGGACGCTCACAGAGGCCCTGGAGGCGGCCAGACTGGCGCAGAGCAATGGATACACGGTGATCGTCAGTCACAGGTCGGGAGAGACGATCGACACGGCAATAGCGGACCTGGCCGTCGCCATAAACGCGGGGCAGATCAAGACAGGGGCCCCAGCGAGGGGAGAGCGCGTCGCGAAGTACAACAGGCTCCTTGAGATTGAGGAGGATCTCGGCTCAGCCGCCGTGTACCCCGGGCTCTCAGCCTTCAGGAGGGGCTAGGTACCTGGCGAAGAAGTCCCTCCGCCTGATCAGCATCTCCCACATGACCGGGAGCAGGTCTCCCCACGCGGGAAACTCCGGGTCTCCGTCGGTCATGACCCTCGCCCTGTCGGCGGACAGCCTGAGGATCTTTGGGAGGGGGCCTCTCTCGCCGAGGAACTCTCCGGCAAACTCCGTCAGGTTGCGGGGCCTCCTGAGCTTGTAGACGACCCACCTGCTCCCCTCGATGTAGGGGCCGCCGAGGGTGTCCCTCGCCCGGAGGTGCCTCTCCAAGAACCCCTCCTCCCCCGGTCCCCCCACCTCTGGGCCCCTCCTCTTGATGACCTCGGGGAGCTCCACCCTCTCCACCTCGGCGATCAGGGCTACCCTGCCCTCCTCGTCAGTCCATCCCTCGGCCTGTACCGGCAGGAACCCTCGCTCCTCGAGGAACCTCTCGAGCCTTCGCGCGCCGCTCAGGGCCTGGGACCACAGCACGTCCGGCGCCTCCCGCAGCCCGTCGAAGAGGAAGAGGACGAGGTGAGTTCCCCTCCTCCTGAGCTCGTCCTTCACGTCCTCCAAGCCCACCGGTGGAGTGCCCTTCTCCGCGAAGAACTCCTCGGTCGGATTTCGCAGCAGAGCCCTGCAGGCCGCCCTGAACCTGCTGAACTGTGTCTCACTCACCGCAGACGCCACGTTCCTCCTGGGGTCGACCGGATCCACCACGATCATGGGTTCGGCGCACTCACTGACCCAGGCCGGGGGCTCTCCTTCGAGGGTGATCATCACCCTCCTCCCCCAGGAGGCCGCGGCGCGCACCAGGCCTACGAAGGACCCGTGCGACAGTATAAGGAGCTCTGCGAGGTACCCGCTGAACCCCGAGGTGGATATCTCCGCCCCGTAGGCGCCTATCCCCCTCATGAACGCCTTGAGGACCCTTACCTCGTCTCTCAACCTGTCGTTCAGTCTCCCCTGGAGGAACCTGTTGTGGAGAACCGTTCTGTCCACTGGCGACTTGATCTCGTCGTGGCTTGTCACCCTGTAAGCGGGGACTACGTCTATCTCGAACCCCCTTAGCGTGACCACGGCGTAGGGGTGGCTCGCGTACCTGAGCCTGTACTCCCCAAAGGCCCTCTCGGCGGCGGCCAGGGCCGAGGGCCCCAGCCGGTCGTACGGGTACTCAAGGGGAAAGAGGAGGAGGATGTCGATATCGGCCTTGCCTGGCAACCAGGTGTCTCTGACGGCTGATCCAACAGGCGCAGGCTCTGCGGGGATCTCCAGATCCTTTAGGGCCGATCTCAGCCTGTCGACCGATTCCCTAATGACTTCCCTGACCCTCTCCCTCTCGGAGGTTGAGGGCCTCAGCTCCTCCTTCATCCTCTCGACGAGTTCTAGTAGGGGGGATTCGTGGCCCAACGCCGCGTCGCGGCTGCGGCCCGCGGGGCAATAATATCATCCCCCCACATCCCGACTCGGTGACCGCCTGGACGGCCGTCAGGATAGCCTACCTGGGCTCTGGCTTCTTTGGGTTCGCGAGGCAGCCGGGCTTGAGGACCGTTCAGGGTGAGCTGGAGGACGCCCTCGCGGACCTGGGGTACCTGAGGGAGGGAGGGCTCAGGGTCACCAGCAGGACGGACAGGGGGGTATCCGCCCTGGACAACGTGGTCGTCTTCAGGTCCGAGGGGGAGGTCTCCCTCGGGGCCTTGAACGCCAGGCTCTCAGAGGACCTCTGCGCGTGGGGAGTGGCCAGCCTTGGGGGCCCCGGAGACCTGAGGTGCCGGTGGAAGGTGTACCTCTACGTCTCGCCGGCCCTCCTGGCCCCTCCCCTCGATGCCCTGAGGGGGGCGCTGCTGGAGGCCAGGAGGCTTGGGGGAGCCGCCTTCTGCAGGAGCGGCGAGGCACCCTTCCCCGAGGTCGGAGTGCTCGACCTCTACCCACTCACCAGGGGGCTGATCTTTCGGGGTGAGAGGTTCTGCTGGGAGATGGTGAGGCGGATCGTGGGGTTCACCCTCGAGCTTTCCACCAGGGGGAGGAGTGTGGTGAGGCCCGCCCCGCCCGGCGGGCTCCTCCTGCTGAGGACAGCGTGCGAGGGCGCGGACTTCCAACTTGACCCGAGACCCCTGCGCAGGATGGCGGAGAGGTACGCCAGACTCGCGGACTTCTGGGCGGGTCAGGTGGCGCTGGTGTCCCTGGCCTCCGGCTCGGTGGACGTGGAAGAGGTCATCTCTTGGTCGCGATCACCGTTCTAGTCTCCACGACGTACCACCTGACCCTGTCCCGGAACCACCTCCAGAACCTGACGTAGGCGTCCATGCTGTCACACTCCAGCATCAGGAAGCCGTTGTAGGACGTCCCCCAGGCGTGGTCGTAGACGCCGAGCAGCCTGACCTCCGGCGGCCACTCGGCCATCATCTCCTCCCACTCGCGCCTGGCCTTCTCCTCCTCCTCGTCCGACATCTCCTTGAGCTTGTAGAAGACGATGTACACGTACGTGGGCATGGCTCCAACCCAGCGGGACGGGCGGCCGTTCATATTAAGGGTGAGGGGGACGGACCGGACACACCCCACACGCCCAGCAGCGCTCGTCGCAGCTCGGCGTCACCTGGCCAGCCTCCGCCCTCTTGAGCTCCGTGAGGAGCGCCTCGTCGGTCACCCCTGTATCGACGGCTCTCCTCCAGGGAACGTCGCGGCGGCCGTAGAGGACGCGCTCCGGATCGATGCCCCACCTGGAGAATGAACGGGCGTAGTTTGACAGCTGGTAGGGGCCCGTCGAGGCCTCGATCAGGGCCTCCCCGGACCCGCGCGGGGCGAGGGAGATGAGGCCCTGCACTGCCGCCCTGCCGGGGTGGACGGCCTTGACCCTCACCCCTGCCCTGGACCTGAGGTACCCCACTCTCGCCCTGTAGACCTCCCGCCGAGTCATGGGGACGCCCTGGAACGGGGTGTGCGGCTTGGGAACGAACTGGCTGACGGAGACGTCGACCCTCACGCCCGCCGACTTGACTCGGGATACCATCTCCGCGGTCGAGGCGAGGTCCTCCTTGGTCTCTCCGGGCAGGCCGACCATGAGGTAGAGCTTGACCTCCCAGATGTCCGCCGACTTGAGGATCTCGACGGCGCTCAGGATCTCCTCGAGGACCGTCCTCTTGTTGATCGCCGCCGCCAGCCTGGGGCTGCCTGTCTCGGGGGCGAGCGATACCTTCCTCACACCCGACCCCCTCAGGACCTCTCCCATCTCCGGGGTCAACATGTCCGCCCTGAGCGACGGGAGCGAGGGCCTGAGCCCCGCATCCACCACGCTCTGCAGGACGTCGACGGTCCTTGGATGGCCGAGGACGTCGCTTCCTATCACGTAAACCCTCTCAAACCCCAGCTCCGCGGCGAGCTCCACCTGACCCAATAGCTGGCTCAGCGGCCTGTCTCTCCTCGGCCTCTGAGTCCAGCCCAGGAGGCAGAACCTGCACCCGTGAGAACACCCCCTCGAGAGTTCCAGGAGGAAGGGGTTCTGACCCCCGTCACGGAACCTTGCCCTTATCTGCCTCTCGGGCAGGTAGGTCAGGGGGGATCGCCTGAACCTCGCCCGCCCTCCGGGGAGGTAGGCCCCCTCGACCTCCTTGAGGCTCTCCGCGTCTCCCCCCTCTAGGAAGACCCTCAAGATCTCTTGGACGACCCCCTCTCCGTCCCCCACGACCGAGACGTCGGCGAATCCCTCGAAGGGCAGCGGGTTGGCGGTGACGGGTCCACCGACGACCAGCCTGACCTCCCTGTCCCCCCTGCGAGGGGAGATAGAGTACTCCCTAAGCATTCGGAGCAGCGTGTGGACCTGCCCCTCGAAGTGCAGGGACGCCAGTATCACGTCGAACTCTCTCAGATCTGATCCGCTCTCCACCGATCCGACCGAGTCTGACGTGAACCTCTCCGCCATCACCCCGGGCACGGAGTTGGCCAGGAAGTAGATCATCTGATGGCCGAGCGAGTTGACCGCGGCCTGGTAGGGTCCCGGGTATACCACGGCCACCCTGAGCCCGTAGTCCCTAGGATCTCTATCGTAGAAGCCGCCTTCCTCCAGGACCCCCCGGTGCATCCGTGACCACACCTGAAGAAGTCTGGTGGGCCGGGTGGGACTCGAACCCACGGCCTCCGCCTCGTAAGGGCGGCGTCATAGCCACTAGACCACCGGCCCTCCCTGGGAGTGGCGCCGGGGGTGGGATTCGAACCCACGCGGCCCAATGGGCCACGGGCTCTCCAGGCCCGCCCCCTACCTGGCTAGGGCACCCCGGCTCCCTGTCCACCCCTTTAACCTCGGTTATAACGATTTGCGTCCCCTCCAGGCGGGAGGGTAGAGGTCCCTCGGCATTACCACCCTCTCGAGATCGGCGGCTATCCCCCTCTCCGCCTGCAGGATCTCGGAGGCGTCCATCCTCGATTGGACGAGCGCCACGAGTTCGCCCTTCAGCGTGACGGCCAGGGCGACCCCTCCCCTCCTGAGCCCCTCGCTCACGGCGACGATCCCGGGCACCTTGACCGCGTCTCCGTGTGTTATAGCCGACACCGCCGTGTCCTTGACCACGATCCTGGGGACGTAGTCCAGTACCTCCTCGATCGGCCTGACCACCCTCCTCAGGAGCGTGTCGTCCCCCTCCAGCCAGGCCCTCGAGGCCTTCTCCAGGTCCTGCAGGGTGACCGAGTCCCTCTCGTGCATGGGGCCAGACCTGACCCGCCTGAGCTCCCTCATGCTCGCCCCAACGCCAAGAACCTCTCCCACATCGTAGAAGAGCCTTCTGATGTAGGTACCGGCCTCCACGACGGCCCTCACGAGCGCGTACCTCCCCTCCCTCTCCAGGAGTTCGAGCTCGCAGACCCTCCTGACTCTGAGGTCCCTCGCCACGGCCGCCTTGACGGGGGGCCTCTGGTATATCGGGCCGGTGAACATCTCCAGGGCCCCCCTCAGCTCCTCGTCCCCCACATCCCCGTGCAGGTAGAGCACGCCGATGTACTCCTTCCCGGCCCTGGTGACCAGCCTGCTGAGCCTCGTGGCCCTGCCGAGCAGGATGGGGAGCACTCCCGTGACCTTCGGATCTCCCCGGCCTCAGAGGGCCTCTAGGGTCCCGCAGTGCCCCACCCTGCCCGGGAACCCCAGGATGGTCCTGACCCACCTGGTGACCTCATGCGAAGTGGGCCCCGACGGCTTGTCCAGGTTGATCGCTCCAAAGTCCAGGTAGACGTCGATGGGCCTCTCCCGGGGTGGGTAGCCGTATGGCCCCGGCTCCGACTCCTCCCTAACCAGGAGTCGACCGGGCCCCGGCTCCCCGGGGGGGCAGATCAAGAGCCCCCTCCTCCCCTGACCCGCGCCTCCTTCTCCAGCTCCTCGTAGATTGTCGTGGCCTTGAGGGCCTCCAGGACCTCCCCGTCGTCGGCACCCTCCGAGATGTCGATCTTGACGGGCAGGGGAACGAGGTGCTTGATGTTGGCCCTCCTCCGCCGCACGCCCGTCAGCTCCTTCGGTCCGGTGATCTCCACGAAGTTCTTGTCTATCACCCGAACCACGACGCACTTCCTTCCGGCCTCACGGCCCGCCACCTTGACGCACAGCCGACCTACCTCGATAACTCCCATGAATCACCACCTCTCGCGAGGCTGACAGATCTCGCCCCATCGGCCCGATCCTCAGGCGAGACCCCCGGCTGGCGAGAGCCTGGCCCAGCCCGTCTCTATCGCGCGGGTAACCATGAGCTCCCTGAGGCACTTGGAGCACAGGTACCCGCCGTAGGGCCTGTTGGGCCTCTTTTCACTCTTCGCAAGCCTTGCCATGACCGAGCGGGGCCCGGTGCGCGTCCCCGTGAGGGGCCTACCGCATCGGGCGCACCTCGCCTTCCCGTGCACCTTGTGCCTGTAGTGGTAGACCGTCCTACCTCCCGGAGTCCTCACGGCGACCCTTCTCTTCCTTGAGCCCCTCGGAGGCCCGAATGGATCCTCTGGCATCGCCAAGCCCTCCGCCGGGATCTGGGGGGCTCTCCCCCTGGGATATTTAAGGCTTGACCCCTAGTCCAGCGAGATTCCCAGGAGCCTCTGTAGGATCATGGAGAACATGAAGCTGGACAGGAAGTAGAGGCCCACGTATCCTATCACGTCCGGCGCGAAGGAGCTACCGCGCCTCAGCAGGCCTATCATGGGGATGGCGAAGGGGAGCCTCACTATCGGAACCTCGTAGTAGAACCCCCTGAGGACCCAGAATATGGCTAGGAGGGGAACCGTGGTGTAGAGCATGGGCCTCATGCTCATCTTCGTCATCTCGGCCTGGGCCTCGGAGTAGGCCGGCTTCATCTTCTCGAGCCTCTTTGCCAGCTTTCTGTCCCCTCCCGAGAGGGCGTACTCTCTCTGGAGCCTCGTGTACTCCGTCACTATCTTCCGGTAGTACCTCATCTTGTCGTAGTCGATGGTCTTCTTGCTGACCAGCGTCGTTATCACGGATATCACGAAGGAGATGGCGACTATGAACAGAATGGAGTAGGGGGGGAAGGCGAGCTTGTCGACCAGCCCCTCGAACAACCCCCTCACCTCACGCCCCGAGGAACTTGGCGAGCCTCGGGTAGAGCTCCAGGGCCCTCTCCTTCGCTATAACCTCGTAGAAGGACGCTGTTATCGTAACAGCCAGCAGGATTCCGCTCCCCGTCCCTATGGCCCCGCTGAAGTCTGCCAGAGCCGCGAGGGCACCGACGAGCGCCCCTCCCAGGAGCGTCACCGCCTCTATGTACCCCTTTATCGTGTCGGCCAGCACCTTGGGGCTGGACCTCCTCCCAGGGACGACCATTCCCTGGGCGACGAACTGGCGCGCCACGCTCTCGGCGTCCATCCCCGAGGTTATCACCCAGACCTTGGCGAACACCACGGAAAGGATTACGTAGAGGGCGAGGTAGCCTAGGGCCTTGCCCGGGAGGGCGGCCACGGCTCCCGGACCGTTCGGGGGAGTCATGTAGTACATGAGCCCTCCCGTCGGGATTGTCCTCCCGCTCATCGGGTCGACCTGGTACTCACCCAGCAGGGAGACGAGGGTCCGCACGATCTGGTTGCTGGAGGTTGAGAACTTGTTCCAGAGGATTGAGGAAACGATCCTGACGTCCCCGAAGAGGGCCTGAGTGAATATGATGGGTATGTTGCTCACGTAGAGCAGCCTGAGCGGGTACCTCATCCTCTGACCGCCAACCCTGGAGAAGGCGATCGGGACCTCCACCCGGACCTCGTAGGCCCAGACGACCACCAGGAACACGATTATCGTGGCTATGAGGCCGGCCATGTCCGGCAGCGATCCTCCCCTGTAGAAGGCGTCGATGCCCTCCTCGATCAGCGCGGGTATCGCCCCGACGACCCTCTCCTGGTACTTGATCGGAGAGAAGGCGCCCCAGATCACCCTCTGCGCGACCCCGGCCAGGATGAAGAGGCTTATTCCGCTGCCTATCCCCCACTTGCTGACCAGGTCGTCCAACATCATGAGGAGGAAGCTTCCCAGGGCGAGCTGGGCCACAACGAGCGCGGCCACGTTCCACGGGACCTCGGCCGGTACGGCCCCATACCTCCCGCCCATCACGTAAGCGGCGTTCTCCAGGAAGATGAACAGGAGGGCCGCCACCCTCTGGGCCTGCTGGAAGTATACCCTGTTCTCGGGATCCGTGAGGTCCAGGGGCACTATTCTGCTTCCCACGAGAAGCTCGAGAACTATGCCCGCGGTCACCACGGGGCCTATGCCCAGCTCCACGATGCTCCCCGAGGCCCCGGCGAAGATCACCCTGAACTCGCTGAGTATGTCCGTCGCGGGGGTCTTGACCCCGTATATCGGTATCTCCGTCAGTATGTAGTATATGAAAAGCACGACGGCGGTCCAACCCAGCCTCTCCTTCAGGCTGGGCCTCTGCTTGGGCTTCTCTACCTCGGGGATCACCCTATTCACGCCGGCAACGAGGCTCCTGAAGAGGCTCACTCACCCACCCCCTCCACAGGGACGGCCTTTCCCCCGGCCGACTCGATCTTGGAGACGGCCTTCTCCGTGAACCGGGCCGCCTTCACGATCAGGGGAGTGCTCAGCTTGCCCCTACCCAGCACCTTCCCGTAGGGCGTCTTCGTGAGGTCCACCTCCACGGTGCCGTCCTCCCTCCTCGTGACGGCCCCCATCCCCTCGAGCTCCGGCAGGATGTCCTCGAGCTCGCCGACGTTTATAGTCCCAACCTCTCTGACCACGGCCCTGGGCCTCTTCATGCCCCTCCTTCCCCTGCCGAAGTAGTCCGGCCAGTAGGTGGTGTACCACGACCAGAAGTGCTTGTGTCCACCGGCCTTCCCGAACCCACCTCCCCTCCCGCTCCTCCTATGCTGCCTCTGTAGTCCGTACCCGTGGAGCCGGCTACCCCTGTACTTCCTGGTCTTCTTCCTCCTTCGGGGTATGCCCCTCATCTCACATCATCCTCCTCAGGAGCGGGTTGATGTCGCGGCCCCTGTACCCCAGCTCTCCGCCGTCCCTGTAGCCCCTCTTGGTCGTCCTCTTAAATCCCCCGCTGGGGGGATGGAGCCTGAAGTAGGGCTTGAGCCAGCTCAACTTGTGGAGCCTCGCTCTCCCGGAGAGCAGGGCCTCGGCCAGGTCCTCCACCCCGTCGAACTCGGTGTTCTCCCTCAGCCAGTCGTCGGTGACCCTCCCGCCAGACCTGAGCTCGCCCCTCCTCCTAAGCAGCTCCACGAGCGTGTCCCTGTCTATCTCTCCGTAGGTCGTGTAGTCCTTGACGACCCTGAGCATCCCCAGGTAGCTCTTCGTCGCCGGAACCACCGTGGCCCAGAACTTCCTCCTCATGTGGAGCATCTCCATGGTCCTCCTGATCTCGGGCCTCACGTCGACCCTTCCCCTAATCCTGACCACGGCTATCAGGGGTTCTTCACCTCCAACGTCGCCGGACATTACCCCCACCTCTCGTGGCGAGGCCTCATTGAGCGCCCGGCCGCGCCTGTGGCCCGCCGACGGCCCTCACCTCTAGTGAGTTATAAAGTAGTGGTCTCGGGCGGGCGCAGCCTGACCTCCCGCCAGTCGGTCGGGAGGGTCATCAGCAGCAGTCTCCTGAGCGCGTCGTGTATCGCGTAGGCGTAGTTCATCCTGTTCCGGGTCTCCCCCCTGGAGAACACCCTCACGTCCTTGACGCCGCCCAGGCTCAGCACCACCTTTGCCACCTCGTTTGCCACGAGCCCGAGGCCCCTGGGGGCGGGCATGAGGGTCACCCTGACGGAGCCGGACTTACCCTCCACCCTGGCGGGGATGGAGTGGGGCCTCCCGCACATGCACTCCAGGGAGCCGCACCCCTTCCTGACCTTCACTATATTCAGCTTCGCCGCCCGGACCGCGTCGGACAGGGCGTCCCTGAACTCCCTGCCCTTCCCCTTTCCAACGCCGACGTAGTCGATGCCATCTCCGACGGCCACGACGATCCTAAGCTGGGTGAGTTCTCCCGCGTCGGTCTGCCTCTGGACTCTTCGGACCTCGATTATCTCCTCCCTGAGGCCCGGGAGCAGGGCGTCCACTATCTCCGGCTCCTTTATCGGCGCGCCGGTGCGCAGTATCTCGTCTATGGATTGAACCTTCCCCTCGGCCACCAGCCTGCCCAACCTGGTCCTGGGGACCCACTCGCCCTCGATCTCGCTCATCTTGGGCTCTCCTCCCCACCCTCAATTAATGTCTGACCCTCCGTCGCAGCTCCCTGGGAGGACTTGATGGCCTCGAGCACGCGCTCGAACGCCTCTGGAATCTCCTCGGGGTTGACCCCCTCCCTCAGATATTCTGAGAACTGCCTCCCGTAGAGGTCGGGGTCCTCCTCCCTGAGCCTCGCGGCCCACTCGGCTATGTGCTCCCCCCTCATTCTCTCCTCTTCAGGCAGGATCTCCTCACCGTGGGGGATCCGCAGGCCAGCGTCGACGGCCCCCTTCAGGGCCGCGTATATCCTCGACCCCCTGGTGGAGGCCTGCCTCCCGACGTCCAGAACCGCCTCCTCCACGCCGGCCCGCCTCGCCCTGAGGGCCGCGAGGTAGCCCGTGAGGTAGGCCGCGGGAGTGCTCTTGAGGGAGTACCTCCATCCGAACTCTCTGAGTTCCTTGGAGAAGGCGTGCGCCAGGGTCCTGTCCCCGCCTGGTGAGTACTCGACGACCTGAACTATGATGTGCCTGTTCGTCCTCCTCACCACGAGCCTGGGCAGGCCGCTCTTCAGCAGGGCGAGCCTCCTCCTGTAGTCGGTCTTGCCCTCCCTCCTCCTCCTGAACTTCACCTTGTACCTGCCCGACCTCGCCAACTCACCGCGCCTCCCTCTCTGAGAGCTTCAGCTCCTTCTCCAGGGCAGACCTGAGGTGCCTCACGGAGGAGTACATGGAGAGCCTCCTGTAGAACTCCCTGTACTCTCCCCTGGATATGGCCCCTGAGTCCCTCAGCCTCCTGAGCTCCCTCCTGAGGGCCCTTATCCTCCTGACCCACCTCTGCTTCCTACTCAGCGTCGCGTACTTACCTCCCTTCCTGCTGCCCGGGCCCTTCCTCCTCCTCTTTCCCCTGACCCTGCCCCTGCTCACGCCCCTGGCGGGCCTGATCACGATGGCCCCGGACCTTATGAGCCTCTCGACGTCCCTCCTGGTTATGGCCTGAGCTATCTCCTCGGCCCTCTCGGGGACGAGCTTCACCCTGTCGAGGCCCACTCCAGCTATCTTGGCGGCTAGCCTCTTCTGATAACTCAGGCTCTTTATCCTGATTTCCTCCTCAGCCAAATCACTCCCCTCCCGGCTCGGGGTTGGCCACGGGCAGGTTGAGCTCGCGGGCCCTGCTCTCTATCTCGGCCCTCTTCCTCCTCCCAACCGAGGAGGCTATGTACACTATCACGGGCTCTCCTGACTCGGCCGCCCGCTCCAGATCCCCCAGGCTGTGAACTATCACCGGCCTCCTGCCAGACGGGTGCAGCCCTCGGATCCTCTCGGGGTTCCTGTAGCCCACGGTCGGATGCTTGGGTCTGCTCTTCAGCTTGAGCCTCTGCTTGTTGTCTATCCCTCTGGGCCGCCTCCAGCTCTTAACGCTCCCCCTGTGCCACCACCTGGCGAGGTTCAGGAACCTGGGCTTCTTCTTCCCCAGCCTCTCCCTGAGCGCCCTTAGCTCCCTAACGGCCTCCTCCGACACCATCACTCACCCCCACACCACATCGTCACTCCTCCATGACGTAGATGCCGTCCATGAAGACCCTCGGATCCTTCCTCTTGATCCTAGTGGCCTGTCTGATGTTTGCGGCCGTCTGACCGACGTCCTCCTTCGATATTCCCTCGATGTGTATCCTGTCCCCCTCGACCTTGACCTTGACGTCTCCCACTATCTTGGCGAACCTCGGGCTCCTCTCGCCCAGGAAGTTGTGGATGAGCACCAGCCTCCTCTTCTCGTCCACCTCAACCTTGATGGGGAAGTGGGCGTAGACCACGATCATCTCCTTCTTGAAGCCCTCGGTGACGCCCCTCATCATGTTCCTTATGTGGGCGGCCACGGTCCCGATGTACGACCTCTGGAACTTCCTCGGGTTGTAGGTCCTCAGGACCACCTTCCCCTCCTCCTGATCCACCTCAACATCGACCATCCTGGGGTCGTACCTCCTACTCAGCTCCCCGAGGGGCCCCTTGACCCTGATTACGTCGCCCTCGACTGACACCTCCGTCCCCTCGACTATCGGGACCTCCTTGACGAGCACCTCCGCCGCGACCTTTGGGTAGGGCATTGAGCATCACCTCCATTCAGTCAGTAGAAGTAGGCCAGGAGCACCCCGCCTATCCCCAGCTCCTTGGCCCTCCGGTGAGTCATCACCCCCCTCGGGGTGGAGACGACGATGGCCCCGACGTTGTAGGCGGGTAGGAACCTCCGCTCGAAGTCCTCAAACTCGTCCTTCTTCACTGGGAATCTGGGCTTGACGGCCGCCGCCCTGTTGAGACGCCCGATCAGCCTGACCCTGTACTTGCCAGCCCTGCCGTCGTCTATGTACTCGAACTCCCCTATGTAGCCCTCCTCCTGCATGACCCTCAGTACCTGACCTATGAGCTTGGAGGCGATCGGGATCACGACTTCACGCTTACCCAGCCTCGACGCGTTTGTCAGGGCGCTGAGGGCGTCCGCCAGTGGATCCAGCCTCGTCACGGGCCACACCCCCTCACTCGTACTTCCTCCAACCCATCAGCGGGGCGACCTCTCTGAAGCAGGACCTGCACAGGTACAGCCCGTACTTCCTTATGATGCCGTAGCCGACTCTCCCGCATCTGCGACACACGTAGGCGCCCTTTCCCTTGGTCCTGACCTTCTTCTTTGGTCTCACCAATTTCCCCACACCTCTCACTCCTCCTCGACCACCTCGATCTTTAAGCGCTTCCTGACGTACTCGATCGCCTCCTCCCGGGTGAGCCTGTGCCTCCTCGGTACCCTCTTCCTCCTGAGCCTCCTCCTCGCCACCCTGTAGCCGGCCCTCCCCAGCGTGACGATCACGTCCATGCCGAAGACCCCAACCTCTGCCTTGTACCTCATGCCAGGGATGTCTATGTGCTCCCTGATCCCGAAGGCGAAGTTTCCAAACTCGTCGAATGAGGAGGCCTTCACCTTCCTGCCGACGGCCTCGACGACCCTGTCGAGCACCTCGTAGGCCCTCTTGCCCCGGACCGTCACGGACACGGCGATCGGCTCCCTCTTCCTGATCCCGAACTCCTTAATCGTCCTCTTGGCCCTTCGCTGCACAGGCTTCTGGCCCGTGAGCTCCTCCAGCACCGAGGCGGCCCTCTCCAGGACCTCGCCGCTCCTCCCAACCGCTATGTTAAGCGTCACGGCCATGAGCCTGGGCTCCAGCATCGGGTTGCTCTTCCACCTCTCCTCGTAGCTCTCCCTGACTCCCTCGGTCTCCGCCCCCATTCAGGTCACCTCACCTTGATGACCGGCGACTCCCTTCCGACGACTATCAGGCTCTCCTTTAGGGCCCTGTAGGTCAGGTTCGGATCCTCTAGGTCTCTCATCTCCATGAACTCCGAGATCCGCTCCACCTTCCCGATTCTACCGGCCCTCCTCCCGCTTATCACAAGGGCGGTCGCCCCCTCCTGCAGGGGGAGGACCTGGACCACCTCCTGGCTCGGGACCCTGATGAGGAGGGAGTCCCCAACCCTCACCCCCGCCAGCTCGGTGCCGGGCTCCGCGAGGAAGTTTCTCCCGTCGTGGCCCGTGAGCTGGATCTTCCCGCCCTTCACGGCAGTCTTCCTCTTGATCCTCACGACCTTGAGCCCAGCCTCCTCCTCAGGTATCTCGATCAGCCTGAGGAACTTCGTGGGGTCCGAGGTCATCCTGAGGTGCATCTCGGCCCTCGGTATCGAGATCGTGTCCAAGAGCCCGACCTGGAACTTGTGATCGTACACGGGCCTGCCGTCGACCAGTACCTCCTTCTGGTGGATGATCCTCTTTGCCTCCCTGGCCGTCGTGGCAAGCCCGAGGATGTCCCTGACTATGATGAGCAGGGGGACCCCACTGTCGATGGGGTGGGGACCCGGCCTGGGCTTGACGGTCCACTTGAACTCCCTCTTGGCGATGGGCCAGTAGCCAGGAGCCTTCATCCTCTTGAGGTGTCTTCCCCCTCCCTTCTTTGTCATGGTCACTCAGCCTCCTCTCTCCTCTCCAGGGCGGCCTTCCTTCTCTCGTCGCCCAGGTCGAGGTCAATTATCATGACCTTGGAGGGGTGCACGGGGATCGGGACCTCCGTCCCGTCGGCCCTCTTCCTGGTCAGGCCCTCCACGTGGATCCGGTACTTCTCCCTGTCGATCCCTATGACCTTTCCCTCCCTCCCCGCGTAGTCACCCCTCATTATCCTGACCTTGTCTCCCTTCCTGACCGGGAAGGACCTCCTCCCGTACCTCTCTCTGAGTTCGGGTGAGAGCGGGGCGGCCATCATCTTCGCCCTGAGGTGAAGGGGAGCGTTGTAGAGGAACTTCCTCTGCTTGGAAGGCTTAGAAGACGTCACTCTTCCCCCGGACATTCTTCACACCACCGTCATCGACACGGCGCTGAGGGTCGGCCACTTCTCGAGCGCCTCCTTGGCCACCGGACCCTTGACCTCGCTCCCCTTGGGGGTGCCGTCGTCGTTGACCAGGATGGCGGCGTTGTCCTCGAACACGACCCACTGCCCGCTCTTCCTCCTGAAGGGCTTCCTCTGCCTCACCACGACCGCCTTGAACGGCTTGTGGAGGAGGTCGTGCTTGCCCTGCTTGACGACCACCACGACCATGTCCCCCACGCTGGCGGTGGGGAGCCTGCCCTTGCGGCCCTTGTACCCCATAACCCCGATTATCTGCAGGACCCTGGCCCCCGTGTTGTCGGCGCACCTGAGCTTCGCCATCACGGGCAGGCCCCGCGATACCCTCGGCTTCACGCCCTTCAGCTTCCGCCTTCTTACGGCTCTACGGGCCATTTACACCCCTCCGGAATCCCAACTCGGGGCCCCTGCCCGGGTCGGCTATAAAAAGGTTCAACGGGGCCCTCGATCAGCCCGCCAGGCGTCTGGCCACGTCCCTTCCGATCACCACTCCCGACGCGGACGCCTGGACCAGCCCTCGCGAGACCCCGGCGGCGTCCCCACCGGCGTAGAGACCCTCAACGGTCTTGCTCTCCAGGTTCCCCTTGAGGTCCAGCTTTGCGGTGTGGAGCTTTATCTCGACCCCGTACAGCAGCGTGTGGTCCGAGTATATGCCCGGCATCACGTTGTTGAGGGCCTGCAGGGTCTCCAGTATGTCCACCAGATACCTGTAGGGGTAGACGAAGCTCAGGTCTCCCGGGACCGCCCCCTCCAGCGTGGGCTCCACCACGCTCCTGGAGATCCTCGCCGGGGTGGACCTCCTCCCCCTGAGGAGGTCCCCCAACCTCTGGATGATGGGCTGGTTGTCGGCTATGTTGTTTGCCAGCCTGGCTATGTCTAGGGCGTAGGAGATGGAGTCCTTGTATGGCTCGGTGAACTTCACCGAGACCAGCAGCGCGAAGTTCGTGTTGTCGGTCTTCGAGTCCTCCCTGGCCGCCCCGTTCACGGTCACGATTCCCCAGTAGGACTCGGTGACGACGAACCCTCCCGGGTTGACGCAGAACACCCTCACCTTGTCGTCGAAGGTCTTGGTGTAGTAGACGAGCTTGGGCTCGTAGAGGACGTCGGTGAACTCCCTCATGACCTCCGCAAGGACCTCCACCCTGACGCCTATGTCGACCCTCCCGGACTCCACCCCAATGCCCAGCCTCCTGGCCTCCGAGACGAGCCAGTTCGCGCCCACCCTCCCGGGGGCCACGATCACGTACCTGCTCGAGAGGAACTCACCCCCGGCCAGGGTGACCCCCCTGACCCTCCCACCCTCGACCTCTATCCTCTCGACGGGGGTCCCGAACCTGAACTCAACCCCCAGCTCCTCCAGCAGCCTCCTGAAGTTCTGGAGTACCCTGTATCCGCCGTCGCTTCCCATGTGCCTTATCCTAAACGGGATTAGGAGGAATCCCTGCCTGTAGGCCTTCCTCTTGAGCTCCGCTATGGCCCCCTCGTCGGTCCCGTAGACCCTGTCCGGGGCCCCGAGCCTAAGGTAGACGGAGTCGACGTACGAGATGAGCTCCCTCACCTGCCCGCCGTCGAGGTACTCGGCCAGCTCCCCTCCCACCCTGTCTGTCAGGTTGAGCTTTCCGTCGCTGAAGGCTCCAGCCCCGCCGAAACCTGACACGACGGTGCAGGTGGGGCAGAGGACGCACCTCCCTGTCGACTGAGCCGGGCAGCGGCGGCCAGGCAGGTCGGGGCCCACCTCCACCACCAGCACCCTGGACTCCGGCGCCCTCCTCTTGATCTCGTGAGCCGCAAACAGCCCCGTGGGACCGGCTCCCACGATGACGACGTCGTATTCCGGAGCCAGCCCTATCCCTTCCGCCCCTCCGGGGCACTGCGATATTAACCTTATTCCCTCGCCCTCCGCCCCCCTTCGAGCTCCTCCAGCGTTCCCAGATACGTGCCGTCGAGCGATATCAGGTGGGTTGGACCCCCCACTGAGAGGAGCCTTGAGAGAGGCCCGAACCTCCTCACCAGAGATCGGGAGTTTACCACGCCCGAGCCAACGAGCCCGTTGTACGCTGGCATGACGACGACCCTCACGCCCTGGGGGATCACCCCTCCCCGCGGGGGCGGGCCCTCCGTGGAGGAGAGGACCCAGACCCTGACCAGGCTCTTTCGGCCCGTGTTCGGATCCGTGACCAGCGCCGCAGGGTGGATGTGTCCCGCCAGGATCAGCCCCGCGGACAGGACCTCCTCCAGCGGCCAGGAGTGACCGTGCACGAGCCCGGCCTTCCCCACCCGGTACCCCCGGGGCCCGACGACCCTGACGCTCTGAGGTAGGTAGGCCTCGATCCCGCCGTCGTGATTCCCCTTCACAAGGGTCACCTCCACCCCCCTCCCCGAGAGCTCGCCCACCAGCCTTCTGATCGTCAGGGCGGTCGACCTGCTAGGAGGTCCGACCCCGTGCTTCAGGTCGCCGAGAATCACGAGTTCGTCGGGCCTCTCCCGACCGACGAGCCCCAACAGCCGATCGGCGATCCTCTCTGAGAGTCCCGGGACGCTGATCCCCCTGAGCCCGAGCTCGTCCTCCAGACCGAGGTGGAGGTCGGCGACCACCAGCAGCCTCCTGCCCTCAACTGTAAAAGCAAGGGCCGGCTCGCCATCCACCACGGTGATCCTCAACTGCCGACAGCCCCCCACCCGAGGGAGAGGACGAGGGAACTCCTCAGGATGCTCCCTCCCGACAGCGCCGTGAAGGCCATCAGGGCCGTCGAGGAGGGTCGGGTGATAAGGGTAACCTCGCCGGATGGCTTCGAGGCGTGGCTGGTCGAGGGGGAGAGGGGGGCGTACCTGGTGCTCGGGGACTACTACTGCACCTGCACCGACTTCTACGTCGAGGCCCTCCTCAGGAGGGGAAGGCCCTACTGCTATCACCTGATCGCCAAGGAGATCGCCGAGTCGGAGGGTAGGGTCAGGGAGAGGAGGCTAACGAGGGGCGAGATGATCAGCCTCCTGACCAGGCTCACCGACTTCAGGGGCGACCCCTGACGCCGCGGCCCGTCCCGTCAGCGACGGTCGATGAACGCTTTATAAATGAGCGGAGGCCGCCGCTGCCCGAGCCTTCGGAAAGGTGGTGCTTTTGTCAGAGGGAGGCTCCTCAGAGGAGGTAGTGGCATCCTACCACAGGCGCATACTGAGGGAGACCATCGCCAAGAAGATAGCCGGCGACATCCTGTTCTCCAGCGACATAGGTCTGGCGATGAGGAAGTGGAGGCAGTACTTTGGGATCAAGCAGAGCGAGCTCGCCAGGGCCCTGGAGGTGTCCGCCTCCGTGATCTCCGACTACGAATCTGGAAGGAGGAGGAGCCCGGGATCCCTCGTTCTGAGGAGGTTCGTCGAGGCCCTCCTGGAGCTGGACGAGAAGAGGGGGGGCGCCACGATCAAGACCCTCGCGAGAACCCTCGGCATCTCCGACATGCTCGTCAGCGTCGTCGACATCAGGGAGCTGGCGGCCCCGGTCGAGACCGACAGGTTCGTAGAGGTCATAGAGGGCGAGGTCCTCGTGGAGCCCTCGGGCTCGAAGTACATATACGGATACACGGTGATCGACAGCGTGAAGGCCATAGAGACGCTCTCGGGGGCGGACTTCATGAGGCTGTTCGGATCCTCGACCGAGAGGGCCCTGATATTCACGAAGGTCTCAACCGGTAGGTCCCCGATGGTGGCGATAAGGGTCTTCGACGTGAGGCCGGCCCTGGTCGTCCTCCACGGGCTGAAGCCGGACTCCGTCGATCCGCTGGCCATGAGGCTCGCTAAGCTCTCCAACGTGGGACTTGTGGTGTCCAAGCTGCCCGAGATCGGCGACCTGGTTGAGAGGCTCAGATCGTCCCTCTAGGCGGACGCCAGGTGGGGTAGTCTGCGGCGGTTAGTCAACATTTATTTGATCTAGAGCCAGGAGGGTAAATCGCCGAGGTATCGGACCTATCTGAAGTTACTTTCTCACTAATTCTCCGCCGAAATATTTAATAAACCGCCGGTGTTTGGCGATCGTCTAAAAAATCACGCCAAGGTGATGGCAATGGCCGCAGTCCTGCTGGGGGAGGAAGACAAAGTAGTCCTGATGATGGGCAACGAGGCCATTGCTCGGGGCGCGCTGGAGGCGGGGGCTCAGTTCATCACGGCCTACCCGGGGACGCCAAGCAGCGAGGTGCTCGCCAACCTCTCCAGGGTGGCCGACAGGGCCGGGATCTACGTAGAGTGGTCGACCAACGAGAAGGTGGCGTTCGAGGCCGCCTACTCGGCGGCCCTCGCCGGGCTGAGGTCAATGACCGTCATGAAGCACCTCGGCACCCACTGGATAGTCGACCCCCTTGCCGTGGCCGCCATTACAGGGGTGGACGCGGGCCTGGTCGTGGTCTCGGCTGACGATCCGTACCCGCACAGCTCTCAGAGTTCGGTCGACACCAGGTTCCACGGCAGGATAGTGAACATCCCCGTGGTAGAGCCCTCTGATCCGGCCGAGGCGAAGGACCTCATAGTCTGGGCCATGGATCTGTCCGAGGAGACGGGCACCCCGGTCCTGTTCAGGTACACCACGGCCGTTGCCCACTCCAAGTCCCCGGTCAGGCTCGGGCCCCTCCGACTCGAGAGGAGGAGGCCCAGGTTCCCGAGGGACCACCCTCGCCTGGTCAGCATAGCCCCCCACGCGAGGGCCAACATCCCCAAGCTGTACGACCGGCTGGAGCGCGTCAGGGAGGCCTTCGAGAGGGAGCCCTTCGTCCAGAGGTTTGGACCGGGATCCGGGGAGTGGGGGATCATCACGGCGGGAGTCCCCCACAACTACGCAATGGATGTCCTGGCCGCGGAGGGGCTGCTGGGGGATGTTCCCGTTCTGAAGCTTGTGGCTCAGTATCCCATTCCCGAGGGGAGCGTCCTGAGTTTCCTCCGTTCGGTCGACCGGGTCCTCGTTCTGGAGGAGCTCGAGCCCTTCGTCGAGGATCAAGTCGTCAGGATAGCCAAGCTCAACAAGGTCGAGGTCGAGATCTACGGCAAGAACACCGGGCACCTGCCGAGATACGGAGAGTACAGCCCTGATATGGTTGGGGGTGTCATGAGCGACCTCTTCGGCCTCAACTACCCTGCGCAGGCGCTCGCCACGTTTGAGGAGGTCTCCTCCTCCGTGGACAGGAGGATACCCCAGATGTGCGCCGGCTGCCCGCACAGGGGCTCTTACCTGGCGATCAAGTCGGCGTTCTCGAGGCTGGGGACCGAGGGACTCGTCTTCGGGGACAGGGGCTGCTACAACCAGGGCTCGAATCCGCCCCTGGACGCCATCGACACCTGCATAGCAATGGGCTCGAGCATAGCCATGGCCGCCGCCGCTAAGAAGGCGGGTGAGGAGAGGCCCGTGGTGGCCGTGATAGGGGACTCCACATTCTTCCACGGGGGGCTCCCGGCCCTGGTCAACGCGGTGGTCAACCGGGCGCCGATCGTGGTGGCCGTGTTCGACAACAGGTGGACGTGCATGACGGGACACCAGCCGAGCCCCACTTCGGGGGTGAACGCTCTCGGGAATCAGGCGCCGGTCCTGAAACCCGAGGACGTGGCAAGGGCGTTTCAGGTCCCGTTCGTTAAGGTCCTGAGCCCCTACAACCTCAAGGCCGCCGAGGAGGCGGTGGTCGAGGCCATAAACTCGGCCGAGTCTTCCGGCATGCCAGCGGTCCTCGTCTTTCGGGCCGAGTGCACGCTTCAGGTGCTCAGGCGCCTGAGGAAGAGGGGGGTAAGGCCCAAGCCCATGACGGTCAACCCCTCCGCGTGCGTGGGCTGCAAGGAGTGCATCAAGACCGGGTGTCCGGCACTGGGCTTTGACGAGGAGCTCAACAAGGCGTTCATCTACGAGGACAAGTGCACCGGGTGCACGATATGCGCGCAGGTGTGTCCAACGGGGGCCATAGTGAGGGGGGAGTGACCCTTGACGCGCGAGGAGGTCTCGGAGGTGAACGTCGTCCTGGCCGGAGTGGGCGGCCAGGGCGTGGTCGTGGCCTCGGACATCCTGGGTTTAGCCGCGGTGAGGGCGGGCCTCAACGTCAGGATAGCCAACATGCACGGGCTCGCTCAGAGGGAGGGATCTGTGTACAGTCACGTCAGGATGGGGAGGGCCGTCTACAGCCCCAAGATCCCCCTGGGCAGGGCCGACGTCATAGTGGGATTTGAGATATCCGAGGCTGCGAGGCACCTTAGGCTGCTCAAGCCCGTCGGGGGGACCCTCATCGTGAACAACTCGCTGATGTATCCGCTGGCCCACTTCACGGGCCACGTCAGGTATCCCCCGAGGGAGGAGTTCCTCGGCCTCCTGGAGGAGAGGATCCCCTCTGGGAGGATCCACGTGATAGACGCTCCGTCTCTGGCCATAAGGGCGGGGAACCCCCGGACGGTCAACGTGGTCATGCTGGGGGCCCTGTCGGCCACAGAGATACTTCCCATACCTCTCGAGGATCTGGTGGAGGCCGTCAAGGCCAGGGTTCCGAAGTTTGCCCTCGAGGAAAATGAGAGGGCCTTCTGGATGGGATATAACGAGGTTTCTGGAGGTGGGACGAATTGAAGCCTCAGAGGCCGGTGGGAATCGTGGGTTGGGGGGCGTACGTCCCTCAGTACCGCATCAGGGAGGAGGATCTGGCTCAGGCCTGGGGTCGAGATTACAAGAGGTACGCATCCGGGCTGATGGTCACGGAGAAGAGTGTGCCCGGCTTGGACGAGGACACCCTCACGATAGCCTACGAGGCCGCCCAGAACGCGCTGGCCAGGGCCGGCATAGATCCCTCTCAGCTGGGGGCCGTCTACGTCGGAACTGAGTCAAAGCCTTACGCTGTGAAGCCGACCTCGACCGTGCTGGCCGAGGCCATAGGGGCCAGTGGGGCGACCACCGGCGCCGACTTCGAGTTCGCGTGCAAGGCTGGGACAGAGGCCATTCAGGCCGTCACGGGCCTGATAGGCTCTGGGATGATCAGGTACGGACTGGCCGTCGGCGCGGACACGTCTCAGGGGGCCCCGGGAGATCCCCTGGAGTACACGGCCTCGGCCGGAGGGGCGGCGTTCGTCCTCGGTCCGGCGGAGGAGTCCGTCGCCGAGATCGTCGCCTCCCACTCCTACGTGACCGACACCCCTGACTTCTGGAGGAGGGCCCACATGAAGTACCCCTCTCACGCGAGGGCGTTCACCGGGGAGCCGGCCTACTTCCACCACATCGTGTCGGCGGCCCGGGCCCTGATGGAGGAGATGGGCACCGAGCCCCGGGACTACGACTTCGTCGTGTTCCACCAGCCCAACGGCAAGTTCCCCAGGAGGGTCGGCAAGAGGCTCGGGTTCACGAGGGAGCAGATCGAGCCGGGGCTGATAACGCCAATAATAGGCAACACCTACAGCGGGTCCTCTCTGGTCGGCCTGTCGGCGGTGCTCGACGTCGCGGAGCCCGGCGCCAAGATCCTTGTCGTATCCTTCGGCTCGGGAGCCGGCAGCGACGCCTTCCACATCGAGGTCAGGGACAGGATAACTGAGGTCAGGGGCCGGGCCCCCGGGCTGGAGACCTACCTGAGGAGGAAGGTGTACGTGGACTACCCCTACTACGCCAGGAGCATGAGGATGTACGTGATGCCCTCCGACGTGGGGGCCTACTGACGGGAGGTGAGTGCCGTGCGGGATGTCTACGTGATAGGGTCGGGCCTCACGAAGGTGGGGAACCTGTGGGACAGGGGGCTCAGGGACCTGGCGGCCGAGGCTGGCTTGGCCGCCATGGAGGAGGCTGGCGTCGAGGGAGTCGACGCCGTGTTCGTGGGGAACATGATGTCCGGCATCCTGAACGCTCAGGAAAACCTGGGGGCCTATGTCGCCGACTATCTCGGCCTCTCAGGGGTTCCGGCGTTCAAGGTCGAGGCCGCCTGCGCCTCCGGTGGGGCGGCCCTGGTGAGCGCGGCCCTGGCGATAAAGTCCGGCCTGTTCGAGAGGGTGCTGGTGGTCGGCGTGGAGAAGATGTCCGACATGACGGCCACGGAGGACGTGACTTCTGCCCTTGCCACGGCCTCTGAGGCCGACTACGAGCTCTTCTGGGGGGCCTCGTTTGTCTCCCTCAACGCGCTCATCATGAGGGCCTACTCGAGCAGGTACGGGCTCGGCGAGGAGGACTTCGGGTGGCTGCCGATCTTGATGCACAAGAACGCTTCGGATGTTCCCTACGCTCAGCTGCGGTTTCCAATAACGATGGAGGGATACCTGTCATCCCCCAAGATCGCAGATCCGATCAAGCTGCTGGACTCGGCCCCCATGGGGGACGGGGCCGCGGCCGCGGTCCTCTCGGCCAGGGAGAGGAGGGATGGGGAGGGGGTCTCGGTGAGGCTCGCGGGCTTCGGGTCGGCGACCGACACGGTGGCTCTCTACACGAGGGAGGACCTCGTGGAGCTGAGGGGGGCCAAGTTGGCCGCCAAGAGGGCCATGGAGATGGCGAGGGTATCTCCGGGCGATCTACAGGTTCTCGAGGTGCACGACGCATTCAGCGTCATGGGGTACCTGAACCTGGAGGCGCTCGGCGTGGTCGAGCCCGGCAAGGCCAGCAGGATGATAGCCTCAGGAGACGCCGATAGGTCGGGCAGCCTTCCCGTGAATCCTGAGGGCGGCCTGAAGGCCAGAGGACACCCAGTTGGGGCCACGGGGGTCTACCAGTTCGTGGAACTCTACAGGCAGCTCGCCGGCAGGGCGGGCCCCGCTCAGGCGGGAAGCCCGGAGCTGGGCGCCGCCATGAACGTCGGGGGGACGGGCTCAAACGTGGTTGTGACCATCCTGAGGAGGGTGAGCTGAGATGTGGGCGTTCATCCCGAGCATACCGTCGATCAAGCGGGAGATGCCCTCCCGATACAGGCTCGAGGGCTTTGAGTGCCGCGACTGCGGATTCCGTTCACTCCCACCTAGGCAGGTGTGCCCTCGATGTGGGTCGAGGAACTTGGAGAGGGTCAGGCTGCCTGGGAGGGGTAGGGTCCTACAGCACACGGTGGTCCGCTCCGCCCCCAGGGGGTACGAGTTCTACACACCCTACGTGCTGGCCCTAATTGAGCTGGAGGACGGCACCAGGGTGTTCTCCCAGCTGACGGACGTCGACCCCGATGAGGTGTCTCCTGGCATGGAGGTCGAGGCTGTGCTGAGGAAGGTCAGGGTCGGCGGCCACGGGGGACCGGTGGCCTACGGCCTGAAGTTCAGGCCCGCGCTCGAGCGGTGAGGACCACTTGGAGGATCTTCTGAGGAGGCTGATCTCCGGGGAGATAAAGCTCAGGGAGCTTGACTCGGAGCTGGGGGACTCAAACGCCGCGGCCGACGTGAGGCTGTCCTTCCTGGAGAGGGTTACCGGGGCGGACCTGGGGCCCCTCCGGAGGGGCAGACTCGACTTCAACAGGCTGGTGGGCTGGAACATCGAGAACCCGGTCGGAGAGGTCAGCGTCCCCGTGGGGGTCGTCGGCCCCCTGTGGGTAGAGGGAGACTACGCCAGGGGCACCTTCTACCCCCTGCTCGCAACCACCGAGGGTGCCCTCGTGGCGTCGGTGAACAGGGGGGCGACGACGATCACGATGGCGGGGGGCGCCAGGACAAAGGTGCTACGTGACGGCATGGCCCGCGCGCCCACCTTCGTGGCGCCCAACGCGTCCAGGGCGGCCGAGCTGGCCGAGTGGGCCGTGAAGAACGTGGATTTGCTCGCCGAGTGGGTCCGGGAGGTCACGCGGCACGGGAGGCTGAGGCAGGTCCAGCCCCTCCAGGCTGGTAGGACCGTGTACCTCAGGCTCGTTTTTGAGACCGGTGACGCCATGGGGATGAACATGGTGACCCTTTCGGCCGACAGGATAGTCAGGGGGATAGCAGAGTTCTTCCCCGACGTCGACCCGGTGGCGCTTAGCGGAAACGTGTGCTCGGACAAGAAGGCCGCGGCCGTGAACTGGATAAACGGTCGGGGAAAGACCGTCGTGGCCGAGGCCTTCATCCCGGGGGAACTCGTGCGAAGGAGGTTGAAGACCACCCCTGACAGGCTGGTTGAGGTCGGCTGGAGGAAGAACCAGCTCGGCTCCTCCGTCGCGGGAACCCTCGGGGGGTTCAACGCCAACGCGGCCAACGTCGTCGCGGCCATGTTCATAGCCTACGGACAGGACCCCGCGCAGGTGGTGGAGTCCAGCACCGGGATCACGACGGTCGAGCGGTGGGAGGGAGGGGTCTACGTGTCCCTGACCCTCCCGTCCCTGGAGGTCGGCACGGTGGGTGGGGGCACCAGGTTGCCCTACGCGAGGGCCGCCCTAGAGGCGCTCGGCTGCGCCGGAGGCGGGGATCCGCCGGGATCCAACGCCAGGAAGTTCGCCGAGATAGTGGCCGCCACGGCGCTGGCGGGGGAGCTCTCCCTCCTCGCATCTCTGGCGGAGGGATCGCTCGCCCGAAGTCACGCGAGGCTGGGCAGGGGAGGCTCGCCGAGCGGAAGGCGATAACCGACACCGTTTTTGTTGACCGAGGGAATGGCCGTTGGGATGAGCCTCTCCTACTCGGGTAGGGCCAGGGACCTGCTGGAGTCGGCCGGAGCCAGGGACTACGACCTGCTGAGGATTTCGGCTGGGAACAGGGTCTACGAGGGCATCCTCATGCCGAGGCCCGAGATCTTGGACGACAGGCACGTGGTCCTCAAGCTCGCGAACGGCTACAACGTCGGGATAGACGTCGAGAGGATCTCCTCCGTTGAGGTTCTCGGGAGGGCGAAGCCGCCCGAGAGGCCCTCTCCCCCAAGGGTTCCACCGAGGGAGGGCCTGCCATCCGTCCCCATCGTGGTGACGGGCGGCACCATAGCCTCCAGGGTGGACTACTCCACAGGGGCGGTAAAGCCGACGGAGACCCCGGAGGAGCTGATAGACCTCATACCGGAGATCGCGGAGCTGGCGAACGTCTCCTACGTGCCCCTGATGGCAAAGCTGAGCGAGGACATCACGCCGGATGAGTGGGGCAGGATAGCCGAGAGGGTCGCCGAGGAGCTCAACTCCGGGGCCAGCGGCGTCGTGGTGGCCCACGGTACGGACACCATGCACTACACCGCCTCGGCGCTGGCCTTCATGCTGGAGGGCCTGACGGGGCCCGTTGTCCTGGTGGGCTCTCAGAGGTCGATAGACCGGCCCAGTACGGACGCGGTCCTGAACGTCGCCTCTGCCGTCAGGGTCGCGGCCGAGGGGCCCATGGCGGAGTCCGTGATAGTCATGCACGGCAGCACCTCCGACGACTTCGCGTGGGTGATCAGGGGGGTCAGGGCAAGGAAGATGCACACCTCCCGGAGGGACGCCTTCATCTCGGTGAACGAGCCCCCCCTGGCCAAGGTGACGGAGGGGGGGATAGAGGTGCTGAACCCCAGGTTCAGGGCCAGGCCGGGCGAGCCCGGTGATGTCGTGGCGAGGACCGAGATAGAGCCTCGCGTGGCCCTGATTCACGCATGGCCGGGGATAGAGCGAGGTCTCCTGGAGGCCGTCGCCTCGATCGGCTACAGGGGCATCGTGATGGCCGGAACCGGCCTCGGACACGTCCCCAACAGGGTGATCGAGGAGATAGGGTCGATCGTGGACTCCGGAGTCCCGGTGGTGGTGACGTCTCAGTGCCTCTTTGGGAGGGTGGACCTGAAGGTCTACTCCACGGGCAGGAGGATGCTCCAGGCCGGGGTGATACCGGCGGCCGACACGCTCCCGGAGGTGGCCACCGTGAAGCTCATGGTGGCCCTGGGCAGGGGTATGGAGGGCGAGGACCTCCGGAGGTTCATGACCACCAGCCAGGTGGGAGAGCTGACCGAGACCATCAGCCCGGCGGCCTACCCGCCCTGCTTCTCGGGAGGTGCCTGACTTGGCCGACCTGGACTATCGAGACCTGGGCCTCAGGGTCGGGATAGAGATCCACCAGAGGCTGGCCACTAGGGAGAAGCTGTTCTGCCACTGTCCCCCCATCATGAGGCACGACGAGCCCCACATGTGGGTCAGGAGGAGGCTGAGGGTATCCTACAGCGAGCTGGGCTCAATAGACCCGGCCGCCAGGTTCGAGACGCTGAGGGCCAGGGTTTTCGAGTACGGCGTCTACTCCGACACGACCTGTGAGGTGGAGCTGGACGAGGCCCCTCCCCTCCCCCTCAACAGGGAGGCCCTCGAGGTGGCGGTGGAGGTCGCCCTCATGCTGAACATGGACGTGGTGGACGAGGTCCACGTCATGAGGAAGATCGTCGTGGACGGTAGCAACACGACGGGATTTCAGCGGACGGCCCTGGTGGCCCTCGGGAGCGAGGACAGCTCGATAGATACCTCGGAGGGCAGAGTGGGCCTCTCCACACTTTGTCTGGAGGAGGAGTCGGCGTACATCGTGGAGACCACGCCCAGCGGAGCCCGGTACAGGCTCGACAGGCTTGGGATACCCCTCATCGAGCTGGCCACCGAGGCCGACATAGGGTCCCCGGACCAGGCGAGGGAGGCGGCGCTCAAGCTCGGCCGGGTGCTGAGGGCCACGGGCAGGGTTCAGAGGGGGATTGGGAGCATAAGGCAGGACCTCAACGTGAGCGTCGAGGGCGGGGCCAGGCAGGAGATCAAGGGGGTTCAGGAGCTCGACCTGATCAGCGAGGTCGTGAGGAGGGAGGCCCGCAGGCAGGTGAGCCTGCTGGAGATCCGGGACGAGATGGCCTCGAGGGGGTTGTCCCCCTCGTCGTTCGAGGGCCTCGACGCCCTGGACGTAACTAAGCTCCTGGAGGGGTCCAGCTCCAAGCTGGTCCGACGCGCGCTGTCTTCGGGGTCGCGAGCCCTCCTGCTACCCCTGCCGGGGATGGGCGGCCTGCTGGGGAGGGAGGTTCAGCCCAACCGGAGGTTCGGCACGGAGCTCTCGGACTACGCCAAGGTCTTCGGGGGGGTAGCGGGCATACTCCACTCCGACGAGCTGCCGGGATACGGGATCACGGAGCGGGAGGTGGCCTCCCTCTACGCAGAGGCTGGACTCGACGGGTCAGATGCCTTCGTCCTCGTTCTGGCCTCAGGAGAGAGGGCCAAGCTGGCGCTGGACGCGGTCAGGAAGAGGGTGGCGCAGGCGGCGGTCGGGGTGCCGGAGGAGACTAGGAGGGCCCTGCCAGACGGGAACACGGCATTCATGAGGCCCCTTCCGGGGTCCGCCAGGATGTACCCGGAGACCGACGTGCTGCCCGTGGATACCGGCCCCATAGTCGCGGAGGTCACGGCCAGGGGACTCCCCGAGATGCCCGACAGGGTGGTCTCCAGGCTGATCGCCCGGTACGGCCTCACCGAGGACCTGGCAAACATGCTGCTGGACGACGGGCGCATCTCACAGTTTGAGAGGGTGGCCTCGTCCATCTCTGGCCTGCCCCCCAGGTTCATAGCGTCCACCCTCACGTCGACGCTCCGGGGGCTGGCGGGAGAGGGCGTCGACGTTCACAGGATACCTGACCCGTCCCTCGAGACCACCCTCAGGCTGGTTGCCGAGGGCCGGCTCGCCAAGGAGGCCATCCCGGAGATCCTGAGGAGGCTGGCCGAGGACCCGGATCTGGACCCCTCCGACCTGGCCGCCAGCCTCACCATGAGCGAAGAGGAACTGGATGAGGTGATCGGGAGGGTCCTGGAGGAGGAGCGAGACGTCGTGATGAGGGTGGGGATGCGGGCCTTCGGCAGGCTCATGGGCAGGGTGATGTCGATCGTTCGCGGCAGGATAGACGGGGCCATCGTCAGCAGGAAGCTCAGGGAGGCCATCAGGGAGGCGGCGGGCGATCAGAAGTAGGCTGCCAGCCCCTCCTCGGACACGCCGCCGGCGACCTCGTCGAAGTCTATCCCGAGCACGTCCAGTATCTGCTCGAAGGTCGTCTTCATTATCTCCATGTACTTCTGGACGTCTACCTCCTCCCTCCTCGCCAGAGAGACCGGCTTCACTCCCTGACGACCGGTGGTCTTCACGAACTCTATCACGGTCCCGGGGTAGACCCTGACGCCCCTTGCCTCGAGCATCCGGGCCGCCTTGACGTGCTGGGGGGTGGTCTTCACGTAGGACCTAAGGGGCTTGGTCAGGACCATCCTGAACGAGACCTCCTCGAGGCTGAACTCCCTGCGCTTGAGCCTGTTCACGTACTCCCTGATCTTCTCTTTGATCTCTCTCCTGGCGTTTTCAAAGTCCTCGGGATCCTGGACCGACCTGAGGATGTCTATGACCTCGGCGAAGGCCCTCCTTATCAGGTCCGGGACGTTCCGCTTCTTGCCGAGGAGGCCCTTGATGTCCACCGTCCCGTCGTCCCTCACCCCGAGGTAGTTCTTCTTCAGCCTCGACAGGATCACGTACCGGTAGTGCTTCTCCAGCTCTATGTCTATCCCGAGTTCCTCCTCGACGCGACGCTCAAGCGCCCTGAGCTCGCCTCTGAGGGCCCCCTTTATGAACAGGGAGTCCGTGTCCCCGTAGACCACGTTGAGCCCCAGGTCCCTGGCTATCCTCAGGGCGGTGACCATCGCCTTCCGCGCCAGGGCCGTTATCATCTCGGCCGCCGGGGGGGAGTAGAGTGGGAAGTTCTCGTACCCGAAGACGCCGTAGGAGGCGTTCAACAGGACCTTTAGACCGCTCTGGACCACGTCGTACCACCGCCTCTGCTCCTCGGGGAGGCTCTGGTCCTTGGCCAGCCTCTTGTACCGCCCAACCCTAAGGTCCCTCAGGACCCCGATCAGCCTCGGGACGAGGCCCACCTCCTCGTGCGTGCAGATCCAGTGAGGGAGTCCCTCGGCCGGCCTATTCGAGCGGCACTCCTCGTGCGGGCAGTTCACCGTCTCGAAGCTGACCCTCCAGCGGGCTATTATGCTGGGGTAGAGGCTGGCGAAGTCCATGACGTGGACGTCGAAGTGGACGCCCGGCACCGGCTCGAGCACTATGGCCCCCATGTACTTCTTCCCCTTGATCAGCGCCCGGCTGTAGGTCTCAGCTCCCCTGACCAGCACTATCTCCTCCTTGTTTGGGATGAGCCACCCCCTCCTCCTGTACTCGAAGTAGATCATGTTCTTGATCCACTGGGATATCCCGAGCCTGGAGACGTCCTCCAGCGGGAGCTTGCTCAGCCTGGAGAACAGCATGAGGAGCTCAATCAACCTGCCGTCGAGGACGTTCCCAAGCATGTACGTGATCTTGGCGTCCCTGTAGCAGTAGCTGGCCAGCTTGGCGGTCCCTATGGAGGTGAAGTCCCTCCCGACCTCGAGCTTCCCCACCCCCACGACGGCCTGGGCTATCTCGTCGAGCGTGGTCCCGAGGTACTTCCCCCCGAAGATGTAGACCTGAACGGAGCGGTTGCTGTACAGCTGGTAGAGGTCGATGTGGACCCCCGTGTCCAGCAGGGCTCTATCACGCTCGAGCCTAATGGGCTTCGGGCTCACTCCAAGCTCCTGAGCCCTCCTGGCCAGGTAGGGCATGTCGAACCCGTCGCCGTTGAACGTGAACACGATCGGGTATCTGGAGATCTTGTCGAGGATCGTCCTGATGAGCTCGGCCTCGCTCTCGTGGACCACGACTCTGGCCTCGTCTATCCGGTCGGGGACCTCCGACGAGCCCCGCCTCAGGAGGTGAACCTCGTTCTCCTCCTCTCCAGCCAGCGCCGCGGCGATGACCGGGTGCTTAACCTCCTTGGCGGACGGGATCTGGTTCTCGGCGGCAGCGACCTCTATGTCGACGGCCACGCCCCTCATCCTGGGGGCCCTGATCTCCAGGATCCTTCCGAGGTCCTCCAGAAGGCGGCGGCTGGTCTCGTCTGTGGCCGCATGCGGTATCTCCGGGGCCCGCGATTCCTCCGGAACCAGGGGTTCTAGCCCACCGTCCTCCCTCACCCTGTACGGCAGCCCGGGGATCAGCCCGAGGTCGTAAATGTAGCTCTCGTAGTACTTGATGCGGGCCTCCCACACCTGTCGTCCGGACCTCTCTAGGAGGTCTCTCAGGCCGCCGCCCTTCTCTCCCCCGACCGCCAGGGGGTCCTTCGTCTCCACCTTCGTCAGGCGGGCCGCCCTCAGCCTGACTACGTCCCACCTCTCCACAGGGGCGTATCCCGAGATCCTGGCGGCCAGCCTCCCCGCGAGTTCCTGAATCTCCTCGGGGCTGGCGTCCGTGAGGAGGTAGGGCCTGTGGCCGGTCCAGTCGGGAACGTGGAAGACCTCTCCGCTCTCGGGGTCGTACAACTTGGCGACGGCCCTCCTCTCGGAGCCCTCATAGTAGACCGACAGGAGGTACCCGACTCTCCCCGCGGAGGGCACCAATTGGGACGCCTCTCTTCGCGAAATCCCCGACGCCACAAGGCGAACCATGATTTAAATATCCTGCCGTCGGGAGCCCCGAGTCGAAGGAGGGCTGAGGAGGATGGGAATAATCTCGCGGGCGGCGGCGACTGCGCTGATAGCCTTGATCACCCTTTCCACCCCCTACGTCAACTCGGTTCCGCCCATAGGAATGAAGACCCCGATGCCCGACGAGTCTGTCGTGACTGTGTTGCTGAACCCGGACTTCAGCGCGAACTTCTCCGGCCGCATCTACAGGGCGTTCTCCACCGTTGAGTTCAGCTACTACACGAGGAGGGGGGTCCCCCTTGCCATGGGAATAAGGTACGAGGGCTACATTGACCTCAAGAGGTCGGGTGACGCCCTTGAGGGCACATACCGCCTCTACGTGACGCCCAACCTCCCAGAGGGGGCGGACCCCGACCTGGCGATCCGGCTCCTGAACACCCTGCAGTCGATGGGGTCCCCGTACCTCTCCCTCCAGGAGCTGATGAAGACCCTGTTCGGCGAGGGCTTCCTGATGATCCCGAGGCCCACCCTGAAGACCGACCTGACGGTTACCTTCGCCAACCCGGTTACCGGGAAGAACCTGACCGGCAGGGGATTCACGGTCGAGGCGCCGGTGAGGAGCGAGACGCCCTTCCTCGAGGAGTACAGGGTACACTTCATCCTGCAGTCACCCAAGCCTCCAGTGAACCCCGGCTGGGTGGGCTACCTGTTCTACGAGGTCAGCGGGAAGACCGTTCGCTTCGAGTCCCCCTACCCCCTCAAGAGGGAGGGGCACGTGACCTCCCTGTATCTCGATCCCATAACCACGGCTCTCCCGAGGGGATCGCCGTACACCCTGATATTCACGGATGAGGTGCCGGGGCTGGTGGTCGTCGGAGCGGAGCCCAACCCATTCGAGTTGACTCTGGACCAGGTCGTGTGGGAGGTGAGCGCGGCCGAGGACGTGGAGGGGGTGAGGGTGGACCTCGGGGAGCTGGAGGTCGGGGGGTTCGGATCATCCGCGACCCTCTCGGGGGTGCTCCCCCTGATCCCTCCGCTGGCCGGGGCGGCCGCGCTGGCCTACGCGGCTCAGAGGAGGAGGAAGCGGAGGGCGGGATAGGCGGGGCCTCCCGGCCATGTTTAAATAACCTCGCCAAAAGGTGTGGGCGAAAGCCTAGAGGTGGTGGCCCAGTGCCTAACTTCGGTTACTCCTACGCAGGGGAGCTCGCTGAAAACCAAGTGAGAGCTTCTGCCAGGGATCTGAGGGTCTCATTCAAGGAGATGGTCGAGCTTGCCCGCGAACTCAGGGGCAAGTCACTAGAGGATGCCCGCAGGGTGCTTGAGGACGTCATCGCCCTCAGGAGGCCAATCCCCTTCAGGAGGTACAAGAAGGGGGTGGGTCACAGGCGTCAGCTGCAGGGCTGGAAGGCGGGCAGGTATCCCGTGAAGGCCGCCAAGCTCGTGATGAAGCTGCTCAAGAGCGCGGAGGCCAACGCCGAGCAGAAGGGGCTCGACACCGAGAGACTATTCATAAGGCACATAGCGGCCCAGCAGGGCCCGAAGCTCCGGAGGTTCTTTCCGAGGGCCTATGGGAGGGCCACCCCCAAGGTAGAGCAGCTGGTCCACGTGGAGGTGGTCCTGGAGGAGGGGGGGTGACCTGCGCTTGAGCGCCAAGGCGAGTCCAACCTACAAGAAGATAGTCGAGGAGGGTCTGATAAAGGCCAGGGTGTACGAGTTCCTGCAAGGGGAGCTCGACAGGGCCGGTTTTCACGGGGCGAAGGTCGTAACCACGCCCGTGAGGGACGTCGTGACGCTCTACGTGGAGAGGCCGGGCCTCGTCATCGGTAGGGGTGGAAGGATAGCGAAGAGGCTGACGGAGATCCTCAAGAGGGAGTTCGGATTCCAAAACCCCTACCTCAGGGTCGAGAAGGTCGAGCAGCCATTCCTGAGCGCCGGCATAGTTGCCAACTACATAGCCAGGAGGATAATGAGGGGAGAGCGCCACAAGAGGGCCGCCTTTGCCGCCCTGCGGAGGGTCATGGCGTCGGGCGCGAAGGGGGTCGAGATCAGGATAGCGGGGAAGTTCACCGGTCAGAGGGCTCGGGAGGAGAGGTTCAGGGCCGGCGTCATATACAGGTGCGGCGAGGAGCCCACGAGCTACGTTGACTACGCCGTCCGTCACGTGATGCTCCCCCAGGGGATGCTCGGGATCCGGGTGAGGATAGTTAGGCCCGTGGACGAGTCAACGATGCCGGACCAGGTCGTGGTCGTCCCCGAGAAGGTTGAGGAGCTTCTATCCGAGCTCTCTGGGGAGGCCCCCGGAGAGGCCGAGGAGGGTGCCGAGGTGCCCCCCGAACTCTTGGGGGAGGACGCGGGGGAGGAGAGCGACCGTCCCTCCGAGTCCGAGGAGGGCGAAGATGTGGAGGTGAGTGAGGCTGCCGTTGAGGAGCGAGACTCTGGAGGAGCTGAGGGGACTGCCGGAGGAGGAGCTGAGGAGGAGGCTCAGTGACCTCAGGAGGGAGTACTTCGACCTCCAGGCCAAGCTGGCCGCGGGAGCTCCCCCCGAGCAGATACACAGGTTCAAGCAGGTTCGCAGGCAGATAGCCCGGCTGCTCACTGTGATGAGGGAGAGGGGGTTCCTGGCTTGATGAGATCGCTGGAAGAATTCTATCGTCGTGTCAGAGTCTCTAGAAAGCCCTCCGACATCCTCTACCACGAGTTGATAGGCCTCAGGGTGGAGGTGGAGTCGTCCCCCGACCCGGACCAGGTGGGGCTCTCTGGCGTCGTCGTGGATGAGACCAGCGGCTTGCTGGTGGTAGAGACGTCCCTCGGCCCCCGAATGGTGCCGAAGTCACACAGAGTGTTTTTGTTCACCCTGCCCTCGGGCAGGAGGGTCAGGGTCATGGGCGACAGGCTGGTGGGAAGACCGGAGGAGAGGGTGAAGAGGATATGAGCGGCAGCAGGGTTAGGAACTTACCCGATTACCTGATCTCCGACGTGATCCCCCCCGAGAGGGAGTGCGACGATGACAAGTGCCCCTGGCACGGCACGATATCCGTCCGGGGGAAGGCCCTAGTTGGCGAGGTCGTCTCGACGAAGATGACCGGAACGATCACGGTCCAGGTGAGCTACCTCCACTACGTCCCCAAGTTCAAGAGGTACGAGCGGAGGAGGAGCAAGATCCACGCGCACCTCCCCCCCTGCATAGACGTGAGGGAGGGGGACCTGGTCAAAATCGCCGAGACGAGGAGGCTGGCAAAGACCGTCAGTCACGTTGTCCTGGGGGTGGTGAGGGGCGAGAGGAAGGAGGGGTGACGGTCAGCCCACCTTCCTCCTCCACCCGTACCTGCTCGTGTCGTAGAAGGGCATGCTTGAGATCTGGACCTCTATCCTGCCGGCGCCCTCGGCCACAAGCCTCGTGCCCGGCTCGGCCAGGTCCGACCTGACGTATCCCATAGCCACGCCGACCCCGACGGTGGGGCTGTAGACGCCGCTCGTTACCCTCCCGACGGGCTCTCCATCCTTGACGAGTCTGTCCCCGTGTCGGGGCGCCCTGCGGGACAGGCTCCTGAGGCCCACCCGCTTCTCCCTCGGTCCACTCTTCAGGGCCTCCTCCACGGCGTCCTTCCCGATGAACTCCTCCTTCTCGAGGTTGACCGCGAACATCAGATCCGCCTCCACCGGATTGGTGCCCTCGTCCATGTCCTCTCCGTAGAGGGGGAGCCCAGCCTCCAGCCTCAGTATGTCCCTTGCCCCCAGCCCGCAGGGAGAGGCCCCCTCCCTCACCAGCTCCCTCAGGAGTTCAGAGGCGACGGACGCATCCCAGAGTATAATCTCGTATCCGTCCTCCCCAGTGTAGCCGGTCCTGCTTATCAGGGCCTCCCGTCCATGGACGCGTGTCATTGTGTTTCTGAACTTCCTGATCTTGATGGTCGTGCCGATTACCCTGTGGACGAGGTCTCTGGCTGAGGGACCCTGGACTGCCAGCATGGCCGAGTCGAAGGTCTCGTCCGCGACGGACGCTCGAAAGCCCCTCTCCTCCAACACGCTCTCGAACCAAGACAGGATCTTCTCCCTGCTCGCGGCGTTCACGACCAGCACGTACTCCTCTGGACCGATTCGGAAGACCATGTCGTCGTCCTTGATCCCGCCCCCTGGGTTAAGGGTCAGGGTGTACCTGCTCCTCCCCACCTCCACGTCCACCTGGTTTGAGGTCACGTAGTTCAGGAACCCGGCGGCGTCCTTCCCCCTTATCCTCAGCCTCCCCATGTGGGAGACGTCGAAGACCCCGGCCGAATTTCTGACCGCGGCGGTCTCTTTCAGGGAGCTCGTGTACTTTATTGGCATTCTCCAGCCGGCAAACGTCGTGAAAGAGGCCCCCAACTCCTCGTGGACTTCCATCAGAGGGCTCTCGTGGGACATCTAGCCCACGGCGTGCGCGAAATCTTAAACCATTTCTCCGGAGAAATCGCGCCGAGTTCGATATGCCAGAAGACCTGGTCAAGATACTGGGTAAGATTCTAGAGGAGGACAGGGTTCTATCCGACGAGATATCCCTGGCGGCCTTCTCCTTCGACGCTTCGAACGTCAGGCAAATGCCTGACGTCGTCGTCCGCCCCTCCTCAGAGGAGGAGGTGGAGGAGATACTGAGGGCGGCGACGGAGCACGGCTTCCCCGTTACCCCCAGGGGGGCCGGAACTTCTCTGGTGGGCGGGCCTGTCCCCATAGAGGGGGGCGTGATCCTGGACCTCACGGACCTCAACGAGGTGTACGAGGTCGACGAGGAGGAGGGCTCGATCGAGGCCGGGCCTGGGCTCCGTGTTTCGGAGCTGCAGGAGAGGGTTGGAAGGGACTACTTCCTACCCATAGGCATGTACGGTGGAGGCAGCGCGACAATAGGGGGCCTGGCAGCCGTGGACGCCGCCTCGAGCCTCTCTAGCTTGTATGGGACGATGAGGAGCTTGGTAGTCGGTCTGAGGGCCGTCGCGCCCTCTGGCCAGTGGATAGACCTCCGGGGCTACCACGCCGGCGGGCCCAGGTTCCTCCTCGACTCCATCCTGGGCTCCGAGGGAACCCTGGCCGTGATAACCAGGCTTGTTGTTCGGCTGAGGAGGCGCCCTCACGTTGCAACTCACTCTCTTGAGCTCCTGGATTCTCTCGACGCCCTGACCCTCTTCTCCGAGCTTGCAGCCAGGGGGGTTGAGGTGGCGGCGCTGGACGTGTTTCACCGGGACGTCTTGGAGGCGGCCGGAGAGGGGGACTCAGAGGCCGGGGCCAGGGCCCTAGTCACATTTGTCGGGGCCACCCAGGAGTGCGTGGACTCGGCCTCGAGGATCCTGCAGGAGGTGCTTGACGAGATCAGGCCCCTCGGTCAGGAGTCGCTGGGAGACTCCCTCCCCGACAGGAACGAGCCCGTAGTCGGGGCGATAAGGGAGGCCAAGCAGGCGGCCATATTCGTCAGCGCCTCAGTTCCACCCTCCACCCTGAGGGACATAGTCCCGGAGGTGGAGAGGACGGCCGCGCGGTACAGGGTGTCGACCCTGACCGTGTCGTCCGTACCGCTGGGGTGGGTCACCGTGGGCTTCCTCTTCGACCCACTGGACGACAAGCTCTTGGGGAGAGCAGTCTCTGCCTCTCAGAGCACTGCCGAGCTGTTCGCCAAGAGCGGGGGTGCCCTCGGCTTCGGGACGGGGATAGGTCGAACCATGGCTCACGCGTTCGCCAAGCACAGGCCGGAGGCGGCGTCGGCATTCGCGGCCCTCAAGAGGGTGTTTGACCCTGCTTGGATCCTCAACCCAGGCAAGATAGTGCCCTCAAGAGGGGGCTAAGAGCATGTCAGCCGAGGAGGAGCAGAAGGAACCTCTGTTTAGTGAGGAGCTGACCCGAAGGCTGCAGTTCTGCCTGAGGTGTGGCGAGTGCAACCTTCACTGCCCCATCTATAGGGCCTTTGGGTTCAACGAGGCTTACTCTCCCAGGGGATGGGTGAACCTGGCCTCCATGCTCTCCCTCAGGGAGATCCCAGTGTTCATAGACAAGATAGAGCACATGTACCTCTCCGTACTCTGTGGGAGCTGCGACCCGCCCTGTCCCTACGACGTCAGGCCGTCTGAACTCATACTGGCCGCCAGGAAGGAGCTCATAGACCTGGGTTACGTTCCCCCCCTCGACGTGGCGGCCATTCCTAGGAGGATCAGGTCGAACCTCCCCCTGCTCGAGCCCTCCCCCCAGGAGGAATGGATGCCGCCCGAGAAAGCGGGCCCCTCCGAGTCGACCGTCCTCTACCTAGGCAGGTGGGCTCTGAACTCGCCGGAGTCTGCCTCGGCGGCCTCGGAGCTGGCCTGGAGGTTCTTCAAGGCGCCGGCCCTGGCGGACAGCAGGCCGTCCTGCGGAGAGGTCTTGAGGCTGGCGGGATACTTTGACGAGGCGAGGGAGGAGCTTGAGCTTCTCGTGGAGCGGCTTGAAGGGATGGGAGTTCGAGAGGTCCTCACTGCCTGCCCCGAGGCGGCCTCGAGGATATCTGAGCTGGGAGTCGAGGCCAGAAGCCTGCTCGAGGCCCTCTCCGAGGCGCAGGTCGTGGACGAGAAGGTGGCCTCCAAGAAGCTGTCAAAGGGGGTCCTGCTGGTCCCGGAGTGTGTAGACAGGTCAAACGAGGCTGCCCTAGAGCTCCTGTCGGCCGCGGGCGTGCCGACAACCTTGGCAAGCTTCTGCGCGTCCTGCGGATATACCATCACCTACAACGCGAGGCCCGACGTCGTCGGGCGGCTGGGCGAGGATCTGGCGTCTCAGGCAGAGGTGAAAGGGGCCCCGCTCGTGGCCTTCGTTCACCCGGCCGCATATTCAGCCGTGAGGGCTGCCCTCAGGGGAGCCAAGCTCAAGCCGAAGATCCTCGACGTGTTCCAGCTCTTGCTTCAAGTGGCCAAGAAGCCCTAGCCAGGGGTTCTCCGATGCCCGAGTACACGAAGCCAGCCTCCTCCACGTTTTCCCTATCGAAGACGAGTCTCCCGTCGTAGAAGAGGACCGGCCCCTCTGGGTCACAGGACTCCCTGAGCCTGGTCAAGTCGAGGGACCTGAACTCGGGGTGGTCGGTGGCCAGCACGACGCACCTGGCCCCTGCGGCGGCCTCATAGGGATCTCTCGACCTCTCAGACCCGAAGCTCTCCTCGCAGAGTGGATCGTAGGACCTGACCCTGACCCCGGCGGACTTCAGAGCCGCAACGAGATCCTTCGCCGGGCTCTCGCGGGGGTCACCGACCCCGCCCTTGTAGGCCGTGCCCAGCAGGGCTACTGTCGCCCCCCTGGCCCCACCGGTCTCCTCGAGGAAGGACAGTATCTCCTCGGCCGCAGACCTGGGCATCTCCTCGTTCAGCCTTCTGGCTCGAAGTATCAGCTCAGGGATGTACCCACTGTCCGCCGAGGCGTTTGCCAAGAAGAGGGGGTCCTTCGTCAGGCAGCTCCCCCCGACGCCGATGCCGGGCCTGAGCAGGTTCACCCTGGGGTGAAGGTTGGCCAGTCCTATGACCTCCCTCGCGCTAACGCCGAGGGCGGAGCACACCCTCGCAATCTCGTTGGCGAGGGCTATGTTCACGTCCCTGTAGGTGTTCTCAACGAGCTTCACCACCTCGGACGTGGTGGCGTCGGTCGTGATTATCTTCCCACGCGCGAAGGAGGAGTAGAGCTCCCTCGCCAGCTCTGCGGACTCCTCGTCAACGCCTCCGACTATCCTGTTCGCCTCCGTCAGCTCTCGGATCAGTCGACCGGGCATGGCCCTCTCCGGACAGTGAGCCAAGAACACCCTCCGAGCGTGCCTCGGGCGGACTAGCCTTGCCACCATCTCCGAGGTCGTCCCCGGGGGGACCGTGCTCTCCACCACGACCAGCGCGTCCCCCGAGATTGACCTCCCCACCTCCTCGGCCGCCGAGATTAGGTAGGTGAGGTTCGGTTCTCCCCCGTTTATCCTGGGCGTCGGGACGGCTATTATGAACACGTCGGCCCCGAGGATCTCGTCGGGATCGGCCGTTGGCCTGTACCTGCCCGACGACAGGCCCAGCTCGAGGAGTTCGGGGAGGCCAGGCTCTCCCGGATAGGGGACAGATCCCGTCCTGAGCCCCTCAACGAGGACCTCGTTCACGTCGTACCCGACGACGTTGAAGCCAGCCCTTGACAGGAGCAGGGCTATCGGGAGCCCTATGTAGCCCTGCCCCAGGACGGCGACCCTGGCCCTCCTGCTGCGGATCTCGTTCATCAGCCTGTCGAAGGCCGACTCCCCGAACTCCTCCATCCCCACCCTCCAGCGGAGGGGTGGGGCGGAGTAATAACCCTGACAAGCGAAACGATTGAAAAGGAGCGAATCGATCGATTGGCCGGTTTTAATTCAGACCAGTGTGCCCTGGAGTTCTCTCCGCTTGAGTCTGGTTATGTAACCCGCCACGCGGTTTCTGTAGACCTTAGAACGGACGTTGGCTATCCTCTGGAGGACCATCTTGTTGTGCTCGAAGTCGGTGGTCCAGAGTTCCGGGTACTCCTTCACGAGCCTGTAGGCAACCCTCTTGATGGCCTTCTCCCTGACAGTTCCCATTGGCCTCTCTCCCGACCGCGCTAGGTCAGCTTATATAAAGGTTGACGCTCCGAGGCCCGCTCTACGATCTTCTTGGCCAGTGGGAGGACCTCCTCCCTCCTCTTCTCATGCTCCCTCATCTCTCTGACAAGCTCCTCGACTATCTGAGCCTTGCACTCTCCGCAGAGCCGCTCTCCCGCGGTACACTCGGAGTATATCCTCTCGAGCTCGCGGTCGTCGTTGGGGTAGAGGTGAAACTTCGCTATCTCGTAGACTACGCATCTCCAGGGCTCCCCCCCAAGCTCCCTCTGGAGCGTCGCGGTCTCCCTCCCGCCGGTGAACGCGTTCATGATCTTCCTCCTGACCAGCTCTTCGTCGTCCCTCAGGCTGATGTAGCTCATGGGATCTCGCTTGGACATCTTCTTGTCGCCCAGGAGGCTCCTGATGATCAGGTGGTAGGTGGACGCCGGCTCCAAGAAGCCCCACTTGGACCTCAGCTTGGCGGTGACGTCCCTGGTGAGGCGCAGGTGGGGGTCCTGATCCACCCCCACCGGGACTATGGTGGGCTTAGGCCCCCCGAAGTCGGGGTGCTGCGGGAGCAGGATGTCCCCTATCTGGACCAGCGCGGACAGGTAGAGGCCCATGTGCCTCTCGCCGTACACGGCCCTCATCGTTGAGAGCGTTATTCCGCGGGCGGCCAGGGCGGCTATCTCCTGGACCCTGATCTCCCTGCTCTGGAAGTACACGTAGGACCTCTCCGGGTCCAGTCCGGCTGCGAGAAGGTCGGCGACGTTGCTGACGGCCACCCTCCTGCTGACGTCGAAGTCCTGTCCGTTGTCCTCCCACGCCTCTATGTCCGCTATGGCGAATACGGCCAGCGCACTCTCGGACTTCCTCTGGAAGTACACGAACTCCTTCACAGTCTGGAACGTGCCCAGGTGATACTCTCCCGTGGGCTTTATCCCCGTCAGAACCGCGTACTCCTTTCCGGACCTGATGGCCTCCGCAATCACGTCCAGGTCGCGGTGCGCGAAGATGATTCTCCTCCGGAAGAAGGGGGCGTCTCCGAAAATCTCCAGGTGTCTCTCTGTCACCTCCGATAGACCGAACTGCTCCACTAGCCTCCTGTAATCCTGGATGAGGTCGCTGGACCAGGGATCCAACTCATTTGGGGGCAGGCGGGTCACCCTCCGTGCCCGCCGGCTGCGTTTTAAAAACTGGTTCCGCCGGGCTCACCGAGACGGTGTGGACGGCATGGCGGGGGTGCTGGATACCTTCATCTCGGAGAACAAGGGGCGGATCGACGAGGAGCTTAACAGGTTCATGAGCGAGGTAATGGGTCAATCACCGTCCCCTGAGGCGCTGGAGTACTACAGGAGGCTTCAGGAGTACCTGCTGAGGGGAGGAAAGCGGCTCAGACCCCTGTCCGTGGTGGCCTCCTACCGCGGCTTCGGGGGGGATCAGGAGGGCATCTACCGGGCCGCCATCTCCGTCGAACTCCTCCACGCGTCCTCGCTAATCCACGACGACATAATGGACGAGAGCCCAACGAGACGGGGTGGACCGGCCTTTCACGTCCTTGGAGAGGACTGGTTTGAGTCCCTGGACGTGGAGAGGGTTCCTCAGAACATAGGCACATCCATAGGGATACTGGGAGGAGACAGCCTCCTGGGGCTGGGGATTGAGGCCCTGCTGAAGTCGGGGTTCCCGGCCGCCAGGACCGAGGCGGCCGTGGGGGAGTACGTGGAGGCCTACAGGAGGCTCGTGGAGGGACAGCTGCTCGACCTGTTCCTGAGCTGCAGCAGGGAGATCCCCAGCGAGGAGGCGGTGCTCGAGATGCTGTCTCTCAAGACCGGGGCCCTCTTCGCGGCCTCCCTGAGGATCGGCGCCACGCTGGCCGGTGCCCCGGACTCGGCCCTTCAGGCCCTCTCAGACTACGGCCGTCGGGTGGGGGTCGCCTTCCAGATAGTCGATGACATCCTCGGGCTCTTCGGAGACCCCAAGGTGACCGGCAAGCCGTCGGACTCCGACGTCAAGGAGGGCAAGCGCACCATACTGGTGATAAGGGCCCTGGAGAGGTGCTCTTCCCGAGATAGGGAGAGGTTCTTGAGCATCCTGGGAAATCCACGGGCTGGGAGCGAGGACGTGGACTTCGTCAGGGACGTTGTCCGGGAGACGGGATCGCTGGACTACGCGCGCGCAAAGGCAATAGAACTCCTCGAGGAGGCAAAATCCTCCCTGAGATCGCTTGAGGGGGTTGCTGAGGCTGAGTTCTTGCGGCTCCTCTCTGAACTGGCCGACGCGCTGGTGTTCAGGAACCGTTAAATTTGGGGTCCGCCGGAAAGTAGGCATGGCGCCTGCCACTGAATGACCCCGGGCGAGGGAGGACGGCGTGGGCCGACCTGTGAGCCCGTGGGATTAGTTGGCAGGCGCTCAACCCTCACGCACCGGGTGTTGAAGAGAGTGAGACCGGTAGTGCTCGATTGTTCACCACCCGTTGGTCGGGTCGTCGGGTCTGGGGAGCCACCCAGATCCCTTTAGTCGTTGGGAGAGGTGATGTTCGACTTGAGGAATTCTCCCGGATACGAGTCCAGGCCCCCTGGCAACAGGAACAGGGACGCCGAGCACCACCCCAAGTACCTCATCCACCTGGACATAGTGGTGAACGGCCACGTGGACGACAGCGACGTGATAGGCGCCCTGTTCGGCCAGCTTGAGGGGCTCATCGGACCGGAGCTTGAGCTGAGGGAGCTTCAGAGGACCGGGAAGATAGGCAGGATAAAGGTCCACCTGAAGAACGAGGGGGCCAAGACCAGGGGGGTCATTCAGGTTGGGTGCAGCCTGGACAAGGCCAGAACGGCCATAATAGCCGCAGCAATGGAGAGTGTCGACCGGGTCGGTCCCTACACCGCCAAGGTCAAGCTCAGGAAGATAACCGATGAGAGGGAGGAGAAGAGGAGGTTCATAGCGAAGAGGGCTGTGGAGATCCTCAAGGATTGGAGGAGCCAGGCGGCCGAATCCTCGAAGGACCTGCTCGACAAGATACTGAGGGAGGCGTCGCGCGAGGAGGTGATCTTCTACGGGCCCGAGAGGCTGCCCGCGGGTCCCGGGGTGGACGAGTCCGACGAGCTCATCGTAGTGGAGGGGAGGGCTGACGTCGTCAACATGCTGAGGTACGGCTGGACGAACGTCATATCCGTTGGGGGAGCCGTTGAGAGGGTCCCAGACACGGTGGTCAAGCTGATCTCTCAGAAGGACGCGATCGCATTCGTCGACGGTGATCGCGGCGGTGAGATGGTTCTCAGGGCCCTGCTTGAGCAGACCGACGTGGACTACGTCGCCAGGGCGCCTCCCGGGAAGGGAGTTCAGGATCTCACCGCCAAGGAGATCAGAAAGGCGCTCGAGTCCGCCGTTCCAGCCTCTGAGGAGCGGGAGAGGCTGGGCATTCCAAGGCCCGAGGCGCGCGCCGCGCCGGCTCACCCGGCCGCCGAGTCCCCGCGAGTGGCCCAGGGTACCTCAGCCGGCGCGCGCGTCGGTGAAGCGGCCGCCGGGGAGCCCTGGGAGAAGAGGATCCCGCGTGAACTCAGGGAAGTGGTAAGGGAGGCGATCTCGTCGGGCAAGGCGATCCTCCTGTCGGAGGATCTTGCCAAGGTCGGTGAGGTCAGGGTCAGCGACCTCCACGAGCAGCTGGGGTCCGTGAACGGGGCCAAGTACCTCGTCTACGACGGGAACGTGACCCAGCGCATCGTGGACAAGGCGCACCTCTCGGGGATAAGGGTGATAGTCGGGAGGAGGGCGTACGAGCTCAGCAGGATTCCCGTGGGGCTGAAGGTCTACACGCTCGAGTGACCTCGGCGTGATCGCCATGAGGGTCCTCAAGAGGGACGAGAGAAGGGGGACTGTGACAGTAAAGGTCGACGGACAGGAGGACCTGTACTGGCTCTCCCTGATAATCAAGCCGGGGGACCTCGTCACCTCGAGGACCACCCGGAGGTACAAGCCCGAGGGCCAGCAGAGACCGGACAGCGGGGAGAGGGTCCCTGTCACCCTCACCATAGAGGTGGAGAAGGTGGAGGTTGGGCCCAAGGGAGCCTCCCTCAGGGTCCTCGGGGTCGTAAGGAGGGCGCCGGATTGGCTGGGAATACAGGGAAAGCACCACTCCCTGGACGTGTCCCCGGGGGCCCAGCTCACCATACAGAAGGATCGGTGGAGCGGCATGCTCCTGGAGTTCCTGGAGAGGGCCGAGAGATCGACCCTCTCCCCGAAGGTCCTGGTAGCCGCGGTCGACGACAGATCCGCGACCGTCGCGGTGATCTCAGACTTCAGGGTGACCCCGGAGGTCACGCTTCGATCGCGAAGGGCGGCGGACTCTCGCTCCAAGAGGCCTCAGAGCGTCCTGGATCCGAATTTCCAGAGGGAGCTCGGGGAGCTGCTGGAGAGGCTGGTTGAGAGGTACTCTCCGGAGGCGCTCGTCCTCACAGGGCCAGGGTTCTTCAAGGAGGAGCTGGCAAGGTACCTCCAGGAGAGACACCCGAGCCTTGCAGGCTTGATCCGAGTGGTGGACTCATCCTCGGCGACCCTGAGCGGGATATACGAGGTCCTACGAAGGGGCGAGATTGACAGGGTGGCGAGGGAGCTGGCGATCTCCAGGGACTCTGGCCTCCTCCAAGAGTTCCTCCGAGAGGTGTCCAGGGGGTCCAGGCTGGTGACTTACGGCGTCGGGGAGGTGGGTCGGGCGCTCGATATGGGGGCGGTTGAGGTCCTACTGATATCCAGCGCGATGCTCTTCGACCCGTCAACGAGGGAGGAGGCCATGCGGATGCTGGAGATGTGCAGGAGGACGGGGGCCAGCTTCCGCATCGTGGACTCGGAGTCAGAGCCGGGACAGATGCTCGACTCCCTCGGCGGAGTCGTGGCCTTCCTGAGGTTTCCGGCCTCGGCCTGATCGGACTGCCGGACTAGCTCAGAAGCTCGAGGACGAAGTAGAGGATGACGCCGGAAGTGATGAGCTTCCTCCCCTTGTAGGAGAATACGTCGGAGGCCCACAGTACCACTCCCACCGCTATGAGGGTCCCCGCGAGGATCCTCCCCAGCTCGATGGCCGTCTCCCTCAGGAATGACAGGATCTCGATGAGCTCCGCCTTGAACCCCTCGAGGACCCGGGAGTGAGATAGCTGGGGATTGGCCGAGGAGGTCCCCACGGCGCCCAGCAGAATCAGCAGCATTAACAGCGCTGCCGAGAGCCACTCCCTCATGCTCCTCTCGAAGGGAGGGGTCTTGGGGGGTAATCTCCCTGCCGGACATTAAAACATTTCCCTCAGCCTCCTCCGGAGGCCCTTCTTGAGGTTTGCGAGCCTCTTGAGGGCCCCCTCGAAGCTCTCGTCCAGTCCCAGCGTGTAATGGACGTAGAGACCCGTCTTCCCTCGAACCCTCCTCTCGGTCAGCACCCTCACCCTCTCCTCGACGGTTCCAACCGAGATCCCCAGGATCCTCGCCACGACCTCCTCCCTCCCGACCACCGAGACCTCCTCGTGCCCGTCCGGCGTGGGCACCACGAGGGTGAGCCTCTTGTTCACCCCCGGAACCCTCTTGAGGCTCCTTATCTGGGCCAGATCCGCGCACCCGCCGAACCTGTAGAACTCCTCCTCCCTCTCTCCGAGCACGGTCAGCGGGACGGAGACCACGACGTTTCCCTCAAAGTGTATGTACCCCTTGACCGAGCTGGACGGGGTGGCCTGGATTATCTCCCTCCTGACGGGCTCTCCGATCCTCTCCCTGAGCGTCATCTCTATGGCCGACGCCGGCAGTCTGGGTCTGAGGACGACCACGTCCACGTCGCTCCTGCGATCGACATCTCCCCTGGCGACGCTCCCGTAGACGAGTGAGGGCTGACCGACGCTGATCATCGCCTCCATGACGGCCTCCGCCCTTCTCCTCAGCTCTCTGAGTAGGTACCACCTCGCCGGTCCGTAGACGACGCGTCGATCAGGTTTTAGTCCCAGCAACCCTGTGATCGGGCGGGGGATCACCCTTTAACGCGGCGCCAGCCGACTCGATGTGCACGACCTGCGGGCTGAGGCCTGCAGTCTATCACAGGAGGTACTCTGGGGAGAGGCTCTGCCTCGAGTGCCTCGGGGAGTCCCTCCGGCGCAAGGTCAGGAGGGCCATCGCGCGCTATCAGACGCTGACCCCGGACTCGAGGATTCTGCTCGTCCTGAGGGGAGATGTGATGGAGGATGAGCTGGCGGCTAGGCTATTCATGGAGGTTGAGAGAGATTTTCCCGGAGTTCAGATCTCATTTCTCGTGCTCTTTGGCGCCGGGAGGCCCATGAGGTGCCCTCAATTGAAGGCCGCCATCCGGGAGGCAGAGGCCAGGGGAGTTCAGAAGGTGGTCCTCCCCCTGGCCGCGGAGGAGATAGTCGCCAGCGACATCCTCTGGATCTCCGGTAGGAGTGGATGCCTCTTCCTGAGGGGCCGCCTGCTCTACCCGAAGCCCCCAGAAGGACTGGACGTGATTCTACCCCTGTACGACGTGCTGGGCTGGGAGGTGGCGGCGGCCTTCCGCCGTCGCGCCTCAGACCCCCCTCCGGCGCTCAATCTGATCCACTCCCTCGAGGAGGACTTTTCGGGGTCAACCTACAACATGCTGAGATCGATGGAGAGGATGGCCGACGCCCTGGGTGACATCCTTTAATTTGGGGCCCAACTCGGCGGTGCCGCGAAGGGCGGGGATGGTCTCAGATGTCCGAGAGGAAGGCGTTCGAGCTGACGCCCAAGGATGAGGACTTCTCGAGGTGGTTCGACGAGGTCATCTTCAAGTCGGGCATCCTGGACGAGAGGTACCCCGTCAAGGGCATGTATGTGTGGCTGCCATTCGGCTACGCCATAATGGAGGCGATCATGGACATAATGGAGCGCCTCCTCAGGGAGACTGGGCACAGGAGGGTATACTTCCCGGGCGTCGTGCCTCAGAGCGTTCTGGGGAGGGAGTTCGAGTTCATCAAGGGGTTCCAAGACTCGGTCTACTGGATAACGCGGCTCGGGACCGACCCAGCCCCGGAGCCCATGGCGCTCAGGCCGACCAGCGAGGCCATCATGTACGAGGTCCTGTCGAGGTGGATACAGAGCTATGCGGACCTCCCCCTCAGGATATACCAGATAGTCCCGGTGTACAGGTTCGAGACCAAGGCCACCCGCCCTCTGATAAGGGTCCGGGAGATAGCCTTCTTCAAGGAGGGTCACACGTTCCACGCCACTCTCGAGGAGGCCGTGGAGCAGGTCAAGTTGGGGGTCAGGATCTATCGAGAGTTCTACGACGAGCTCATGGTCCCCTACCTGGTCGTGAAGACCCTGCCCTGGGACACGTTCCCCGGCGCGAAGTACAACATCGACCTCATCACCATAATGCCGGACGGGAAGGCCCTGGAGCTGGGCAGCGTCATCAACTTCGGGGACCTATTCGCCCGGGCCTACGACCTGACCTACATGGACGAGAGCGGGGAGCAGAGGTACGTGAACACGACCTCCTTTGGGATCTCTGAGAGGAGCCTGGCGGCGGTGATCGCAATCCACGGCGACGACAGGGGGCTGAAGCTCCCACCGAAGGTGGCCCCCGTCCAGGTCGTGGTCATACCGATACCGAGGGCCGACGAGAGGGAGGCCGTCGTCGAGAAGGCACGGGAGATCTACAGGAGGCTCAAGGAGGCCGGATTCAGGGTCGAGATAGACGAGTCGGACGAGAGGCCCGGCTACAAGTACTACAAGTGGGACATGAGGGGGGTCCCGCTGAAGGTCGACGTCGGCCCGCAGGAGGTCGGGGGAGGCTACGTCTCGGTCGCCCGGAGGGACGCGGTAGAGCGCATCAAGATCCCGGAGTCTGAGCTCGAGGAGGGGATCCGTCAGATGCTCGCCGAGTACGAGCGCTCCCTTCGAGAAGAGGCGAATAGGTACTTCCAGGCCAGGCTGGCCCGGGCGGAGAGCTTCGACGAGATCAGGAAGGGGATCTCTGAGGGTAAGCTCGTGAGCTTCGCCTGGTGCGGGCGGGAGGAGTGCGCCCACGCGGTGGAGGAAGAGATAGGCTACGGAATCCTCGGGTACGAGGAAGACGCCCTGAAGGGGAGCGAGCAGCCCTGCATCGTGTGCGGCTCTCCCTCGCCTCACAGGGCGTGGATAGGCCGCAGTTACTGAGCCCATCTACCTTTTATAGGCTCGGACCGACCCAAGACGGGGAAGGGCTCATGCCAAAGAAGAGGAAGAGCAGGGGCAGGAAGCTTTCGGACTCAGGCCACGAGAAGCCCGTGCAGTGCCACGCCTGCGGCAGGCTCGTGCCCGCGGACAAGGCCGTCAGGATAACTAGGTGGGTCTCCCCCATCGGGGGGCCCCTGGCCAGGGAGCTGGAGAAGCAGGGGGCGTACATCTCCAAGCGCCTGGAGACGAGGTACTACTGCATCAGCTGCGCAGTACACATGGGCCTCGTCAGGCCGAGGGCTGAGGAGGAGCGGAAGGTGAGGAGGCCGCTTCAGGCCAGGGGCAGCAGGCAGACGGGCAAGCTCCCCCTGAAGTTCCTGAAGCTCTGAGCCACCCGGGTTCGGGGCTTAGAAGAACTCCTCCAGCCCCTTTCTCCCCTCCTCGACACCCACGCCCTTGAGCGCGTTGAGCGTTCTCTCTACGACCTGATCGAACAGCTTCAGGTAGTACTCGAGGTCGCAGTCCCCTATGTCGAAGAACTCGGCGGGTCTGGCCCTCTCGTTTATGCTCCCCCGCCCCCTCACTATGAGTATCCTGAGCACCTGCCCCCTGTGGACCTCGATCCCCTTGTTCTCCTCGAGCCACATGCCGGCCACGTAACCCTTGGTCTTCCTCTCGAAATCCTCCAGCCTCTTCCCGAGCGTCTCGATGAATATCAGGTCCTCCTTCTGAACCCTGCCCTCCTCTAGCGCCCGCCTGAACTCGGCGACCCTCCTCTCGATCTCCGACAGGGGCTTCCCCTGGAGGGCCATTCGCACGGCCTCCTCCTGAGCCCTCTTGATGACGGGCGGATAGTCCCTCCTCAGGAACTCGAACCCCCTGGCCACCAGCCTGCCGCCGACCAGGTGCGCGTACTTCTTCTTAGTCAGGTAGAGCCCCCGCTCGGCCACGTACTGGAGCTCGATCGTCAGCGGGACCTGCTCGTTCAGCCAGTCTGGCAGGCTGGAGTACTCGTCCAACTCGCCGCCCGTGACCTGGACGCCGTCGGTGTCTACGTAGATCACCTCCAGCCCCCTCCCCTGGAGCATGTCCACGACCCTCTTGATGTACTGCCTCCCCAGCGCTGCGGTCAGCGCCGCGGCGTGGACGTTCCTCAGGGAGGCTCCCTCCCACCCCATGTACCCGTACATGGCGTTCGTGACCACCTTGATGGCCTTCTGAATCGCGTCCAGCCTCCTCCTCTCGGCGGCCTCCGGGGGGAGCTTCTCCATCTCCCTCCTAACCCGGGCCCTCCTCTCCATCAGGTCGGAGGCGATCTCTGCGAACAGCCCACGGCGGTCTGAGCAAACCCGCTTGACGACGCCCTCGGCCGAGACCTCCTGGACCGCGCAGAATCCCTCCCTGGGCTCGACGGTCTCGGGGCTGATGTTGTGGAGTATCATGATGCTGGGGTACATGCTCTTGAAGTCGAGGTAGGCTACGTTCTCGTATATCCCCGGGGACTTGAGCCAAACGTACCCGCCCAGGAACCTTCTCTCCTCCTTCCTCTGCGGGGGGATCACCCACCCCCGCCTCTTCCCGTGGACCGTGACGAGAGACTCAACGAGACCACCCACCGGGGTCCTCGTGACCTCCTGGAGGGGCCTGTACGTGAGCTTCGCCAGCTCGACTTGATGGGGAAGGAGCTTTTCCGCCAGACTCTTCACGGTCACGACCTTCTCCCTCAGGTAGGAGAGGAGCCCGTCCCTGTCTGACTTCCACCTCTCGGCTATCCTGAACTTGGGGACCGGCCTGGGCCTCGGGACCCCCAGCTCGTCCGCCAACTCGTACCAGGACTTGGTGGGCAGCCCGGGAAAGTCGCGCCACGCTATGGAGAACATGTCGACGTTGGCCCTGCCTGGAATCCTCTGCTCCACGAGTATCAAGCCGCGAAAGAACCTGCCGGTCTCCTCGATGCTCCCGTCCCCCCTGCCGAGATTGAGTTTGATCCCGTGCAGCTCCGCCCTGGCCTTCATGTGCTGAAGTTCGTCCGCGTCCTGCCCGAACCCCACTATCACGTCGGGATCCTCCCTCTGGACGACCTCGACGAACTCTCTCAGCACCGTGGAGTCGTCCTCGGAGGATATCACCTCAACCTGACCGTCGTCTATCGAGATCCCGAGGGCCAGGACCGGGCTCCTCCCCTGCACGGGAAAGCCGTCCTCGCTGTATATCAGCCCAGAGAAGTAGAGGGTCTTCAGGTCGTCCAGGTACCCCTCGCCCACGGGGCTCAGGGAGCCATCCTCAACGGCGACCCTGGAGAAGGGCCTCAGGTCCGAGTCGAACAGGAACCTCTGCCAGGTCGGGATGGAGTACTCCCACGTCTCGGGGGCGAGCCTGGCCAGCCGCCTGAGATCCTCCTCATCCCTCCCCACCACCTTCAGAAACTCTCTCTCAGACCACGGATCCAATCCGACGGTCTCTTCAACCCTCAGCGACTTCTCCCTCAGCTTTGCCTCCGCATCTCGATTCAGGAGGTCCCTGGGAACGTAGAAGTAAGGGTGAAACTCTAACTCGATGCTCCGGCCCCCTCCGAGCCACAGCGTCACTCCCCTCTGAGTCTCCTCTATATGGTAGAACACCCCCTCCCCCGGCATGCCGAGGCTGAGGGGGATCCCTTTCTGTTAACCGTTCCGGGCCTCGTCGAGAGGGCCTCAGGACCTCGCGAGCCCCGCCACGTACTTCGAGATGCGCTCCACGCCCTCCCTTATCTTCTCGGGCTCCTCGACGGCCGGCGCGAAGGAGAGCCTCACCCACCCCTCCATGCCGAAGTCGACCCCTGGGGCCAGCGCCACCTGCCACTGGTTCAGGAGGCCCTGGACGAATCTCCTGGAGCTGGGTTCAACCCGCTCGACGTTGAAGAACACGTAGAACCCACCTTCCGGTGGTAGAACGCTGAGCCCCTCGATCTGGGACATCAGATCGGTCGTCATCCTCGCCACCTCGCCGTAGACCCGGGGGGTCTCCTCCAGCATGTACTTCCTCAGCCACTCCCTCACCCCGGGCCTCGACATCATCCTGACGAAGGCCCTCTGTGGGATCCTAGTGGGTGCGAGGGTCCGAGCCTGCTGAACGGTCTCGGCGGCCCTGATTAAGTCCGGATCGGCGTACAGGTATGCGAGCCTCCAACCGGGGGCCCTGAGCTCCTTCGACATGGAGGCCAGCCAGATCTCCCTCTCCCTCCTGGGTCTAGAGTAGTAGCCCGGCATCCCCGAGTAGTGGAACATGCGGTAGGCCACGTCCAGCAGGACCCAGAAGCCCCTCTCCTCGGCCAGGTCGGAGATGGCCGAGATCAACTCGTCTGAAAATACCTGTCCGTCGGGATTTCCGGGCGTCACGAGGATCAGCATCCTCGTGTCGGGCGTTATCAGCTCCTGTAGCTCGTCCACGCTCGGCTCGAACCTCCCGTCCCTTATGATGTCCCAGTACTTCAGCCTCACCCCGAGCATAGTCTCGACGAGCAGCTGTCGCTGGTAGTTGAGGTAGCACGGCCTCGTCATTATGACCTCGCTTCCCCTGTCCAGCGTAGCCAGGAACAGGCCACCCGCCAAGTCCGTGCTCCCGAGACCCGTGATCACCTCGTCCCTGGGGATCCGCCGCCCGAAGATCGCCTCCTCGTACTCGACCACCGAGTCGATGAAGTCGGGATCTCCCCTCGTCGGGGGGTACCTGGCGCTGAGTCTTATCTCCCTCTCATCCTCCCAGAGTTCTCTCATGGCCTCTACGAGCGGCCCCGGCGGAGGGTCCTGGGGCCACCCTCCCCCCAGGTAGACCAGCGGGCGGGGATACTTCTCTGGATTGCGTTCGTAGTCCGCAACGAGGCTCATTATCTCCCGTATCGAGCTGGGATTCTCAATCGCATATCTCGCGGTCTCAGAGACGCCCACCGGCATGGAACAGACCCGTGGGACGGGGCCTCTGGATTCCGTAAAAAGTCAGCATGCTATGGAGGGCCACGCCATGAAGAGGGGGGCTTAGCAGCTCCTGCGTTTCCCGGGCCCTTACGGAGCCCAGTACTCCGCAGGACGTGGCCGGGCTTAACTTCCGGGTTCGGAACGAGTCCGGGTGTGTCCCCGGCCACTATGGCCGCTCGCCCCAACCGTCGGCCCCTTCCTGAATTTTAAATCTTCCGAGCGCCTCCGCCCGGCCCGGGACTCACCGAGAGGTGTCGAATTTGGCCAGGATGGGTAGGCTAAGCAAGAGCTACAACCCCAGAGACGTTGAAGAGAGGGTTCTCAGGCTGTGGGATGAGCTGGACGTCTACGGCGAACTCAGGCGCAGGCTGAGGGGAGGGCCGAAGTTCTACTTCCTCGACGGCCCGCCCTACCCCTCCTCCGGGGAGCCGCACCCCGGGACCGTCTGGAACAAGGTCCTCAAGGACGCCTTCATACGGTACGCCCGGTCCAAGGGACACGACGTCAACGACCGGGCGGGTTGGGACTGCCACGGCCTCCCCATCGAGGTGAAGACTGAGCAGGAACTCGGATTCAAGACGAAGAGGGACGTCGAGAGATTTGGGATCGGGAACTTCGTCCACAGATGCAGGTCTTTCGCCGAGAGAAACATTGAGGAGATGACCCGCCACTTCAAGAACTTCGGTGCCTCCCTGGACTGGGGCGGCGCCTACCGCACCATGGAGGACTACTACATCGAGAGCGCGTGGTGGGGGATAAAGAGGATATGGGAGCAGGGGAGGCTGAAGAGGGGCGTCCAGGTAGTTCACTGGTGCCCCAGATGTGAGACCGTCCTCGCGGACTACGAGGTGAGCGAGTACAGGGACCTCCGAGACCCCTCCATATTCGTGAAGTTCCCCCTCAAGGACAGGCCAGGCGAGAGCCTCCTGATCTGGACGACGACCCCCTGGACCCTCTCGGCCAACGTGGCAGTCATGGTGCACCCGGACGAGACCTACGTCAGGGTGAGGGTCGGCGGCGAGGTGCTCACGCTCATGGAGGCCAGGCTGGAGGCGGTGGCCTCGGAGCTGGGCTGGGAGGACTACGAGGTGATAGAGAGGTTCCCAGGCTCCGAGCTGGAGGGCCTGTCCTACGATCATCCCCTCAGGGAGATGGTCCCCGCCCTGAAGAACCTGGAGAGGGGGCACGTGGTCATCCTCAGCTCGAAGTACGTCTCGACGGAGGAGGGGACCGGGTGCGTCCACGCCGCCCCCGGCCACGGCCAGGAGGACTACGAGGAGGTCCACCTGAACAGGGGGCTCCCGATCCTGTCCCCGGTGAATGACTCGGGCAGGTTCACCGAGGAGGCCGGCCCCTACGCGGGCATTCCCGTTCGGGATGCGAATCCGAAGATAATCGAGGATCTGAGGGAGCTCGGGGCCCTCGCAGGCGCGGGCTACATAGTCCACAGGTACCCTGTGTGCTGGAGGTGCAAGACGCCCCTTATAATCAGGGCCACGGAGCAGTGGTTCGTCCACCTCTCCGACCTGAAGGAGCGCCTCATCGAGGAGATGGAGGCGGTCAAGTGGTCCCCAGGCTGGGCCAGGGACAGGTTCAGGAACTGGCTCGAGGAGCTGAGGGACTGGGTCATCAGCCGGCAGAGGTTCTGGGGAACCCCCCTACCCATCTGGCAGTGTGAGAGCTGCGGTCACACGGTAGTCGTCGGCTCGGCCGACGAGCTGGAGGAGCTGGCTGGAAGGAGGCCTGAGGAGCTGCACAGGCCCTGGGTGGACGAGATCACCTTCTCCTGCCCCAAGTGCGGCGGCACCATGCGCAGGGTCCCCGACATAGTTGACGTTTGGTACGACTCCGGCGTGTCCTTCTTCGCCAGCCTCGGGTATCCCAAGAGCGGGAAGGAGTTCGAGAGGCTATTCCCGGTGGATTTCATCACCGAGGGCCACGACCAGACGAGGGGGTGGTTCTTCTCGCTTCTCAGGCTGGGGGTGCTCCTCTTCGGAAGGGCGCCCTACCGATCCGTCCTGATGCACGGCTTCATGCTGGACGAGAGAGGCCAGGAGATGCACAAGTCCCTGGGCAACTTCGAGCCGCCCGAAAAGATAGTGGCGGGGGCCGGGAGGGACGCGTTCAGGCTCTTCGTCATGACTCGGACGCAGTGGAGCGACATCAAGTTCGTGTGGAAGGACCTGAAGAACATGGTCAGGACCCTGAACACGATATGGAACATCCACACGTTCGCCTCCACCTACCTGGCCGACATGGAGCTTGACGAGGGCTACGCGCAGGCCCACCTTTCGGAGCTGCCGGCCGTCGACCGGTGGGTCCTCTCTCGGGCCGCCTCGGTTAGGGACACGGTTTCCCGGGCCATGGACAATCTGTCGCCGCACGAGGCGGCCTCGGCGGTGCTCGAGTTCTACGTGGAGGACCTCAGCCACCTGTACCTCCACGCGGTGAGGGCCGCGCTCAGGGGAGGGGGCGGGGACGGCCGCGTTAGGGCCAACGTGCTCTTCACGGTTCTCCGCTACGTGCTCCCCATGCTTGGGCTGTTTGCGCCGTTCATCGCGGAAGAGATCTATCAGGAGTCCCTGAGGCAGGAGGGCGAGCCTGTGAGCGTCAACATGCTCCCGTTCCCACCGGAGAGGTCGGACTGGAAGGATCCCGAGCTTGAGAGCGAGATGGAGACCGCCAGGGCGATCATCAAGGCTGGCCTGCAGGCGAGGGCCAACGCGGGGCTGAAGAGGAGGGCGCCCCTGCGGGAGCTCGTGGTGGTCACCGCTGACGACGGGGTTCAGAGGGCGGCGAGGGATTTCTCTGACGTCCTTCGGCTGGAGCTCAACGTGAAGGGCGTGAGGGTCTCCGCAGAGCCTCCGTCGGAGGGGGAGTGGACCTCCGTGGAGTTCGAGGGCGGGGAGGTGTACCTCCCGGCAAAGCTCACGGAGGAGGACATGCTCGAGTGGATCTACCGCGAGGTCCTCAGGAGGGTTCAGCAGACGAGGAAGGAGATGGGGCTCACCGTCGGGAAGGAGGTGGTCAGGGTGTTCCTGTGGAGCGACAGCGACCTCGTCCTCAGAGCCACGGAGACCTACGCCGAGAGCCTGAAGAGGGAGAGCGGCGCCCTAGAGTTCGTCAAATTGACCGCCAAGGATGAGGCGCCGGCCGAGGCTCACGGGCGGGTATGGGACGTGGACGGAATGGAGGTCGGGATCTGGGTGATGAAGGTTGAAGGTCGGGGGATGGGTTAGCGAGGTAAGGGACGTCGGCAGGCACCTCAGGTTCATAGTGCTCAGGACGTGGGACAGGAAGATCCAGCTGACCCTGAAGAGGGGGGTCACCCCGGACGACCTTTTTGACGTGACCGACGACCTGACCCAGGAGACCGTCCTGGTCGCGTACGGGGAGCCTGCGCCGGAGAAGAAGGCGAGGGCCGTGGACCTGGAGATAATCCCCGAGAGGATTGAGGTGTTGAGCAGGGCCGAGCCCAAGCTCCCGCTGGATCCCAACTGGAAGGTCCCCGCCCTGCTACCAACGAGGCTCGATAACAGGCCTCTAGATCTTCGAAGACCTGAGGTCCAAGCCATATTCAAGATCACGGCATCCCTCATAAGGGGGATGATCGACTGGCTCGACGAGCACGGCTTCCTGATGGTCTTCACCCCCGCCATCATAGGGGGCGCGAGCGAGAGCGGAGCCGAGGTGTTCAGGGTAGACTACTTCGGGAGGGAGGCCTTTCTGAGGCAGGATCCACAGCTCCACAGGCAGCTGACCATACTGGGGGGATTTGAGAGGATATACGACCTTGGACCGAACTGGAGGGCCGAGCCGAGCCACACGACGCGTCACATAACGGAGTTCAGGTCTCTCGCCGTTGAGATGGCCTTCATCTCAGACGAGACCGATGTGATGAGGGTCGAGGAGCAGGTGGTCGTCTCGGGTATAAAGAGGGTCTTGGAGGAGAGGTCCAGGGAGCTCGAGCTGCTTGGAGTGGAGCTGGAGGCGCCGAAGACGCCCTTCCCCGAGCTCAGGTTCCCCGAGATCTACGACATACTGTCGCAGTACGGGAAGGAGATACCCTTTGGAAGCGATTATGACACAGAGTCGGAGGTCCTGCTGTGGAGATACGTCAGGGAGAAGCACGGCAGCGACTTCTTCTTCGTGAACAGGTTCCCCTTCGAGGCCAAGCCCTTCTACGTGATGAAGGCCGATCCCCCGTGGGCGAGGAGCGTGGACCTGCTGTACAGGGGGCTTGAGCTCAGCTCAGGCGGTCAGAGGGAGCACAGGTACGAGGTCCTCCTCGACCAGATCAGGGAGAAGGGGATGAGGGAGGACTCCATGGAGTGGTTCACCAAGTTCTTCCGCTACGGGGCCCCGCCCCACGGTGGGTTCGCCCTCGGCATCGAGCGCCTGGTGAAGCAGATGCTGAATCTGAGGAACGTGAGAGAGGCGTCACTGTTCCCGAGGGACCCTGACAGGGTCCTCCCGTGAGTCGGGCCGGGCCCGACCGACTCACTCCACTATCTCCCTCCCTATGGTCCTGTCCCTGAACACCTCCAGGACCATCCCCTCAACCCTTATGGGCTCGGTGCTCTTTGCGACCTCCACGGCGGCCTGGAGCTTGCTCTCGCTCTCCGCGAATATCTCTATCACGGCCTCCCCCGACTCGACCCTGTCCCCCCTCTTGGCGTAGATCCTCACCCCGGCGCCCTTGTCCCTCGGGGCCCCAGCGGCCCTCGCTATCCTCACGATGGCCCTGTTCGACACCGCCACAACGTAGCCGCTCATCTTCGCGGTCAGGACCGCCCTGTGATCGCCTACTGGCAGGTCCTCGGGCTTCACGTTGGGATCTCCGCCCTGCGCCTCGATTATCTCCCTCATCTTCTCGAAGGCCCTCCCGCTCTCCAGGACCTCCCTCGCCATCCTCTCCCCGTACCCAATGGGGGCGACTCCCCCCATCTCCAGGAGTATGCCGGCCAGGGAGAGAGACTTCTCGATTATGCTCCTGGACCCCTTCCCCCTGCTCATCAGTATCTCGAGCGCCTCCTTAGCCTCGAGCGCCGGTCCGACGTACCTCCCGATGGGCTGTCCCCCGTAGGAGATCGCCACCTGCGTCAGTATGTTCAGCCTCTCTCCCAGCTCCACGAAGTTCCTCCCCATCCTCCTCGCATCCCTGAGGGACTCGACCTTGGCCTCGGGCCCGACCGGAATGTCCAGCACCATCCGCTTTACTCCTGCCGCGAGCTTCTTTGACATTATTGATGCGTAGATCAGGCTCTCCGGATCCAGGGAGAGGGGGTACTCAACCTTCTCGATGAGTATCCCGTCTACCGGGGACAGGTTGGCGCTGGCCGCCCAGGCTATCACGCCCCCCACCCTCTTGGACAGCTCCACTATCTCCTCCGGCTTGAGGTCCACCGGGGCGAGGACCTCCATGGTGTCCACGGTTCCCGCAGGGCTCATTATGGCCCTGGTGCTGGTCTTGGGTATGACCAGCCCGGCCGCGGCAACTATTGGGACTATTAGGAGCGCGTCCTTGCTGTTCCCCGGGACCCCCCCAACGCTGTGCTTGTCCACGGTCAGGGTATCGCCGAAGTCCAGCATCGTGCCCACCTCCGCCATCGCCCTCGTCAGCGCCTCGACCTCGTCCATGTCGGCGCCGTGGAGCTGGAGGGCTGTCACGAAGGCGGCGAGCTCTACGTCGCTCAGGACCCCCTCGTAGACGTCTTTGATGAGCAGCGAGACCTCCTGAGGGGACAGCCTGCCCTCTAAAACCTTCTTCCTCACCAGCCCGGCGGACTGGGGTGTCGGAACCACCTCGACGGAGACCTCCTCGCCATCCTCCAGGGGGAGCTTCTTCAGCACGTCCGCGAAGACCCCGACCTGGCCGGGTGGAGAGACGTCCTCGGAGGATGACACGCTCGCCAGGGCCACGACTTGGCTGCCGTCGGAGCGAACGATCCTCACCCTGTCGTGCGGCGACATGCCAGCTCTCTCGGCGTCAGCCCTATTCAGAACGACTCTGAGCTCCCCGATCTCGACGGGAAGTCTCCTCACCTTGAGCGAGACCATGGAATCCAATCTCTCCATGTCCTCCGCTTTAAATTTCTATGAGGGGCATCTCCTCTGCCTTGGGATCTCGGAGAGATCCAATCGTTCTCCTGCTGGTGGCAGCCCTGGGAGTTCAGCTGATCGCGCCGACGTGTTCGGCCAGGGGAAGCCCCGAGGCCGCGACTCTGGAGGCCTTTCCAGGCTCACTCCTCCTGATACCCCTCCCCACCGGCGTCTCGACTGTTGAGACGACGATCCCGGGGGCAAGAATCCGGGTGGCCGAGTTCACCCACGTGAGCGTTAGGCAGAGGGCCGCAATCTCCACACCCTGGACTCCCACAGATATCGGCGATGGCCTGTGGGCTGTTCTAACCGGGTCCGACCCACCCGCCGTCATGGTTGGGAGAAGGTACGAGTCGAGGGGGGTCCTCCGCCTGGACAACCTCCTCGTGGTGCCCCCAGGGGTCCTCGGGGAAGACCCCGCCGTCGGGGAGTTTGCATCCGGCGTCGAGGACTTCGAGTTCCACGAGCCAAACGGGACCCTGGTTCTGAGAATGGATGGGGGAGAGGTGCTGATCTCGGGGCTTTGCGACAACCTCACGGACTCTTGGCTGTTCCTCGACCGGGAGGGGGGACATCTGTATAGGCTCAAGGGGGGCGCGCTCGGACGCTACACCCTGGCTCGGACCACCCAAGTCAACGGGACATGGATCGCCTCCGTCTCCCGGGCGGTAGTCCTCATCTCCCCCCCTGAGGTGGGGAGTCCGGCGATCTACCTCCTCGACCGCAGGCTTGACGTCTCTAGCGAGATCCCCCTGCTCCCGGGACTCGACCTGGCTGCCGTGAGGCCCCCGTCAGAGAGTTCCGTAAGGGTGCTCTCCCTGAGCCTAGGTCGCAGGGCGGCGGCGCTGGTTTCGATCCCCGCGAACGTCAGCGTGAAGACGTACGATATCCTGGCGGACGGTCAGAGAAGGTGGAGGGTCAGGATAGTCCTACCGCCCGAGACCCCTGCGACTATCAGGCTTCCTGAGTCGCCAATGCTCTCCGGCTCAGAGGTCAGACTCTCCCTGCGACTCCCAGAGGGGGGCCCCCTGAACGCGACAGTCTGCCTGACGGGACCACCCATCTCGGCGTCCATCGTCGTGCCAGACGCCGAGTCCGGGGAGGTTCCCATGGTCATGGCGCTTCCTCACCTCTCAGAGGGCGGATCTGAGACGTTCGGGGCCCGTGTCACCGTGAACGGTGTATTAACGCTCTCTATGGGGAAGAGCCTGGGGGTCTTGCCCTCGATACAGCTCATCGGCCTCAACGGATCGGACGTGTACGCCAGGGCCGGCGCCCCGGTAAGGCTCGTCTTCGAGATCCTCAACAGGGGGACTAGGAACGCCACCCTGAGGGAGATCTCCCTGCACATTGGAGGGATGAACGCTACACTGCGCGGGCCGGCGAATCTTCCCCCCAACGGCGCCGGAGTCTTCCCGATGGAGCTGAACCTGTCGCCCGGGGATTACACGGCCGAGGTGAGTTGTGAGGTCTTGGACGAGGGGTTCGGGATGTCCCTCGGCGCACGGCTCACGGGCCTGAGGATCCACGTCGTCGAAACGCCAATGAGCATTGGGGCCGAGGTCCCGACCAACCTCCTCCCCCTGGTCCCCTTCAAGGCGAGGGTCGATCTCACGTTCGGGGCCCCGGCACAGGACGTGAGGGTTAACCTAACGGCCCCAGAGGGCCTGCAGGTCAAGGGTAACCTCTCACTATCAGCGGCCCGCGTTTCCGCGAACGGGACCCTGTCTCTCGACCTGAGGGCCGTCGCAGACAGATCAGGCTCATTCTCCCTCGCGGTGAGGGTGGAGGCAACCTTTCCCTGGGGGAGAGAGGAGGTGCAGAGGACCATAAACGTAACAGTCGGTAGCGTTCCCTACGCCTACGAGGCGGTGGGTCCGGGGAAGGTGGCCCCCGGGGATCTGCTCAACGTCTCCCTTCACCTCAGTGGTCCCCCGGGAGTCGCGACGGTGGGTCTCCCCGACGGGTTCCGGATAGTTGAGACGAGCGGGGTGGCCCTGGGGAATAGAACCGTTCAGTTCAGCCTTCCGGGCGTCGCCTGGATGGTCTTGAGGGCCGACGTGGAGCCGGGCTCCTACCTCATCCCTGTCGTTGTGACCGTGAACAACACGATAGTGGCGGGGGAGCCCCTCAGGGTCGTGGTCGCGGAGGAGCCCGGCCTCACCCGAGAGAGGCTGATAGGCCAGCTAACCGAACTCAGGAGGAGGGTAAGGACGCTTCGAGAGCGCTCCCTACTTCCATGGGCCTCCTCCCCCGCCGGGCTCGATCGGCTCGAGAGGGACCTGGAACTGGCGGAGCGGGAGATAGAGGCGGGGGACTATGGCTCGGCCGCCGGCACCCTGTCGAGGATCGAGGAGGAGCTATCGGCGATCGAGTCTGCTCCGAGGCAGGAGCTGGACCCCCTCGTCCCCCTGACGATAACGCTCCTGGCATCCTCGGCCCTCCTCCTGTGGGCTTCCGTGAGGTGGTGGGGGCAGGTTGAGGGCTGAGGACAGGGGTCAGATAGCCGCCTGGTCCAGGATGTTCGCAGAGGTCTTGGACGAGGTCGACAGCGCGTTCCTGGTCTTCGGGCCTTGGCCGGACTCCATGGCCGCGACCGCCCTGGTCAGGAGGGCCGCCACCGAACAGGGCGTCGGGGTGTCCCTGAGGCCGGCCGTCCCCGAGGAGCTGCTCTCCGTCATCGAGGAGGCATTCGCCGAGGACTCGGCCCTCATGCTGGTGGACATCATACCAACTGGACCCGGCCCCCTGGGGGTGGCGGAGCAGCTCTGGGGTCAGGTCCTGATCTTGGATCACTACAACCCCGAAACGCCCAAGATGCCCTCCAGGGTGATCAGGCTGAACCCGCTGAGCGCTGGAATGGGCCCCGTGCAGACATCAGAGCTGGCCCTCTCCGTCCTGAGGTACCTGTGCCCAGACGCCCCCTCGGACCTGTGGGTGGGGAGACTCGGGTGCCTTGAGCCGGGGTCCAGCTGTCCCGGCCAGGTGGTCGGCGACGACCCCGAGATCTCCGAGGCCTACGATATCCTCCTCAAGGCCGTGGCGGCGGATCCCGAGTCCGGAGTAGTTCTAGGGGTCGCCGCCCTCGAAGAGTGCTCAGAGGATCCCTCGTGCCTGCTGGAGGGTAGATACCCGCTTTCAAAGGCCCTCTTGGAGCTCTCTGCCGTGGGTGGGGAGGCCCTGTCCTCCCTCCACCTGGCCAGGCCGCTCATCTCCTCGCGGAGGCTGACGGTGGTGCAGGTGGAGGACCCGCGGATCCGTCACGTATCCGCCGAGTACCTCGCGAGGACCAGCGACGTGGCGGGGGCCGCGTACTCGGACGGGGTCATGGCGGTTCTCTCCATGAGGACTCTGATCGAGCCCCTGGACCTGCCTTCCCTGGTCCACCTCTCGTTGCTGGACTTGGAGGGGAGTTACTTCGGTGCTGGGGGACTCGTGGAGGTCGCCGTGAGGGCCGAGCACTTGGAGACCCTCCTCAGGCGCATCTCGGAGCTGCTGGGGTCCTGAGCACGGGCCGCATCAATTTATTTGGGTGACCACGCCCTCGCGGTCCCAGTAGACACCCGAGGGAGGTTCAGGGTTTTGCCCATCAGGGTCGCAGTGGCTACCGACGACGGGTCCGAGGTTAAGGAAGGGCCCTTCTACCAGGCCCGGTATTTCGCGATTTACGACCTAACCGGCAAGAGTCCAACTAGGGTGGAGCTCAGGGTGAACACTAGGAGGGGAAGGGGGGCCGTCTCTGCCCTGGAGGTCCTGAGGGACTGTGGGGCGATAATCTCGGGCGAGATGGACCCGGAGAGCAGGGACATAATCGAGTCCCGGGGGATAATAGCCCACGAGACGGCGAAGAGAACGGTGGAGTCTGCCGTCATGGAGATAGCCGAGGGTCTGTCCCGCCTCACTAGGTAGGGAGCCCCGGCGGCAGGCGACGCCTCTACCCCATCTGAGAGGTGGGAGAGATGTTGGTTGGGGTGATCTCCGACACGCACGACGATCTCGAGGCCATAGAAGTGGCCTATCAGATGTTCGCGGCCAGGGCCGTGGACAAGGTCGTCCACCTTGGGGACCTGGTCTCCCCTTTCTCGCTGCGCCCCATCGTGAACAGCGGGATCCCCACGATCCTGCTGAGGGGGAACAACGAGGGTGAGTTCAAGCTCGCCCTCGATGCCCTCGAGGGAGAGGTGACCTTCTACCCCTCCCCCGCCGAGACCTGGCTCGGCGACAGGAGGACCCTCCTGTTCCACGGCTTCGGATCTCTCGCCCTGACGAGGAAGGTGGCCCACCTCCTGGCCGAGACTGGGGACTACGAGGTGGTTCTGTACGGTCACACGCACGAGGTCGAGGTTGCGAGGGTGGGGTCCGCGCTGGTCTTGAATCCAGGCGAGGCCTGCGGGTGCCTGACGGGGAGGAGAACCGTCGCCATCTTGGACACGGAAGAACTCTCAGCGGAGATCCTGAGCGTGTAGGGGCCGAAGATCAGGCCCAGCGGGGCGTCTGGCAGAGTAAAACCTGGAACCCAGCTCGCATGGTCTCCCGGCGGACGTAAAAATGGGAAGGGGGGATCAGGAGACCCCCGGGAACTTCTCCTGGACGAACGCCCTGATCCTCTCCATGGCCTCCATGAGGTTCTCCTTTGAGGTGGCGAACGAGAGCCGGAGGTATCCCTCTCCTGGAGCCCCAAAGTCGGTGCCCGGGAGCAGCGCCACGCCCGCCTCCTCCAGCAGCATGGTCGCTAGTTCCTTCGACTTCACCCCCAGCTTCTTGACGTTCGGGAAGGCATAGAATGTGGCGGCGGGCTTGATCATGCTGAACCCGGGGATCCTGTTGATCTCCCGGTAGAGGAGGTCTCTCCTCTCCTCATACTCCCTTACCATAATCTCTATCTCATCCCTAGGCCCCTTCAGCGCCGCAATTCCGGCCCTCTGGACGAACGACACGGGACAGGAGACCGTGTTGAGCTGGATCTTGGTTATCTTGTCGGCGACCTCCCTGGGAGCCACGACGTATCCCAGCCTCCAACCCGTCATGGCATAAGTCTTGGAGAACCCGCTGAGCATGACGGCCCTCTCCTCGGCACCCGGGATCGACAGGATGCTCTCGTGCTTCTTTCCGTCGAATATTATGTCCTCGTAGATCTCGTCGGATATTATCCAAAGGTCGTGCTCCCTTGCAACCTCCACTATGGCCTCGAGGTCCTTCCTCTTGTAGACCCCGCCCGTGGGGTTTGATGGCGTGTTGATCACGATCACCTTGGTCTTGTCGGTGACGGCCTCGGCTATCTCCTCCCCGCTCGGAGAGAACTCCCTCTCCTCCTTGAGCACCACGGGCTTCACGACGCCTCCAACGAACTCGGTGACGCTCTCATATGAGGGATATGCCGGCATGGGTATTATGACCTCCTCCCCCGGGTTCACGAAGGCCATGAGCGCCGAGAAGATCCCAATCTTGGCACCAACGGTGACGACCACCTGGTCGGGAGACACGCTGACTCCCCTGCTCTGAGAGACGTACTCCGCTATGGTCTCCCTCAGCTCCATTATCCCGGCCGAGGGAGTGTATCCCGTGAATCCCTCGTCCAGCGCCCTCTTGGCCGCCTCCTTTATGTGGGCTGGCGTGTCGAAGTCTGGCTGTCCGATCTCACAGTGGATTATCTTCTTCCCCTGCCTCTCAAGCTCCTTCGCCCTCGCGAGAACTATGAAGGCGCCCTCAACCCCCAACTTGGACATCCGATCGGCGAAGCCGGGCAACGCGGACACCCCGCGTGACCTCGCCGGATTTTTCTAAACCTTTTACACATCCACTCTGCCCGGTGGGAGCGGCTCTAAGTGGGCCTGCCGACGGCCGACAAGATCTCGTTCCACGTCGGAAGACCTCTCACAGCTCCAGGTACCTCCACGGTCTTTCCTGCCGCATAGTTTGCTGCCATCAGGGCCTCCCTAGTCCCCAGCCCCTTCAGCCTGGCCACCGTGTAGGCGCCGTCGAACACGTCCCCCGCGCCTGTGGTGTCCACCGCCCTCACCCGTATCGCCGGAGCCCTCACCCACCCTCCAGACTCCAGGGCCGCGCTGCCGGCCTCGCCCATCTTGACGACGACCTCGTCCACGCCTAGCTCGTGGACGAGCCTGGCTGCCAGCTCCAGATCGCCCGATCCGGTCAGGGAGGCCGCCTCTTTCTCGTTGAAGAAGGCCCGAAAGATCAGCCCGGTCTTGAGGAGTTCTACGACGCTCTCCTTGCTCTTCGTGATCGCCGTCCACCCCGGATCCCAGGAGAGGCGGAGCCCGGCCTCGACGAGGGTTCCGACGACCTCTGGACTGACGCTGGATGCATGCACAACCTCGGCCGACCTGAGCGCCTCGACCCTCTCCTCCGTCAGGCCCTTGCCCAGCAGCAGGTTGGCCCCCCTGTACCTGATCATCCTCCTCTGAGAACCGGCCACATTGAGTATGACGACGAATCCGGTCTGAGCGCCCGGAACTACCTCGATCAGGTTGACGTCAACCCCCCGACTCGAAATCTCCCGCCTGTACACCGCCCCGAGGGGGTCGTCCCCCACGACGGCAAGGATCGCTGACTCCTCTCCGAGTAGGGCGCAGGTCGAGGCGAAGTTTGAGGCGCTGCCGCCGACGCTCAGGGACGCGCGTTCCGCGTCCGTGTCCTCGTCGGGTCCGGGAATCCCCGGGAGGAACACCGATATGTCCACGTTGGCGTTTCCAACCGCGGCTATCCTGGGCAAGGCCTCACCTCCTGAGGAGCCCTGGGTAGAAGTGCCTCTTTCCGGCGGACTCCCTCAGGTCGTCCCACTCGGCGAGTATTCGGACGGCCTCGTTGGCCGTCCTTATGGCCTCCCTCTCCCCAGCCACCGCGAACTCGTCCCTGACCCTCTGGGCATAGACCGCGCATACAGCCCCCGCCCTCCGCCCGAAGAGGGAGGCGAGGGTGAAGATGGTCGCGGCCTCCATCTCGATGTTGACGACGCCCGCCGCCTGCAGGTCCGGGATTATGCCCTCCATCCAGCTCTGCCAGTATCCGCCGCAGCCCCTCCTGCCCTGTCCCGTGTAGAAGCTGCCGGTTGAGGCGGTGATGCCCAGGTGGTACCTGTATCCGAGGGACTCGGCCGCCTCCACGAGGGCCAGCACAACCTCGTAGTGGGCGACAGCCGGGTACTCGGGCCTGACGTACTGCGAGCTTGCCCCATCGAGCCTCACGGCCCCGAGGGATATGACCAGATCTCCAAGCTCGACATCCGGCCTGATTGCCCCAGTGCTCCCAACCCGGATGAACGTGCCCACCCCGAGCCTGGAGAGCTCGTCCACGGCTATCGCGGCTGCCGGGCCCCCTATCCCGGTTGAGGTGACCATGAGGTCCACCCCCCTGTACCTCCCGACGTACGTCACGTACTCCCTGTGTCTGGCGGCGAGCCTCCTCTCGTCCCACTCAGAGGCTATCTTCTCGGCCCTCTCAACATCTCCAGGCAGGAGCGCGTACTTCCTGACGTCTTCAGGTCTCAGGGCGACGTGATACATCGCTCCACCCTTCGCGCGGGGTTCTTCGGCGCTGGAGAACTCGGTCCCCAAGGTCGGGCTCACCCTCTAGTCTCCCCCGTCTGGGAAACCATTAATCCTGAGTGAGGACCACCCCACGATCCGTCATGATCGTGGTCGGACCCGAGGACGACTTCACCAAGTCTCTCGCATCCGGGCTCTCCGCCGATACGGTCTTCGTGGCCAGGAGGACCTTCCCCGACGGCGAGCTTCAGCCGAGAGTGCTCGCCGAGCCGGGAGACCTCAAGGGGGAGACCGTGGTCCTCTCCCTCAGGATGGGCGCCTCCTCCTGCAGGCCCAACGACTACCTGGTTGAGCTCCTCCTCACCCTCAAGAACCTGAAGCGGGAGTTCGGCGTCGGCAGAGTAATAGCAGCCGTCCCCTACTTCCCCTACGCCAGGCAGGACGAGATCTTCAGGCCGGGCGAGCCGCTGAGCTCCAAGTACGTTGCCGACCTCATTCAGTCCGCTGGGGCCGACGCCGTGGTCAGCGTGACCGTCCACCTCCACAGGCTCAAGAGGTTCGAGGACCTCTTCGACGGGATACCGGGGGTTAACGTGAGCGGAATCCCGGCCCTCGCCCGCGAGGTGGGACGGTTTGACCTCAGCGACCCCCTGATAGTGGGGCCAGACGAGGAGGCGGTAATCTGGGCGGAGGAGTTCGCCAGACACGTCGGGGCGAGAGACTACACGTCGTTCAAGAAGGAGAGGGACAGGGACACCGGCGAGATCAGGATGACCGTGAGGGAGTTCGACCTCACCGGGAGGGACGTGGTGGTGGTGGACGACATAGTGTCCACCGGCGGGACCATGGCCTCCGCCGTGGCGGCCGCGAGGAGAATGGGGGCCCGCAGAGTCTTCTCGGCGTTCGTCCACCCGGTATTGGCCCGCGGAGCTCTGGACAAGGTGCTGGGCGCCGGGGCGGACGTGGTGGTGGCCGCCGACACCCTGGAGTGGGCCGGGTCGAAGGCGACGGTCGTCCCCGAACTCGCGGAGGAGGTCAGCAAGCTGGCGTGAGGTGCGAAGCGGGATGGCCGGAATCCCGAAGGGAGTGGCGCTTGCCGGGTTGGCCCTACTGGCGGCCTCCGGCGTCTCCCTGTTCATGGGGGTAGATCTGGCGCTGGGTCTGGGTGTGGCGGCCGAGGAGGTCATTCCAGGCTCCCCGAGGGTCTCGGTAAAGGGGGGCGCCCTCCTCGTATCGACCTCCCTCATACTCCTGATGGCGGCCTACGGGGTCCTCTCGGGATCCCGGTGGGGGCGTCCCTCGGGCGCCCTCTCCCTCCTGGCCCTCTCAACCTACCTGGTGTTGGTCAGGGAGATCTGGGGGTGGTCTCTGCCCGCCACCGGCGCCCTCTCCCTCCTGGCCCTCTACCTCCTCCTGTCGAGGGAATCGGCCCTCTACTTCAGGGGCGGAGAGTGGAGGGAGGAGACGGTCTTCCCCTCCCCCCTCCCCGCTGGGGCTGGCTCAGAGGGTGAACCCGGCGAGGTCCTCGTCGAGGGGGTCGAGCTCGTCGAGGAATGAGTTGAGCTTGTAGAGCGGAACCACCGGGACCCCGTCTACCAGCCTCTCCACTCCCGTGACCCACCCAACGAGCAGGGGAACCACCCTGCCCCTGAGTCCCAGCCTGCGGGCCTCGCCGGACTCGACGAGCGCCCTAACCCTCCTCAGGTGGACCCGTGCCTCGGACGCCAGCCTCGCCCCGACCCCCCTCCCCCTGGACCAGAGCTTGCACTCGACCGCGAGCGCGGCGATGCGGCCGGATCCTATGAGGTCCACCTCCCACCTACGTCCGCCGTGCGCGAACCTGAACCTCCTGGCGACGACTCGGTAGTCGAAGCCCTCGAGGTACTCCTCCACCAGGGACTCGAACCCCCTCCAGTCCAACAGGGCGGCCGCCCTCTCTGGCGAGACCCCAGCGTTCACGAGGGCGACCGCGGCCTTTACCGGCCTGATCTCCTCCCCCTCGAGCGCCCCGGACTCGGTCAGGTACCCCCTGACCTCCGGGTCGATCAGACCCAGGTCACCTATCAGCAGGGCGACGACCGCCCGCTCGGCCGCGCGTCGGTCCACCGGAGTCATGCCACATCCCGTCAGGCTGGCCTGGTGAACCTGTCGACGAGTTCCCGAGTGGAGAGGAGGATCACGTCGAGCCTTCCAAGGGTCCTCAGGTACTTCGCCGCCTTTGCGGAGTTGGTTGCGATCACCCGGTAGCCCATCTCCCTCAGTGGGGCGACCACCATGCAGGTGTCGGCATAAACCCTGGCCCCGCTCTCCTCGAGCTCCCGGAGCACTCCCTCGGGGAGCTGGGCTAGGGTGGCCCTGGCGGTGAAGAGCCAGAACGGAACTTCGGTCCTCCTCCCCCTAAGCAGCGCGTGAATCTCCCTAAGCTCCCCCAGGGAGAGGTGGGGGCACCCTAGCGTCACGAGGTCCGGGGCGGACCCCGTGGTGCTCAGCCTCTCGACGACACCGTTCAGATCCCCCCTGTCGATCCTCAGGACGTTCGACCCTCTCGGGGGGCTTTGGGAAGCCGCGGTCACTCCCTCAACGTGAAACAGCTCTATGCTGCCGGAGGCAGCCCCGCCAGCCCCCATGGCCTTGAGCTCGTCCACCGAGGCGTCTTTGATCCCCCGGTAGAGCGGAACTCCCCTGGGGGCCATCTCTCCGACCAGGTACCCGGCGACCGAGAAGTCGGTGGTCCCGGACAGCGAGCCGTCGGTCTCGACCAGCACCGTGGGGCGCCTCTCCTCGTCGAGGTGCATGCCGTAGGCGGGGGTCAGGCCGACCACGGCTGCCACGATTGCCTTCACCGAACCCTCCCGGTTGGTACGGGCTCCCAGCACGCTGTTCGCAAAGGCCACCGCGCTTGACTCACCCCAGCACACGTGCTCGCCTGGTCTGGGAAGGTTTCCCGCGAGGTATGGTGTGCAGGTCAGCGTGGGGACCGCCCCCATGTCCACCAGCAGCCTCACGATCCTGATCTGCCTCTCTGCGAAGCCCTCCGGAACCCCCATCTCCCTCCAGCGGGCGAGGTCCATGCCGGCCGGGTTCGTCGTCACCAGAGTCCTGAACCGCGTTCCCCTCTCCGCCAGACCCTCCAGGAACTCCAGCCCCGCATCCCCTATCGTGGCGTATGAGATGCCAGAGAGGTGAACTGACCTGACGGGGAGGTACTTCTCCGCCCCCGCGAGGGAGGCCTCCCTCTGGAGGAACCTGACGAACTCCTCCGGCACCCCCTCGGGGACCGCCGGCCTGGGGGCGGGCGAGGATCCCAGAACCCTGACCGGTATGCCGACGAGCTCGGCGCTGATCGTGACGCTGTCCGGGTGCTCGAGCACGATCTCTCGGGGCGCTACGCCTCGCCTGGCCAGCTTGAACAGGCCGTAGGCGCCCACCGTGGAGCCCACCGAGTGGGGCATCACCACCCTCCTTCCTGCCACGCTCTGCCCGGCCTGAGGGTGCCCGGGCTGCGTTATGATCCCCGTCTCGGGGTCCACGCCGTCGAGCCAGCTCAGCGGCGCCGTGAGCCTGAGCTCATTCCCCCGAGACTCACTCAATCTCCTCTGCCCCCAGAACCTTGAGCGCGGCCTCGAGCCCGTCGGGCGGACCCAGGAGGATCACGACGTCTCCGCCCCTGATCCTGAACGTGTCCCTCGGCTCGAATACCCACCTCAGACCGCGCCTCACGGCCAGTATCTCCATCCCCGTCGACTCCTCCAGCTCGAGCTCCCCCACCTCCCTGCCCTCGGCGGGGGAACCCTCCCTCACGCGAACCCAGGCTATGGACTCTTCGCTCTCCTCGACCACGGCCGCGAGGACCTCGTGGATGGCAACCCCCCTCTCCACGACGCTGGCCATCCTGTGGGCCGCGTCCCCTATCCTCTCCGCCGCGGAGCCGGCCCTGAGGAGGCCGACAACGGCCCTCGGGTCTGCCCTGCCGGCCAGTCCCCTGAGGACCTTGAGCTCGAACTCCTCGTGAAGCTCGTCTATCTCGTCCTCGAGCCTGGAGACCTCGAGGGCTATCGCCTGGCTGCTCATTAGCATGGAAGCGTAGGCGAGGTAGACCATCAGCTCGGAGTGCGCCCTGAGGACTTGGAGGGCGTGGGCGAGCTCCCTCGACTCCGGACCGACCTCGACCCCCTCCGGCCGGGGCCTGATCGGCAGTCCGAGGAGAGACCTCACGGCCTCCACTCCCTCCCTGGTGCCCTCCAGGAGCAGCATGTCCCCCTCCTGGAGGACCAGGTCGTCTGGGTAGTCGAAGAGCCACCTCCCGCCGCGCTTCACGGCCAGAATGTCGCATCCAGCGAGCTTCTCAGGCTCGTACAGTTCGGAAACCTTCATCCCGACGAGGGGGGCGGCCTCCCCCAGCCTCACTAGGCCGATAACCTCCTCCGACTCCATGAACGCCGCGGATATGGACTCGTGGAGGGGGTAGCCCTTCAGGATTATCTTCGCCAGGTCGCCCACGGCGTCGCTTATCTCGTCCGCGGCCGCCCCGACCTCCAGAATGGCCGCCAGCTCCTCGGCCTCCTCCAGTGACCTGCCCGCGACTATCGTCCTGACCGACAGCTCGTACCTCAGGTCGTCCAGCTCGTTCTCCAGCTCCAGCACCTCGTCCGCGATCTCGTCGTCGTTGTACATCAGGGCGGCGTAGGCGAGGCTGATCGCGAGCTCCGATCGATCCTTCATCTCCAGCAGGATGTCCCTAACCGTCCTCTGCTTGACAGCCCTCACCACGGGGGAGAGCCCTCCGGGTGGGCTCCGGCCCGGCCTAATAAAATGGGGGGTGGGCTGGCCGGAGGTCGGGCGGGCTCAGATCCCCTTCAGGGACTCGACCGTCTTGCGGTCGAGCCTCCTGACGACCTCCGAAACCAGCCTCACCGCCGCGTCAACGTCCCTGGGCATTAGCATGGAGCTGTGGGAGTGGATGTGCCTGGTCGGAACGGATATCACGATCGTGGGCACGCCCGTGTAGTGCAGGTGTATCCTGTGCCCGTCGGTCCCCCCGGAGACGGCCGACAGCTGATAGGGCACCCCGATCTCCTCTGCGACGGATATGACGAGCTCCTTTAGGGGCTGGTTGGGGATCATGGTCCTGTCCCACGTGATTATGGAGACCCCCTTCCCCATCTTCGCGGGCGCCTCGCGCTCCGTCACGCCGGGGACGTCTCCGGCTATGTCCACCTCGCACACAATGGCCACGTCTGGGTCCACGACGTCCGCGGTCGTCTCGGCCCCCCTCAGGCCAACCTCCTCCTGGACCGTGCCCGCCGCGTAGAGGACGTTCGGGTGATCCGACCCGACCTGCCTGAGCACCTCCATGGCCATGAAGACGCCTATCCTGTCGTCGAACGCCTTGCCCAGCCAGACCTCTCCTCCCCTGAGCTCCCTGAACTCGGCCAGCGGGGCCACTGGATCTCCGATCCTGATCCCCATCTCCCTGACCTCGTCCCTGCTTGTGGCCCCCACGTCGATGTACAGGTCCTTCAGCTCGGGCGCCTTCTTCCTCTCCTCAGGTGGGAGGAGGTGTGGGGGCTTCGACACGAGCACCCCCACGTGATCCCCTTTCTTGGACCTCACCACGACTCTGTGGGCCGGGAGCGTCGTGGTCACCCAGCCCCCGAGGGTCTGAAACGACAGGTAGCCTCCCTCAGTTATCCCGTTGACGATGAATCCCACCTCGTCCATGTGCCCGGCGAGGAGCACCCGGGGCCTGTCCCTCTCGCTCCCCGCCCTCCTGAGGACTATCGAGCCCAGGGCGTCGTGGAGGACCTGATCCGCGTACCGCCCGTACTCCTCTCTCACGATCCGGGCGACCTCGCCCTCAAAGCCGGACGGTCCAAAGGCCTCGCTCAGCCTCCTGAAGACCTCGACCCGATCCGCGTCCAGTCTGGGTCACCCGCCGCCGAGTCCACACGTCTCCCTTAACGGTTGTGGCCTGGCTCACTGGGAGGACTTAATTTGGAGGCCGCACCCCACGTCCGCGAGACGATTTGCGGGGCGAGGAGACGAGGAGGGAGATACTGGGGCAGCCCGACCTCATGAGGAGGGCGCTCTCTCTGCTGTCGACCCCCGCCAGGTACGCGGCCGAGGCGCTCGCCACGAGGGAGTTCGTCTACTCCATAGGGGTGGGGCCGGCCCTCTACCCGGCCTCCCTCCTCGGCAGAGTCCTCAGCAAGGTCGGAGGCCCGGGGTCCATCGAGATGGAGGCTAGCGACTTCCTGGACTGGCTCGCGGAGAGACCGAAGAGGCCCGCCGCCGTGATATTCTCGGAGACCGGGGAGGAGAGGGAGGCTCTGCTCGCCATAAGGGAGCTCAGGAGGAGGGATCCCACGGCGCCCGTGGTCTCCGTCCTCGGCAGCCCGGGGAGCACCCTTCACAGGGCCTCAGACTTCGGCCTCGTCTTCACGAGGGGGCCCGGGAGAATGGGGCTCTTCTCCCCGATGTCGGTCGCCGGCCTCCTCCTCGCTTCTGAGGTGGCCAGGCTGGCCGGGATGGCCGGCAAGGCCAAGTCTCTGAGGGCCCTCCTGGAGGCGGCCCCCAGCCAGGCCGACGAGGCCCTCAGAAGGGCGGGCCCAGCGCTCGGGGAGGCGGCGAACCTGGTGGCCAGGTCTCGCCTCATCTTCGTGGTGTCGACCAACGGGATGAAGCCGGCGGCCCTGGAGTTCTCGTACAGGCTCACCCTGATGTCGGAGGTGATGTGCGACGTCTCGTCTCCAGGGGAGTTCCTCGCCACGAAGCACAGGCTGATCTCCGCAGGCACACCGGTGCTCGTGATAGAGCCCGAGAGGTTCCCCGACGTGAGGCTGGCCGCCGAGAGGTACGGCGCCACGGTGGTGGGGGTGGGGCCAGATGGGCCGCACGTCCCGCTTGGCGTGAGGCCGCAGGGCGAGGTAGCGCCCCTGGTCTACGCCCCGACCCTCCTTCTCCTCGCCCTGGAGATCACGCTCAGCAGGGGTGTGGACCCGGATGAGAAGCTGGGGGTGATGTGATTGAGTTACGATCGAGTGGAGAGCCGTGTGTGGTGGCTGTTCGACGTGGATGACGTCCTATACGACGCAACGCTGCTGAAGAGGCTGGCCCGGGAGAACGCGGTCGTGGCCATGATAGAGGCCGGGCTGCCCGCCGACTTCGAACTCCTCCTCAGGAAGGTCAATGAGGTCGTGGAGGAGAGGGGGGAGGACTACACGAGGCACTTCGACGACGCGATAGCGGCCCTAGGGTTGAAGGTGGACCCGAGGGTCATCGCGGCCGGGGTGATAGCCTATCACGACACGAAGCGGGCGTTCCTGAGGCCCCTCCCGAGGGTCTTCAGGACTCTCCTCACGCTGAGGGACCGAGGGCACGGCCTGGCGCTATCCTCGCCTGGCAGCCCCGTCAAGGAGTGGGAGAAGGTCATCAGGCTCGGCCTCCATCACCTCTTCGAGGCGGCCTGGGTCGGAGAGCCCGATCGAGAGAGGCTCAGAGCCTCTCTCGATGAACTCGGCGTCCGAGGGGACGGCTGCGTCTACGTGACCGCCAGGCCCGAGGGGGTCGACTCGGCCAAGGAACTCGGGATGAGGGCCGTGAGGGTCAGGAGGGGAAAGCGGGCGTCCGAGGACTCCTCTCAACAACCAGACCTCGAGGTGGTGTCGATTTGGGAGATCGCGGATCGTGCGGAAAGCCTTTTCAGAGAGTGATCGTGGCCGGAACGTTCGACCGACTTCACGCGGGACACGAATCTCTCCTGGGCTTGGCGGCCTCTCTGGGGAGGGAGGTGCTCGTGGGCCTAGCGGACGGTCCCCTCCTCAGGTCAAAGAGGCACCAGGAGATCATCCAACCCTTTGAGGAGAGGAGGAGGGCGGTGGAATCCTTCCTCTCGGAGAGGGGAGTCAAGCCCAGGGTCGTCCGCATAACGGATCCCGTTGGGCCCGCTGGCGAGGACGCCGGGGCCGACGCCCTAGTGGTGTCCGAGGAGACAATACCGGGGGCGCTGCTGGTCAACCAGGTCAGGCGGGAGAGGGGACTGAGCCCGCTCTATATAGTGGTCTGTCCCCTGATCCCGGCGGAGGACAGGGGGAGGCTCAGCTCCACGAGGATCAGGGCCGGTGAGATCGACAGGAGGGGGAGGGTTCTCAAGCCCTAAATATTGACCGCCGGAAGAGGACCCATAGGCGATGATGACTATTCGGCAAGAGGGGTCCAGTGCCCCGGAAGAGGGTCGGCTGAGCCCGAGGTGATGGAGCATGTTCCCGATACGTGACGAGAATCCGAGCGGCATAAGGCCAACGGTCACCTACGCGCTGATAGCGGCCAACGTGATCGCCTTCCTCTGGGAGCTGGTCTACGGGCTGGATCGGGCCGTCTTAGAACTCGGCTTTGTGCCCGCCCTGTTCTTGGCGGACCCGCTGGGGAACGCCTACAGGATATTCACGTCGATGTTTCTTCACGGGGGCTGGTCCCACCTGATAGGCAACATGATCTACCTTTACATCTTTGGAGACAACGTCGAGGCGGCCTTCGGTAGGGGGAAGTACCTGACGTTCTACCTGGCCTCGGGCGTGGGCGCCACTGGGCTCCACGTCCTGACGGCGATGGCTCCTCCGGCGTCATACGTCCCGGCGGTTGGGGCTTCAGGGGCCATAAGCGGTGTCCTCGGGGCGTACTGGCTCTTCTATCCCCACGCGAGGATACAGACAGTCGTCACCTACGGGTTCTTCTGGCAGGTGGTCAGGATACCGGCGTACTACTACATAGGGTTTTGGTTCGTGTACCAGCTGATCATGGGAACGCTGGGGGTCTCCGGCGTGGCCTGGTGGGCTCACATCGGTGGGTTCATCACCGGAATCGTCCTGGGCGTCCCTCTTAGGAGGGAGGCAAGGAGGAGGGAGGCGCTCAGGAGGGGCTACCTGGACTACTACGTGACTTGGTACTGAGGGTGGGACTCTCTATCCTCAGAGTAGGGGGAGGGCCCTCCATCGGAGGCCCTCCTCCACGACGACTGCCGCGGGCGTCCCGCCGTAGAACCTGCAGCTGAAAACGCTAAGCAGACCTCCGCCGAAGAACGCCCTGACCCCCTCCGGAAAGAACTCGTGGGCCCTCACGACGAGCTTCAGCCCCGAGTTGTCGACGAAGCGCCTGAAGGCCGCCTCTCCGAACCTGAATATTCCGGGTCCCCGGGGACTTGGGGCGAACTCCTCCACGGCCTCATCTGGATCGTTCCAGAGGAGCTGGAGGGCCACTGGGTGGTCGGGGTTGAGGTCCCCCTTCGGGAGCTCCGCCACCGACTGGGCCCTCTCGAGCCCCTTGGGCACGCCCCCGTGGACGGCAAAGACCTCCTCACCTATCAGGGCGGCGTACGGAAGCTGAGCGAACAGCCGGGAGACCCGTCCATAGACGGAGGCCCCATAGAGGTCCGACAGGGCCCTGAGGAAGCCGTAGTAGGGGTTAGTGATCGGGCTCTCGTGGTTTCCGCGGAGTAGCACGACCCTCTCGGGCTCCGCCAGCCGCCACGCCAGCACGAAGGAGAGCGTCTCGACCTGCCTAGGCCCCCTGTCGACGTAGTCCCCCAGGAGGACGACGGTCCCCCCCAACCTCTCTGCCAACCCCCTCGCCCTGACCGCGGACTCTAGATCTCCATGCGTGTCGCCCACGAAGAGGACGGGCCACGGGGGCTCCACCTGGAGGAGTAGTGGGGCCCTTGAGAACTCCTCCTCGGCTAGGTCGACGAGGGAGAGGAATGCCTCCCTCTCCGGCGGCAGGTCGGGCCTCGCTAGGATGTCCCTAGGGTCAGCCAATCCTGGGGGGCCTCCCGACCGCTAGGTAGACCATTCCGCCGGGCACCTCTCGGGCGTCCAGACAGTCTCTGCCGTCGACGACAACTCTGAGAGAGCCGCCGGAGAGCTCCCTCAGCGCGCGCGGACTCATCCCCACGTACTCGGGGTGATCCGTCGAGAGCACGGCGACCTCGCACCCGCGCAGGGCTGCCTCGAGGTCTGAGAAGAGCTCAACCTCCTCGGGGAGCCCCTCTCTGCTCGCGACCCGTGGATCGTGGACCCTTACCTCTCCGAAGCCGAGGTCCAGGAGTCGATCGACTAGGTCGTAGGTCGGACTCAGCCTGGCGTCCGCGACTCCCCCCCTGAAGGCCAGCCCGAGCACGCACACCCTGACTCGCCGGGGATCCAGCCCCGATCGCCTCGCCCCCTCCAAGGCCAGCCTGGCCACGTGCCCCGGCATCTCCGAGTTCACCCTCCTCGCCAGCTCGACGAGGCCGAGGGGCACGCCGACGTCTCTCGCCGACTCCAGGAGGAAGTGGGGGTAGACAGGTATGCAGGCCCCGCCCACCCCCGTCCCGGGGCGATGCAGGTGGCAGAAGGGCTGACTGTTCGCCGCCCTCCTGACCTCCTCGAACTCTATCCCCAGCCTGCTGGCGAGGATCGCGAGCTGGTTGGCCAGGGCTATGTTGACGTCCCTGTACACCCCCTCCGCGAGCTTCTCGAACTCCGCCGCCACGTCGCTGGAGAGCACCATGACGCCCCGCTTGGCCACCGCCTGATACAGGGCGGCCGCGGCCCTGGCGCTCTCCGGCCCGACCCCTCCGACGATCTTGGGATACCTCTCGACGATGTCCTCCAGCGCCCTGCCGACGTAGATCCTCTCTGGGCTGTACGCCAGGCCGAAATCCCTCTCCGCCACGAGTCCGCTCTCCTCCTCCAGGATGGGCTTCAGGACCTTCCTGGTGGTCCCCGGGGGGACGCTGCTCTCGAGGATGACCAGATCGCCCCTCTTCAGGCCCTTCCCAATCGACCTGGTGGCGGCCCTGAGCGCGGAGAGGTCGGAACTGACCGAATCACCCTCGAACCTGAGACTCGTCGGTACGGCTATCAGCTTGACGTCCGACTCCCGGGAGGCCATGACGCCGTCGGTTGTCGCCCTGAGCCTGCCAGATGCCAGCGCCTCTCTCAGCGCCTCCTCCACCCCGGGCTCGTCGACGGGGCTGCGGCCCGCGGCGACGGCCGCGACCCTGCCCTCGTCGATATCGACCCCAATGGCCCTGGCGCCCGCGGACAGCCAGGCTGCCATGAGCGGGGTGCCGACGTAGCCCAGCCCGTAGACCGAGACTGTGATCTCGCCGCTGCCCAGGGCCTCGATCAGCCGATCCTCCGCCTCTCCAAGAACCCTCATCCAATCACCCCTCGGCTCTAATGGCTCCCTCCTCCCCCTCCCCTCCTCCCCTGCCACCCAAGAGGAGCCACGCGTAGACCGGGGCAGCCGTGATCACCCCGATCGCGAGGGCGATCATCGGGCGCCCCTCTAGCCTGGGTGTGAGGAACGCCTCTATCACGGCGTAGGCGGGGAGCAGTATGGCGGAGAAAAGGGGGAGGATGACCGCCCTCCTTGCGCTCAGAATCGCGGAAGACCTGTCCCTCCCGGGGAAGAATAGCCTCCAGGCGATCTTCATCCCCCCTGCCGCGGCCACGAGGAACAGCGTGAGCTCGCCCAGCCCGTGAGCCACCACCAGGGACAGGAACGTGAGCCAGCTGCTGGAGGCCGCGGAGTGGGCGGCCAGCGCGCCAACGACGGCGCCGTTCGTCAGGAGCATCAGCAGGACGGGATAGATGGCCGGACCTCCCCCCAGCAGGACCCCCAGATCCACCCTCACGTTGTTCATGGCTATTGCGACGGTCAGCAGCGCTGGATTCGCGGCTACGGCCCCGCCCGGTGGACCGAATATCCTCCTCAACTCCTCGGCGAACCCCGTGCCCACCCAGTATCCCAGTCCAAGGCCGGAGAGAAGTATGAGGACCGCCGCCAGGAAGAAGGGGGCGCTCGAGCGGAACTCCTCTGGCGCCGACCCAATGACCTGAGCCAGCCCCGGCAAGATCCTCGGCTCCCTCCTCCCTGACCTCATCTCCGCGAGCGACCTGAGGGCACGCGCCCTCGCCTCGAACTCCACTCGATCCTCGATCCTCGAGGCCAGCCGAGAGGCCCTTCGAAGTACGGAGGCGGACCTCTCGGCCAGGCTCTCTCTCTTGAAGGTCACGATTCCACTCATTAACCCGTATGCCACGACGCCAACCCTCCAGTCGTCTTCGCTCAGCCCGAGGAGACTCGTGACTTGCCTGCGGGCCTCATCCTCCGATACTCCCCTCCTGGCCGCGATCCTCCGCAGGACCTCCCGGGCTACGTCCGATCCCTCCCTCTCAAGCCTCTCCCTCACCTCGCCTATGAGACCCTCGACGATTGCCCGATCCCTCTCCCAGGCCCTCCCTCCGGTCCTCTTGAGGACTTCGAATCGGCGTGTGGTTGGCAGGGCCAGAGCCACCTTCTTCTCATCGACCACGAACGTTCCGGCCAGGACGTCACCCAGCCTGCGGCGGTCCCTCCTGATGAGCATTGGGATGCCGAGGAGAGCTAGGTCAGAGGCCCTTGCCAGTCCCCTGACGAGCGCCTGCCAGTAGGTAGGGGGCTCAAGGTCCTCCCCCAGCACCCTCACGCCGAGGAGCTCCTTTCCCAGAGTCGCGCCGCGCCTCCCCTCAAGGTAGGAGAAGTAGACCACGTAGCCGAAGAACTCCAGGCTCGCCACGGTCCACAGGTGAAGGAACCCTCTCCCGAGTCCCAGGAGCAGCAAGGGGGCGAATAGGAACCCGATCACGATCAGGTCCAGCACGAAGGCCGCCAGCCTCGCTAAGGCGCCTGCTGCGAGTTCTCCCGCAACCTCCATCTCGAAGCCCGCTCGCCAGTTGACTGGCCCCTCGGTCATCGGCCGATCGGAGATCCAGGTCGGTATAAAGTGATTCAGAGGGGTGGAAAAGTGCTGAATACCTCATTAATTGTTTGCTCCAACGCGTCAACTATCCGTGAACTAATTTAAAAGAGCCAGAGATGCCTCCGATTAGGAAGTATCATTAACTTGCAATTGTTGGGTCCGAGGGCCTCCAATCGGTTGAACTGGCCTTCACGACGGTCCCTCCAGCCGTGCCGTCTCCGTTGGAACCGGTAAACTTTTATCCTCTACGCGCCCCAATCCCGAAGGTGAAAGCATGCCCAGGTATCTGCCAAAGGCCCCTGTTGCGCGGATAATCAAGGAGGCTGGTGCTGAGAGGGTCAGTGAATCCGCGACTGAGACGCTAGTCTATCATCTTGAGAAGTTTGGCGTTGAGGTCGCGAAGCAGGCTGCTGAGCTTGCCAGGCACGCCGGAAGAAAGACCGTAACCGCAGAAGACATAGATCTGGCTATCCAGGCCATCTGGAAGAAGCCTAGGAGGTAGGCGAGCTCGCAGCCCTCCCCTCCCCTTTTTCCTTTTCCGCGCCCTCGCCCGACCGCATCCGCCCCTGCTGATATCTACTCTCTTTCTCCTTCTCCCATTATTGACAGGGCCTTCTGTACTGTCTCCATGTTTGCTCTGAGGCGGGACAGGTTCTCCTCAATCTTTTCTCTCCTCGTCTCGTACTCTATGTCTGATATTTGACCCAGCGCAGCCTTTGCTCGAAGTACCTCAAGCTCCCGCTCCATCTCCCTTATCGCCTTTTTAGACTCGACCAGCTCCTCCTCGAGCTCCGACCTCTTCTCCTCCAGGCTCCTTATCAGCTCCTCCCTCAGACCCCTGAGATCCTGGTAGAGGTCCACAAATGTGTCTTCCGAGATGTCCCCCTTCACCAGGAGGTCTCTGAGCTTCTTTCTCTTGAACTCGAGGTCCTCTAGCTGGCTGAGCATGTCCTGAACCACGTCGAGGAGGCCCTTTACCTCCACCGCCTCCCCGGCGGTCTCCGGAACCACCTCCTGAGGTCTGGGCTGCGGGACAGGGGGCGCTGGCTGCTCCTCCCCGACTACCGCGGCTGCCGGGGCGGGGGGCTGAGGCTGAGCCTCGACCGCCACCTCCTCCGGCCGAGGCTGGGGCTGGGGGGCTTCTTCCCTGAGCAGCTCGGCGACGACCTCCTCCACCCCCTCGGTCTTCCTCTCCAGCTCGGTCGCGACGGCCTCGTACTCATCCAGGCTCATCTCTCCCCTCTGTAGGGTCTCCCTCAGCCTCATGAGGCTCAGGGCCGACTCCAGCTTCGCCTTGAGAGACTCGTACTCATCTTTCTCGATGTCTCCAAGCAGGTACTTTTCGCTCAGCTTTAGGAGGGCCTTTTTCACCTGCTGCTCGTTGAGGTCCCTACCCTCCATTCTTCACCAGCCGCGGCGGCGGGCCATAGAATAATTTTAACTTGCCCGATTTTAGGCGAGGAAGAGGGAGGTCTCGACTCGTTGAGAAAGCTCATCTATCTGGTCTTGGATGGAGCCGCCGGAACTCTTGGAAGGGAGACTGCCCTATCCAAGGCCGTGAAGCCGGGGTTGGATAGGCTCGCGGAGCTAGGCGCCTGCGGGCTCACCTACACGGTGTCGAGGGGCGTGGCCCCCGAGAGCGACGCGGCCGTCATGTCCATCCTGGGGTACGATCCCATCCGGTACTACACGGGCAGAGGCCCGATAGAGGCGGCGGGGGCCGGCATCCTCCTCAGCGAGGGGGAGGTCGCGTTCAGGGCGAACTTCGCCACGGTCGAGCCGCCCACCCTCAGGATAGTGGACAGGAGGGTCGGCAGGAGCCTCAGAACCGACGAGGCGAGGGAGCTGGCCTCGTCGCTCGACGGCATGGGCCTCAGCCTCCCGGGGTCCTACGTGAAGGTCAGGGCCACAGTCGGGCACCGTGCCGTGGTCGTGATGGGGGTGGAGGGTCGAGAGCTCTCCGAAAGGGTTGAGAACACGGATCCAGCCTACAGGCGGGCTGGACTCATGAGCGTGGCCGTCCCGAGTCCAGACATGAGGGTGCGGAGGTGCGAACCGCTGGACTCGTCGCCGGAGGCTAGGCTGACCGCCGAGCTCGTCAACGAGTTCACGAGGAGGGCCATCGAGATCCTGGACCGCCACCCGGTTAACGAGGAGCGAAGGAGGAGGGGCCTGCTTCCAGCCAACGCCATCCTCCTCAGGGATGCGGGGGCTAGGCTCCCTCCGGTGGAGCCCATATCCCAGAGATACGGCCTGTCCTTCGGGGCGGTCGCAGAGATGCCGGTGGAGATAGGGATCTCCCGTCTCCTCGGCATGTCCACGGTGGAGGTTCCACCCCCGTCGGGGGACCTTGTGCGGGACATGCCCACCAGGCTGGACGCGACCATTCGACTGCTCAGGAGCGTAGACGTGGCGTACGTTCACCTGAAGGGCCCGGACGAGCCGGGTCACGATGGGGACATGGGGGCCAAGGTAGAGGCCATAGAGACGATAGACGAGATGTTCGTCCGACCCCTCATCGAGGAACACGGGCTCGGGGAGGAGCTCCACGTCCTCGTGACGTCTGATCACGCCACCCCCTGCTGGGCCCGGGCGCACACCGACGACCCGGTCCCGACGTGCGTGGCAGGACCCGACGTCCCGCCGGATCCCGTGAACAGGTTTGACGAGGAGTCCTGCTCTCGGGGGAGTCTGGGGATCACGGAGAGGGGTTGCGAGCTCCTCCCCAAGATCCTGGGCATGCTTGGGCTCACTCGCCGATCCTCATGATCCTGCCGGCCACCGCCACGAAGACGTCCGGGACCAGAGCCCTGAATCGCGCCACCTCCCAGTGCTCGTGCGCCCACGGAAACACCACCAAGACGACCCGATTTCGCTCCTTCAGGGTCTCGAGCAGCGACCTCAGAGCCAGATAGGCCTCCTTGTGGCCGACCATTCCGACCAGGGCCGTGACGCTGTCGTAGATCAGGAGGCTCCCTCCCCGCCTGTTGAGGTCCTCGGCCAGGCGGAGGTGATCGCCGACGGACGGGTTCAGCTCCCCCGGATCCCCCAGCCTCAAGACCTCCATCTCCGCCGAGCCGCCCCACCAGGGCTCCAGGAGGAGGCTGCTCTGGTCGCAGACGGCGATCACGTCGTATCCGTCTCTGGTCATCCTCTCCGCGAGCTGGAGGAGCGGTCCGGCGTAATTGGGGTCGAAGGCAAACTCTAGGAGGATTGATCTCCTCTTCCTGAGGGCCTTTCGGACCGGGGACACGTCCCAGGCAGACCTCCGGAGAACCATGCCGAGCCAGCCCAGAGTCGCGAGCGGGAGGAGCGCCAGCATCCCCTGGGGAGCGGCTGGGCTCGGCAAGGGCTATCCCTCTCAACCAGGTCGGAGGCGCGCGTTCACCGGCTTCAACAATTTTAGGATTTGTCCGGAGGAGGGCGGGGCAATGGCACTCCATCGCCGCCACAGCGCGGGTCTCATCTCCGTCGGGAACGAGCTCCTGATTGGGAGGACGGTCAACACCAACCAGACCTGGCTGGCGAGGCGCCTCACCGTCCTAGGGTACGAGGTGAGGGTCGGCCTCGTAGTCCGAGACAGGTGCGACGACATAGAGTGGGCCTTCCGGACGGCGGTCGACCTAGGCTGCGGGGTCGTGATATCGACGGGCGGGCTGGGGCCGACCTTCGACGACATGACGGTCTCTTGCATGGCAAGGGCCTTCGGCCTGCCCCTCGTTCGGAACGAGGAGGCGCTGAACATGGTCAGGGAGAGGTACTCCGCTCGGGGGCTTCCCCTCACGGAGCACAGGCTGAAGCTGGCGATGATGCCGGAGGGATCCAGGCCCCTGCCCAATAGGGTCGGCACGGCGCCCGGGGTCCTCCTCGAGCTGGGAGACGTCCTGGCGGTCGCCCTGCCGGGTGTCCCCGCCGAGATGAAGGCGATATTCGAGGACCACCTCGAGCCCCTCCTGAGGGAGCGGGGTCCACCCCTGACGCTGGCCGAGAAGTTCCTGGTCAGCGTGGGCGTCCCCGAGTCCTCCGCAGCCCCAGTGATAGAGAGGGCCATGAAGGTCTCCTCGAGGGTCTACGTGAAGAGCCACCCGTCGGGCGGGGAGCTGACAGAGCCTGTGCTCAAGATCCACATCCAGGCCTCAGCGGAGAGCCTCAGGGAGGCCGAGGAGGTCGTTGAGCGCGCCGCGGAGGTCTTAAGGGAGGGACTGACCTCCCTTGGCGCGAGGGTCCAGGAGGTGAACGGGCTGTAGGTGAGGCCCAGGGGGGCGCGGGGGTCAGGGGATCCTTCCTACTCCTCCCGCCCGCGCTGAGGGAAGCCTTGGCAGAGCGCGGTATGCTGACCCCCACCGAGCCCCAGGAGATGGCCATTCCTCTGATCCTGAGGGGGGAGAACGTCCTCCTGATAGCGCCCACGGGGACGGGAAAGACCGAGGCCGCCCTCCTGCCGATGCTCGCCAGGATGATGGCCGAGGGGAGGGCCGCGGGGGGAGTCAGGATGCTGTACGTCACACCCCTGAGGGCCCTGAATCGCGACCTCATGCTCAGGATATCCTGGTGGGCCTCTCGCCTCGATCTAAGCGTCGCTGTGAGGCACGGGGACACGCCCGCAATAGAGAGGAGGGCTCAGCTGGCCAGACCTCCGGACATACTGGTCACGACGCCGGAGACGCTCCAGATACTCCTGGTGGCGAGGAGGTTCCGCCAGCACCTGGCCTCGGTTCGGTATCTCATCGTCGATGAGGTCCACGAGCTCGCGGAGAGCAAGAGGGGCGCCCAGCTCTCCCTCGCCCTCGAGAAGCTCAAGGTCATGACGGGTGAGCACCCACAGATCGCTGGCCTCTCGGCGACCGTCGGATCCCCGGAGGAGGTGGCCCGATTCCTTGGGGGCTCCTCCCCGACGCCCCGCGTGGTGTACGTGTCCGCCGCGAAGACCATGGAGATAGGGGTCGAGTACCCACTCCCCTCGCCCGAGGACGGGGAACTCGCCGCCAGGCTCTACGTGACCCCGGACGTCGCGGCCAGGCTGAGGAGGATAAGGGAACTCATACGGGAGGCCAAGACCGCCCTCATCTTCACGAACACCAGGTCCATGACCGAGATCCTGGGCAGCAGGCTGAGGATGTGGGACGCGAGCCTCGCCATGGCGGTTCACCACGGCTCTCTCGCGGCAAGGGCGAGGGTGACGGCCGAGAGATCCCTCAGGGAGGGGAGGGTTAGGTCCCTCGTCTCCACCAGCTCCCTGGAGCTGGGCATAGACGTCGGCCACGTGGACCTGGTGGTCCAGTACATGAGCCCCAGGCAGGCCACCAGGCTCGTCCAGAGGGTGGGGAGGAGCGGCCACAGGGTAGGGGAGGTGAGCAGGGGCGTCGTGATAGTCATGACCCCCGACGACGCCCTTGAGTCCATGGTGGTCAGGCGGAGGGCCCTGGAAGACAGACTAGAGGCCGTGAAAATACCCGAAAAGCCATATGACGCCCTCCTTCACGAGATAGTGGCCCTCCTCATGTGGAAGCCCGAGTGGACCGTTCCCGAGGCCCTTGGAATTATCAGGAGGGCGTACAACTACCGGCGGCTCGGGCCCGAGGAGCTGCTGGACCTGGTCAAGTTTCTGGCCAGCCTGCCCAGGAGCCCGGTGCTCGTCTCGGAGCCCACCCGCTTCAGGAGGGGGCCGGGGTTCTCCGGCCTCTACCCATACTACTTCGAGAATCTGTCCATGATCCCCGAAATCCGAGCCTACCTCGTCGTGGATCAGGACACTGAGGAGCCCGTGGGCACGCTGGACGAGCCCTTCGTGGCGGAGAGGGGAGAGCCTGGGTCCAAGTTCATCATGGCCGGGGAGGTCTGGAGGATCGTCCAGATCTTCAGGGACAGGGTGTACGTGGTGAGGGACCCAGATCCGGAGGGGGCGGTCCCCCACTGGCTGGGGGAGGAGATACCGGTGCCCTGGTCGGTCTCGCAGGAGGTGGGCCTCATAAGGGGAAGGGTGGCTGAGGCGATCTCCTCTGGGCTCTCTCGGCGAGAGGTGGCCAGGTCCCTATCCAGGGACTACGGGGTGGCGGAGGACACGGTCCTGAGGGCCATCTCTCCGACCGTGGAGACCGCAGAGAGGGGGCTGTCGGTTCCCACGCACCGGAGGGTGGTCGTTGAGGCCGTGGGGAACACGGTGATCGTTCACGTTCACGCTGGGACGCTTGCCAACAGGGCCCTCGCCAGGTACCTGGCAGAGATAGCGGCCCGAGAGACTGGAGGGGCCGTCGGCGTGGCCGAGGATCCGTACCGCCTGTACCTGACCGGTCGCCTGGTGACCCCGGGATTGGTCGCGGACGGCCTGGCGTCCCCTCCCACGGACGTGGGGGAGGTCCTGAGGGCGGCGGTCGAGAGGAGCGGATACTTCAGGTTCAGGCTCCTCCAGGCCGCCAGGAAGATGGGGGTATTGTCGAGGGACGCCGAGGTCACCCCCTCGGTCCTGGACAGGCTGAAGGTCAGCTTGGAGGGCACCCCGGTGTACAGGCAGGCGGTCAGGGACGTATTGGAGAGGGACATGTCCATACCCGGGGCAGAGGAGGTGATGGGCCGCCTGGCATCCGGGGATTGGGAGCTCGTCAACCTCGGCAGGACCGCCGAGCCCACCCCCATCTCCAGGGACGCCCTGAGGTGGATAAGGGTCAGGGTGGAGTCGATCCCCCCGGACAAGAGGCGGCTCCTCAGGAGGGAGAGGCTGAGGGTGAAGATCCTCACGGAGACCGTGACCCTTGCGTGCCTCAGCTGCCGCGGATACGTCGAGGAGGTCGAGCCCTACGAACTCCCGCAGCGTCCGGAGTGCCCCCTGTGCGGCTCCAGACTCCTGGGAGTCTCCCGAGAGCCGGATATAGCGGTTGAGCAGGCCCTCTCCCTCTCTGAGCGGGCCCTGAGGTCGAAGTCCCGCCGGAGGATGAGGAGGATCGTCTCGGAGATCAAGATGACCGCCCGCCTGGTGGAGGCCCACGGGAGGCTGGCCGTCATGGCTCTTGCGGCGGGCATCCCGCCCAGGGCCGCCGAGGATATCTTGGAGCGGTCCGGGGGGAGTGAGGCCGCCCTGATCGACGCCATACTGGAATTCACGTCTCGCCGGAGGATCCGCGGGCGCCGAGGAGCAGGCTGAGCAGGCGCTCCACGTCGATCTCCACCCGAGTCCTCCACCCCATCTCGACCCCCTCCTCCGTCTCGGAGAGGTAGCCGTGCCTGATCAGCCTTGTGAGAATGCCGGGGACCTTCCAGTCCGGTAGCTTCGACTTCAGGAGGTCCTCCAACTCCTCCCTGCTCGCTCGCCCGCCCTTTGCGGATATCAGGGCCACGCAGGCCGCCAGCGCGGCGAGCTCGTCTATCCTCCAGCCAGACCCCCTCACCTCCGGCCAGTCGGGGGCCTCCCGGAAGGTGACGTAGAAGGTGGCCTCAGCGAACTCCTCCTCGCCCGCGTCCCGCCCGTCCGGAGCTTTGGCGACCACCCTGAAGCCTATGTCGGAGAGTTCCTCGTCTAGGAGGCGGAGAACGGTCTTGTAGTCCCTCCCGAGGGCCCTCCTCAGCTCCCACCCCTTGACCCCCGGCTTCGCGTGGCTCCTGAGGAGCAGCATGTGGGCCGCGCGCCTGACCTTCCTGCGCAGGTCCTCGGGCCCGCCCCTCGAGTCAGCCATCCCCACCACCGCCCACGTCGAGCCAGGTGACCACGGACCCCCTCAGGCCGCCGGAGCCCCCCGGCCTTACTATGAGGACCCTCCCGGTGGCCGGGTCTCGCCTGATCGAGGCGAATCCCTCCGAGATCAGGAAGCTCAGGACGTAGGCCCGCTCCGCCGCCTCCCACGGGTCCCCAGCCCGGACGTACTCCAGGTAGTCGACCTCCCCGCGCTCCTCGAGCGCCTCGGCCAGCCGCCTCGCCTCCAGCTTCAGCCTGCGCTCAAACTCCTCCCCAGCTGGGGGAGGCCCGGGGGCCCCCAGCTCGGTGGGCTTGGGCAGCCCCCGACGCCTGTCCGAGGCGGGCGGGAGCTCCATCCAGTACCTCACGGCTGCCTCGAGGAAGGCGGGCGTGACCCCCCTGGCCTCTACTATCGGCCTCCACGCCCTTAGGAGGAGCCCGGCCAGGGCCTTAGGCTCCATGGCCTCGACCTTCAGGGCCACCAAGAGGGGGTCGACGAAGAGCCTCGATGCCCTGTGCTCGATCCACTCCTCCTGCCTCTCGACGACTCGGGACAGCCCGACCAGGGCCTCCAGGTCGAGGTTGATCTCGTCCCAGCTCCTGAGACGGGGGAACTCCTCCCTCAGCCTCGAGGCCAGCCTCACCACGTTCACGTCGAAGGGGTCCACCCTGCCGGAGAGGGCCTCCCTGACAAGCTCCAGGATCCTCTCGAAGAGCTCCCTCCTGGCCCTGCCCGATCGGCTCACGCGCTCACCACCCTCGAGATCTCCCCGACCCTCTGGACGAACACCAGGTGGACGGGGCCCTCCACCCTGGGGGGCGGGCCCGGCGTCACCAGGATGCTCTGCCCTCCGGACCTCGCCAGGACCCTGGCGAACTCCCTGAGCGCAACCTCCCTCCTCTCCGGGTCCATGTGGACGTCGAACTCGTCTATGACCCTTATTGGGGACCTGACGTGCCTCTGGAGGCTGAGCATGAAGGCCACAACGGTGGTCGCCCTCTCCCCCCCGCTCAGGGCCCTCGACTCCAGGGGGACCGGGTCCATGCCTCGGAAGCCGGCGGCCACCTCGAGCCCCGCCGTCTCAACGTCGTCTCCGTCCACGAGCTTGACGTAGCCGACCCCGCCCAGCCTACCCAGTATCTCCGCGAACTCCCGGTCGACTTCGGAGATGAGCCCCCTCACCTCGCGCCTCCAGAACTCGGCCCTCTCGCTCAGGGCCTCCAGTAGCCCCCTCCTGTTCTCCTCCAGCCTATTCAGCCTCTCGCGTATCTCCCTATAGGTCTCCAGGTAGCGGTGGTACATCCTCTCAACGTCCTCCGAGACGTCCCCAAGGGACGCCAGCCGGGCCCCCACAAGCTTGAGCTCGTCGGCCACCTGCTCCGGATCCCTGAGCCTGCCTGCCGGCCGCTCGAGGTGCTTGGCCTCCCCCTCAAGGGCCGCGAGCTCCGACTCGGCCTTCCTGAGCCTGGCCCTCAGGCGGGATGCCCTCGCCCTGAGGTCCCTGAGGCGGTATTCCAGGACAGCCCTCTGGACGGCCGATTCGACTATCCGCCCGTGGAGATCGAGGACCCTCCGCCAGAGTTCTCCCCAACCCCCTTCGACATCCCGGGAGCCCAGCTGGAGGAACTCCCGCTCGAGCCCCTCGAGGGTCTCGCTCAGCTCGGCGATCTCAGCCTCCACGCCCTCTGACTCCCTCTGGACGGAGTCCAGCTCATCCTCAAGCTGGGAGACCAGCTCCCTCTGACGCTCGTATCGAGCCCACGCGAGCTCCGCCCTGAGCCTCCTCGCCCTGTCCTCCAGACGCCTCTTCTCCAGGAGCCTATCGTACTTCTCCTTCCACACGCTCAGGGTCTCTTCCGCCCTCCTCAATAGGTCCTGCGTCTTGGAGACCTCTTCCTCGACGCCGCTGAGCTCTCTCATTGCCTGGAGAACTCTCTTCCTGTACTCGTGCAGCCCGGCCGCCTCCTCGACCATGACGAGCCTCTCTTCCGGCCCCATGGCGATGAACTCGGACATGGTGCCCTGGTGCATGATCACAAGCATGTTGTCGGGGTCCACGCCCATCCTCGCCAGCCGGCTGGTCAGCTCGTACTTGTCAACGGTCCTGTAGTTCAGCTCGAACCAGTAGGTGCCGTCGGCCCTGATGTACCTGGACACCCGCACCTCGTCCTCCCTGAATCCCGGCACGGGGCGCCTCCCGTCGACCGGCCTGTTGTCGAACACCACGGTGACCCTGGCGAGGTTGCTGCCCCTCCTGATCAGGTCCCTCAGCCTCCTGGACCTCTCGGTCCTCGTCTGGCCGAGGGCGATCGCTATCGCGAGCACGATCGAGGACTTGCCGGCGCCGTTGGGCCCGGCGATCAGGTTCAGTCCCGGGGCAAACGGTATCCTCGAGTACTCGTGCGACATGAAGTTCTCAAGCACGACCTCCCTGATGTAGGTCCCCCTCGGTCCCCCCTGATCCACCGGGCCTTCCCACCTCCGGGCCCGGGCAGCCTTTTCAATTTGCCCCGTAACTCGACGCAGAGTCATGGCGCTGGTGGGTAAGGTCTTCAGGGTGGACGCGGACGTCACCCCCGAGCTGGCCGCAGAGAAGCTCAGGGGGTGGAAGGCAGAGAGGACCATAGCGCGGGGAGACGCAGAGCTCACGCTGAGGATCCAGTCCGAAGTCACCTCCGTCAGGGAGGGGGAGGTCTGGGGAGAGCTGTACGAGGAGTACCCGGTGCCTCTGTTCGGGAGGGAGGGCGTGAGATACGAGATATCTGCCCGCGTAATCCCCTTCGTGTTCTTCTGGACCGAGAAGGGGGTTCTCCTGCTGATCCTGGCCAAGAGGCCCAAGGCGAACGCGGCGGCGTCTCTCCTCTCCAACGCCCTGCTGCTAGGGAGCGGCGGGATGGTCGAGGCCAGGATATCGCACGAGACCCTGAGGAGACTGCACGAGTCGAACCCGGAGGCCACGAAGGTGGTCTACTTCGACCAGGTGGACCTGCCCAACATAAGGAAGCTCTCCCTGTTCGGGGAGGCGCTCGCGGACACCAACCTCTACCAGGAGTACCTGAGGCACGGGAAGATATGGTACGTGGTGTTCGAGGACAGGGAGTGGGGCCTCACGGTGGGCGTGACCAGGAACTGCGTGGTGACCGTCTTCACGGCAACCGAGGTTGAGAATTTCGTGAGGTACGTCCTGGAGAGGATAGTCCCCCTTATGGAGACCCCTCATGAGTGAAACTTAATCCATTGGCGGGGTGGCGGGAGGAGATGCCTGCGGTGAAGATTGCGGACATCCTGGAGGGGAGGGTCGAGAGGGGGACAGAGGCTCAGATCGAGGGCAAGATAGTTGAGGTCCTACCGACGGCCAAGCTCGGAGAGGAGACCTACGAGAGGCTCATACTGGACGACGGGACGGGGAGGCTCACCATAGTCGTGAGGGTGACACCGTACTACTTCTTCCCCGGAGACGTGCTCCGGGTCAGGGGAACCGTCAAGCCCTGCTTCTACATGACGAAGATGACCTGCCTGGAGACCACCGCCGAAGACCTGGAGTTCGTGAGCGAGTACAGGGTTCCGCTGGCCAGGCGCGAGTCCATGAGCACCATGGGGCCCTTCAAGCTCATGGCCCTGCTCGCGTTCACCAGGCTGGACGATTACCTGATAGACGTCATCCTGGACACGGAGCTGGATCCCCTTAAGATAGCCGAGGAGGCCGAGAGGTCAGAGAGGCTGGACTGCCTCATCGAGCTCCTTGGCGGGATGACCCTCTACAGCGTCTTCATCAAGAGCGTCGAGGCCGCAAAAATTACGGAGACGGCCATTCTGCTGGTCAAGCCGAAGGTGGGGGACCCCAGGCTCCTAGGGAAGCTCGAACTCATGGAGTCCTTTCTCAGGGCCATGCTGGAGGACCAGGGGTTCAGGCACGTCATAGAGCCCGTCCCAGTCCCGCCCGTCGAGGAGGTCGAGCCCAGGCTGAGCCCAGAGGAGATGGAGGCGATCAGGCCGCTGGCCGAGGGGGCCAGCGAGGTGGTCAAGGACCTCATCCACGCAGAGGGTCCCCACATAGTGGTCGTGGACCTCCCCGACGAGGATCCCATGGAGGGCAGGCGCCTCGCCAAGCTGATAGCCTCCATGGCTAAGGCCAGGCTCCTCCTCGTGAGCGTTCACGCGATGAGGAACAACATGGACGGGGTGATATCTGAGCTGAGGGCCTTGGCAGGCTCTCTCAAGGGTCCAGCCGTGGTTTACCTGGAGGGGATCGAGTTCATGCTCCCGACCTACCTGTTGAAGTCCGCCATGAGTTCTGAGATGGCCTCTTCGTTCGACGCCTTCACGTCCGAGGTGATCCAGATGCTCGAGAGGCTATCCTCCAGGCCCGAGGTCCTAGTCTTGGCCGGGACGATATCTCCGGCCATGGTCTCCTCGAGGCTCCTGTCCGTCGCTAGGAAGAAGCTCGCCATGAAGGCGGAGGAGTCAGAGGAGGAGTCGGAGATGCCCCCCTACATGGGTTGACCGACGGGTTGGGGGCGACACCCGTTATAGCTCTCAACGTTCCCACATCCGGGGGGCGGGATGACCAGTGCTCCCGGCTGCGAGTCATCGCGGATGAGCTGCCTGGGCTTCGGGGGACCGCCCCCCGAGAACCTTGATTAGGTTCCGAGGGTGGGACTCAAGGGGTGGTGGCCGTGTACGAGATCGGCCCCGTGAAGGTGTCCTGGCTGGGTCACGCGGCCTTCAGGGTCTCGGACTCCGCCGTCGTTTACGTCGATCCCTACGAGATTGCCGGGGGGAGGAGGGCCGACGTAGTGCTGATCACGCACGATCACTTCGATCACTGCTCTCCCGAAGACGTCGCCAAGATCGCGAGCCCCGAAACCGTCATAGTGGCGCCCGCCCCGTGCCTCAAGAAGCTCGGCGGCCTCCCGGGCAGGAGAGCCGAGGTGTCTCCGGGGACAGAGGTGGACGTGGGCGGCGTCAAGATAAGGGCGATCCCGGCCTACAACGTGCGCCCCGAGAGGAGGAAGTTTCACCCCAGGGAGAAGGGATACGTCGGATACGTCTTCGAGCTGGACGGGGTGAAGGTGTACCACGCCGGCGACACCGACCTGATCCCGGAGATGGAGGGGCTCGAGGTCGACGTGGCCCTGCTCCCTGTGAGCGGCACCTACGTGATGGATCCGGAGGAGGCGGCGAGGGCGGCGGAGGCGATAGGACCGAGGGTCGCTATCCCGATGCACTACGGCTCCATCGTCGGATCCGAGAGGGACGCCCAGAGGTTCTCCGAGCTCGTGAGCTGCTGCGAGGTCGTCGTACTAAGGCCAGAGGACTGACCTCCAACCAGCCCTGGGGCTGGTCAAGGCGCCGAGGTAGAGCGCGGCGGCCTCCTCGAGAGCCTCCGCCCTGGCCGCGGCGATCTCCAGGGTCGGACCGAGCGTCACAGCCCCGTGTCGCTCTATTATGACTGCATTCGAGTCCCTCAGGGCGTTCGCCACGGCCTCTGCGAGCTCCCAGGTTCCGGCGCGCCTCCAGCGAATGCACCTGACGGCGCCCCCCAGGTAGATGACCCCCTCCTCCGACATCGGCCTCACCACCCCCGACGTCGTGCCGAGGGTGGTTGAAAGCGGCCCGTGAGTGTGGACCACTGCCCTCGCGTCTGTACGAGCCCTGTAGACGGCCGCGTGCATTCTCCACTCGGAAGAGGGCTTCCTGCCGGAGGTCTCCACCACCTCGCCGGAGGTGCTCATCAGGACGACGTCCGAGGGGGATAGCGTACCCTTGTGGGGGCCGGAGGGCGTGATCCAGAACATCTCATCGGAGACCCTGAAGCTCACGTTTCCCCCTGCCGCGGTGACCAGCCCCCGAAGGTACAGGAGTCTGGACACCCTCACCAGCTCCTCTCTGGGGTCCGCCAGGCTCACCGAGGGTTTCCGAAGGCAGTCGAAAAAAGGGTTATTCGCGGCTGCCCCCCTCGAAACCGCCCGGGGGCCGGAGTCAGAGTGAAAGGGGAAAGATGGGGGGAGGCTCACGGCCAGATGCCGCGGAGCCTCATGGCGGCGACTATCCTGTCGATGGCCAGCCAGTAGGCGGCGGTCCTCATGTCGATGTTCTTCTCCTTGTGGAGGTTGTAGATGTCCCTGAAGGACTTGGTCATCCTGGCCCTGAGCTTCTGCCTGACGGTCTCGACGTCCCACCACTCCCTGGTCCTGGCCTGCACCCACTCGAAGTAGCTCACGGTCACGCCGCCCGCGTTGGCCAGCACGTCGGGTATGACGAGTATGCCCTTCTCGTGGAGCACGAGGTCGGCCTCGGGCGTGGTGGGGCCGTTGGCAGCCTCGGCCACGATCTTGGCCTTGATCCTGTCCGCGTTATCCTTGGTTATCACGTTCTCGATGGCGGCGGGGATGAGCACGTCGACGTCGAGCTCCAGGAGCTTGGCGTTGCCGACCCTCGGGTCGGGGTCGAGGTTGGTGGCGCCCGGGAAGTCCTTCACGCTGCCGGTCTCCCTCTTGTGCTTGAGCACCGCGTCGGGGTCGAGGCCGTCGGGGTTGTAGATCGCTCCCCTGCTGTCGCTGACGGCCACCACCTTCATGCCGAGCTCGTGCATGAACTTGGCCGAGAAGTAGCCCGCGTTGCCGTAGCCCTGCACGGCGGCGGTCGCCTTCTTCGGGTCGATGTTCAGGACCTTGATGGCCTCCTCCACGGTGTACTGCAGGCCCCTGGCGGTCGCCTCCGTCCTGCCCTCGCTGCCGCCCAGCTCCAGCGGCTTGCCCGTGATAACGCCGGGCTCGGGGTAGCCGACGATCTGGCTGTAGGTGTCGTAGATCCAGGCCATCTCCCTAGGGCTGGTGTAGACGTCGGGTGCGGGGATGTCCCTGTCGACGCCTATGATAGGGGCAATCGCCCAGGTGAACCTCCTGGTGAGCCTCTCGAGCTCGTTGAGGCTGAGCTTGTGCGGGTCAACCCTGATTCCGCCCTTGGATCCGCCGTAGGGGATGTCGACCACGGCGGTCTTGATGCTCATCCAGGCGGCGAGGGCCTTAACCTCGTCCTCGTTCACCGCGGGGTGGTACCTGATGCCTCCCTTGCAGGGACCCCTAGCGTCGTTGTGCTGGACCCTCCATCCCACGAAGAGTTCAATGCTTCCGTCGTCCATCTTGACGGGCAGCTGGACCTCGAGGATCCTCTTGGGGGTGGCAAGTATCTTGTAATAGCCCGGGTCGAGGCCCATGATCTTGGCGGACCTCTCCAGCAGCTTCAGGAAGTTGAACCAGGGGTTCATTTCCGAGGGGGCGGCCCCTCCCGTAATCCGGAACATCTCCTCAGCAGATGGAATCACGGTCCCCATGCCGGTCACCCTGCGGGCCGCGCCCGCGCTGTGTGTGTGGCGAGTTTTCATTAAAAAGATTGACACATTCCCTCGATCTCAGAGCTCTCATCCCCTCGTGCTGAGATGGTGGATTTAATCGGCTCAAGCAGTCGGATACTCGCCTGGACTGCTTAAAATTTGGATCTGAGGTTTTTGGGGGGACTCCCTGGAGGAATGATACGTTAATTTCCAACGGCTCGCCTAACACCGAGTGTCCGCGCGCTCGAGGGTTCCACTTGTTGTGGCCAAGGGTCGGAGGACGGGGCCCGAGCACGAGGCGGCCGCACTAACCCTGTTCGCTTGGAAGAATTCCAAGAGAGGTAGGTTTCCCTGGTCCAAGTTGGAGAAGCCGTGGGGGATAGGGATAGTCGAGCTGAGGCTTGATGTCCTCGAGGTCGGGGGGCGTTGGAGGGTCCTCTGGGATCCCTCTGGCCTCCTCTCCCTGAGGCTCTCGATGGCCGACAGGGAGTCGCTGGCCTCGGCGCTCAGCTTCCTGGAGGAGGCCATCGTGGCGAGCCCCGAGTCGCTCACGAAATCCGTTGAGTTCTCCTACTCCAGGATAAGGGCCTCCAGGAGGGAGCTAGAACTCACCGGAATCCCAGACCCCAGGATCATTAGCTGGGTTGCCTCTGAGGTCGGCGAACACGAGGGCCTCCCGGGCGGGGCGCTGCCGCCGTCCCTCAGTGAGAGGAGGGCTAGAGACACCTTCAGGGCCCTTAGGGAGATGGCCGGTGATCTGAGGAGGGATGTTGAGCTGATCAAGAGATATCGGGCCAAGCTGGAGGCGCTGATCAGCTCCGTGAGGAGTCTGGAGGAGTCGGAGAAGTCGGCGGTCTCCAGGGCGTACGCGGCCAGGCTCGCCGAGGCGGAGGTCCACCTCTCGGGCGATGAGCTCGCCCTTAGGAGGAGCCAGCTCAACTCAGAGCGGCAGGAGAGGATCTCGGAGATAGAATCCAAGTACGGCAGGCTCCTCGATGCCCTTGAAAATCTATCTCAGGAGCTGGAGGAGGAGCTGAAGTCGAGGGAGCTTATGATCTCCCTCAGCGAGCGCGCGGGGGAGGTTCAGCCAGCCTCGGTCCCTATGGGAATCGTCCTCTTCGGTCGCGGGAAGAGGCAGAGGCTTGAGATGCTCGCGCCCTGTGAGCTGACGGAGCCGGGCCTAGGAACCAAGCTGAGGAGGGTCTTCGGCGGTCGCCCGATCCCGCTGGAGCCGAGAGGCTGGGGAGAGGCCGTGGTCGCCAGGGTGAGGGAGGCCGCCGACGAGAGGAGCATGATACACTCCGGGCTCGTTACGATCGTGGAGAGGAAGAACCTCCTCCGGAGCCCCAACTTCGTTGAGCTCTCCGGCGCGGGCCTCCTGAAGTTCGCCGAGTGGGGCTACTTGCCGGATGAGTGGGTTGGAGAGGCCTTGGCCGTCGTCGTGGGTGAGGGCGAGTGATCCCCGAGATCCCTGGGGCGAGGCTTTTATCTCCAGACTCCGATGGGGTGAGGGGCCGATGAGGGTAGCTCGCTAGGTCCGCCGACCCGTGACGACCCTGGATCCCTCCCGAGGCCCCGCCCAGGACGTCTCACTCCCCAGATCCGTCCCCTTCCCCTTCGAGGACGCGAAACTCGATCATCCAGAGCTGGTCCTCCTCCAGGACCCTCTTACCGTAGTGTCTCTTGAGCGCCTTCACCAGCTCCTCCTTGGACTCGAACCCGTCCCTCCTGGCCTCCTCGTCGGTCAGCCCCGAGAGCCTCACCCTGGTGACCCCCTCGACAACGGCCTCCCCGAAGACCTCACCCCCGGCTACCAGGTCGACGACGTCCCCCGGCCTGAGCCTGGTGGTTCGCCTCAGGGTGGTCACCTTCTCCCCCCTGAGGATGCGGTCCACGTACCTCTTGTCAAACCTCAGCGACTTCCTCCTCCCCATAGTGGACCACCAGCTTCCTGACCGCCCCCCGTACGACGTCCATGACCTCGACCACCTTCTTAACCTTCAGGAGCCCCGCCACCATGCCCCACCCCCTACCCTGAAGGACCCTGGCCAGCAGAGCAGCCTCCTCCTCAGCCGAGAGGGGCCTGACCTTCGGAGGGGAGAGGAAGTAGGACCTGACGATCTCCCAGACCGCGTCGGACGCCATCTCGTAGGTGTTGTACCCCGCCAGGTAGTCCCTTAGCCTGAGCTTCTGACTGAACCTGAGCCTCGGCCTCGCGCCTCCCCAGCTCGGAGACAGGAGCATCCTGGCGACCCAGGGGGACAGATCGAAGTACACGTCGTGCAGGGAGTTCAGGAGTCTCCTCTTGAACTCCCCCAGTATCTCACGCACCATGTCCCGAGCCTGCCTGCTGATCGGGAGCACGACGAACACGCTGTACTCTCCCGAGACAGGGTTCCTCTGCGGGCTGATGTGCACGGGCACGAAGCCCGCCCTCACCCAGAACCTGAGGAGTTCCTCGCTGACTCCGAACCCCGCCCCGACCCAGTCTACCCCGGCCTCCTCAGCCTCGGAGATCAGGGACCTGAGCGCCCTCGTCCCCAGGCCCCTGCCCTGAAGGGCCGGATGGGTGGCTATGCGGACCACCCTCCAGCCCCAGAGCTTCGGGAATCCCTTGTGGCCGTAGTGTGCCAGGAGCCTCGAGGGTATCATGTGACCGGGGGGATTCTCTGTCCTCCTGAGGATGCCCTCCACGTACCTCCTGCTGAGCCTCCCCTCCTCGCATATCTGAATTGAGACTACGGGCTCGCCGTCGATCAACAGGGCCCTCGCGGAGTGGTGGGGCGCGTCCAGGAGTGTCGCCAGGTCGTTGGGCCTGTTCCTGTAGTGAGCCAGGACGTATATCCCGTAGAACTTCCTGAGGAAGTCCTCGTCCGCCGATGGGAGGTCCACCCTGACGTACCTCCCCGACTCCGGGGACGCGTCCTCGGGGGGATCCCCAGGCTCCGCGTCGAGCAGCAGGAAGTCGTAAAGCCACCTCTCAACCGGGTCCCCCTCGGGGTACCTTATCGGGGTCCTCATCTCCACCCTCTCGACGGCCACACCCTGAAGCGACTCGAGCCTCGACATGAACCTCTGAGAGAAACCCCTGCCGGCCCCCTCGTACCCGTGGATTGTGCTGGAGAAGATCGCGAGCCTGCTGGACCCGAGCACCCTGAAGAGCAGGTGCGTCGGGATGCCGGCCGCCTCGTCAACCACCTTCACCCGGACGTTAGAGTCCACTAGGCTCAGGGGAGTCAGGTAGAAGGCCGACCTCCCCCTGGCGGTCACCGCCACGACCTCTCCATCCCTCACCACCTCCCGGCCCCGTATCCCCAGGGCCTCCAGGCCCCTTGAGACGAACTTGAACAGGGTCTGAACCGCGGGGAGTGTGGGGGCCGTGACCGCCACCCCCCTGACCCCCCTCCTCGCCATTAGGTGGGCTATCCCGAGCCCGAGAGCGGCGGACTTTCCCCTCCCCCTGTTCGCCACCACGAGGAGGGCCGCCCTCCCGGAGACCCTCGAGAGCCTGTCGATGGCCTCCACCACCTCGACCTGCTCGGGGGTCAGTGCGAGCGCCAGTACGGGGTCCTCCGATTCGGGCCGCTCGAGCTCCCTCCTGGCGGCCTCTCTTGGGCGCCCCTCAACGCTTCCCGAGGACAGGTCGACGAACCTCGCCCCCTCAGCCCTCCTGACGGTCTCTAGGAACCTCCTCTTGAACTCGCTCCTGACGTCGGACTCTCTGTAGGGGGGCGACGCCAGCCTCCTCTGGAAGTCGGTCAGGGTTCTGAGCCACTCCTCGACTGGGGGTATCGCCATCACGACGAGCCCGCCCCCCCTGACGGTCTCCACAAGTCTCCCCACGTCATTCGCCCTCATCTGGACGGAGAAGTCCGTCAGGAGGAGATCCCAGGTTCCCCCCATGGCCTCCTCGCTCCTGTCAAAGTCTATTGGGTGGACGCGGACGTCTCCGGGCACCTGGCTGGCGAGCCTTCGACCGCCCAGCACCTCGTCCCCAACCCAGACGTTGGAGTAGAGGGCGTCGACCCCCTGGCCAGTGACCCGCCGGTAGACCCTGGCCACCCTTGCCAGGGCGTCCACCCGATCCTCGCAGGAGACGAGGAGCAACCTCCGCTCTCCACTGGCCACGGCCTCCGCGCTGAGTTCTGCTGCCACCTCCTCGACGAGGTCGCCCAAGATGATCACCCAACCGCGGTCACAGCGCCAGACCGAGGGCCGTCGGGGCGAACTTGAGCAGGACCAGCGCCGCGGCCAGGGAGGCCGACCTACCCCTACTCAGGCCAAACATCGTCCTGAGGAGTTCCGTGAGGAGGAACCACTGCCAGGCCGCCACCAGGCCGGAGAGGGAGAGCATGACGGGAGAGCGCTCCACCAGGCTGGTCACCTCCCCGACCTGCGAGGAGTACGGGTTGGATAGGTCTATCGTGATCACGACCCTCTGCGGGATCGTCAAGGCCGTAGCGATCACGCTCAGGAGAGACCTAACGCCCTCGGTCAGGTAGACCACGCCAAACCCGGTTAGGGTGGAGGATGGGCTCACCGGGTCGCCTCCAGCGAGCCTCGCCGCGACGTGAACGAGCCCCCCGGCGATGAAAGCGACGACGACCCCGGAGACCACCGTGGTGACCCCGACGAACGCCGGGCCGCTGAAAACCCTCAGGGCGGACTGGATCTGCTCGGCGCTCACGCCCTCCGGCGGGTTGACGAACCGGTACTCCACCCTCGACGCGATCAGCGCGCCTCCGGCGCCCCCAAGCGCCGAGACCGCCAGAGCGGCCATCAGGAACAGCCTCAGCCTGGGCCGACTGAGGCCCCCCCTGAAGACGGACCACGGATCTCGGACCGGGGAGAGGAGGTACTTGATCGGCCCGACGCTCTCCCCTGCACGGGCCTCGCCGACCTCGAACTCCCCGCCCCCCTGGGACATCGTGCCGCCCCCCTGAGTCGACTTAAAAAGGCCGGGGGGGCGACGCACACCGGGGGCGGGCGATGATTAGAGCGAACATCATTCGAAGGGAGGATGTGAATCCCAGCTCACGCTGAGTCCGCCCCCCACGGTTTAACCTGATCCGACGCGATAAGTTGAATAGCCTCCCAGCCCAGGCTCCAACCGTGAGGTCGGTAGATCTCCACAGGGAGTCCGCCAGGTCCAGGCTGACCTTCGCGGTGTTCGTCGTCAGCTCCTCGAGGTACGAGTTGAAGTCCCGGGGGGAGGCCTTCGTCGACGAGAGCGGAGACGTGGCGGTCAGCCTCATAGAGTCGGCTGGCCACGTCGTCGTGAGGAGGGACATCCTCCCCGACTCGGTCCCGGAGATAGGGGAGGCGCTGAGGGCCGCCGCCGGCAGCGCGGACGTGGTCCTCTTCATCGGCGGTACGGGTCCCCACCCGAGGGACGTCACGGTCGAGGCCGTCCGACCCGCGTTCTCCAAGGAACTACCCGGCTTCGGGGAGCTCTTCAGGATGCTCAGCTACGAGCAGGTGGGGCCCGCTGCCTTCCTGTCGAGGGCCACGGCGGGCGTGGTCGAGGGGTCCGTGGTCTTCTGCCTCCCAGGCTCCCCTGACGGGATAAGGCTCGCCCTCGAGAGGCTCATCCTGCCCGAGGCGGAGCACGCCGTCTGGGTGGCGAGGGGCTACAGGCACGCTCACGGCTCGGGTCGCCAAGACGACCCGGGGGGCTGAGCTCAGCCGACCCGGGGGTCGTGGATTATCTCCCCGGTCCTTTCGTCCGCCTCTATGCCGGGTAGCCTGCTTAGGGCCTCGCGGAACTCGTCGGACCTTAGGGTCTCGAGGACGACCTGGACCCCGCGCTTCGAAAGGCGGTCGATCCTCACCAAGAAGTCGTACCGCTCCCTCCAGAGGGGTATGAAGTCCAGCCCCCTCAGCCTCGCGGCCGCCTCTATCCCGGGGCCGATGTCCACGATCCCTTCCCTGACCGCCGAGGCCACCGCCGCGTGGGACTTCGCGGCGCTCATGTACCCCCGGATCGACGACCTCAGCTCCTCCGCGCTCACCCCCCTCTCCCCTGCCAACCTCTCGGTCAGCCAGTCCATCAGGATCCTGGTTCCCGAGCCCGGGTTTCTGTTCAGCATCCTGACGTCGGGCCTCAGGAGGTCCTCCACTCCCCCTATTCCCTTGGGGTTCCCGGGGGCGACCATCAGGCCCTGGATCCTCGAGTACCCCCTGACGAGCAGGGCGATCTTGGACACGCCCATGGGCTCGAGGAACGGGAGGTTGTACTCGCCCGTGGTCGGATCCAGGGCGTGGACCCCGGCCAGGTCGGCCTCCCCCTTCCTCACGGCCAGGAACCCGCCCGTCGAGCCCACGGAGACCACCTTCACCCTGCCCCCCCTGAGCCTCGGCCTCGCGATCCTGAGGAGCTCCTCCAGCCCGAGGCAGTGGCTCCCCACGATGGACAGGTCCGCAGGCCCCCTGTCCGGGTCTAGGAGGGTGACCACCACTGGCTCGCCCTCCTCCAGGTACTCCACCTCCTCCGGCACTTCTAGGATCCCGTCGGCCCGGGCAAACGTGGTTATGGCCTCAGAGCCACCGGGAACCTTGAACGCCAGCACCTCGCCCTCGGCCGTCCTCACGAGGTGCACCGGGAGGAAGTCCCGCCTCCCCCTGGCGACCCTGGTCCTCTCGGCCAGCTTGGCCCTGACCCTCAGGGACTCAGGCTCGGGCTCCAGTCCGGCCAGGTACCTGATCACGGGCGCGACGAACACCCTGTAGGCGGTCATCGCGCTGGTCGGGTTGCCTGGCAGTCCGAAGGCGAGCTTTCTGCCGACCTGAGCCATGACGGTGGGCTTCCCCGGGTGCATGGCCACGCCGTGGACGAACACCCCGGGCGCCCCGATCCCGTCCAGCACCCTGTAGATGACATCCCCCGCCCCCGCGCTGGTGCTTCCCGAGACGACGAGGAGGTCTGCCACCGACAGCCCCCTCTCGATCGCCCCCGCTATCTCAGACTCCACGTCGCCGACTATACCAAGGTAGATGGGTTCCCCCCCGTCCCCCCTTATGGAGGCGCAGAGGGCCGGGCCGTTTATGTCGTAGATCCTCCCGTACTCGAGGTCCTCCCCCTGAGCGGCCAGCTCGTCTCCAGTGCTGATCACGGCGACCCTCGGCCGGGAGTAGACCCTCACGGTCCGGATGCCGGCGGCGGCCAGCACGCCGACCTCCCTCGGCCCGACGACGTCTCCCCTCCAGGCCAGGGTCTCTCCGAGGTTGACGTCCCTGCCGGCGGACTGGACGTTCTCGCCGGGCGCGACGGCCCTGTACACGAGGACCTCTCCACCAGACCGGCGGGTGTACTCGACCATCACGACCGCGTCGGCCCCCGGGGGCAGGGGCGCCCCAGTCGCTATCTCGACGGCCTCACCCTCCCCCACCGACCCGCTGAAGGGGTGGCCGGCCGAGGCCACTCCCACGACCCTGAGCGCCGCGGGCCTCTCCTCGTCTGCCCCGAAGGTGTCCTCCGCGCGCACCGCGAACCCGTCCTTGGTGGCCCTGTCGAAGCTGGGGATGTCCACCGGGGACACCACGTCCTCCGCCAGCACCCTGCCCAGCGCCTCGGAGAGCGTGACCTCCTCCACCCTCCTTTTCATCTCCCGAACGCGGGACCAGATCTCATCCCTGGCCCCGTCTACAGAGCTGAGCCTCCTGAAGATCCTCCTATCTTCCCTCATACGATCCCCCACGCCTGCAGCGCCATCCTGATCGCCACCAGCATGAGGAAGGCGGCGAATATGCGTCTGACCGTCGTCCCCCTCAGCCCCATGGTCTTCTTGGCGCCCGCCCTGGCTCCCAGGACGAGGCCCGCCGCCGTTATCAGGGCGATGAGGGGGTGCCCCCGGCCCTCCATGTAGTGGGTCGTCGCCCCCACGGAGGACGTTATGGCGATCATGAACATGGAGGTGGCGACCGCCGTCTTGGCCCCCAGGCCGCAGACCAGGACCAGTATGGGGACCTTGATGGTCCCTCCCCCTATGCCCAGGAGTCCGCTGAACGCCCCCGCGAGGAAGGACACGCCCATCGCGACCGCTAGCCTCGAACACCCCCTCCCAACGCCGTCGTCCGAGCCCCCGCGCCTCCGGAGCATGTTCACCGAGACCACCCCGAGGACGACGGCGAAGGCCATCCTCAGCGCCCTCTCCGGGACCGCCGTCACCGCCCTGGCCCCCGCGTAGGCTCCGATTGTCGTGGTGAGTTCAAGCGTGATGCCCAGCCTGTAGTCGATGAGGTCCCTGTACACGAGGATGGAGCTCAGGGCCGTGAGCGGCATGGTCATGAGGCTGGTGGCGACGGCAGACTTCATGTCCATCCCGAGCACCAGGCTGTAGAGGGGGACCAGCAGAGTACCGCCGCCCGTCCCCGTCATGGCGCTCACGGCCCCTATCCCCAGTCCGCCGACCGCCGCGAGCAGAACCCTCAGGTCCACTCTCTCCACCTCTCGTAGGGGGTCAGGAGCTCGACTGGGACCTCAGACCCCTCTGGAAAACCCTCCACGTCTTCCGGAACCTCAACCAGGCCGTCAGCCCTCACGAGAGAGCTCAGTATCCCAGAGCCGCTGACCCCGACCGGGTCCGCCAGCAGGACGCCCCCCGCGCCCTCGCTTAGCCTGACCCTGGCGAAGTGCCTCACCCCGGGGGAGGAGGGTATCGGCCTGACGAGCCTGCCCCTGACCACAGGGCTGAGGGGCGTCCACCTGAGCCCCAGCATCCTCCATATCACTGGGGCGACGAAGAGCCTGAAGTCCATGGCGGCCGCCACGGGGTAACCCGGCAGGCCTATCCACGGCCTCCCGTCAGGGAGCCTGGCCAGCAGGGCCGGTCGTCCCGGCATGGCGGCGACGCCGTGGATCAGGATCTCGCCTCCAGACTCCAGGACTCCCCTGTAGACCACGTCCGCCCTCCCGACGCTGGTCCCCCCGGTGGTCACCACGAGGTCGGCGTCCCGGGCTCGGCCGACGACCTCCGCCAGCTCTCGAGGGTCGTCCTCGACGATCCCCAGGTAGACGGGCTCTCCCCCCTCCTGCCTGATCATGGCCTCTACCATGAACCTGAGCGAGTTCGGCACCTTCCCGAGGGGGACCTCGCCGCCCACCTCCACGATCTCGTCCCCGGTGCACGCAACCGCCACCCTGGGCCTCCTCCTGACGGCCACCCGGGGGACGTTCAGCTCAGCTAGGAGGCCGATCTCGTATGGTCCGAGGGGCGTCCCGGCCTTGAGGACCACCTCTCCACGCTTCACGTCCTCTCCCGGCCTTGCCACGTTCTTCCAGGCTGGAACCTGGGTGTAGACCTCAACCGAGGACTCGAGCTCCTCGGAGTACTCCACCGGAACCACGGCGTCGGCGCCCTCGGGCAGGTACGCCCCTGTGTAGATCCTCACCGCCTCCCCGGGAGAGAGGGCCCGGTCCGGCGGCCTCCCGGCTCGCACCTCCCCCACGAGCCTCAGGGAGACTGGAGACTCTGTGGAGGCCCCGAGGACATCCCTCGACCTCACGGCGTATCCGTCGAGGGCCGCCCTGGGTCTCGGGGGGATGTCCACCGGGGACACCACGTCCTCCGCCAGCACCCTGCCCAGCGCCTCGGAGAGCGTGACCTCCTCCGGATCCGTCGGGTCGAGCCTCACCGACCTCAGGTACACGGCCCTGGCGTCCTCAATCCTGGTGAGCCTGCGGAACCCCCTCCAGACGTGGCTCATTGGACTCGGGCCCGCCCCCTGGATGGGTCGTAAAAAGTGTGGCCTGGCCGCCCGGGTTTATTGGCCCCCGGGGGGGAGGTGAAACCGTGGGCCTCCTGAGGGAGATCCTCGACCTGCTCCGCGGAGATCTGGAGGAGTCGACGGTCGTCGACCTGGCGGTCAGCTTCCCCTACACGGGGGTCCTCCTTGACCGGCGGAGGCTGGGGGTGTGCTACACCGTCCTGGAGGGGAGGAGTCACGAGAGGGACCCGCCCCCGGGGAGGGCCAGGGGGGTCAGGGCGATCACCCTGGCCAGGCTGGCCTCGTCCCCGACGGGGGTCGAGTCCTCCATAGGCGTGGCGACGCTCTCCGCCGCGGCCAGACCCGGCGAGTACCTGAGGGCCGACCCCCTCGACGTGCTCGACCTGAGGCCGGACGACAGGGTCTGCGTCCTCGGAAACTTCCCGAGGACATACCTAGACCGCCTGAGGAGATCGGTCTCCAAGCTCTGGGTGCTGGAGAGGCCTCCGAGGATCTCCCGGGGGACGCTTCCGGACTGGGCCGTGGAGGAGCTCGCCCCCAGCTGCACCGTGCTCCTGGCCACCGGGTCGACCATCCCAAACAAGACCCTGGAGAGGGCGCTCGAGCTGGCCTCGGACGCGCGCGAGAGGATCGTGGTCGGACCGAGCGTTCCCCTGGTCCCCGAGCCCTTTGAGTCCAGGGGGGTGACGGCCCTGGCGGGCGTGAGGTTCACCGACCCTGAGTCGGCAATGCGGGTCGTGGCCGAGGGAGGCGGGACCAGAGACCTGAGGCCGCACTCGGAGAAGGTCCTGATGCGCCTGCGCGGCTGAGCGCCCCCCACGAGTCGGCCCCGGCCGCGCGAGGGCTGGCCAGGGATCGGACAACCTCAATATACCCTCCGCGGGGGGTCGAGCGGGGGGATGATCTCCCGGGCCGAGAGGAGGTACAGCTACGAGGAGGTGCTGTCGAGGCTCGACCCGACGGTGGCCGAGTGGTTCTCGACGAGTTTCAGCTCGCTCTCTCCCCCGCAGGAGTACGCGGTGGTGCCGATACTTGAGGGGAGGAACGTCCTGGTCTCGAGCCCGACCGGCACGGGGAAGACCCTGGCCGCCTTCCTGGGGATCGTCAGCAGGCTCTTCTCCCTGGCCAGGAGGGAGGAGCTGGAGGACAGGATCTACGCCGTCTACGTCTCGCCCCTGCGGGCCCTCAACAACGACATCTACAGGAACCTGGAGGTCCCCTTGGAGGAGATCTACCGTCTGGCCCGGGAGGAGGGAGTGGAGGCTCAGGAGATCAGGCACGCCGTCAGGACCGGTGATACCCCTCCCAGCGAGAGGCAGAGGCAGCTGAGGAGACCGCCTCACATCCTGATAACGACCCCGGAGACCCTCGCAATAGTCCTGGTCGCCCCGAAGTTTCGCCGACACCTGGAGGGGGTGGAGTGGGTCATAGTCGACGAGATCCACAGCCTGGTGGAGAACAAGAGGGGGGTGCACCTGAGCCTCTCCCTGGAGAGGCTCGAGGAGCTGGCCGGGCGCCCCCCGGTCAGGATAGGCCTCTCGGCCACGATAAATCCGCTGGAGACGGTGGCCGAGTTCCTGGTCGGCTACAGGGACGGGAGGCCCAGGGACTGCCTGATAGTGGACGCCAGGTACGCCAAGCCCCTGGACCTGAGGGTTCTCTGCCCCGTGGACGACCTCATCCACACACCGTCGCCCCAGGTGAGCCAGAGGATGTACGAGCTGCTGGCGGACCTCGTCAGGGGGCACAGGACCACGCTGATATTCACCAACACCAGGAGCGGCACCGAGAGGGTGGTCTTCCACCTCAAGAGGCTCCTCAACGAGGGGGTCGAGGACCTCGACGCGGGGGAGTCGATAGCCGCGCACCACAGCTCCCTCTCGAGGCACGTGAGGCACGACGTCGAGGAGCGCCTCAAGAGGGGTGAGCTGAGGGCGATAGTCTCCAGCACCAGCCTCGAGCTGGGCATAGACATAGGGTACATCGACCTGGTGGCTCAGATAGGGTCCCCGAAGTCCGTGACCAGGGCCCTCCAGAGGGTGGGGAGGGCGGGCCACAGGCTCCACGAGGTGAGCAAGGGGAGGTTCGTCGTCGTCGACAGGGACGACGCCGTCGAGGTCGCGGTCATGGTGAGGGAGGCCCTCAACGGCCACCTCGACAGGGCCCGGATACCAGAGAAGGCGCTGGACGTCCTGGCCCAGCACCTGGCCGGCATGGCCGTGGAGAGGAAGTGGGACGCGAGGGAGGCCTTTGAGCTCGTCAGGAGGGCCTATCCCTACAGGGACCTGACCTGGGAGGAGTTCGAGTCGGTCCTCAGGTACCTGTCGGGAGGGTACTCCGAGCTGGAGACCTACAAGGTGTACGGGAAGATATGGTACGACCCCGAGGAGGGGACGTTCGGCAGGAGGGGGAGGTACGCGAGGGTCATATACGCCACCAACATCGGCACAATACCTGACGAGGTCGCTGCGAGGGTCTACAGCGTCGAGGACAGCAGGTACATCGGAAATCTGGAGGAGGAGTTCGTCGAGCGCCTCTCCCCGGGGGACAGGTTCGTCCTGGCAGGCAGGGTCTACGAGTTCGTGAGGTCCAAGGGCCTGAAGGTGTACGTGAGGCCGGCCTTTGACCAGAAGCCGACGGTCCCATCCTGGTTTAGTGAGATGCTCCCGCTCAGCTACGACCTGGCGATTCAGGTGGCGAGGTTCAGGGCCCGCGTCGCGCAGCAGATAGTCGCCGGTCGAGACGAGGGGGAGATCATCGAGGAGATTGCGAGGGAGTGCTCCACGGGCGAGAGGGCCGCCAGGGCGATATTCGAGTACATCAGGGAGCAGGTCAACTTCCTCAGATCCCTGGGCGTGGAGGACTTCCCCTCGGACGACGTCATCCTGGTGGAGACGTACCTGTCCGAAGAGGGGAGCGCCTACAGGGTGTTTCACACCCTCGTCGGCAGGAGGGCCAACGACGCCCTGTCCAGAGCCCTGGCCTACCGGGTCGGGGGGAGGGTCGGCAGGAACCTGGGCGTCGTCGTCGCGGACAACGGTTTCGCCCTCGTGTTCCCGAGAGGCGTGAGACCTCAGGGGCTCCTGAGCGAGCTCGACCCAGATGACCTCAGGGGCGTCCTCCGGTCGGCGCTCGCGAACACGGAGCTGCTGAAGAGGAGGTTCCGACACGTTGCTGCCAGGGGCCTGATGATCCTCAGGAACTACAAGGGCCACGAGATAAGGGTCAGCAGGCAGCAGGCCAGCGCCGAGACGATTCTCAGGGCCGTATGGGACATAGAAGGCTTTCCCCTGCTCAGGGAGACCTTCAGGGAGATCATGGAGGACTTCATGGACGTGGAGACGGCCGAGCTTGTCCTGAGGTCCCTCAAGGACGGCGTCGCCAGGGAGGTGGAGCTCCCGCCCATGAGGGTCCCATCGCCGTTCTCCCATGGAATAGTGCTGCAGGGGCTCAGCGACGTGGTCCTCATGGAGGACAGGAGGGCAATGCTGGAGAGGTTCCACCGCATGGTTCTGGAGTTCGTCGAGGCTCAGCGCGCCGGCGGGGGGTGACGCGCCTGTTCCTCAGGATTGGCGACATCACGCTCTTCCCCCACGGCGCCATGCTCGCCGACGTCGGGGCCCTCGTCGTGGTGGACCTCCACATAGGGTACGAGGAGGTCCTCTTAGAGAGCGGGATACACCTCCCCCGCAGTCAGTACGGCAGGATCAAGCTGTCCATCGTCGAGGCGCTCGAGAGGTTCGACCCCGACTCGCTGGTCCTGCTGGGGGACGTCAAGCACGAGTTCGGCGGGGCGACCCGGCAGGAGTGGGTCGAGGTCCTGGACCTCATCCGGAGCCTGAAGAGCACCGTCGACATCCAGGTCGTCCGCGGGAATCACGACAACTACCTGATCCCCATCCTCAGGAGAGAGGGTATCCCGCTGCTCGACCCGGGCCTCTCCGTGGGCAGGTACTACTTGGTCCACGGCCACAAGCCCCTTGAGGGACTCCCCGAGGGGGCGGAGTTCCTTGTGATGGGCCACGAGCACCCGGCTGTGGGGCTGAGGGACGAGCTTGGAGTCAAGAGGAAGTTCAAGTGCGCCCTCCTGGGGAGCCTTGACGACCTGTCGGTGCTTGTTCTCCCCGCGATGTCCCCGCTGGCCCCCGGCACGGACGTGCTTGCGACTCCGAGGCGGGACCTCCTAAGCCCCATCCTCTCGCGGCTCGACGTGGGTCAGTTCGAGGTGGTGGTCACCGACGAGGAGGCTGGCACGATGAGGATGGGGACCGTGGCTCAGCTGAGGAGGGTTCAGGGGATACCCGTCGACCTCTGAGCCCGCCTCGGTCAGATGAACATCATGACGGCCAGCGTCACAAAGGACATGAACCCGAGCTCCCTCAGGCCGGACGTGAAGTGCCCAGTCCTCACGGTGCCGAGGCTGAGGGCTATGACGGTGGTTTGGGCGAAGGCCTGGAATAGGATGGCGCTCCTCACCGTCTTCGATGCCACCTTTGAGATCGCCTCCACGTTCAGTATCCTGAACATCAGCACGTAGGACCCGACGACCAGGAAGAACGCGAGGAGCGCCGTCAGGTAGTTGGCCATCTTCTGCCCCTCCGTGTCCATCCAGAGCTCCCTTATTCGGCCGGTGAACTCGGATATGGTCTCAAAGGTCTCCTCCAGGTCGGCCCCGGCGTTGAGCGCGTTGATTATGAGCAGGCTGATGAGCCTGGAGACGCTGTACCTGACCTCCCTGGCGACGCTCTGCAGTATGACCATGTAGGGCAGCCTGAGCTTCGCCCAGGCCTTCATCTTGGAGACGAGCTCCCTCAGCGGCTTGTAGGGCGCCTTAGCTGAGAGTATGGCGTCTGAGAAGGGCCTTCCCCCCCTGAGCTCGGCGAATATGTCCTGCAGGAGCATCGGAAAGTCGAAGGCCTGCCCCTTCAGCACCCACTCCTCCCTCCTTATGGTGAGCCACCCGACGATCCCGCCGACCCCCACGGCCAGCATGGCAATCCGGGTCGTCCCGAGTTCGACGGGCAGGGGGCTCATCCCCCTGGTCTCCAGGTATGAGAAGGCTGAGAAGGCGATGGCCATCACGCTCAGCGACCTGGCCCAGGCGTGGATGACTGTGTCCTGCTTGAAGTAGAAGAGCCTGGTGCTGAACACCTTGAAGAGGAAGACGAATATTGGTGAGGGCACGACCGTGGTGGCTATGGTGGCGACGAGGGGGCCCGAGCTAACCGCGCCCTCCTGGGCGAGGGCCTGGAAGGAGAATATCATGATCATGACGAACGGGAAGATCGTGGCCGTGAGGGTGTAGATGATGAGGACCATCATCAGCCTCTCGGTCCTCTCGCGCAGCGCTATGATCGTCCTGTTGATGGAGTCCTCCAGCTCCACCTTGAGCATCTCGCTGACGGCCTCCCCCCTGGTCGCCAGGTAGTCGTGGAGCCTGGCGTACACCCTGGACCATGCCTGGCTCGGTGACAGCCGCCTGTTTATCTCCAGTCCCGCGAGCGAGCCGGCCGCGGCTATCCTGCTGGCCACCCTCCTGAAGTACTCCGCCGCCTCCTTCTTCGGAGCTATGTTGGCGGCCACCCTGAAGCAGTCGCTGAGGGCTCTCCCCACCCTCTGGAGGATCCACAGGGATGCTAGGTAGGCCCAGAGGTCCTCCTCGACGCTGCTGGCCAGGGCCAGCATTCCCAGGAAGGGGGTCACCAGGTAGATCAGTGGGGGTATCGCGGCCAGGGGCACGGCGTAGTAGGGCTTCTTCAGCAGCCCGAAGTAGGCCGCGGCCGCGGAGAGCCCCGACGACACCACCGCGATTAGGATCAGCCTCCTCTTGAAGCCCTCAGGTCTGACGTCGTACATCCCGGCCTTTATCAGCAGCTCGTTGGAGATCAACTGGATCACCTTGCCAGGGCCATCTTCGCCCTGAACTTGGCGACCCTGGCGGCGAGCTCGTCGACCCTCCTCAGGTACTCGTCCACCACGTCATTGAGCGGGCGCCCCTCCTTCTTGGCAATCTCCCTGAAGAGGACGCTGCTCCTGAGCGGGTCTCCCACCAGCTCGTCGTACTTCAGGGTGAACACGTCGTTAAGCCTAAGCTCCTCATCCTCGTAGAGGATCTCCGAGATTCTGACGACCCTCCTCTTCTTCCCCTCCCTCCTGAGGAGGACCGCCACCTTGAAGTCGGCCACCCTCTCCTCGGGCAGGTTGATGGGGTCGCTGGTCAGCCTTGCGAGCACGCCCTCCAGCGTGTCCGAGTGGAAGGTCGTGAGCGCGGTGTGGCCCAGGTGGATGAACTGGACCAGGAGCCTGGTCTCGGCTCCCCTGCTCTCGCCCACGACCACATAGTCAGGCCTCATCCTCAGCACGTCCCTCATGAGGTCGGCTATGGTGAGTCCCGCCGCAGATACCCCGGGGGGCTGACCGATCAGGGAGGTCCAGTTCCCGTGCTCCGGCAGGTGTATCTCCGGCGTGTCCTCAACCGTGACTATGTGCCTGTCCTTGGGCAGGAGGGAGAGGAGGGCGTTCAGGAAGGTGGTCTTCCCGCTCCCCGTCTCCCCGACTATGAAGCCTGACATCCCGTGCTCCGCGACCAGCCAGAGGTACGCGGCCGCCTCGACGGTGATCGTGCCGTACATTATAAGCTCCTCTATCCCGGGCCTCCTGACGAACTTCCTTATGGTGAAGGTGGTCCCGCCCTCGCTGGCGGCGGGGCCGAAGAGGGCGTGGACCCTGCTGCCGTCGGGGAGCCTGCCCTCCAGCCTCGGCCGGGCCAGCGAGACCTGCCTGCCCACCATCTCGGCGAGCTTCAGGACGATGAACCTGGCCTCCTCCTCAGAGATCTCCACGTTGCTCTCGAACCAGCTCGGCCTGCCGGAGAGGAAGACGTAGATCTTCCTGGAGCCCCTGGCCGGCAGGGTGAGGTCCTCGACCTCCCCGTCCCTGAGGATGGGGTCTAGCTTCCCGAGGCCCTGGATGTCCCTCCTCAGATAGTAGGTGAAGGCCCTGATCGCCCTGTCGACCCTCTCGTTCGGCGGCCTGCCCTTCTTCAGCTTCACCTTCAGCGCCCTGGTGGCCGCCTCCAGGTAGAGGTCGTTCAGCTTCTCCATCTCGTCCATGGTTATCCTGGAAAGGACGAACTCCTTGGCCTCCTCCAGCAGGTCCGCCGGGGGCTCGGGGGGCTCCAGGATGACGTACTTGTCCCCGAGGAGGCCGCGCCACGCCAGCCCCCCCTCTATCTCCAGGACGTCCTCTAGGCCCTCCAAGAGGGAGTAATGCTCCTCCCAAACGTCAACGAAGGCCAAGGGATCCTCCTTCTTCTTCCCGCGGCCGAACAATGGCAGCCCCTCACCTCGGCCGGGGTGCCCTACCTTTTTTCGATTCCGCTCCGGAGGCCGCCCCTCAGCCTCCCACGCCGGGCAGCTGCGCTATTATGTTGGCCACCTTGATCAGGTAGGAGTCCGTTCCTTGGTCGTAGGCCAGTACTATGAAGATCTTTCCGCTGTAGAGCTTCGGGGGGGACGTGACGTTGATGGACGAGTAGTAGGGCGCCTCGGCCTTGACCCTTATCTCCCCGGTCAGGGTCCTCGCCACCACCCAGACCTCCACGACCGACCTGTTCTCGTCCACGTGCATCTCGTAGTACTTGTTGGGCGACTCAGGCGCCTCCACGACGGCCACCTGGGACATCACGCCAGACTCGTACGCTCGAGCGACGAACGTTATCTCGGTCGCCAGGGTGGTGGCCAGGTCCCTCGCCTCCCTCTCCAGCTTGTAGGACACCACCGCTGGCCTGATAGCGATTATGTACGCCGATATGATGAGCGCGACGAGGATTATGGCCCCCCAGGTCACGGCCTGCTCCAACTACACACCCCCTGCGGCGTATACCCTCACGAACAGGACGTATGGTGCTATTAACACTAAGTTCGACGAGTTGTACTCGTCGTCCGCGCGGGTCATGTGGATGACCCAGGGTCCCGGGGAGACCCTCAGCGGATCGTTCAGCCTCCAGTTGTATGACGAGACCCCAGAGACGTTGAAGAGGAGCTTCCCCGTCACGGGAGACCGAACCTCCATGTTCCCCGCAACCCCGTAGGATATGGAGATGGTCTCGCCGACGAAGGCCATGTGCTTGTCGACGTCCACCCAGGGCCTGTTCGGGACGGTCACCTTCTCCCTCACCGGCGCCTGCGCGTCGGCGACTATGTTGAGGTGCCCGGCGCCCGGGTCGTAGACGAACCTGATGGACATGCTCCCGGCGGACTCGCACGGGGCCAGGGGACAGCAGAAGGTGCCGTCTGAGTGATAGCAGTACTCTATCGGCTCGAGCCTGCCCTCGTAGAAGTAGGTTCCGTTCTGGTAGTCTCCGTTTCCTGAGAGCGAGTGGTCCGGTGGGCAGCTCGTGCAGTTGTGGCAGCCCGTGCAGCTTCCGCACGACTGATACGGCAGGTCGATGTCGACGCTCACGTTCTTCTCCTCGGCCGGCACGCCGGAAGGCAGGTGGACGAACGTAGAGTAGACGCGGACGTAGTCCATGTCGAGGCTCTGCGTCCCGTACCTGTACACGTCCCTCGCTGGGACGATGAACCCCTTGACGGTCCCGTTGGAGGGCAGGTAAACGGGGGCGGGCTTCTCCACGACCGTCACGTCTCCACGCAGAGTCTGGTTGATCACGTAGAACGATCCCGCCTCGCCCGTCCCGTTGCTCACCACGAGCTGGACGACTAGGCTGAGGCCGGTGTCCGTCGCGACGGCCAGGGACCAGTTGTAGAGGGTCGCGCTGAGCTCCGTCCCGTTGAGGGGGCCGTAGGCGAACTCGTGGACGTAGTAGTAGGCCGCCACGGAGGCGAGGCTCCTGGCCACCTGCCTCCTGTAAAGCTCCGAGCTGATCTCCACCCTCGGTCTGAGGGCAAGGACGGTCGTCAGGGCTATCCCTATCAGGACGATCCCGAGAACCGCCTCGAGTGGCTCCACGTCCATGCCATCACCCCGACACCGTTATCGTGACCTTGTAGAGCCCCCTCGGCAGCGTCGTGGTTCCTATAGAGGCGTCCCCAGCCAAGTAGACAACCAGGGTCGACGACAGGACGCTCTCCCTGAGCACCGGAGTACCGAGGGTCAGAGCCGGCGAATCCTCAAATGTCGCGGTGGAGGCGTTGTACTGGAAGAAGACGAGCCTGAAATCTATCCCCGAGGCCACCACAGACCTCCTCAAATCCTCGTAGTCCATGCGCGAGAGGTTCTCCAGCTTCTCGGGGTCGACCACGTAGGGCCAGACGGTCGTGAAGTTGACCCCCCTCTCCTCCAGTGCGAGGCCCACCGAGGGTGGTGTTGCGTTCCAGTCCCCGGGGTTCTCGAACAGCTGGACTGTGGCCAGCTCCAGCGCGGTCTCGAGCGCCTGAGGGCTGGAGGCGGAGTGGCTCCTCAGGATGTTTATGGCGTACCCCCCAAAGATCAGGACGGGGATCATCGACGCGAGGAACACCAGGGCCTTCCTCATGCGCTCATCCCCCCGAGGCCACTACGCGGATCGTCTTGTTCCCAACATTCTCCACCACCAGCGGGACGTCGGAGCCGGATGGGATCGCGCCTGACAGCGTGAGGTTCCACCCCCCGATGGCCATAACCTTGAAGACGAGCTGAGATTCTTCCACGGTCTGATTGACGATCGAAACCGCCCCGGTGGCGAGTACAACCGATCCTGAAAATCTCGGGGGGTTCTTTAGCATGATCCAGATGCTCTTGTTCACTTCTGTCCCCTTTCCGGCTAGGACTACAACTTCAGAGGGAACCTCAAATCTCAGAGTCGTTCTGGCCCCTCTTCCGGCGGCTGCAACGCTCTCTAAGGCATCGTGAAGCTGAAGGGCAATGTTTCTTGCCTGAACAAAACTCGCCTCCCTCTGTCTCTCCTCAATCATCGGAAAGAAGAGAGTGTACGCCACCAGGATTATTGTCAAGCCGAGAAGAATCCCCACAGCGGTCTCTATTGAGGCCTCCACCGCCGATCATTCTTTGGTCCTGCGGGGAGTAGTTATAATGGCTGCGATCTTGGGCGATTCGCGGCCACCCAAGGTGGGTGGAGGCCTCGCCTTTGAGTAATCTTTTAGGGGAAAAAGGAAAAGGTAAGGAAAAGTGAGGGGACAATCTTAGAGAGGCCTAGGATCTAGGGCCTGTATATATACTCGGCCCTCGTTCCCTCTGGGCCGTACACGATTACAGTAAAGGTATCGGTCTGGCTCGCATCTGAAGGCCAGCTGGATACCTGCAGGACTACCGTCTCTCCTGGATCAAAGTTGTCGTCACCATTTCCTGAGTGTTCTTGAGCAGTGGCAGAGGTCGTGTTCTCACCAGACTTGGTCTTGAAGGTCACAGTCCACCCGGTCGCGTTCGTGCCAACAGCACTCGTTAGGGTGTTCGGGCCCTGATTCTTTACGTAGATCTGGTGACCGCTGGTATCGACGCTGATGATCTCCAGCGTGGTGGTTCCACCCACGAGCTGGGTCCTCCCAAGGGCGCTGAAGATGAAGCTGCCCACGGGAGAGAATATCAGCAGCGCGAGGGCCACCGCCAGGACGAGCAGTATGACTTCTACAGCCACCCTTGATATGCCTGCCCTCAAGGGTTTCACCCAGTAGGATGAGTTCGCGCAAGCTCAAATAAAAACTTCCCCGGGGTTTGACGGGTTAAGTCAGCCTGAGATTTCTCCCTCAAGCCATTTACAGGAAATTCTTCCGGAGGGTTCGATGAATCATCCACCTCTGCCGCCCTGCTCTGCGTTAAAATGGCGGCGCTTGAAAGCCCCAAGCAGCATAGGCTTTGTCAAAAAGAGGGCAAGCAAACGCAGTTTACATCACAGAGCTGCGCGTCCTTCACCCTCTCCGCCGAGAAAAATGGTTGGGGGAGTCTAGGACCACTCCCTCTCTCCTACTCTGACGTAGGTCGCCTTGCCCTGCGCCAGGAGGGCCCCTCCCTGCGCAGGGTGTCCCGCCATTCCTATGAATCCCCTCGCTATCCCGTCGATCTCGATCTCCAGCCTGATCCTCCCGAACTTGAAGTCCTTCCAGTCCTCGACCTCCACGTAGAGGACTCCCCTCTTGATGTAGTAGTAGAGGCTGAGGTCTGCGTTAACGGTTCCATCTTCGGCCTCCGCGGCCAGCAGGATGAGGCTCGGGCCGTGGACCACCTCGTTCCCGTTGACCTTTATGGAGGTGACCTCGACCGGCTTGCCGGCCTGGCCCACTATGACCCAGCAGTCCCTCACCTCCACCAGCGAGGCCCCTATGTTCTGGCCGATGTTCACCTCCACGGAGGCCCCCGCGGGTATCTGGTAGATCGGATCGCCGCTGGGCGCCGAGAGTATCCAGGCGAAGTCGGCGGCCACGAAGGATATGGTTCCGCTGAGTTCGAACTGGGATCTCCCCGCACCGGCTACCAGGAAGTCGTAGTAGTTAACCTGCGGCGGATTCGTATCGTTTCCGCCTCCTCCACCTCCGCCGCCTCCTCCACCTCCGCCGCCTCCTCCACCTCCGCCGCCTCCTCCACCGCTCTCATTTCCACCTCCGCCGCCTCCTCCACCGCCTGAGGTCACGTTGACCTCAATTATGTACGGGACCTTTCCGAGGGCCGTGTTGTTCCCGTGGACCATGAAGTAGGTGATCTCGCCAGTGGAGTCGTCGACGGAGAACAAGACCGTGACTCCCCTATCCTCCGCCTCCTGAGAGTAGGAGTTGAGCCTCTCCCTCACGAAGTCGGCCCTCTGGTCGGAGGGCAGGGTCTGGGCCTCGGCCACGACCCCTGCCACGTAGTCTCTGAGGTCGTAGAACTCGTCGTGGTAGGTCTCGTCGACTACTATGGGATTAGCCGTCATCAGCTCGGCGGAGAGCACCACTATTAAAGCGAGTGCGAAGGCCACAAGGGCGACGCCTCCGGCCGCCCTCCTCTTGGTGATTCTCACGGCTTATCCCCGCTAATAGGGGGCCACTCCCCAATAATAAAACATTTCCCCCAGGCGGCCCCGTTAAATACCCTTCATTTTATGTCCGAGGGGCGCGAAGGTCAATTCTGCTCGCCCCCAAGGCCCGGAGGGGTTCACTCAAGGCGAGTAACCGGCCCTCGCCCTGGTTGAGTAGGGCCCGTAGACGGCCACGTCGTGGGGCTCCCCCAGGTCCACGGTCGTCCCTAGGGCCAGCCTAAACACCTGGCCGACGGCTATCTCGTCGGAGCTCGAGAACGCAACCCCGTTGAGGTCCTCTATACTCGTCACCGACACGACGGAGCCGTCTATGACGACCGTCCAGACGTCGGTCCCCTCGACGGGCAGGGGGTCTGGCCCCAGGTTCCTCAGAAAGACGTAGGTAGTCCCGCCTGAGTTGTTCAGGCCCGGCGGGACGATCTCTATGTTCGAACGGGGGGTCCGGCTCTCAGCCAGACCTACGAAATGCAGCAGGGCGCCCCTGGTGAGCACGAAGACCATCCCCGCCGCAGCGACCCCCAGGACAAGGAGTACGGCGGTGATGGCCACCCTGGAGATGCCAGCCCTGGTCCTCAGCTTCGACCCCCCTCGGATCTCCCTCGCGGACGAGAAGCGCCCCTCCACGTTAAAAATGTGATACGTCGGCGGGCCTCACGTGCCGACCTGCGCGCTCAACTCAGCCGTCTTGATCGCCACCCTGGCCGCGGCGGCCGCGCAGGACGTCAGGCGACGGCTGGTGGACGACTGGACCTGGCTGGGAGGGGTGGCCGCCGGCCTCCCGGCCCTGGCCTACTCGCTCTGGAAGTGCGGACTCCCCCAGAACCTGGGCCAGCAGGTCGCCGCGGGCGCTATCTTGGCGGTCATCCTGGTCGCCTCTTGGAGGCTGAGGCTCATGGGGGAGGCCGACATCCTGGCCTACGCCTCAGTCGAGCTGATACACCCCGTGGGACCCGGTTACCTCCCCCCCTCGTTCTCGACGTTCCTCTACTCCAAGGCCCTCCTCCTCTTCGCCCCTCCTGTTCAGCTGGCGGTGAACCTCGTGAGGGTCGCCAGAGATCCCTCCCTCCTGGAGGGGTTTGACGAGCCGGTCTGGAGGATTCTCCTCGCGCTTGCCCTCCTCACCCCTCGGCCCGGCCTTGGGGCGGTCCCGGCGGAGGAGCTCAGGCCCGGCGTGAGGAGGTTTAGGCTGTCCAGGGTTCTGGCCCCGGTCGAGGCGAAGGAGCCGGAGGGGGGGCCTTGCAGGTGGTACGTCCCGGCGTACCCCCTGCTCCCCCTGATAGCCGCCGGGTACCTCGTCTACCTGGTCGCAGGCGACCCGCTCGCGCTGGTGGCCGGGGCGCTCTGACTCAAGCGTTATAAGCGGAGTCCCACGAGGGCGGTGCGAAGGTGATACCGCCTGGAGTACAGACTGCGGGAGGGCGCCTACGTCGAGGGGAGCTTCCTGGTGGACGAGGAGAGCGGGAACATCTACGAGCTGAACGATGAGGCGGCGGTGGTCCTTAGCCTCATCTCCGGGGAGTGGCTCTCTCCGGAGGGGATAGTCGAGCTGCTCTCGAGTGAGTGGGAGTTCGACGGTGAGGAGCAGGCAGCCAGGGATATAGAGGCGTTTCTAGAGAGCCTCTGCAGGGAGGGCGTGGTCCTCAAGAGGGAGCCCGCGTGAGCCCGGGTCGACCTGAGAGTCGGGCGGGGCGAGGTGAGGGGGTTTGTCCCAGCCTCCCGAGGATGTTCCCAGGCCCATCCAAGAGCACATCGTTGAGCTCCTGGTGAGGCTCAGGAGGGTCCTGTTCGCCGTAATCGGGGCCTCAATAGCCGTGACGGCGATCCCCTCCTCCCTGATACTCGGGGGGAATCCGGGGGGCGGGGGGTACACGCCCCTGGTGCTGAGCATATTCTTCTACATGAGGGATCACCTCCTCGAGTCCACCAACCGGTTTGCCAACAGGTTCGGGGCCCTCCTCGGATCTCAGGAGGTCAACATCAAGCTGATAGCGTACGGATGGCTCGACGGGATAGAGGTGATGATCTACCTCGCCATCCTGCTCGGGCTCCTGATCACCTCCCCCTACGTGGGCTACGAGATCTACGCCTACCTCAGGCCCGCCCTCTTCCCGAAGGAGAAGAAGCTCCTGGTGGGGTTCTCTCTTGCCTTCGCCGTCCTGTTCCTGATGGGCGCCTTCTACGCTTACTACCTCATTGTCCCCGCCACCTTCGCCATCCTGGCCTGGATCAACCTGGGATCGGGAGTGGAGCTCACGTTCTCCGTCAAGCAGTTCTTCAACTTCGTCCTCCTCGGCATGGTCTCCTCCGGGCTATTCTTCACCTTCCCCCTGGCCGTCGCCCTGGCGGCGAAGATGGGGTTCATAAGGTCTGAGACTCTCAGGAGGAAGTGGAGGATGGTGTTCTTCATCATCTCAGCGGTCGCGGCGATAATAACGCCGGACCCGACCCCGGTGAGCATGATCATGCTGACCGTTCCATTCTTCCTCCTCTACGGCTTGGCCACGCTGCTGGCGGCCAGGCTGGAGCCTAAGAGGACCCCGTGATCATCTTCCTGACGATCTCCTCCAGCTCCTCGTCGGTCCTGCCCTCCGTGTCTATCCCCAAATCTCTCGCCAGGTCCCTGACGGTCTTCGCTCCCCCCGCGGAGGGGACCCGGACCCCCTGGGCGGGAGGGGGGGACCTCCCCTGAGAGGCCTCTCTGAACTCCCTCAGAGCCTCCCCAAGGCTCCTCCCGAGCTCCGGGAGCTTGCCCGGGCCGAAAAGAATCAGGGCGAGTATCATCAGCAGGAGAATCTCCGAGGGGCCCAAGTCGATCAACGCGATCAGCCCTCCCCTACCCCGGGCCGCGTTCGGCCACCGAGTCAGGCACCGACCCCGGCGCACGTTTAAATTTCATCCGAAGCTTGGGAGCCCAACGAACCGAGGAAGTGCGAACGAGATGGAGAAGAAGATATCCGATCTCAGGCCCGGGGAGGACGGCGTGGACGTCAAGGGCCGGGTCCTGGAGGTCGGCGAGACGAGAGATGTTGAGACCAGGTCTGGTTTTAGAACCTTGTCCGAGGCCGTCATCGGCGACGAGACCGGCCGGATAAAGCTCACCCTGTGGGGGGAGCACGCCGGGTCGGTCTCCGAGGGCCAGGTGATCGAGGTCCAGAACGGCTTCACGACAGCCTTCAGGGGCAAGGTTCAGTTGAACGTCGGGCAGAGGGGCTCGATCAGGGTCCTAGAGGACTCCGAGGTCGTGCCCGCGGATCAGATCCCGGAGGAGTCCCCCGACGCTCCAGAGGGCTGGCGCCCGAGGAGGAGAGGGGGCAGGGGCTACGGCAGGAGCGGAGGCTACTATCAGGGCGGAAGCTCCTACCGGAGGCCTCGCTGGTAGGCGGGGCCGGGGCCCCCTTCAACTTTTTTGGAGGATTGGCGATCCACGCGGGCCCGCGGCCCGAGGGAGGCCGAACGGCGGCGCGTTGCCCCATAGATAGGGTTTAAATTATTAACAGTATAGTTGGCCGCCTGACGGGTGTCAGTTTTGGCTGGCGAAGAGCTGCCGGTAGCCTTCGATTTCGCCACCTGGACCCGCCTGATACCTGAGTCCGAGATAAGGAGGCTCCTCAGGGTCAAGGTCCGCTACTACTTTGCCGGAGGCAAGCCGGGGGTCCTCCCGACGGGGGTGTTCCCGCGGCTGCTGGTCGAGCTGGGCTTGGAGGAGATGGACCTCCTGCTGCGCGGCCAGCACAAGGAGATAATAGAGCACTTCAACTACGGCCCCTCAGAGGGACTGCCGGAGCTGAGGGAGCTCCTGGCGAGGAAGATGCTGAGGGCCAGGGACGGCCTGGAGATAGACCCCGAGGAGGGGTGGAGGGAGGTCATCATAACAACGGGATCTCAGCAGGCCCTGTACGCGATCTTGGACTCTCTGATCGATCCGGGCGATGTCATCATCACGCAGAGACCCGCCTACCTCGGGTTCGTGAACGTGGCGGCGAAGTTCCAGGCCAGGATAGTCACCGTGCCCGCCGACGCGGACGGGCTCGTCCCCGAGTACGTGGAGTCCGCCATAAGGCTGGCCGAGAGGGAGCTAGGGTCAAAGCCCAAGCTCATCTACCTCGTCCCCGACTCCGACAACCCGACCGGCACGACCATGCCGGAGGCGCGGAGGAGGGAGTTCTTCGACATGGCGGCGAGCATAGGGACCTTCATACTCGAGGACGCCGCCTACAGGGAGATACAGTTCAGGGGGGAGCCCAACAGGCCCATAAAGTACTTCGACAGGGACAACGAGTACGTCATCTACCAGAGGAGCACCAGCAAGGAGGTTGCGGTGTTCAGGATCGGGTACAGCTACATGCCCCCCAAGCTGAGGGAGCAGGTGGTCAAGGCGAAGGGCTACATGGACCTCTGCACCCCCACGCTCATGCAGAAGCTGGCGCTCATGTACTACGAGAAGTACTTCGACGAGCACATCCTGAAGGTGAGGGATGGGTACAGGGAGAGGTGCGTGGCCATGGAGGAGTCCATGGACGAGAGCTTCCCGCCCGGCCACAGGACCACCCCGACCGGCGGGTTCTTCATCTGGTGGTCCTCCGACGAGAGAGACTTCGACTCCGACTGGTTCCTCAACGAGGTTGCCCTCAAGAACGACCTCTCCTACGTTCCCGGCTCAGCCTTCTACCCGCCCTTCGGCTACTCCTACGAGCCTGAGACCAACCGCCTGGAGACTCTTAGGCCTAGGAAGCACGGGATGAGGCTGGGCTACAGCTACCTGACGCCGGAGGAGATAAGGCAGGGGATCACTAAGCTGGGCAGGCTGCTGGCGTCTCACCTCTCGGGGTGAGGGCTCCTGCTGGCCGACGCCGTCGAGGAGGGCATCTACAGGGCGATCAGCAGGGCGGCGGTCAGGCTCCCGGAAGACGTGGAGACCGCCCTCAGGGCCGCTCTCGACAGGGAAACGTCGCCGATGGCCAGGTCAATCCTGGAGGCCATTCTCAGGAACCTGAGGGCGGCGGAGGAGAGGGGCCTGCCCATCTGTCAGGACACCGGCACCCCCACCTTCTACCTCGAGGTGGGCGAGGACTTCCCGCTCAGGGCCAGCCTCAGGGAGGCCATCCTGTCGGCGGTCAGGAGGGCCACCGAGGAGGTTCCCCTCCGGCCGAACGCCGTGAACCCCTGGACCAACCGGAACTCCGGCGACAACACCGGGAGGGGCGTCCCCATCATACACTGGGAGGTCGTCGAGGGGGACGGACTCATGGTGAGGTACCTGGCCAAGGGGGGAGGCAGCGAGAACGTGTCAGCCCTCTACATGCTCAGCCCCTCCAAGGGAGTGGCCGGAATTGAGAGGGCCGTCATAGACGCCGCGCTCAGGGCCGGCCCGAAGCCCTGCCCCCCGGTGATAGTCGGGGTCGGGGTGGGGGGCGGGGCGGACGCGGCCCTGGCGGCTGCCAAGAGGGCCACTATGAGACCCGTCGGCGTCAGAAGTTCTGACCAGGAGGCATCCAAGCTGGAGGAGAGGCTGTTGGATGCGATAAACTCGCTCGGAATGGGCCCGATGGGTCTCGGAGGAAGGACCTACGCCCTGGACGTCCACGTCGAGTGGCTGCACAGGCACCCGGCGAGCCTCCCGGTAGGCGTCTCCATGATATGCTGGGCTGCCAGGAGGGCGACCGTCGAGTTCAGGCCGGACGGATCCTACGAGATCCTCGAGCCGTGAGAGGAGGGAGTGGGAGATGGTGGAGCATCGCCTGAAGACCCCGATATCGGAGGGAGAGGCCCGGAGGCTCAGGGCGGGAGACGTGCTGTACATCTCCGGGATCATAGTCACCGCCAGGGATCAGGCCCACAGGAGGGCGCTCGAGCTCGCCCGCAGGGGGGAGGAACTCCCCGTCGACCTCCAGGGCGGCGTGGTGTACCACTGCGGTCCAATAGTCAGGCGAGAGGGGGAGGAGTGGAGGATCTACGGGTTCGGCCCCACGACCAGCGCCCGCATGGAGGACCTGGAGGCCGAGTTCATCGAGAGGTTCGGCGTCAGGGTCGTGGTGGGGAAGGGCGGGATGTTCGAGAGGACCACCGAGGCCCTGAGGAGGTTCGGGGCGGTCTACGCCCAGCACCCGGGCGGCGTCAGCGCCCTGGCCGTCTCCACGGTTAGGAGGGTGGTTGACGTCCACTGGCTTGACCTCGGCGTCCCCGAGGCCATGTGGGTGGTGGAGGTCGAGGACTTCGGGCCGCTCACGGTCACGATAGACTCGACGGGCCGCAACCTCTATCAGGAGGTCCTCGAGGAGGCCAAGAGAAGGGCCGGGCGCCTGACGCTCGGCTGAGGGGGACCCCAGGAGATGATCGAGACCCTGCTGGAGCGAGCCGTGGAGGCGATAGTGGGCGCCGTCTCGGCCGGCTCGTACCCGGCCGTGGTGGCGCTCATGGCGCTCGAGAGCGCCCTCATGCCGGTGCCCAGCGAGGTCGTCATGCCCTTCGCGGGATTCCTCGTGGCCAGGGGGGAGATGACCTTCTGGGGGGCGGTGTCCGCCGGCGTGATCGGGAACCTGCTGGGGTCCTCGGCCGCCTACTGCGCCGGGAGGAGGTGGGGGAGGAGGGCAGTCCAGAGGCTCCCCTGGGTCGACGAGGGGCACCTCCAGCTCGCGGAGGGGTTCTTCCAGAGGAGGGGCGCCCTGGCCCTGCTCCTCGGCAGGATGGCCCCGGTGATCAGGACCGTGATATCGCTCCCCGCGGGCGCGGCCGGGGTGAGCCCCGCCACGCTCGTCCTCACCACCCTGGCGGGATCGATACCTTGGAACGCGGCCCTGGTGTGGGCGGGAATAATCCTGGAGGAGAACTGGGGGATGGTGAGGACACTCCTGGAGCCCGTCTCGATCGCCCTGGTGGTCGCCGTCATCGCATACGTTCTCCTGAAGGTGAGGTCCCTGACCTCGGGGGGTCAGAGTCCAAGTCCCAGTAGGACCGCCGCCCAGTACACCCCCGCCGCCAGAGTGACGGCCACTAAGAGCTGATAGACGAGCTGCTTGAGGACCAGGCTGGTGAGCCTCACTTCCTGCTTTATCACGGCCAGGGTGGCCGCGCACGGCGTGTACGCCATGCTGAGGATTGCGAGGGAGAGGGCCTGAGCGGGCGAGAGGCCCAGGGCGGCGACGGCCTCCAGCGGATCCGCAACGCCCGTGATAGCGGCCAGGGTGGTCAGGACTGCCTCCCTGGCTATGAACCCCGAGATCAGGGCTAGGACGATCCTCCAGTCCCCTAGGCCTATCGCCGCCGCGATGGGCTCGAGGGCCCGCCCGAAGAGCGCCCCGAGACTGCGGGTGGAGATTTCCGCCCCGGTCACGAATCCGGATGGGCTGAGGTGCAGGAGCGCCCAGAACGTGAGGTTGGCGGCGAAGATTATGGTTCCGGCCTTTCTCAGGAAGTGGAGCGAGTTTGTCCTCGCGTACCACCAGGCGACCTTGATGCTCGGGGTGTGGTACGGCGGGACCTCCAGGAGCAGGTCCGGCGCGGCGGAGGTCCTGAACAGGAGCCTGTTCATCACGAGGGCCGTCAGGAGGTAGAGAGCTATCTGCGTGACGTAGAGGGCCACAAGCACGGCTGCCTGCCCGGCCGGGGTCTCAGCGATCGAGGCCGCCAGGGCGACGGTCACGATGAGCCTGGCCTGGCAGGGTATCATGGGCGCGGCCAGCGCGGTGACCACCCTCTCCCTGTCGTCGTCCATGGCCCTCGTGGCCAGGATGGCCGGGACGTTGCACCCGAACCCGAGGACCGCCGGAAAAACGGCCCTCCCGCTGACGCCGAACCTCCTGAAGAACCTATCCAGGCTCACGGCAATCCTGGACATGATACCGCTGTCCTGGAGGACCCCGAGGAGGAGAAAGACCGTGAATACCAGCGGCAGGAAGCTCAGCACGAGGCCGAGCCCGGAGACGACCCCCTCCGCGAGGAGCGAGGTTAGCCAGTCCGGGGCCCCGGCCGCCGAGAGGGCGGACCCGAGGGCCTCGGCCAGGGAGTCGAAGGCCCCCCCTATCATGGAGACGAGGCTGTACTCGGCGACGATCTCGGCCGCGCGGTGCAGGCCCATGTGGTCCAGCAGCATGTCCACGGGGCTCCCGGTGTTGAGCGCGAAGACGGCTACGAAGGCCGAGAAGAGTACCGCCAGAGAGAAGACGGGTCCGACGATCGGGTGGAGGGCTATCCTGTCGAGTCGCTCCGCCAGCCCGAGGGAGGCGAGCCTCGTGACCTTGACCTTCCCCTCCAGGATCTTGGAGACCAGGGCGTACCTCGCCTGGACCATCAGCTCCTCGGGTGGCGACCTGAGTTCCCTCTCGGCGCGCTCCCTCACCCGCAGCGCCCGGTCTAGGAGCTCGGGGTCTGCCTTGGAGAGGGCCTCGAGGACCCCCTCGTCCCCCTCCAGCAGCTTGACGGCCACCCACCTGGTGGGGTAGCCCGACAGCGCCAGACACCCGCGGACGAGCCTCTCCACCTCGGCCAGGTACGGCTCGAGCGGGCCGTAGTCCACCCTGAGGGGCTTCCTCACCGTCCTGCCCTCCGCCACGTCGAGCACCCTGTCGAGGAGGACGCCAAGTCCGATCCCCTTCAGCGCCGAGATCCCCACTACCGGCACGCCCAGCTCTCCCTCCAGCCCGTCCAGGTCCACGTGTATTGCCCTCTTCTGGGCAACGTCCATCATGTTGACGGCCAGAACCACCCTGCCGGTGAGTTCGAGCACCAAGACCGCCATGTAGAGGGTCCTCTCCAGGGCCGTGGCGTCGGCCAGCACCACCACGACGTCCGGGCTGTGCCTGACGATGAACTCCCCGGTGATCGCCTCAGCCACTTGCTTCGCCCCGGCGGAGAGGCCGTAGGTCCCCGGGAGATCTACGACCTTGAGCCGAAGTCCGTGGTGTCTCACGTATCCCTGATTGACCGCCACCGTCACGCCCGGCCAGTTTGCCACGTGCGCCGTCTCCCCGGTCAGGGAGTTGAAGAGGGTGCTCTTTCCCACGTTCGGATTCGCCACGAGGGCGACCACGATCTCTCCTCTGCCCTCAGACCCACCTTCGATCGAGCTGGATCCCAAGCGGAGCCCCCCTAGGCGGGCTGGACGAAGACCTTGGAGGCTATTCCCCGGCCGAGGGAGAGGGTGACCCCCCGAACGGAGACCAGGAGGGGGCCCGCGGAGTTGAAGAGGACCGTGACCTCGCTGCCGGGCAGGAGGCCCATCTCCATGAGGCGCCTCGTCAGCCCCCTGCCCGCCCTTATCTCCCTGACTATGCCCCGGGCGCCCGGAGGCAGGCTGGATAGGGGGATCATCGGCCGCGTCGACAAGCCCTCCACCTCTCTGAGAGTTTCGGCGGGATACTCGACGGCCTCGAGATAACCCTTGCCCCGGAGCCCCCTCCCCACCCTCAACTCACCGTTTTAGGTCAGCCTAAATTGTATTTATACTTGCCCCTGGGGCGCCGGGCGGGTCCTGCCCCCGCCTCTCCTCGCACTCCTCCGGGCACTCTCCGGTCTCCACAAACACCTGAAAGTGCTTCAGGAAGTTGGGCTGATCTCTGGGGCACCTCGATATGAACTCCAGGAAGAGCAGTATCCTCTCGAGAGTCTCAGCGTGTATTCCGTGCTCGAGGTAGCAGGCGTCCCTCTCAGCCACCTCCTCACTGATCCCGAGGACCTCGACGAAGAACCTCTTGAGGATCCTGTGGCGGTGGGCGATCTCCCTGGCCATCCTGAGCCCGGTCTCCGTGAGCGAGATCTCCTCCCTCTTCCTGTACTCCACCAGCCCCTTCTCGGCGAGCCTCTCAAGCGCGTCGACCACGCTGGCGGGTCTGACTCCGAGCTCCCTCGCGAGGTCGCACACCCTGATGGCCCCCTTCCTCTCGACGAGGAAGAGCATCGCCTCCAGGTACTCCTGATCCCTGACCGTCAGATCCATCTGGGCCGACGACCCCGGCCGTTGGTTGGATAAGGTCTTTTTCCGTTGACGGCCGAGGTCCGATCTTTTAATAGGGCCACCGGGCCCGGGGCCGCGGCTGAGTGAGCGAGATGGACGCCTCAGACCCCGCCCTTCTGGCCTCCAGGGCCACGGCCTACTCGGTCATATCCCTGGCGCTCCAGTACCCGGAGGAGGAGGTCGCGGAACTCCTGCTCGGGGGATGGGCCAGGGAGGCGCTGTCGAGCTGCCTACCCGGGCTGAGAGAGCTGGGATACGGCTCGGTCGAGGAGTTCGGGAGGCTGGTTGAAGCCCTCTCCTCCGACTGGGACGCCTCGGACCTGCGGAGGGAGTACACCAGGCTGTTCATCTCCTCCCACCCGAAGCTCCCCTGCCCCCCGTACGAGTCAGTTTACGTGTCAGGGGAGAGGGAGGTCATGTCTGATCAGGTCTCGGAGGTCCTCGGGATCCTTCGCGGGTGGGGACTCGGGCTCTCGGACAGCTTCAGGGATCTCCCGGAGCACATAGCCGTCGAGCTCGAGCTGGCGGCCTACCTCCTGGAGCAGATGAAGCTGGCCATACAGGAGGGAGACCCGGATGAGGCCGAGAGGGCGGAGAGAGACCTCCAAAGGCTGGTCTCCCACCTGACCAGGTGGGTGCCCGAGTTCGCGGACTGCGTCAGGACCGAGTCCAGGGTGGAGTTCTACAGGGTGGTCGTATCCTCTATGGAGGCATTTGTTAGGGACGAGTCGGCCTCCCTCGGGGTGGAGTGAGCACGGAGAGGAGCGAGGCCGACGAACTGGTGGGTAGAATTGGGGAGAAGAGAAGAAAGAGGGGGAGAAAAGAGAGGGGAGGGGGAGGGGTTCACGGCATGAACTGGGTCATGACCCCAGCCTCGAGTATCGTCCTCCTGAGTAGGAGCCCTCCGACTATGATCAGGATGGCCCCCAAGAGCGGGAGTATGCAGCTCTTCACGACGCTCTGGTCTCTCCCCGCGATGAGGTCCGCCTTCCTGACGTGATACAGCATGGAGAGCAGGGCGGCTCCCAAGAGCACGAAGTCTAGGTAGGCCACGAAGGACCTCCTGAGTTCTCCGAAGAGCATCATCGCCACGGCGGCAGAGGCCTCCGCTGGCCCGTACATGTTGACGTAGTAGTACAGCGCCAGGATGAACATCTCCGCGCCCACGACTATGGCCGCCCACTTGGAGAGCGTGGTGCAGTAGCTGACGAACCTGGTCCTCTCCTCAACCGGCCTCCTGAGTCCCTGGAACGCGTTGATTATGCCCATGGCCGCTATCCCGGTGGCGAGCCCGCTCGCGACGAACAGCGCCGGCAGCGCGGGGGAGTGCCAGAAGGGCACGGCCTTGAGCACGCCGAGGAGTATTCCCGTGTAGGTCGTCACCAGGAGCCCGAAGGCGGAGGCGATCAGCCCCAGGATGTCCATCGCCCTCTCGCTCTTGGACCACGGGACCCACTGGAACCAGGGGAGCAGGCCTGCGGCGTATAGGGCGCCGAAGAGGATGAACCCGCTGAGGATCATGGTCCCCCTGAAGACCCAAGAGGACGTCTGGAACTTGATCACCGCCAGGTAGAACTTCTCCGGCTTCTCTAGATCTAAGATCAGGAACAGGGCGCCCAGAATCACCATGACCAGCGAGGCGACCGCCCCGGGTGCCGCGAGGGACTTCTCCCTCCTGCTGGCGTAGAAGTAGTGGGCCACTATCATGATGGCTCCGCCCATACCTCCCAGGAACAGGTAGAGGGCTATCAGCCAGCCCCAAACGTGCTGGACCAGAGGCATACAACATCACCTCACATCACACTACAGGGACTTCACCTTGGGTATGTAGAGCACCTTGGGCTTGGTCCCGAGCTCTGGCCTCAGAGGCTTGGCGAGCCCGCTGGCCGCGATCCTCCCGGCCTCGCTGTTGGGGTCGTCGAGGTCTCCGAATATCCTGACCCTGCCGGGGCAGGTGGCGTCGCAGGCGGGGACGTCTCCCTTGAGCACCCTGTTGGTGTAGCAGAAGGTGCACTTGTCGACGGAGCGTATCCTCTCGTCCACGTACCTGGCGTCGTAGGGGCACGCGACGACGCAGTACTTGCACCCTATGCACAGGTCGTGCTCCACTAGGACCACGCCGTCGGCGGTGACGTGACTGGCCCCAGTCGGGCAGACCGACACGCAGGGCGGGTTCTCGCAGTGCATGCAGAGCCTGGGCATGTAGACGACGGTGACGTTGGGGAAGCTCCCGAAGGTGAACCTCGGCACGTGCGTCCTGCGCTTGCCCTCCTCCCACGGGGTCTCGTTCTCCATGTCGCACGCGGCTATGCAGGCTCCGCAGCCTATGCAGCTGCGGAGGTCTATAATCATCCCGTACCTCGCCATATCCACCACCTCACGCCCTCTCCACCTTAACAAGGACCTCCTGAGTCATTGCGTTGGGCAGCAGCGTGAACAGGTCCTCGTGCATCGGCCACAGCTTGTTCAGGGGAACTCCACCGATCCTCTTTGCCACCTCGAGCCTGTCGCTCTCCGCGCCCCAGGCGGACACCGTGAACACCGTGTCCGGCCTGACGCCGTCGGTGACGAAGGCCCTGGCCACCACAGACTCGCCGGTGGCGAGGCTTGTGATCCTCACAGTGCCTCCGTCTCTTATGCCGAGTTCCGCGGCCTTGGCCGAGTTTATCCAGACGCCGAAGTGCTCCGGCCTGCCTATGCTTGCGAGGAGGTCGTTGTCGGCCGTGTGGGTGTGGCTGTTCACGGGGCTCCTTCCGTAGGTGAGGTAGAACACGTTTCCGCCGACGCCGTCCAGGACCCTCGGCGGTATCCAGACGGGGATCGGGTCCCAGTGCTCGTTGTATCCCTTCTTCCCCATGATGCCGGCCATCTTCAGGCTGTAGATCTCCACCTTCCCGCTCGGGGTTCCGAGGGGCTTCTTGTAGGGCATCGTCCCGACGAGCTGATCCCTGGTCTTGAGGACCAGGCTGCCCTTCGCCACGAGGTCGTCGTAGCTGACGCCCTTGGCCTCCACCTGAACCCTCCTTATTCCGGCAATGCCCTCGGACTCGTACGCGGACTTGAGGGCCGCCCCGTCGACGCCCAGCATGGCCCCAAGGTTCTGGAAGTAGGCGTCCCTCTTGCCCAGCCTGTCCGCCAGCTGCACGAGGATGTCGATCATTGGCCTGCAGTCGTAGATCGGGTCGATGGCCCTGACGCTGGTGGCCACGGCGGCGTCCGGCGAGAACCCGACGCCGAACATGGGGTCGTCCCTCTCGGGATACATGGTGTCCGGCAGGATGATGTCCGCGTAGGAGACCGTGTCGTTGGGCATGACGTCTATGGCTATGACGTCCTCCAGCTTCTTGAACGCCTCCTTCCACTTCCTGTCCTCTGGGAGGGTCCTTATCCAGTTGCCCCCGGTCAGCACGGCGGCCTTGATCGGGTAGGGGTCGCCGTTGACTATGGCGTCGTAGTAGGCCAGGATCATCGGCTGGGCCGTGGACACAATGATCCCCTTCTTCTTCATCCACTGGACGTCTGCCCTGGCGTCCGGCAGGGCGGATGACTTCAGGCTCCTGCCCGCGGCGTTGAATATCAGGCCTCCGGGCTTGTCGATGTTGCCCACGAGGGCGTTGAGTATGGCGACCATCCTCCAGGTCTGCACCGAGTTCTGGTACTTGGGGTCGTGCCAGCCTGGGTCTATCACGGCGGGCTTTATCGTCCCGAACTCCCTGGCCACCTGCACGATGGTCTCGGTGGGCACGTCGCAGATCTGCGAGGCCCACTCCGGCGTGTACTGCTCCAGCCTCTCCGCGAGGGCCTGGAAGGCCGTCTTCACCCTCACGGTCTCCCCGTCGATCTCCGCGTCGTACTCTCCGAGGAGCGCGGGCCTAACGGCGTCATCGTGAGGCTTCGCCTCTCCGGTCGCCTCGTCGTACACGAGGTACTTCCTCTTGCCGGTGTCGGGGTCGTCCCACGCCTTGGCGGGGGCGTTAGTGTCGGCCTTGAGGAGCATGGGGGCGTTGGTGTACCTCCTCAGGAACTCCTCGTCGTAGAGGCCCTCCCTCACGATCACGTGGCCCATGGCTAGGAGGAAGGCCAGGTCGGTTCCGGGCTTGATGGGAACCCACAGGTCGGCCAGCGCCGCGCTCTCGCTCATCCTGGGGTCAAGCACCACGATCTTGGCGCCCCGCTTCTTGGCCCTGGCGAACTGCCAGGCGTACGGCACGCCTATGCTGCCCGCCAGGTTCCTCCTGAGGACCACGATGTAGTTGGCGTACTCGTGGTCGGCCCTGATGTGCGGGTGCCCTCCGGCCCCTATCGTTACTGTCCAGGCGAATGCCTTCGGGAAGAAGCACATGGGCGGGGGGCTGCCGACGAAGTTGGGCGTCCCGATGGCCTTGGCGAACGCCACCACGTACGGCTTGTAGACACCGCAGGGGAGCCAGCCTCCCCCGATCATGATGGACTTCGCCTCCCCGGCGTCGATGTACTTCTTCAGCACACCGGCGGCCTCGTCCAGCGCAGTGTCCCAGTCGGCGGCCTCGAAGCCATCCCACGTTCCCCTGAGGGACTTGTCCCTCCTGATGAGGGGTCTCTTCAGCCTGTCTGGGTTGTAGACCCTCCTGACGCCGGACTGTCCCCTGGCGCACAGGTTCCCGGCGCTGGCCGGGTTGTTGGGGTTGGGGTCGATCTTGCAGAGCTTCCCGTCCCTCACTCGGAAGAAGGTTCCGCAGCTGTTGACGCACATCCTGCAGAGCCCTGGGACTGAGTACTCCTGAGGCTCAAGCGCCTTGGCCTCTGCCCTCTTTAGAGTCCTTATCACCACATCTTCCGGTCCAGAGAGCGTGGCCAGCGCACCCGTGACGGCCGCAACCTTCAGGAAGTCCCTTCTCGCGATCTTCACTGAGGCCATGGCCACACCTGAACCTCTGCCTCTATAGCCATTGATATAAATTTGAAGGATATTACAGATGTTAAATATAACATGCGTTGTGTTCTACAACGATATTCTCATAGTGGAATAACCATGGTGTCGACCGCGGGCTTTTTCTACACCCCGGCCGAGAGAGGCCGGATGGGCGATAGACCGCCTAGAGCGATCATCGTGACGCCGACTGAGGAGTGGATCGAGGGTTTAGTTTCGGAGTTCTTCGACTCCATCGCCCTGTCCCCCTCAGACCTGCTTGGAGACCTGAGGAGGTACCTCTCGGGTACCACCATCCTGATAGTGAGTTCCTCTGGGGAGCCCGACCTGGAGGAGCTGAGGCGCAGGATGGCGAGTTCGGATGTCAACCCGCTGAGCCTCATCCCACTCTCGCTCTCTCACCTGGCCGGAGAGGGGAGAGAGGAGGCCGCGAGGGCTGCGCTGAGCTACGCCCTCAGCTGGGCTCGGGAGGCCCCGAGGCTCACCCGTCACGTGAAGAGGGTGGTGAGGCCCCCTCCGAGGAGGATCTCAAGGAGGGAGCTCCTTCGCCTCCCGAGAACGGTCTGGGCCTATCCCGAGGCCCCCAAGCTTGTCGGCAGCTGCGCCGGCCCACTCGCGTCCAGCTGCAGGAGGTGCGAGGAGGCCTGCCCCCACGAAGCCCTCACGGTGACGGACGCGGGCCCGGCCATATCCGAGGTCTCCTGCCTGGACTGCGGCCTCTGTGCGGCCGTGTGCCCCACCGGAGCCCTTCAGATCCCAACCTTCACAGACTGGCAGGCGTCCCACCTACAGCTCCTCTCGCCGGAGGGGGAGAGGACCCTGCCCTGGATCGCCCTATTCACCTGCGACGCCGGACTGTCTGAGCTGGCGAGGTTGAGGGTGGAGTCGACTCACATCCTCCCGATCAGGGTCCCATGCGTAGGCGCAGCTGGGTGGTTCGCGATCCTGAGGGCCGCTGAGTCTGGCGTAGATGCCGTGGCCCTGTACTGCCCTCAGCCGGACTGCGAGAGGAGGGGGGCCCTCGACGGGATCTCCAGGGAGGGCTCCAAGCTGGCTCTACTGCTCAGACAGGCCGGAGTTGAGCTCTTTTTCCTGGAGGGCGGCCCTCAGTCCATCCTTAGGGCAGCAGACGCCGTCAAAGTCCGGGAGGGCGGGGCGAGGGTCAACCCCAGCGAGCTCACGCTACAGAGGAGGAGGGACCTCGTGGCGATGGCCCTCAACCTGTGCACCAGCCCGGTGACCGTCGAGGGGTTGATCTACGGGATCGACGTCGACGAGAGATGCACGCTCTGCGGCGTGTGCGCGGAGAAGTGTCCCCTGGGCTCGCTCCGCATGGAGGAATCGGGGGATCAGGTGAGCCTGACGTTCAGGCCGGACCTCTGCATAGGCTGTGGTCGCTGCCTGGAGGTGTGCCCGGAGTCCGCCATGACGCTCCGACCGGCGGAGCTCGACCCCGGGGAGGACCCGTCCGCGCCCCGCGTCCTCCGCTCGGACGAGATCGCCAGGTGCGCAGAGTGCGGGGCCCCAATCGGACCCAAGAGTCTGGTGATGGCCGTGTACTCCAGGCTCAGGGACCAGGGTATGGAGAAGGCTGCGGAGGCGGTCCTCCTCTGCCAGCGGTGCAGGGCCAGGAAAATGCTCGAGGGGCTGGCGTGATGGCCGGGTGATGGGCCCTTGGGAGAGGCGGGACTGTCCGGCGTGGTCCTGGCGGGAGGGAGGTCTAGGAGGATGAACGGCGTCTACAAGCCCCTAGTCGAGGTCGGGGGGCGGCCGATGATCTCCTACTCTCTGGAGGCCCTCCGTCCCTCGGTGGACGAGCTCTTGGTGGTCGTCAGGGGGAGCGACAGGGCGGCAGAGCTGTCGAGGGCGGTCGTTCCGAGTGTGAGAGTGGTCGAGGAGCCCGACTCCGCCCCCCGGGCACCGCTCACCGGCCTCGTCTGGGGAGCACGATCGGCGAGGGGCTCCGCGATACTCGTCGCCCCTGCGGACACCCCCTTCCTCCCCCCAGAAGTCTACGAGAGGCTGGCGTCTGAGCTGGCCGCCGACGTGGACGCGGCGGTCCCAGTGTGGCCCAACGGGTACATAGAGCCCCTGGTGGCGGCCTACAGAAGGAGGCCGCTGATAGAGGCGGCCGGGGAGGTGGCCGCGGGCGGCGAACTGAGGATCTCCTCGGTCCTGTCGAGGATGAGGGTCAGGCTGGTCCCGGTGGAGGCTCTCTCGGATGACCCCCGAGTCACCTTCCTGAACGTGAACACATTCGAGGACCTGAGCCTGGCCCGGAGGATCCTGGTCCGCCTAAGGGCCCGGCGAACCTAGCCTAGCCTACCTATCTACTCCCCTCCCATGCCCTCCAGTATCTCAACGAGCTTCTTGGCCAGATCCTCAAACGCCCTCGCGGTCTCAGACTCGGGGGCGCAGAGGGGGACGGGCCTTCCCTCGTCGAGGCACCTTGCGACCTCCGGATCCAGCGGGAGGCGGCCCAGAAGCCTAGTTCCCTCCTCCTCCGCTATCCTCTCACCCGCCCCGCTGCCGAAGATCTCCGTGACGGTACCGCAGTGCGGGCACCTGAAGTAGCTCATGTTCTCTATCACCCCAAGGAGCGGGACGTTGAGCTGCTTGCAGAACTCGGCGGACTTCTCCACAGCCACCTGGGAGACGACGCTCGGTATCGTGACGACCACGGCCCCCGTTATCTCGGGTATGTTCTGGGCTATGTTCAGCGCCTCGTCCCCGGTCCCTGGGGGGAGGTCGAACAGGAGAAAGTCCAGCTGCCCCCAGATGACGTTGCTCATCAGCTCCTGAAGGGCCTTGTTCTTCAGGGGCCCCCTCCATATAACCGGCGTCTTCTCGTCCGGCAGGAGGAAGGCCAGCGAGATCACCTTGACGCCGGCCGCGCCCGTGATCGGGAAGATTCCCATGGGGAACGCCTGAAGCTGGGCGCCGAGGACCCCCAGCATCCTGGCCATGGCTGGCCCGTGGAAGTCGTAGTCGAACACGCCGACGGAGTAGCCCATCTTGGCCAGCGTGGCCGCGAGGTTCGCCGTGACCGTTGACTTGCCCACTCCGCCCTTCCCGCTCAGGACTATGACCTTGTACCTGACCCCGCTGAGCTTCTCCCTTATCTGCTGGTTCATCCCCACCTGGGCCGGCGGGGTCAGCGCCGGCGGAGGGGGAGCCGGCCTGCCTCCTTGACTTTCTGCCAATTCTGACTCACCTCGCGACGCCCGATACAACGACGTTAAAATCGCTTCGACCGCGGCGGGACCTCCCTCCACATCCTTAATTAGGGCAGGCGCCAGAGACGAGGGATGCTCGACCCTCGAGATCCTCTCGGCTCCCTGAAGGAGAGCATAGCCAGGGAGATTGCGGAGGCCGCCTCCAGGCTTGGGGTCGGTGTTGATCCGGGGGACGTTCCGGTTCAGAGGACTCCGAGCAGGGAGGTCGGCCACCTGGGCTCTCCAATAGGATTTAAGCTGGCTGGAAGGCTGAGTGTGAGTCCGGAGGAGGCCTCAAGGGCCCTCGTGGAGGGGCTCAACCTCGCCTCACTCCCCATCGCGGCCTCCGCCTCCCCCTCCCGGGGGTTCGTGAACTTCAGGTTCGACGAGCCGACCCTGATCCGCTCGGTGGTGGACGCCGCCTCCTCTCCCGACTTCGGCAGGGGGGAGCGGAGAGAGGGCCTGGTCATGGTCGAACACACCAGCGCCAACCCGGCGCATCCGCTCCACGTGGGCAGCGGTAGGAACGCGGTCATCGGAGACTCCTTCGCGAGGATGCTGAGACACTCCGGGTGGGAGGTGGAGACCCACTACCTCGTGAACGACTCCGGAAACCAGACGATCCTGATGTCCTACGGGTTCTCCAAGGTGCCCGGCGAGAGGCCCAGGGGCAAGGTGGACCACTGGTTCGGGGCCGTATACGCGGCGACCAACATAGCAATCGAGCTCAGGGGGGCCGAGGGGGAGGAGAGGGAGAGGCTGGAGCGGGCCCTTGAGAGGCTGAGGTCCACGCACGGGGAGATAGTCGACAGGGTGCTCAGGGCCGTCCAGGAGGACCCTGACCCCGAGGGAGGGATCAGGAACCTCCTCTCCGCCTACCAGGCGGGGGAGACCTGGGCCAGGGAGCTGGTTAGGACGGCCGTGGAGTCCGTCATGGAGGGATTCGTCGAGACGCTTGGACGCCTCGGGATCGGGCACGACGCCTACGACTGGGAGAGCGACCTTATCTGGAACGGCTGGACCTCCGAGATGCTGGAGAGGCTGAGGTCCTCCGGGTACGTGGGGTTCGAGGAGGGCGCGGCCTACGTGGACGTGGCCAGGGCGGTGAAGGAGAGGGAGGACGTGGCCAGGGTCTTCGGACTCACCCCGGATAGGGCCAGGGAGCTTGAGGCTGAGGGGAGGCTGGAGGAGGTCATTCCCCCGAGGTTCTACCTCACCAGGTCAGACGGCACCTGGCTGTACACCGCCACCGACGTCGCGTACTCGCTCTACAAGATCGAGGGGGTGGGCGTGAGGGTCTGCTACAACGTGATAGGCGCGGAGCAGAGGCTGGAGCAGCTCGAGGTGAGGGCGAGCGTGGCGCTCGCCGGGGAGGACCCCGACAGGATACAGCACTTCAGCTACGAGATGGTCAACCTTGTGGGCGTAGCCATGTCTGGGAGGCTGGGGATCTACGTCACGCTGGACGAACTCATGGACGAGGCCAGGAGAAAGGTCATGGAACTCCTCAGGGAGAGGGAGGGGCTCTCTCGGGAGGAGGTGGAGGAGATAGCCGAGAAGGTCGCGGTCGGGGCCATAAGATATGCCCTGGTGTCCGTGGACCCGTCGAAGCCTGTGGTCTTCTCGTGGGACAGGGTGCTCAACCTGGAGGCGAACAGCGGGCCATTCATCCAGTACGCCTACACCCGCGCCTCGGGGATACTGAGGAAGGCGGGAGGTCCTCCTGGAGAGTACCAGGCCGCGGCCCTCGGGACAGACGCCGAGTACGACCTGGTGATGCACCTGGCCGAGTTCCCGGAGGTCCTGAGGTCGGCGGTCTCTCTGAGGAGGCCGGACGTCGTCGCCCAGTACGCGGGCGATCTTGCCTCCAGGTTCAACAAGTTCTACGAGACTCACCCCGTCCTACCGACGGAGGAGCCCACCAGGTCCGCCAGGCTGGCGCTCGTCTCAGCGGTGAGGAACACCCTCGGCCTGGCCATGGATCTGATAGGCGTTCCAAGGCTGGAGAAGATGTGAGGAGGCCCGGGCGGCCCGGCCCGGCTCAGAGTCCGGCGGCCGCCATGGATATGGCCATCTCTATCTGCCGCCTCAGCGCCTCCGGTATACCCTCTATCTTGACCTCCATGAACCCCCTGACGAGCATGCTCGTGGCCTCCTCCTCCGAGAACCCCCTCGACATCAGGTAGAAGATCTGGTCCTCGCTAAGCCTTCCCACGGCGGCCTCGTGGGAGAGCTGGACGTCGCTGTGTCTGGCGTCTAGGGCCGGCAGTGTCAGTATCCGGGACCGGTCCGATAGCAGGAGGCCGTCGCACTCTATGTGCCCCCTCACCCCCGGCGCCTCAGCCGATATGAGGGACCTCGCCGTCATCTCAGCCTCATCCTTGGTGACGGCCCTGGAGACTATCTCGGAGGAGGTGTTGGGAGCCTGCAGGTAGACCGTCCCCCCGACGTCCATGACCGACCTTCCCTTGGCCACTATGACAGACGAGAGGTGGGCCCTGGCCCCCTCGCCCACCAGCCACACCCTCGGGTCGGTCTGGAGGGTCGCGGTCGGGGTCATGTTGACGTAGTGGCTTATGAACTGGCCCCCCTCCTCCACGATCACCCCCGTCCTCGGCCTCACGTGGGTCTGCTCGTCCCAGGCGTGTATCATTGTGTATGTGAGCTTCCCGCCCCCCTTGACGTAGAACTCCGACACGCCAGCGTGAAGGCCCGCCCGCTCCATCATGGTGAGGCAGCCGGTCACTACGTGAAGCTCGGCCCCCTCCTCCACCACGACCACGTTGTGAGGCGCCTGTATCGCCCCTGGCGCGGACATGAGGAGGCAGGTCTGGACGGGGGTCTCGATCCTGGCGCCCTCCTCGGCTATCACCACGTACCCCTGCCTCCGACCGAAGAGCTCCGCGGCCGCGGTGTACTTGTCGGAGTCCACCGGCACGGCCCTCCAGAGGTAGTCGTCCACGACCCCCTCCTCTATGGCCTGCTGGAGGTTCATGACCCTGAGCCCCGGAGCCCTCACCTCGACCTCCAGGGCCTCCTCGTCCACCTGAAGGTAGGTCCCGGCGGCCCCCCTCCCCGTCGGGTCGATCCCAACGCTTGCCAGGAGGTGGGAGCTGGCCCTCAGGACCTCCTCGTAGGAGGCTGGAGCCGGGGGGATGGAGAACCTGGTGACGTCGACGTCGGGGCCGTACCTGGCCGGCTTGTCCAAGGCTAGCTCCGCCCTCCTCCTGAGCTCCTCCAGTCTCGCCTCATTCAAAGCCTCCTCACCCCCGTGAAGATGCAGTTGATGCACCCGTCGAACCCGTACCTCTCAATGTCCCTCAGGATGGCCTGGGCGTCTCCGTAACACTTGATGACCCCGTCGACCATGATGAAGGCCCTGGAGGCCTGGAGGTACTTTGCTATGTGCCCGGTGTGCGTCACGACGAGGGCGGACCTCCTCTCTTGGGCCCTGTCCCCGTCCTCCGATACCACGCTCATTATGGATCTCCCGAGCACGGGGAGGCTGTCCAGGTCCACCCCAGAGTCGGGCTCGTCCAGGAGGGCCACCTTGGGCCTCTGAGCGGCGAGGAGCAGAACCTCGGCACGCTTCACCTCCCCTCCGCTGAAACCGGCGTGGAGGTCCCTGTCGAGCAGGTGCGCCGCGCCCATATCCTCCGCCATCCTCACGAGTCGCTGGTAGTCGGTCCCGCTCCTCTCCGCGAGCCTCTTGAGCAGGTCCCTGAGCCTGATCCCCCTGAGCCTTGAGGGCATCTGAAACACGGCCCCAAGACCGAGGGACGCCCTCTCGTTCGCCGGCAGGTCGGTTATGTCCCTGCCGTCCAGCAGGATCCTGCCAGACCTGACCACATACCTCGGGTTCCCCAGGAGCGTCTGGATGAGCGAGGACTTCCCGGAGCCGTTGGGTCCCAGTAGGAGGGCCACCTCGCTGGCCCCGAGCTCGAGGTCCACCCCCTTCAGGACCTCCCTGCCTTCCACCTCGACCCTGAGGTTCTCGACCCTTAGCATCTGGGCCTCACCCGCTGTCCCGCTGATTAACTCAGCCCCGAATTTAACGGCGTTATAAAAAGTTATGACCCCCCGACCGGAGGGAGGGGGAGTGCGAGAACTCAGGCTGGGGAGGAGGGCCTTCATCCTGGGTGCCCTGGGGGCCGCGGCCGCGGCCACGGTCTCCTACGCGAGGTTCTCCGAGCTGAACGACGTCACGGTCGAGAGGCTCGAGGTGAGACTGGGCTCGTCTGGGGCCTCGCTGAGGATCGCTCACCTCTCGGACCTGCACCTCCACGGCGTTGGGCCGAAGGAGGAGGCCGCGCTAAGGGCCGTTGAGGCCGCCTCCCCCGGCCTGATAGCGGTTACCGGGGATCACGTGGACGCACCGGACGGGTGGGAGCCCCTCAAGGAGTTCTACTCTGAGCTGTGCGGCATCGGCCCGGTGTACGCCGTTTTGGGGAACTGGGACCACTGGGCCGCGGGGAGGGGTGGGCCCTCTGCCAGGCAGATCGCGGGGGCGATAGAGGCGGCGGGGGGAGTCGTGCTCACGAATCGCGGGATCCGCATCGAGTCAGAGGAGGCCTCCCTGTGGCTCGCTGGCGTAGACGACCCCCACACGGGGAGGCACGATGTCAGATCCGCCCTGGCCGAGATCGAAGGGTCCAAGGAGGAGCCAGTGGTGCTGCTGGCCCACTCCCCAGAGGTAGCGCCGGACCTCACGGGGCGTGAGGGGCTCGTACTCTGCGGGCACACCCACGGGGGACAGGTCAGGTTCCCGCTGCTGGGTCCCATCCACGTCCCATCTCGGCTCGGCAGGAGGTACGTGGCCGGACTCTATCGAGTGGGAGGGGCGTGGATGTACGTCAACAGGGGCCTTGGATGGTCGTTCGCCCCGCTCAGGCTGAACTGTCCGCCGGAGGTGACGGTCATCGACGTGAGCCTGTGAGGCCAGTCACCGCCGGGAGACCCTCACGCTCCCGACGATGGGCACGGCGGATCCGCAGCCCGGGCACCTCCCGTCCCTCAGCCTTACCTCCAGGACCCTGGGCCCGAACCTCCTGATCAGGAGCTCGCCGCAGTCCGGGCAGTAGGTGCTCTCGAGTCTGTGACCGGGCACGTTTCCCACGTATGCGAACCTCACGCCCTCCTCTCTGGCAACCTCGCAGGCCAGCTCCAGCTTGCTGACGGGCGTCGGGGGCGCGCTGTGGCGGTGGGCCGGGAAGTACCTGGTGAAGTGGATGGGCGTGTCTCCGTCCCTCAGACGCGCCGCGAGCCTGGCGGCGGCCCTGAGGTCCTCCACGCGGTCGTTCACCCCGGGGATGACGAGGTAGACGAGTTCTACGTGGACCCCCATCTCGACGGCCAGATCGGCGTTCCTCCACGGGACCCTCCAGTCCGCCCCTGGCGCGTAGACGGCGTAGGCCCGCTCTCCCCCCTTGATGTCTATCTTCAGCCCGTTCAAACCGGCCTCAACTAGGCGCTCCAGGGCCTCGGAGGTCATGTACCCGTTGGAGACGTACGTGCAGTACAGCCCCCTCTCCCTCGCGAGCCTGAACAGGTCGAGGGAGTACTCGAAGAGCATGGTGGGCTCGTTGAAGCTGACGCAAACCCCCTCATCCCCCAGGGCGAAGGCAGTCTTTACTACGTCCTCCGGGGGGACGTACCTGGGGTTCTCTGGCGGATCGACCTGGCTGAGGTGCCAGTTCTGGCACCACGGGCACCTGAAGTTGCAGCCCCAGGTCGAGATCGTGGTGGCGCTCGAGCCCGGCCAGAAGTGGTAGAAGGGCTTGATCTCGATTGGCCTGCTCTCCAGGGCGCTCAGCGCGCCGTAGACCCTCGTGTACAAGGCGCCCTCCCGATTGAGCCTGGTTTGGCAGAGCCCCACCTGGCCCGGCCGAAGGACGCACCTCCTCTCGCAGACCAAGCACCTGACCGCGCCGCCCGAGAGCCGCTCGTATAGGGGCGACTCCCTCAGGGTCGGGCGGCCGACCTCACTCATCGCCGGTCAGGGAGATGCGGAGCTCCACCTTCTTAATGTCCCTCGGGACGCCCTTGAGGGTCCTGAGGTAGGCCAGCGCCAGCTCCCGCAGCTGGCGCTCCACGAACCTCACGAGCCCGACGGGCCTGTCGTTGACCCTCAGGACGGTGGGCTTGGGCTCCCCCGGGGGGCAGAAGACGTCCTCACCCCCGGCGGCGGCCCTGAGGTAGTCGAAGCAGGTCTCGAAGCCGCACTCCCCGCAGTTGAGCCAGGCGGGGTAGATGGGCAGGTCCGCTATGAAGGCGCCCAGCTCCCCCATGGGCACGAACCTGAGGCCTTCGACGTCTATCTTCCTCCTCGAGGTGACAGCCACCGTCAGCTCGTCGGCCAGCCCCCAGGCCTCGCCCTCTCCCTCGACGGCGAGTATCCTGAGGGCCAGCGGCGAGGTGAGCCCCACGAGGATCGCGTGGTCGCAGGCCTCGGATCCCGCGATCAGGGTGAGCGGGTCGACCTCCGCCGCCCTGTGCTCGAGCACCGCCCCGCGCTGCAGGACCATCCTCTTCACGACGCCCCTCGGCAGAGGCTCGAGATCCCCGCCCTCCACCAGGCACGTGGAGCCCAGCTGGGCCGCGGCCTCGAGGGCGGCCTCCTCGGCCAGGGACCCGACGATCGAGACCACTCTGGTGGGCATCTCCCCGGCCTGCAGGGTGTCGGTAATTATGGTTCGGGAGTGGGGCTTCACCACCCGGCCTCTCGTTAACGTTTATCCCATGTCCCCGACCGCAGCCAGGGGTGCCCGATTGGATCCTAAGATGGCTTACGAGAGGATATTCTCCCTCCTGGAGGAGCATCACGCCTGGTTTGACTCCTCGATCCCCCTCATAGCCAGCGAGAACGTGACCAGCTACGCGGTGCGGGAGGCGCTGCTGTCGGACTTCGGCCACAGATACGCCGAGGGCTGGGTGGGCGAGCGCGTCTACGCCGGCTGCAGGTACATCGACCAGGTGGAGCAGCTGGCCATGGACCTGATGAAGGACATCTTCAGGGTCAGACACGCGGACGTCAGGCCGATCAGCGGCGTCATGGCGAACCTTGCCGTGTACACCGCCTTCACCCAGCCGGGAGACGTTATGATGGCCCTCCCCATCACGAAGGGCGGCCACATAAGCATGGGCCCGCTATACGGGAAGAAGGGGACAAGGATAGGCGGGACCGCAGGGGCGGTCCACGGCCTGAGGGTGGAGTACATCGCGTTCAACGACGAGGAGTTCAACATCGACGTCGACAGGACCATCAAGAGGGTCGAGAAGTACAAGCCCAAGCTGGTCATGTTCGGCGCCTCCGAGATCCTGTTCCCGCAGCCCGTTCGGGAGATAGCGGAGGTGGCCCACTCCCTCGGGGCCCACGTGAACTACGACGCCGCCCACGTGGCCGGCCTCATCGGTGCCGGGAGGTTCCAGGACCCCATCCGGGAGGGCGCCGACACCATGACCATGAGCACCCACAAGACGCTGCCTGGGCCCCAGCACGGGGCCGTGGTGACCAACGACGACGAGAAGTTCGAGCTGATCAAGCAGGCCTGCTTCCCCGGCCTGCTCAGCAACCACCACCTGAACGCCGTCGCCGCCCTTGCCGTGGCGCTGGCGGAGCTGAAGGCCTTCGGGGAGGCCTACGTGGATCAGATCCTCAGGAACGCCAAGGCCCTGGCCCAGGCCCTCTACGACCAGGGATTCAAGGTGCTGGGCGAGAAGAGGGGCTTCACCGAGAGCCACCAGGTGATGGTGGAGGTCGCAGACCTGGGAGGCGGGATGTGGGCCGAGAAGACGCTGGAGGAGGCGAACATCATCGTCAACCGGAACCTCCTGCCCTGGGACATCAAGATGGGCAGGAGCTTCATAGACCCCGGCGGAATCCGCCTGGGGACGTCGGAGGTCACGAGGCTCGGGATGAAGGAGGGTGACATGGAGGAGATAGCCAAGTTCTTCAAGAGGGCCCTGATAGACAAGGAAGATCCCAAGAAGGTCGCCAAGGACGTGGCGGAGTTCAGGAGGAACTTCAGGCACATACACTACGCCTTTGAGAGCGCGAAGGAGGCCTACGCCTACATCAGGCTGAGGTGAGGGCTCGGCCGGTCTTCGCTATCCCTCCCTCTCCTCTTTCTTCGCCCCATCGTCCCCGACCTCCACCTCTATCTCCCCGTATATCTGCCCCCTGTACCCACAGTCCGGGCACACCCAGATCTCAGGCGTGAGCCATCCCGAGAGGGGGGACTCCTTCCTCAACTTCGTGCTGCCACAGATGGGGCAAACCCTAACCCTCTGCGTCTTTCGCTTGCCCATCTATCGTCACCACAGCGGCGGACCCCTCTTCTCCTTCGTTGGCTCGAATCGAGGCAGCCTCGGAGATATGGGCAGTGGAACCTCCTTGACGCCCTCGGGCAGGGTCACCACGAGGTAGGTCTCCGTTCCAAACCTTATCCCGCCGAAGTCGGCGGAGAAGGTGTAGGGGTAGAAGAAGAACAGGTCCTTGGGGACGGTGGGGTCGTGCGGCAGCTCGACCCTGATCGCCGTCTCCCCGGCGAGCGTGCCGGAGTCGCCCGGGGCGAGGGTCCAGGTGTACTCCCTCCTCTCGCCGTCCACCTCGAGCCACTCCTTCACCACCAGCTCGGCCGTCACGTCCTCGGGGGCCACGCCCTCGACCTTGATTCTGCCGAGGAGTTCGTCGTCGGGGTGGAACCTCCGACTGTTCAGGATCAGCCAGCCCAGGTCAGCCTCTACCTCATCCGGAATCGGGGGGAGGACCTTTATCCGCAGGGTCGACCTCGGGAACAGGATCTTCCCACCCAGCCGGGGGACCCCAAAGGTTATCGACCACCTCACCTTGTGCGCCCTTGTGGAGATGGTGGGCGGAAGCCCTTCTGGGTAGCGTATCTCGAACCTCCCGGGCTCGAGCCAGAAGGACTCCTTGTAGAGCAGCCTCGCGCTGGGGATCGCCTCCCCCCTCGTCAGGAGGGTCGACGCCATCCACACCGAAAACACGGCGTAGACCCTGTCGCCTTCGACCACCCCGGTTATGGGCTCGCCCAGTCTGATGACGCTCCTCTCCACCCTAACGCTGGCCCGCGGCATCCAGCAGCACCTCCACCACGTACGTGTCCCTCAGGATGTTGGGCTTCTTGATCACGCGGATCCCCTCGTAGTCCGTCTTGAAGAGATGGAGCTTGTGCTTCTTGGGATTGAGATCGTGCTCCTTGATAACCTGGGCCAGCTTCCTGATCAGGCGGTTCACGGTCTCCCGGAGGATCTTGTCGCGACCGGGCCTCTTGGCGAACTCCTGGATGTAGAACTCCTCGAGCTTGACGAGGCTGTACCACCTCAGGAAGAAGACGACGTAGAGTATGCCGGTTGAGGTGTAAAGGAGCCAGGGGGCCCAGTCCTTTCCGAGCGTCACCACGATCAGGCTGACCATGAATCCGAGCAGGGCGATCCTGAGGAGGAACCTGACCACCAGGAACACGGCCGACCATTTTCTGGCTACTGGGTCAATAGCGGGAAGATTGATCACGTAATCCGCGGTCTTCTCAAACTTCTTCCTCAAACCCCCCGCGAAGACGTCGGTCAACTCCTTTGCCCGGCGGTCCATAACGTCTCTTATCCTGCGTAGGTCAGTATTTCGGCCAACTCTATAACCGTCTGCCGCCTCTATTAGCAAAGCAATGTCCTCAGCAAGCTCCTTGTGCGGTTTCTTTGCACGCAGCTTCAACCCATCACCACCGCTCTCCAGCACCCGTCAGCGGCTCACTAAAACGTTTCATGGAGGCTGGGCGGGTCATCTTGTCGAAAGAGTTTTAATATAGACTTTCGTTGAGGGATTCAGCCGTATCTTACGGCATAAGTCGAACATAGGGGTTGTAGGGGGGTGTATTGCGATGTCTGAGACCCCGACCCTGTTCGTAAGGAGGGCTTCAGGGCTGGTCAGGACAGTGGGTCCCTTCACGGCCTTCATGATAGTCTTCACGCACACCGTCGGCGGAGGCATCCACAAGCTGGCGATCATCGCGGCCTACGCTCACCCCGACGCCTTCGTGCCCTTCTCGTTCCTGGTTACGGGCATCCTCGCCATGATCCCGACCGCCCTCGTCTACACCATGCTGGGCTCCATGATGCCCAGGACCGGCGGCGACTACATCTTCATCACCAGGGGTCTGAGCCCCGCCCTGGGCTTCCTAGCCTCCTGGGGATTCTGGTTCACTGAGGTGCTGAGCTACGGAATTATAGCGTGGTACAGCATCGACTTCTTCGTCAGCGCCGCCACGGCGGCCGGTATCGCCCTGAAGAGCGAGGCCTGGCTCGCGAGGGCCCAGTGGATGGCCAGCACCGAGGGACACTGGGTGCTGGGCCTGCTGTTCGTCATAGTGTTCGGAGCCATAGCCCTCTTCGGAATGAAGATCTACGGCTGGATCATCAACGTCCTGGGAGTCATCGCGATCATAGGTTGTCTCAGCAACCTGCTCATCCTCGGCGCCTGGGGCGGCAACACCGTCGCTGGGTGGAACTCCATCTACGGCTCTGGGGCCTATGAGAAGATAGTCGAAGAGGCCTTCAGGCTCGGCATTCAGAACGGAGACCTGCCCGTCGCCGCATTCACCTGGGGCGGCACGATGAAGGCCAGCATAGGCGCCATCTGGGCCTACATCGGCATCGTGTCCGCCGTGTTCGTCGGCGGTGAGCTGAAGTCCCCGGCCCTGTCCCTGCTCGTGGCTCAGGTTGTCGGCACCCTCATCATCATGGCCTACTACATCGCCCTGCCGTTCCTCGTCTACGGCGCCTGGAGGGTGCCTGAGTCCGTAATCCCGGCCGACGGCCTCGCCTACCTCAGGGCCAACGGCATACCCACCGATAGGGTGTACTTCACCGCGCTCTACGCGTACCTGATGGACAAGCTGGGAGCCGACGGGGTGGCTCAGCTGCTCGGCGTGCCGTCCAGCTGGCTGCTGCCCCACAAGGTCATCACCAGCTTCACAATCCCGCTCGTCCCGAAGGGCATGGAGTGGCTCCAGGTGCTCAACGGCACCATAGTCGGCATCATCCTGCTGAAGGACATCCCGGCGTTCTTCGTCGTCGCCAGCAGGATGGTCTTCGCCTGGGCGTTCGACAGGTTCTTCCCGGAGGTCTTCGCCTCGGTCAACGAGAGGTTCCACAGCCCGCACTGGGCCATCATCCTCACGATGATAGGAGGCATCGTGGGCGTCTGGCTCACCGCCCAGGGTGACTGGGCCGCCGCCGCGGACACGACCAACCTGTACCAGTTCGCCGTCATGATGGCCTCGTTGGCAGCCGCGGTCCTGCCGTTCCTCAGGTCTGACCTCTACGAGAAGGCTCCGTACAAGTGGGAGATCGGCGGGATCCCGATCCTCAGCATCATAGGCGCCTACGCGTTCGCTGTGAACTTCTTCTTCTTCTTCGTCGCCACCCACGAGATCTTCTACTACTTCGGCGGCTTCAGGCTGATGATCGCTCTGCACCAGGCCTTCTGGATGGGTCTCGGCGCCTTCATCTTCATGGGCTTCCTGGCGTACAACCAGAGGCGTGGAATCGACGTGAGAACCATCTACACCGAGATCCCGCCCGCCTGAGGGATCTCCCCCCTCCTTTTTCCCTTTTTGGCTGCTTTCATCCCCTGGAGTGTCTTGTCTGACATCCGAATTGCCCCCTCACACACTTCAACCTTTATTTGGGTCGGAGTTGGTTTAGCGGCCCCGACGATAGGGAGAGGTGGGTTGTGTTGGAGAGTTTCAGGATATTCTTCTCGGCGGACACCCACGGGAACACCGTGGTGTGGAGGAAGTGGCTCAGCGCCGTCCAGGTGTACAAGGCTGACGTCCTGATCTTCGCGGGAGACCTGACCGGCAAGGCCATAGTCCCGGTGTACGACTACGGGGACCACTATGAGACTGAGGTGCTGGGCCAGAAGAGGAAGGCCAAGGGCAAGGAGGAGCTCCAGAAGCTCCTGGACTTCATCGAGGGGCTGAGCTACTACTACATCGTTGCGACGCCCGAGGAGATCCAAGAGATAGCGGCGGACCCCAAGAAGCAGGCCGAGCTCTTTGAGAGGCTGATGAAGGAGAGGATGAAGAAGTGGCTGGACCTCATCATCGAGAAGCTGAACCTGAACGAGGTCCTCCCCATAGTGATGCCTGGGAACGACGACGAGCAGTACATCGACGAGGTCATCAAGTCCTACGAGGACAGGGGCATCGTCTACCCCCTCGACAAGGTGGTGGAGGTCCCCCTGGGGTACGCGATTGTAAGCCACGAGTACGTGAACCCGACCCCCTGGAACACTCCGAGGGAGGCCCCCGAGCCCAAGCTGAAGAAGATGCTCGATCAGAAGATCAAGTGGGCGATGGACAAGGGCTACACCGACTTCGACAAGATCATCTTCAACTTCCACTGCCCGCCTTGGAACACGAAGCTCGACCTGGCGCCCAAGCTGACCAAGGACCTCAAGCCCGTCTACATCGGCGGAAAGCCCGTGCTGGTTCACGTGGGCTCGAAGGCCGTCAGGGAGGTCATAGAGAAGTATCAGCCCATCCTGGGACTTCACGGCCACATCCACGAGAGCTACGCCAGCGACAAGATCGGCAGGACGGTTGTGCTCAACCCCGGCAGCGAGTACAGCGAGGGCATCCTCAGGGGCTTCGTCGTGGAGCTCACGGAGGAGGGCCTCAAGAACTGGTGGAAGATCGAGGGCTGAGTACCAAGGGGTGCCCGCATGGCTGAGGGTCACGAGAGGATACACTTCGTCGAGCTTGATCCCGAGAAGTTCGTCCAGGAGTGCGTGGACATTGTGAGGAGGGCCCAGGATAAGGGGATAGTGATCAGGATACTGGGGGCCATGGCCGTCTACGTCCACACCCAGGACAACCCAAGGGCCCGGGAGATCCACCAGACGAGGTTCGGGGCTGGCGTCCCAATGTTCACCGACCTGGACGTGATGGCCTACAAGAAGCAGAAGAAGAAGATCAAGGAGTTCTTCGAGAAGGAGCTGAAGTTCCTGCCCGACAAAATGATCAACGCCCTCTTCGGTGACAGGAGGCTCATCTACTACCACCCCCAGGGGAAGTACCACGTGGACGTGTTCTTCGACAAGCTGGAGTTCAGCCACGACGTTCCCTTCGGGAGCAAGCCCGGTGAGGGGAGGCTCGAGCTCAGCTTCCCCGCTATCTCTCCGACCGACGTGGTTCTCGAGAAGCTCCAGATCCACGAGATCAATCCAAAGGATTTGGTGGACCTTATAGTGCTCTTCCTGACCCACGAGATCGCCGAGGAGGAGGGAGACGGCAGGATCAACGCCGGGTACATCGCACGGCTCCTGTCAGAGGACTGGGGCTTCTGGTACGACGCTGTTAACAACCTGAACTTGGTCAAGAAGTACGCGGATCAGATGGTCGAGGAGGGCAGGCTCAAGGCGGAGGAGCGAGACGTGGTCCACCAGAAGGTTGACCTTCTGCTGAAGAGGATCGAAGAGGAGCCGAAGTCCAAGAAGTGGCAGAAGAGGGCGAAGGCCGGGACCAAGAAGAAGTGGTGGAGGGACGTTGAGGAGGTCGTGAGATAGACCTCCTCAACTGCAAACTATTTGAGGGGTCTCCCAGCGGGCGCGGTCGATGCCCGACCTTGAGAGGCTTGTTGAGAGGGCCGAGTCCCTCGGCGCCGAGTTCGCCGAGGTCAGGTGGCAGAGGGTCGAGAGCACCCGCCTCGTCGTGGTGGATGGCACCCTGAGGGAGCTCAACACCGGGGTTCGCGAGGGCTTCGGCATAAGGGCGTTCGTTGGCGGCGCCTGGGGCTTCTCGACCGTCCACGGCGGAGACGAGTCAGCTGCCCTCGGGGCCGTCGAGGAGGCGGTTAAGCTGGCAAAGGCCGCCTCCAAGCTGAAGTCCGAGAGGTTCAACATCTCGGGAGAGCCCACCACCGGCTCCTGGGAGACCTCGGCGAGGGTGGACCCCAGAGAGGTAGACGTCTCTCGGAAGATCGAGTTCACGATGGGGATCAACGACTCGGCCAGGGCCGTGGACCAGAGGGTCAAGAACGTGAACGTCGCCTACGTCGACACGGTCTCGCGTGAGAGCGTGGCCAACACGATCGGGACGAGGGTGACCCAGGAGGTGATGAGGACCCGGGCCGCCGTCCAGGTGTTCGCCCACGAGGCCGGGACGACCGAGAGGGCGTTCGAGAGCGTCGGAGGGCTCGGGGGCTTCGAGGTGGTCCAGACGGACAAGGCACTCGGCATGGGCGAGGAATCCGCCAGGCGCGCCGTGGATCTCCTCTCTGCCAAGTCGGCCCCCGCCGGGCCGTTCCAGGCGATACTCGATCCGAGGCTCGCGGGGGTCTTCATACACGAGGCGTTCGGCCACGCCTGTGAGGCAGACGAGGTCCTGGCCAAGATGAGCATACTAGAGGGGAGGGTCGGGGAGAGGGTCGGGAGGGAGATCGTGAACGTCGCCGACGATCCGACCCTCCCAGGCCTCTACGGGTCATACGCCTTCGACTCGGAGGGGTCGAGGGCCGTGAAGAAGTACCTCGTCAGGGGGGGCGTCCTGACCTCCTTCATGCACAACCTCGAGACGGCCAGCCGAATGGGGACGTCGAGCACCGGCAACGGCAGGGCGACGGACTACTCCAGCCCGCCCATCGTCCGCATGAGCAACACGTTCATCGAGCCGGGGGACTGGACCGTGGACGAGATGTTCTCGGAGGTGAGGGATGGGATATACGCGGTCGGCAGCCTCTACGGGTACACGGATCCCGCGAAGGGGGAGTTCGTGTTCAAGGCGGAGGGCGGCTGGCGCGTCAAGAACGGGGAGCGCGTCGAGAGGCTCAGGGAGGTCGCCATCACGGGGACGATCCTCGAGATACTCCACAACATCTCCGCCGTGGGTAGGAATCTCGAGTACGACCCTGGGCACTGCGGGAAGTTCGGACAGTGGGTGCCCGTGACGACAGGGTCCCCCCACATCCTGGTTGACCGGGTCGTGTTCGGGGGCATGAGGTGATCGGGATGGTCGATCTGCTTGGCCTGGGGGAGGATGCCGTCAGGAGGGCGACCTCCGCGGGCGCCGAGGAGGCTGAGGCCTTCCTGGTGTCCGGCAGGAGGATCACCGTCGAGGTGGAGAAGGGAGAGGTGAAGACCGCGAGGTCCGAGGTCGTCTCGGGAGTCGGGGTCAGGTCCGTCGTGGGGGGTAAGGTGGGGTTCGCCTACGCCACCAGCCTGGCCGACGCGCTCGAGGTGGCCGAGAAGTCGGTCAGGAACGCCGTGGCCAGCAGGCCAGACCCCCACTTCAGGGGTCTCCCGGACCCGGGTCGGCCGACCCGGGTGGAGGGTCTCTTCGACCCAAGGGTGGCCGAGCTAGACGTCGCTGAGGCCGTGGAGTACACCGGAGAGATGATATCCGCGGCGAGCTCAAAGCGGGGGGTGGTCTCGGTCGGCGGGGCCATGAGCGCCTCGGCCCAGGAGGTGGCCGTGGTCAGCAGCCGCGGCGTGGGCGTGTCGGAGAGGAGGACCTCCACGTCCCTCTACGCGTTCGTCGCGGCGAGGGACGGAGACAGGAGCAGCTCTGGCTTTGAGGTCAACTCCGGCCGGTTCCTGAGGGAGATCAACCCCACCTGGGTGGGGTCTCAGGCCGGAGAGCTGGCGTCCGCCCTCCTCGACGCCGTCAGGGTCGAGACGGGCACCTACCCGATGGTGCTGGACCCCCTCACCATGGGGCCCTTCATCGGCTTCGTCGTCTCGTCGGCCGCGAACGGCGAGAACGTGGTCTACGGCAGGAGCTTTCTCACGGGGAAGCTCGGCCAGAGGATAGCCTCCGAGGCCGTGACGCTGCTGGACGACGGGACGCTCGCCGGGGGAGAGGCCAGCGCCAGCTTCGACGGCGAGGGGGTCCCCACAAGGAGGACGCCGGTGGTTGAGGGGGGAGTCCTGACCAACTACATCCACAACTCTTACACGGCCGGGAGGATGGGGGCAGAGTCCACCGGAAACGCGACAAGGTCATTCGACTCGCTCCCCGGCGTGGGATCGCACAACGTCGTCCTCGAGGCCCCGAAACTTGAGGTCTCGGAGGAGGACCTGTTGGACGTGAGGAGGGGGATACTGCTGAAGCTGACCGAGGACAGGCCCAACCTGGCCAACGGGGAATTCAGCGGTATGGTGTACATGGGGTTCCTGATCGAGGACGGCGAGGTTAAGACTGGAGTCAAGGAGGCCAGCTTTGGGATACGCCTCGTGGACCTGATGAAGGGGATAGAGGCCGTGGGCAGGGAGAAGAGGTCCGTGATGGGCGTGATCTCTCCGCTGGTGAGGGTGGCGTCGGTGAGGGTCGCTGGGCCCTCCTGACCGCCCCCTCATATAACCTCCGTTGAGTTTTAATCTGGCTGGTGGATAACACCGTGATAGGATATGTTGCTGGAGTCCCACATTCGGATGCTTAGAGAGGTCGCGGAGGCGGGAGACGAGGGTGTGCCAGCCAGCGAGCTGATCCCCAAGAGGGAGTACAGGGACTTCGTCCTGAAGTTCCTCTCCCGCAAGGGGTACATTAGGGTGAAGAGGCAGGGAGCCGGCGGGAGGGTCTACATAACCCCCAAGGGCCTGAGGCTCATAAGGGCCCGGGCGAGATCGGAGAAGAGGGCCTGAGGACGGGCTGGATCACACGGTTCCCCTCTCTTTCTCGAGCACCTCAATCCGCTCAATCCTGGTGTAGGGGTACTGTCCACGCTCGTCCTTCTCGTACCGCTTTACCATGTCCCACACCGCAAGGAGAGCGGCCGACACCCCCGCGAGGGCCTCCATCTCTACGCCCGTCTTCCCGACGCTCTTGACCGTCACCTCGATTTCTACCCCCTCTTCCAGGGTCCTGAACTCGACCTCGACCCCCGTTATGGGAATGGGGTGGCAGAGGGGCACGAGCTCAGGGGTCCTCTTGACCGCCATTATGGCGGCCACCCTTGCAACAGAGGATACGTCTCCCTTCTCCACCCTGCCCTCCCTTATCCTCCTCAGGCTCTCCTCGGTCAGCCTGATGAATCCACGGGCCCTGGCGATCCGGAAGACGTCCCCCTTCCCCGTTATGTCGACCATCCTAACGTCCAACGGCACCTCCCCCCGCGGCGGCCTCCGCCCTCGCCACCGGGATGACCCACCCGAAGTACGGCTTCCTCAGGGACACGGCCCTGAGGTATATCAGGGTTAGCTCTTCGTCGCTGGCCCCGGCCCTCATGGGCCCCAGGAAGTCCACCGTGTTGTCCTCCAAGAACAGGCACGGCTTGAATCGGCCGTCGCTCGTTATCCTGATCCTCGTGCACCTGGCGCAGAAGTCTGGGTTCCCCATGGGGCCCACGAGTTCCACCTCGACCCCGCCCACGTCGAAAACGAGCCGGTTCTGCATGTCGTGCCTGATGTGGACGAGCCGACCCCCGAGTCCCCTGACGGTCTCCACCAGCTGGTCCAGGGAGATCCCGTACCTCCTCATGAGGGGGGAGTCAGGATCCGCGTCCTCCAGCTGTATGAGCTGGACAACGGCCCCCACGCGCCTGGCGAACTCGATCAGATCGGGCGTCTCGTCGTCGTTGACTCCCCTCAGGAGGACCCTGTTCAGCTTCAGCTGCCTGAACCCCTCGGCCGAGGCGGCCTCTATCCCCCTCACGACGTCTCTGAGGGCGTCCACCCTGGTTATCTCCCTGAACCTTTCCGGCCGCAGGCTGGGCAGGCTCACGTTCACCCTGTCCAGCCCGGCCTCCCTCAGCTCGGAGGCCAGCCCTGCCAGCCTAGATCCGTTGGTCACCATGCTCAGGTCGGTTATCCCTCCGACCTCGGAGATCCTCCGCACGACCTCGGCTATGTCGTCCCTCACGGTCGGCTCGCCCCCGGTGAGCTTCACCTTGTGCACCCCGTGGCGCGCCAGGACCCCCACTATCCTGCCTATCTCGTCCGGGGTCATCTCTCTTCCCCTCGGGACGTAGCCCTCCCTGTGACAGTAGAAGCAGGAGAAGTTGCAGGCGCTGGTTACGGATATCCTGACGTTGTAGACCGGCCGATCGAACGGGTCGACAACCCTCAATCCGATCGGAGGCCCGGTGATCCTAGAGGTAAAAAACCCCCTACCCCCAGGGGGTCCCCTCCTCGACCCAGCGGCCTCCCCCCTCCGTGACCTCCTTCTTCCATATGGTGACCCTTCTCTTGACAGAGTCGACGATCCCGGCCAGGGTCTCGAAGGCCTCCTGCCGGTGCTCCGACGCCACGGCCACGAGCATCACCCGCTCCCCCGGCTCCCTGGCTCCGACGGTGTGGTAGATCACCACCTCCTTCACCCCGGCCCTCTTGAGCGCCTCTTCTCGTATGGCCTCCATCTCCCTGAGGGCCATCTCCTCGTAGGCCTCGTACTCCAGCCTGAGCACCCTCTCGCCGGCCGAGCTCCCCCGGACGACCCCCACGAATATGACCACCGCCCCGGCCTCTCCCGCCCCCGGAGAGACCTCCGAGAACAGCTCTTCCAGGGAGGGAAGCTCTCGAAACAGCCCCACCTTCGGACCACCGCCCGACACGGGGGGGAAGACCGCGACCGAGTCCCCTTCCCTCAGCGGGTCTCCAGGCCTGGCGAAGCGTCCGTTGACCGCCACTATCGCGCGCCCCTCCCTAAGCCTCTCGGATATCCCGGGAACCAGGCCGTCGAGCTTCCTCACGAGGTCCTCCACCTTCGAGCCCTCTCCCAGCTCCAACTCGAGCTGGGACCGACCCGCCGCCTCCCTGAACGAGGCGAAGAGCTTCACGCTGACGCGCACGCGGATCGCGCGTCCGGGTGGGAAATAAAGCCGAGGTTCCACCTTATAGCCACCACCACCGTCGGCCGCCAGGTGCCGCTCCGCCCAGGGCCCGTCTACATGGAGATCCTGAGGGCCGCGGAGTCGGTCCCCAGGGGGAGGCTGACCACCTTCGTAGAGATAGCCAGGGCCTTAGGAGATTTCAGGGCCGCCAAGGCCGTAGCTGAGGTCATTTCCGTCATGGGTGGGCCCTACGGGGTCCCGTGGCACCGGGTCGTGTCCTCCAGGGGGGAGGTGCTGAGGGGGGCCGAGGCCGCCCTGAGGGCCGAGGGGGTGGAGGTCAGGGACGGCAGGGTGGTAGACCTCTCCCGCAGGCTGGTCCCGGCAGACGAGCTCGAGGCGAGCCCAGTCCTGGCCGAGATGAGGAGGGCCCAGCGCATCCTCGCCGAGAGGGTGATACTGGAGGGCGAGCTCGAGGAGGCCTCCCTCGTGGCGGGGGCAGACGTGGCGTATCGCTGGGAGCGCGGCGAGGGGGGCCTCCCGATCGAGGTGGCCAGGGGGGCCGTCGTGGTGGTCGACGAGGAGCTCAGGGTGGTGGACGGCTCTATAAACGTCTCCCCGGCTCAGATGCCCTACGTGCCGACGTATCTGGCCTTCCGAGAGTTCCCGGCCGTCGCGAGGGTGCTGTCCAGGCTGGAGTTCGACGCCGTAATGGTCGACGGGCACGGCATCGCCCACCCGACGTTCTTCGGAGAGGCGAGCCACCTGGGCGTCTGCCTGGACGTCCCGTCTGTCGGCGTCGCCAAGAGGAGGCTGGTCGGCAGGCCGAGGGGGGAGGAGCTGATCTACATGACCCGGCAGGTGGGGTGGGCGGTCCCCATCAGGCCCGGCGGCAAGCCCGTGTACGTGTCTCCAGGCCACAAGATCTCCCTTGAGGGAGCTTTAAGACTCTTCAAGAGATTCCGGGGAGGAACCAGGGTCCCCGCCCCTGTGAGGCTCGCTCACAGGCTCGCGGAGTTTCCCAAGGGCGGGGGGACGTCCCTGCCCTGACTTGAAGTCTTTTACGTTTCTACTCGCGGAGCCCCCCACGATCCGATTTGCCGCGGAGGCTGGTCTCACACCCAATACTCGAGTTCGAGAGGGGTAGAGAGGTCGAGTTCACCTTTGAGGGGAGGAGGATAAGGGCCTTCGAGTTCGAGAGCGTCGCGGCCGCGCTGGTCGCGGAGGGGATAATGACGCTGGGCTGGAGCCCGAGGAGGCTGAGGCCCAGGGGATTCTTCTGCGGAATCGGAAAGTGCTCCTCGTGCCTCATGACGGTCGACGGAGTCCCGAACGTGAGGACCTGCATCACCCCGGTCAGGGAGGGGATGGAGGTGTGGAGGCAGAGGCCCCTCGGGGAGCTCCCGAGGGCCCCGCCGCCGGCGGCCAAGGCGGGAGAGCTGGACGTCGACCTCCTGATCGTGGGCGGGGGGCCGGCGGGGCTCTCGGCCGCCATAGAGGCGGCCAGGCTGGGGGCGAGGGTGGCCATAGCCGACGAGAACCTCAGGCCGGGGGGCCAGCTGATCAAGCAGACCCACAAGTTCTTCGGCTCGAGGGAGAACTACGCCGGCGTGAGGGGGGTGGAGATAGCCAGGATCCTCCTGAGGGAGCTGAGGGAGATCGGGGAGAGGGTCACCTGGCTGACTAGGGCGACGGTGGTCGCCGATTACGTGGGATCCGCCCACGACGTCGTGATAAGCACGCCCGAGGGGCCCTGGAGGGTCAGGGCCGACGCGGTCGTCGCGGCCACCGGCGCCATGGAGAACATGATCCCCTTCCCGAACAACGACCTCCCCGGGGTGATGGGGGCCGGGGGCCTGCAGACCCTCATGCACGTCTTCGGGGTCGTGCCTGGGGAGAGCGCGCTGGTGGTCGGGGCCGGGAACGTGGGGCTCATACTGGCCTACCAGCTCCTCCAGGCTGGCGTGAGGGTGGAGGCGATCGTGGAGATCATGCCCAAGATCGGCGGGTACGCGGTGCACGCCGCCAAGGTCAGGAGGATGGGGGTCCCGATCCTCCTGAGGCACACCCTCAGCAGGGCGATCGGCCGGGAGAGGGTCGAGGCCGCTGAGGTGGTCCGGGTGGACGAGAACTTCAGGCCCATGGAGGGCACAGAGGAGCAGTTCGACGTCGACATGATCGTGCTGGCAGTGGGGCTGACCCCCTCGACCGAGATCCCGAGACAGGCCGGCGCGGAGTGGGATTACGTCCCGGAGCTTGGAGGGCCCGTCCCCGTGCACGACGTACTCCTGAGGACCACCGTCGAGGGGATGTACGTGGCCGGGGACTCCTCGGGTATAGAGGAGGCCACCACGGCCATGCTCGAGGGGCGGGTGGCGGGCGCCGACGCGGCCGCCGAACTCGGGATTGGCTCGGACAGGGCCCGGGAGGTCATAGAAGAGGCCCTTCACCAGCTCGAGGAGTTCCGGAGGGGTCCCTTCAGCGAGAGGGTCGTGAGGGGAAAGCGGAGGATATGGGAGAGGGCAAGGGAGGTGATCGGATGAGCGAGCCCGGCGTTATCCCTGAGGACGTGCTGTCCAGCCTCCTGCCGCCGGACGAGAAGGCAGAGGGGAGGGCCGTCGCGGTCATAGAGTGCCACGAGGAGATACCCTGCGACACCTGCCGTTGGGTCTGCCCCGTCAAGGCCGTCATCAAGCCTTCCGTCACGACCCCGCCTAGGTGCAACTGGGACGCGTGCATAGGGTGCGGGACCTGCGTCCTGGCCTGTCCGGGTCTGGCGATCTTCATGGTGAAGCTCGACGGGGAGTGGGCCGAGGTGTCAGTCCCGTACGAGTTCCTGCCCGTGCCCGAGAGGGGGGAGGTTGTCTGGGCCCTGGACAGGGTGGGGAGGAGGGTGGCCAGGGCCGAGGTGGTGAGGGCCGTGACGTCGAAGGACAGGACCTCCATGGTGACGGTCAGGGTGCCGAGGGAGCTGGCTCACACCGTGAGGGCCATTCTCCCGCCGGAGAGGGGGGAGGGGTGAGGCATGGCGCGCGAGGACGAGATCACGATCTGCAGGTGCGAGGACGTCACGGCCGCCGAGGTCGTGGAGGCGATAAGGGTCTACGGGGCGAGGACCCTCGAGGAGCTCAAGAGGATTCTGAGGATAGGGATGGGGCCCTGCCAGGGTAGGACCTGCCTCAGGCTGGCGGCGGGGATACTCGCGAGGGAGCTCGGGGTCCCCACGGCGGAGGTGATGAGGGGGCTCCCGCGCGTGAGGCCCCCCATCGTCCCGGTGCCCGTAGGTCACCTCGCCCTGATCGAGTCGACGGAGGGCGAGTCGGAGTCTGGGGGAGGGGGGGAGGATTGAGGCGGCCTAGGGAGAGATACGACGTCGTGGTGATAGGCGCGGGGATAGTGGGCTGCGCCACGGCCTACTACCTCTCCGCGAGGGGGCTGAGCGTGGCGGTCTTCGACCGCTCCTACATAGCCTCCGGCTCGACGGGGCGGTGTCCCGGTGGGATAAGGCAGCAGTGGGCCACGGAGGACCACGTCAGGCTTGCCATGAAGAGCGTCGAGATCTACAAGAACCTGGACCAGGAGCTGGGGGTGGACACGGGGTACAGGCAGGGGGGCTACCTGATCATCGCCAAGACCGAGGAGGAGGTGAGGCAGTTCCAGAGGAACATGAGGATTCAGAGGTCCCTGGGCCTCCCCGTGAGGTGGCTCGAGCCTGGGGAGATCAGGGAAGTGGTGCCTGAGCTGGACGTCGAGGGGATAGGGGCCATCGGCGCGGCCTGGAATCCAACGGACGGGTACGCCGATCCCTTCAAGGTGACGTACGGCTACGCCAGGGCTGCCGAGAGGCTGGGGGCCGAGATATTCACGTTCAACGAGGTGAGGAGGGTCGTGGTCGAGGACGGCCAGGTCAGGGGGGTGGAGACCCCCCGGGGGGTGGTCAGGGCCGACTGGGTCGTCAACGCGGCCGGGGCGTGGTCGAGGCCCATCGCAGAGACGGCCGGGGTGAGGCTTCCGAACAGGCCGTACAGGCACGAGATACTCGTGACAGAGCCTGTGAAGCCCTTCCTCCGCCCAATGGTGATATCCTTCCACGACAACGTCTACTTCAGGCAGTCCTCCAGGGGCGGCATAATCGGGGGTTGGGGCGACCCCAACGAGAGGCCTGGGTACAACTTCAGGTCCAGCCTCAGGTTCCTCGTCACGATGACCAGGCTCCTCTCAACGTACCTCCCCTCCCTGAGGGGGATCAGGGTGGTCAGGCAGTGGGCGGGCCTCTACGACGTGACGCCCGACGCCCACCAGATAACGGGTCCGGTTAGGGGGGTCGAGGGCTTCGTCCAGGCCAACGGCTTCAGCGGCCACGGCTTCATGATGGGACCGGCCACCGCCCACCTGGTGGCCCAGCTGATATCGGGCGAGACTCCAGACCTCCCGCTGGACCCCTTCCTTCCGGAGAGGTTCGAGAGGGGAGTCTCAGCCGGAGAGACCGCCGTCGTGGGCTAAGCACGCGCCGCGGGGCTACTCCAGGTGCCTGGCTATGGCCCTCAGGAGATCCATCTCCGTGACTATCCCGACCAGCCTGCCGGCCGTGACCACGGGCAGGGCCCCCACCCCCGCCTCGGTGGTCCTCCTCACGGCGGCCATGACGCCGAACTGAGGGTTGACTTTCAGAGGACTCTCGGTCATCACCCTCCTCACTGGACCGAAGAAGGCGTCGGAGGCGGACGGGTCCTCCTCACAGCCCGAGGCCAGGGCGACGAGGTCCCTGGCCGTCACTATCCCGACGAGCTTGCCGACCTCATCCACCACTGGGTACCTCCTGAACCCCCCCTCCACCATCCCCCTGACTGCCTTGTGGACCGGATCCTCCGGGCGCAGCGTCCTGACCTCGCGGGTCATTATCTCCCTGACGCTCTCGCGAACCTCTACGGCATCCTTGAGCGCGTTGAGGAGGTCCCGCTCGGTCACTATGCCAAGGAGCCTCCCCCTCTCGTCCACCACGAGGGCGGCCCCCGCGTCCGTCGAGAGCACGGCGTTCAGGACCTCTCTGATCGGCGCGAATGGATCAACGATGGCCGGTGGAGAGTGGAGGACGCTTCTAAGAGGCTTCCTAAGGGCCTCTATGACGCAGGCCCTTCCCGCATCTGGAGAGATGGCCTCTGAGATGGCCTTGAGGACGTCCCTGGCCGTCACTATCCCCACGACCTCTCCGTCCTGGAGGACGGGGAGGCGCCTGAACCAGCCCCTGGTCATGACCTTCGCGGCCTTGAGAATGGCGTCCTCCGGTCGGGCGGTGACCACAGACAGTGTTGAGATCTCTATGGCCTTCTTCTCCAGCCCCTGACCCACGTGGAGAGGCTGTGGACCAATTTGTTTAAAACATTTACTTAATGGCCGGAGAATCTACCTGAGGACGCGCAGACCCTCAGGGGAACATGGGCTCCGCCCTCTCTGAGTTCGGGTTCCAAACCATCAACCTCTCGCCCTTCTTCTCCTTCGGGATCACCAGCAGACGTCTGTGAGACTGCCTCAGCGGCAGCACGAAGTACTCCTCCACGGTGCCGTCGTCTCCCAGAAGCACAAGCTTGTACTTGTCCTCCGTCCTCTCCATCGTGTCCGGGTCTCGATACTCGATCAGGGCAAACCTCCCCCTCCTGACCAGCGTTCTGACCTCGACCTTTCCCTTCTTCGATACGGTCAGGACCTCCTCTGGGACCTCCCCCATCTGGGATCGGGGCGAGATGCCGCCGGGAGTCAAAAACGCTTTTCCACTCAGCAGTCTCCCTGGGCAGCTATCGGATCCAGGGCCCTCTGGATGTCCTCCCAAACCTGATCTATCTCTTTGCACCCGTCCACCTCGATGAGGATGCCTCTCTGCCTGTAATACCCCACGAGGGGCTCGGTCTGCCTGTGATAGACCCTGAGCCTCTCCCTCACGACCTCCTCCCTGTCGTCGTCCCTCTGGACGAGCCTCCCCCCGCAGCGGTCGCAGACGCCAGGCACCCTGGGGGGGCTGTAGTCCAGGTGGTAGATGGCCCCGCAGCTCTCGCAGACCCTCCTCCTGGAGAGCCTCCTGACGACGGCCTCCTCCGACACCCTCAGGTAGAGCACGGCGTCGAGATCCTTGTTGGCCTCCCTGAGCATCCTGTCCAGCGCCTCGGCCTGGGACAGGGTCCGCGGGAACCCGTCGAGGATGAACCCCCTCTCGCAGTCAGGCCTGCATATCCTGTCCCTGACCATCTCCACCACGAGCTCGTCCGGCACGAGTTCGCCCGACTCCACGTACCTCCTCACCCTGCTTGCCAGCTCGTCCTCCCTCCTGAGGATCTCGCGGAACATGTCTCCCGTGGACACGTGGGGTATCCCATACTTGGACGAGATCCGGGCCGACTGGGTTCCCTTTCCGGCCCCCGGGGGGCCCACTATGACGAGCCTCAAGGGGATCACCCGATCGAGGCCGCAACCAGCCTGCCGAGGGGGGTGAGCTCCACCGCGGTCTTTCGACCGATCCTCGTCACCTTCACGAAGCCCATGGCCTCCAGGCCCGGGGTCCTCTCTGACCCCCTGATGTGGTAGCTCAGGAGGGCCCGGCTCATGGCGGTCTTCTGGGACAGGTTGTCGAGCCCCTCCACCCTCCCCCCCTCGGACCAGAGTGCGGCGAGGATGCTGAGCTTCTCCTCGCTGAGCCCGACCCTGAGGCCGTTGGGCGGGGTGGGGAGGCTGATTATCCTCCCGTTTACGACGTCGAAGCAGGGGAGGCCGTGGGCCATGGCCGCAAGGAGGCCGGCGACGGCCTGGCTCTTGTCCGCCGCCCCTATGTTGACCTCGATGGAGGTGTACTCCTCGCACAGCTCCCTCATGGCCTCTCTCATGATGGTGGCCATCTCCTCGGGGCTTTTGGAGTCCTGGTAGGGAACCAGCTTTATTGGGAGGCTCAGCAGGGCGCTGAGGACATCGGACTGGGCTGTCACTGCCTCCATCTCCTCCCGCCGAAATATCAGGACGAGACCGTGGACCTGTCTCTCCCTAAGCGCGGCCGTGAGTGCGTCGGTGAAGCTGCCAGAAACCAGCGCGAGCTGGCAGACTCGCTCCTCCTGCAATGGAACCCCTCTGGGCACGCGGAGACAATTTATAAGCTCTCCGCACGACAGTCAAGCGCGATACTGCCAGAGGTCCGACGGGGCGCTGGGAAGGGGTAAATAGGCGGGGAGAGATCTCCCCTCTGGTGCGGAGATTTGAGCCAGGTGGAGACCAGGGGTGAGTTGGTCTTCAGGGATCCAGAGTCCCTGTCAGCGGTTCTGAGGAGGCTGCCTGGGGGCGAGTCTGCGGCGTCCTGGCTGGAGGGCCTGAGGTCCGAGGGCAGGGCGGGCCGCCTAGAGCTTCAATCGGTCTCCCTGGAGGAGGCGATCGTGGACGAGACGGGGCTGGTCCACGTTAGGTTCTCGGGGAGGGAGGACTGGCCCGCGCCCGCCGCCCCCGCCGACGAGAACCCGGTGGACTGGATCAGGTCACAGACCGTGGCTGGCGTGTGGGAGTCGGAGGTCTCGAAGTCCATAGACAGCTGGGGGGACCCGTCCTCCTTGGCGTACTACACGGAGGAGCAGATCGAGCAGCGGAGGAAGGAACTCCTGAACTGGTGGATGGACGCCCTGGGGGACGTGATGGGGGGCCTGTGAGTTGGCGGAGCGGAGGGCGTCGCTGGCCGGGGCCCTCCTGCTCATCTCGATCTGCTCTTCTGCGGCTGCGGCCCTCAGCTCGGCCGGGCCGGCGGCCTACCCCGGGCAGGCATCTCTCTCGGTCCCGGCCGTCACCACGGGCGGAGAGGGGGTGCTCAGCAGGCTAAGCGTTAGGGTCGAGCCCGGGCACGGCAGGGTATACTTCTCGGCCGACCCGCTCACCCAGCTCGACACCCAGTCGGCGGCCAGGACCGCCGCCCTGGTCGCCTGCTCCCTCCTGGGGGTCGACCCGTCGGACTACGACTTCTACGTCTCCATGGAGTCCGACAGCCTCATAGTGGGCGGCCCGAGCGCGGGGGCCGCCATGGCCGTGGCCATGGCCGCGGCCATCGCCAACCTGAGCCTGAGGGGCGACGTCGTCATAACGGGAATGGTGAATCCGGACGGCACCATAGGCCCCGTGGGAGGGGTGCCCGAGAAGCTCCGGGCGGCCGCCGAGGGGGGAGCTCACGTCTTCCTGGTCCCGGCCGGTCAGAGCGTCGTGGTGGAGAGCAGGGTGGTGGAGGAGAAGGGGCCGTTCTGGGTCACCAGGAGGGTCGTTAGGGAGCAGGTCAACGTCACCCAGCTCGGCCTCGAGCTGGGCGTTGAGGTCAGGGAGGTCCTCACCGTCAGGGAGGCGCTGTCCGTCTTCACGGGGTTGGAGTCGACCGTCGAGACCCCGAAGTCGATTGACCTCCCCGAGGAGGTGAGGACGGAGATATCGAGGTGGCTCGAATCCTACTTGGAGGCCTACAGCTCGTCCAGGGATGAGGCCGCCTCCGTGCTGGACGGTATATCCAGCAGACCGCTTAGAAGGTACGTCTCCGACGCCCTCTCGCTTGCCGACGGGGAGGCGGCGGCCGCCCGGGATCTGGCCTCCCGGGGGAGGGTGTACTCAGCCGTCAGCGCGGCGTTCAGGGCCGCCATGGAGGCGGACAGATCCATGCTGGTGGCTCGTATGGCGACTTCCAAGTCGCCGGACGAGGTCCTTCTCTCGTACGCTTCACAGGCCAACGCCTCCATCTCGTCCGCCGAGTCCCTCCTCTCATCGGAGTCACCGGGATCTCTGAGTGAGCTTGAGATCCTAGTGGGGGCCTGGGAGAGGTTGTACGACGCCAAGAAGGCCATGAGCAGGGCCGACTCGGCGTACAGGTCCGGAGATCTGATCTCGGCGGCGGAGTGGCTGTGCTACGCCAGGTGGAGGGCGCGAACCGCTGAGGACTGGGCGTCCCTGGAGGTCTCCGGCGGGCCGGCCCCGCCGCCCGAGTCGGTCTCTGGGGTCGCCTCCACTATGATGTACGAGGCTGAGAGCGTCGTGGGGTACGCCACCACCCTGCTGGAGGAGGTGGGGGCGGGAGGCGACCTCCTGGAGAGGGCCACCTCTAGCCTGGAGATGGCCAGGGAGGCCGAGGCGGAGGGGAGGATCTACGCCGTGATAGGGCTCTCGGCCGAGGCCATAGCGTACTCCACCATGGCCGTACACGGGGTGTTCTCGACCGCAGATCTCGAGTCCCTCATCATGGCGATATCCAACGAGTCTAGGGGGCTGGTGTGGAGGGCCATGTCATCCGGGGCCGTTCCGGTCCTGGCCCTCAGCTACATGGAGCACGCGGAGGTCTCCGAGTCCGGGGGCGACCTGAAAACCGCCCTCCTGTTCTACGAGCTGGCGGCGACGTACGCTAACCTCGACTGCCTCCTGGCGCGCGCCAGGCCGCCGCGCCTGATCCCGACCGAGACCCCTGAGGCCCGCCCCGCGCCTCGACAGCCCAGGGAGACCCCGGCCCCAGAGCTACCCGGGGGTTTCGGGTGGGGGGCCGTCGCCGTCGCCGGCCTGGTCGGCTTCGCGGCCGGGTCCGTCGCGGCGCTGGCGCTGTCACGCCGTAGAGAGGATCAGAGAAGCGGCGGATCGAGCCTGATCAGTACCACGCCTCCGCCCTCCGGCCGGCGAGGAACCTCCAGCCCATGACGGCCCCGACCAGAAGGCCCAGGGCGTGGGCGACGACATCGACGCCCTCGAGGAATCCGCCTCCGACCACCAGGAGCGCCACGATCACGGTGCTTGAGGAGATCCGGCCGAATCTGACCCACTCGAGCACCATGGCGACCCCGAAGAGCCCCAGTATCCCGCCGGAGGCGCCCACCGACACCCCCCATGGGGTCAGGATCGCCGACCCGAGACCGCCGACCAGCGCGGCAGAGAAGAAGGTGGTCAGCATGCGGGTCGACCCCAGGACGCTCTCGGTGATGGGCCCCAACACGTAGAGGGCGTACAGGTTGAACGCCAGGTGTACTAACCCCGCGTGGAGGAAGATAGACGTCAGCAGGGTGTAGGGGCGACCGGAGACCATCGCCTCAAGGGAGGAGCCCCATCGGTAGAGGATCTCCTTGGACGGAAAGGGTGGCGACCCCATAGAGGCCACGTAGCCAGCCACCATGAGGGCCAGGAGCGACGATGTGGCCCACGGAACCCTGGCCTGTCTCCTGAGGATGACCGCGCTCAAGGCGCCAGCCAAGACCGAAGCTGCGAGCCTCAGCACCCAAGTCAAGTCGATCACCGCCCAGCGACCTCGACCAGCAGCCTCGCAATGGCCCCGGCCGCGGCCCGGGGTGAGATGGCCGCGGCCCGGGCTGCAGCCCAGGGGCTCAAAATCTTGAGCGCCGACCTCCCCTGTAGGTCCACGTCAAACTCCCTCCGCAGAACGTCCTCCCTCTCTTTGAGTAACCTGAACAGCTCATCCAACTCGTCGGGCCGAACCCTCTCTAGGTACTCCCTGGCCGCCAGGGAAATGGCCACTTCCCTCCCAAAGAGCTTCCACCACCCTCCCCCGTAGTCCGGCGATCGCGCGCCCCCCTCGGAGTGCCTGAGGATCGACTCGGCGGCCATCCTAGCCGCCGATACCCCCCAGTAGATGCCGCCCCTGCTTAGGGGCTTCACCTGCCCGGCTGAGTCGCCGACGAATACTATCCAGGACCTTCCAAACCTGAAAGTCGTCCGCCTCATCGGCTTCCTCGGAATCAGACCTCCCCTCACGTCTCTTGGGCTGCAGGGGGACTGAGACAGGGCCCACCTCAGGACCTCGACCCCCCTCCGCCCGAGGGCTCCGGCCATGACCCCTCCCTCCGCGGGATGCACCCAGGAGAAGCTAGAGCCCCCCCTAAGGCGGACGACGTAGCCGTCGATATCCCCCCCAGGACACCTCGCGTTGACTCCCACCTCGAGATCCTGCCTCCCGATCCCCAGAACCCTCCTCACGCTTGAGTCAGCCCCGTCGGAGGCGATCAGGTACCTGAAGCAGACGGCCAGCTTCTCCCCAGATCTCCTGGCCGTCGCGGTTCCTGGGGATAGCCCGACGAGCCTGGCCGAAGTGATCAGGGTGGCTCCCTCCGACTTGGCGCACTCCGCCATGTCGAGGTCCATAGACTCCCTCCTCACAACCCGCGCCAGACCCCGGCGGCGGACGAGGAGCTCCTCCCCACCAGGAGAGACGAACCTGGCCCAGTTCACCTGCCCGACAACCCAGTCCTCGCGCCTCAGGGGGAGGGCCTTCCACGCCAGTCCCCCGAGTATCCCCGAGCAGGCCCTCCTCAGGCCCGGCCTCGACCTGGCCTCCAGCACAACGACCCTCATCCCTGCCCTGGCGAGCGTGAGCGCCGCAGTCGATCCGGCGGGACCAGCCCCAACTACGAGCGCATCAGCCCTCAGCTCGCTCGACAATTCGAAGCAGCTCCTCCTCGGTCAGGGGGCCCTGGTGGACCAGCCTCCCGTCTACTAGCAGAGCCGGCAGGAGCTTGACCCCGGCGCTCAGGGCCAGCCTCTGGCCCTCCATGGTTCTCACGGATACCTCCTCGTACTCCAGCCCCCTATCCCGGCAGAACCTCCTCACCAGCCTGGCCGCGTCCAGGGAGGGATCGCAGAGGGGGGAGACGAGGATGGTGATCTTCACCCGCGACCACCCGAAGGAATTCTCCCCGGCGTCCTGCGGTCCCTCAGCCCTGGCTCCAGGGCGCCCTGACGAACTTGTACCTTATCGGCCGGCCCTCTATCCTCTCAACGTACCCCTGGGCCTCCAGCCTCTTCAGGTAGTCCCTCGCCGTGGGGTCTGCCACCCTCAGGTAGCTCGCCACCTCGACGCTTGTCTTGGGCCCCTGAAGCTCCAAGAACCTGAGGGCCCTCAGGCCCTTGTCCCTCTTCGTAAGCTCCGCGATGAGCTTCTGGATGATCTCCGACTCGACCTCCACCCCGACCCTCTTCCTGGCCTCCAGCTCGGCGGCCATGGATATCAGCTCCTCCATCCTGCCGACGAGTTCCTCCACGACCTCCCCGCCCGTCCACCTGAACATGCCCTCCACCAGCTCCGGTATCAGCTTGACTAGGTCGGTCAGCAGAGTGCTGTATGTATCGTCGAATACGGCCGAGACGTTCTCCTCCAGGTCGTCTCCGCAGCCGCCGAGCGCCAGCTTGAGCCCATTCAGGAGAATCTCCCTGTAGTGGCCCTTCTTCAGGTTCATATGCTCTATGACCTTCCTAGAGAGGACTCCACTCAGCTCCGAGGCGAAGTCCCTCCTTAGCCTGTCGAGGTCCCCCAGGTATCTCTGCCTGAACTCCCTTTCAACCTCTTCCTTGATCTCGCCGAAGGAGTCCTCTTCCGGGTGATCCATAGCCTATCCTCCTCTCTTTTGACGTGAATAGGCCGGGAGGGCCCGCAACTCATGGGCGGACCCAATTACTATAAACTTGGGTCGCCGCGGCCCCGCCCCACGGGCCGCGCCTCCACATCCACCCTGAACTTCCACCTTCGCGGAGAGTAGCTCCCGACCTTCCTCCAGCCGAGAACCCTGGTCTTCAGGCCAAGCTTGCCCGCTGCCTCTCTGATCAGCTCTGCTGCCCTCCGTGGGGCGTCCTCTCCCCCCCAGTAGTAGAAGTGGATCACCCCGCCCTCGGGTCGGAGGCACCTCAGGGCTAGGTCAAGGAATGCGTAGGCCCCCTTCGGGAGGGGCATCACGACCCTGTCGAACCGGCCGAACAGGGAGGGGCACACTTCTCTGACGTCCCCCAGGATCGCCCTGACCTTCCCCTCCAGCCTGTTGAGCCTTATGTTCTCCTCGAAGTACCTCACGGCGTCGGGATTTATCTCGACCCCTACAACCTTGGCCACCCGCGGCTGGGCCCTAGCTATGGCGACCGCGTACGGGCCGACGCCAGCGAACATCACGAGGACGCGCTCGCCCGGACCGACCATGGCCGCCACCTCGGCCCTGTCCGTGGCCTCCCTTGGGGAGAAGTAGACCCTCCTCGGGTCGAGCTTGAGCCTGTACCCGTGCTCCCTGTGGATTACCTCGGTGTTCTCGTCTCCCCAGGCTAGCTCGTATCGTCTGAGCCTCTCCTCACCCTCCCTGGGTCCGAGCTTTATGAGGACGGACTTAACGTGCTTGTGCCTCCTCGCGACCTCCCTGGCCGCCTCCTCGGGGTCCACCCCCGCGGGGACCTCCACGATGGCGACTGCCCCGGTCTCACGGGATCCCACCAGATCGTACGCTATCCTCCCGGGCCTGCCCTCCCCCCTCGGAGCACCCTCGGGCCGCTGCCCTGGCGCCAGGAACACCCCCCGGCCGCCGGCTCACCTTAGGCCGTACACCTCAAGGGCGTTGGAGGTCGTGATCTCCGCCAGCTCCTCCGGCTTCATCCCCTTGGCCTTGGCCAGGAATCTCACGGACTTCACTATGTTCGCCGGCTCGTTTCTGCCCTTCGAGTCTGGGCTCAGGACGGGTGAATCGCTCTCCAGCACCATGTAATCGACTGGGGTAGCCTCGGCCACCTTCTGGACGTTCGAGCTCTTCACGACGTTGGTGGCGATGCTCACGTACCACCCCCTCTCCACCGCGGTCTTCACGTCCTTCTGAGATCCTCCAAAGGCGTGGAGCACGACTCTGGTGGCCCCCTCATCCTCCAGCACCCTGAGGACGGGCCTCTGGGCCCACAGGCTGTGGACGACGATGGGCTTGTCTATCTCCTCGGCCAGCCTGATGAACCTCCTGAAGACCTCCTCCTGCCTCTTCCTGACGGACTCCTGCTTGGCTATCCTGTAGTCCATGCCCACCTCGCCCACTGCGACTATGTCCCTCTCGTTCTCCAGGATCAGCCTCTCCACCGCCTTTATCTCGGACTCATCGTCCGCGTCCCTCGGGTCAAGCCCAAGGGAGACGTGAACCACGGTGGACGGGAGGAAGAGCCTGAGCGCCCTCTCCCCCTCCTCGCTGTCGAGGGAGGAGGAGACCATCCCGACGACGCCGGCCCTCACCGCCCTGTCTATGACCTCCCACCTGTCGTCGTCGAAGGCGGGATCCTCTAGGTGGCAGTGGGCGTCGAACAGCCTCAGCGGCGGCATCTCAGTTTCGCGCACATGAGGGGTAAATATGTTGTTCCATCGTGGCCCTGCGGCTCCTCAAGCTGCACGCTTGAACTCAGGCCAGGCTGAGCCCCCTCGTCGGCAGGGGAACCACCTCCCCTCCCCTGAGGACCACGAGGTGGGTCACCTTCGACTCGTGGCAGTCCACGACCGCGAGGCCCGAGTCCCCCGGCCACCCCTCCACCCTCAGCTCTGCCCAGGGGCCCGGGACGCCGGAGGTCCACAGAGCGACGGGATCGCTCAGGTCGTCGAGTGGCGCCTCTCCAATAACCCTCGCCCTTCCCCCGTGGGCCTCTACCATGTAGGCCCTCCCCCCCGACACGAGCCAGGCCTCCCAGCCGGGAGGAGTTGCGAGCGCCGCCGAGACCCCAGACGGGAGGGCCTTAGAGGCGTCGTGGATGAAGTCCGGCAGGCGGGCCAGCCTGTGCTTCATCAGCTTCACGGCGTGCGACACTGGGGCCAGTATGGCCCCGGTGAGCCTGGGCTCCCTCACCGCGAGGACTCGCCCGCCCTCCCCCAAGAGGACGGCAGCCCTGCCGACCTCTAGGGCCAGGTGCCCGTCGCTCCCGGCCGTCCAGGGGAGGCCGAGCTCCAGGGCCAGGGACCGAGCCCTCCTGTTTGACTCCCGCGGGGACCGAGAGTTGGCCCCCTCGACGGCGTCGATCGCCTGAGCGATCTCCCTAACCCCCTCGAGCCTCATGGCGTTCTTCCGGGTCCAGTCGCCGGGGTGGGGAACGGTGACGAGGCCGCCCTGCTCTCTGATCTCCTCCACGGTCTCCAGGGGGTCCCTGTTCTGCCGTACCCAGTCTGAGAGGTTGAGCCCGATGACCTCCCCGCCGGAGGTCTTGATCTCCTCCCCGGGGATCACCGCGATGCCGAACCTCTCGGCCGCCCGCCTCAGGTCTCGGAATGCCAGGGTCTCACCGTGGTCGGTCACCGCCAGCCCGGAGAGGCCCCTCCTGCTCGCCCACCTCGCCACCGACGAGGGCCTGGAGGGGGAGTCCCTCGACCACATGGTGTGCAGGTGGAGGTCGTACCAGCCTGGGGGGACGTCCAGCTTGAGCCTCATACCATCGGGAGCCTCTATCACCGGCAGAGGAACCACCTTCCCCCGGACGCCTGATCTCTCTTGGGGCCGGGCGCGGGCAGATCAGAGGTCCTCCAGCCCGTCGTCCAGGGGCTCGAACTCCTCCAGCTCAACCTCCTCCAGCTCAAAGTCCACGTCCTCCAGCTCTATCTCCTCCATCCCCTCCAGCTCGGCCAGGTCGAAGTCCTCCTCCTCGAACTCGAGTTCCTCCTCCCTCAGCTCCACCAGCTGGACCGAGCCTCCCTTGATCGCGGCGAACATCCTCGCGCCGCAGTCGGGGCACTCCACCTCCCCCTGGAAGTCGGGGGATTCCACGGCGATCCGAGCCCCGCAGATGGGACACTCCACCTCGGGCATTTCCGGGCCCGCGGACTGCGGCGGTATAAAATTAACCCTCCGCGGGCCTAAGCCAGCCTCTCCGGGACCCTGCCGCCGAGCCTCTCCACGAGCCTGCAGAAGGAGCACACCTCGGTCCTGCTCGGATATCCGCACCTGGAACACTCCCTGAACCCCTCCATCCTCTCGCCCAGCAGGCCAGCCCGCCTCGCAAGCTCCCTCACCGAGTCCACGAAGTTCACGGTGCTCGTGGGCCAGAGCGAGCGGAGGTCGTTCAGGAGGGGCTTGATGATCGCCTGCTTGTCCTGGCCCTCGTGCGGGCACTTGGTCGAGCACCGGGTGGCGCCGACGATCCTCACGTAGGTCTCGGCGTCGGAGTCGCTCAGCCAGAAGAGGGGCCTCACCCTACCGACCAGCTTCAGCTCCGGGATGGGCGGGGTCACCGAGTCGAGGGAGCGGAGGTAGGCGATGTTGTGGGTGATCATGTTGTTGAGGGCGAAGTAGGCCATGTCGTCCAGGTTGTGCCCCGTCGCGACGTAGTCGTAGCCCGCCTCGTGGGCCACCCTGTTCAGGATGTACCTCGTCACCGTCCCGCAGACCACGCACGCGAAGGACGGGTCATCCGGCACCCGGATGCCGAGGTCGTCCCTCAGCGAGACGTAGTGCCTCCTGGCCCCCGTCTCGGAGACCGCCCTCTCAAACACCTCGACGCAGGCCTCGTTGCCCGACACGCCCACGTCTATCATCAGGGCCCCCAGGTCTAGGCGAAACTCCTCGGCCAGCTCGGAAAGGGAGTAGAGCGCGGCTATTGAGTCCTTACCGCCGGAGACCCCCACGAGAACCCTTCTCCCCTTACCCATCTTCCTGAGGACCCTGATCACCCTCTTCCTGAAGTAGCGGAGGAAGTGCTCCGTGCAGACCCTCCCCCCGAGGTTCGGAACGAAGTGCTCCCCGGGGTTCCGGCAGTAGAGGCAGCGCTCGACGGCCATCGCCCGAGCGCGGCCTCTCACCAAAATAACCGAACCGATTCCCCTATCAGGCGAGTCTCAGCAGCTTGGCGATCATCGTCTTGAGGGCTCCCAAGAGGATCACCCTCGTTACCGCGCCGCCTGGGGCCTCCCAAACCTCGGAGCTGGCCTCCTCGCTGAACTCCACGTTCACCCCCTTGAAGAGCACCGCCGGGATCCCCTCGTCGGCCTGCCCCATGATGAGGGCAGCCGCTGCCGCCAGCTCGTCGGCGACGGAGTCGTCCCCGCCGAACTTCGGCCTCCCGAAGTAATCCCTGGCCCCGAAGCGCCTGCGCACCGGGAACACGTTTGCCACGCCCACCGCGACGTCGATGGAGCCTATCTTCATGGGCTGGAACTCCGTGTCGGAGAGGATCACCCCGACCCTGGCCCCCGTGAGCTCCCGAATTCGGTCGGCTATCTCCCTCGCCTCCGCGTCTGGATCCGGCGGCAGGAGGCAGACGTGCCCCTCCGGGCAGTTGGAGTAGTCCATGCCCGCGTCGAGGAGGGTGAGCCCCCTGACCCGCATCAGCATCACGTCCCCAGCGGATTCCACCATTCGCCTCGCCTCCTCCGGGTCCTCCGAGAACCTCTCCGGGAACCCGGTCCCCCGGGTGGCCCTGGAGAATGGCATTATGAAGACGAGGCTCCCGCCCCTCCTTATGACTTCGGCCTCCCAGGGCTCTCTGCTTGAGAGTTTGGCCAGCAACCTGCTCCTGAACCCAGCGTCAACGCTCTCCGGCTTGGCGACGTATCCCTTGGCCCTCGATACCACCTTGCTGGCCACCACAACGACGTCTCCGTCCTCGATCCTCTCCCCAACATCCTCGGCGGCCCTCACGATGAGTTCTCCGAGGTCATCTCCCTTCCCAACCGTCGGGAGCCTGAGACCTATCATCCGGACGATCGGAGGGGCGGCGGGTCGAGGCGAGTCGTCGTTCATTTGACGCCGCTTCCCCAGCTGGGCTTTTAAGCAGACCGCGACGATTTTTCCGGATGGGGCCCCCTACCGGAACTCGCTGGTGGTTCGAGAGTAGAACCCGCCTTCCATCACTTATATGGGGGCGGGCGGGAGGGCGGGCCGAGGAGCCTGGCCGGGTGTGAGTGCGTTGGGCGCGGAAGCCAGAGGCCTTCGACTCACGATTCAGGAGGTCGTCGCGGCCGCCTGGATCGTGGTGGGTGTCGTCGTCGTGGCCTTCACGTCTCACCAGTGGAGCTTCAGCCCCCTGACCCAGGCGGAGTTCCTCCTGCGCTTCACGGGACTCCTGGGGGCGATGGTGTTCACCGCCCTGCTCTACACGGCCTGGAGGTCGAGGGTGGAGGCCCTGCTCTCCGGGCACTGGAGGGGGGTCCTGGCGGGCCTGACGGTCATGGTGATGTTCGGCTGGCTGGACGTGGTGGAGACGGTCTTCGAGGTACCATCCGCCGTTCACTTCTACAAGCTCGGATGCACCGTCCTCGCCACCGTCGTTGCCGGGTGGAGCCTCGTCAGCTACCTCAGCGACCTCACCAGGGGGATCACGGCGACAAGGGCGGCTCCGAAGGTTGACCCCCTGATGGCCCTGATCGGTTGGCTGGCCCTGGTCATTGGAATGGTTCTCGCCCTGAGGCCGTGGGACTGGCCCGTAATGGCGAGCCCCCACGTCAGGGAGGTCCCGTTCGATCTGATCAACCTGGTCTTCGACGCCTCGCTGGGAACGAAGCTCCTCCTAGAGTCGAGGAGGTCGGACTACCCGGCCAGGTGGCTCCTGAGGTGCGGGTCCTCGGCGTTGTACCTTGGGGCCACCGCCAGCGTTTTCACCACGCTGGACGACACCCTGGTGATTCCTCACGTCGTCAGACTGGTGGGAGTGAGCGGGAGCGCATCCCTCGCCCTCCTGCTGGCCGTGTCTCTTTTGACCTACTACCTGCTAGGGACCACGGCCCTCCGGCCCCCAGAGCGCATCCCCGAGATCCCCTCCGCCGAGGCGCCGAGCGGCCCGACGAGGACCCCGCCCCCCAGGGAGTGGGGGGTCCTGGGCAGGCTCTCGGGGAGGGTCATACTCTTCGAGGTCCCGACCCAGAGGGGCTACGCGGAGGCCCTGGAGGGCCTCGTCGAGCACATCAAGGCGGAGGGTTACAGGGTCGTCCTCATAGGCAGGAGGTCCTCGCCCGCGGCCCCCAGGGTGGCCAGGCACGCCTCGCTGACCCTCTACATCTCGGCCGGGCGGGCGGGTCCGCCCAGGCAGGTGGGGGTCGGGGAGTTCGAGATAGGCGCGGACCCTGCCATGATACTGGGGATGATATCGAGGGCCCGTGAGGAGGGGGACAGGCTTGCGGTGGTGGTGGAGGACACGTCTGGCCTCCTGGTCCTCCTGGGCGGGGAGAGCACCTACAGGCTGCTCAGGGCGCTGATCGATCAGCTGGCCGAGCACGACTCGGTAGTCGTGATGGTCCTCCCGCCGGAGGCCCACGATCCCAGGCTGGTCAACCTGCTCAGGAGCCTAGCCACCAACATAATCGACATGACCTGACCGGTCGGGCTGGCTGTCGCCTCAGCGGTGCACGGCACGACGGACGGTCGTCCAGCTTTCGGTCCCCTGGACCGATGGGCCTCAGAGTTTCGTCAGCGCCCTCGAATCCAGCACTGAATCCGGGCAAGGGCTTGGCCTCTTGAGGGAAGAGGGGGAGAAAAAAGGTTTGAGTAGTGGTGGGGCCGGTGGGAGTTCCGCCGGGCCCATGTCTTGGCCCGGATTCGAACCCACGACCTACGGGTCTCCCCCTCAGTGCTCCACTGACTGGAGCCCGCCGCCCTGCCTTTCTAGGGCGGCCTCGCCCCTATCATCGGGAGGCCACCTGGCTAGGCCACGGCCCCACCGCGGGTCCTCTCTGACCGGGCAGTATATAACAGTTGCGAGGACCCCCTCCAACCGAACGGGGCGTGGGAGCGTCCCTTTTCCCGCAGCTTCACCCGTGAGCGACCGAAGTCCCGGCGAGGTCGATCGCCTCGGCCTCCACGCCGCCGACCCTCCTCACCGGCCCGGCCGGGCGCCGGAGCGCATCATTTATATATGCATTACATTTGTATTGCATTTGTAATCAAATTGCAAAGCGCGGGAAACGGGGAGGGCCGCAGGGAGAGGAAGTTCGGGCAGATCACCGTGCGGGGCGTGGATCGCTCCCTCTACAGGCGGCTGAGCCGGATGGCCAGGAGGATGGGGGTGAACGTCGGCACGCTCCTCAACCAGTCCATGGAACTCTTCCTCTCGATGTTTCCCCACGACGGGGAGTCCCCCCTCCCCGGACGGGCGCTCGGCATCTCGGCCGAGTTCATGAGGGGCTTCCTAGAGGGGCTTGGGCACGTCGTAGAGGACATAGACGAGCTCACCCTCACGAGGAGAGACCTGTTGGAGGCGGACAGGGAGCTGGTCCTCCTCCGGATCAAGAGGCTCGAGTTCGCGGACGACGTCGACGAGGAGACCTTCAGGTCTAGGGTGAGGGGAATCTATCGCTGCGGGGAGGTCGTGATCCCCGAGGGTCTCCCCAAGGTCCTGGTCCTGTCGGTCTGCCGCGGGGTCGGGAAGGTGACGGTGAGAGGCAGGAGGTGATCGGCGGTGCCGGCGGGGCGATCGGGCGTGGGCGTCGCAGTCAGGACTCTCGCGATATGGCTAACGGTTGCTCTGGTGATCTCGCTTATCCCTCTCTCCCAGCCTGCGGCCCAGCGGGCGGAGGGAGACGTCCAGATAGCCGCGGTCAGGTGGGGCTGGGAGTGGGGGTGCGGGGTCTATCCGGGCGACAGGCAGGTTCCCCTCGAGGTCACCTTCGTCAACGGGGAGCAGGCAGTGGGGGCCATCTCCGTCGTGGCGCACCTGGAGGGACTCCCGTTCCGCGGCGGGGGAGGTGAGGACGATCCGAGGGCCGTCGTTTCGCCGATAGTCGTATTGCCGGGCGGGGCGTTCGAGGCCACGTTCCTCTTGGATGTCCTGGGGAACGCCACCCCGGGGGTGTACCGGATCCCGCTGACGCTCACCTACCGCACCATCGAGGTCGATAGCAGCTCTCCGATCTCGATCAGCTGGGTGAGCAACGACACGTTCGACTCCACCGGAAGGGCCGCGGCGACCCTGCCGGTGCTGACCTACGGGCCGGAGGTCGAGCAGGAGTCCGTGATCGAGGTGGTCGTCGGCAGGCCCTGCGGGATTCTGTCCTTGGGAGTGACCCAGTATCCGTCCGTGCTCAGGGCGGGCGACGCCGGCGCCCTGATTATCTCCCTCAGGAACCTGGGCAGGGAGGCCCTCAGGGACGTGCTGGTGGAGGTGGAGCCCGTCGGAATCGGGGCCAGCTTCCAGGCTGCCGGCGGCTCACCCGGGTTCGACCTCCGGGGCCTGACGACCGGTGGCTCCTCCCTCCAGTCGTCGGGGGTGACCGTGGAGGGGAGGAGGGAGTTCTTCTTCGAGAGCATACCCCCGATGGGCTCGGCCCGCTTCACCGTGAGCGTGAGGGTGAGCGAGGGCTGCCCCAGGGGCATCTACCAGCTCCCCGTCAGGGTCTCGTACAGGAGGGTCGACGGGACCCACGTGGAGGAGTTGACCGTGGCGCAGGTCGTCGTCTCCACTCCCCTCAGCAGGCCTGCGTCGATAGAGCCGGACAGGCCGCACATCAACATAGTCTCCGCGCTGACATCGCCAGACCCCCTGCCGGTGGGCGGATCAGGCAGCCTGACGATAGTCCTCCTCAACGCGGGACCCGGGGACGCTTACGGCCTGTCACTGGACCTCCTCCCAGCCGGCGAGGAGGCGCAGCAGGCGTCGCTGGCCGGACTGATGGGAATGGCGGGTGGCATGCCGTACATGGGGGCCCCACAGTCCTCGCAGGCTGGGGGCGCCGAGTCTCCGCTGAGGATCCTGAGGGGGGCCAACAGGGTCTTCCTCGGAGACCTGAAGGCCGGGGAGAACGTCACGGTGAGCTTCGAGGTCGGCGTCGACCCCACTGCGGAGTCGGGCTTCCTGGAGGTTCCCCTCCTGCTGAGGTACCGGGACGAACTCGGGAACAGGTACGAGGAGTCCCTCAGGATCGCGATCCCCGTTGCGAGGCGGGCGGAGCTCGCCCTCACCCTCGAGGACTCGCCGGCCCGCCCCGGTGAGGACGTAACCCTCAGGGGAGACCTCGTGAACCTTGGGGAGGGGGATGCCGAGGGGGTCGTGGTAGAGCTCGTCGACGGCGGCGGGTACTTCAGGCAGCTCGCCCCGGCCGTGGTGTCGAGAATCCCCGGCGGGGACAGGGAGGATGTCGGCGTACGACTGCTGGTGAGCGACGCGACTCCACCCGGGACTTACGAGCTGCCTCTCCGCGTATCCTACAGGAGCGGGCTCTCCCAGACAGTTTCCGTCGGGTTCACCGCAGTCGTGGTGGTGGAGTCTCCTTCCCAGACCTCCGGAGGGGTGAGCTTGAGGTCGCTGGCCCCTTGGATCGCCCTCGCGGCGGGATCCGGGGCGGCGGGCGTCCTCGGCCTCGCGACCGCGAGGAGGAAGCGGGAAGGGCCGCACTACGAGCCAGAGAACTTTTCCCCGGTTCCTGCCGCGGCTGGGGGTGATGGGGCGTGACTCTCTACAGGATAGTCCTGGCGGACCTCAACCCCCGGAACCTACGGACCGTGCTCACGGCGCTGGGGATAGTCATCGGGGTGGCCTCGCTGGTCTCCCTCCTGGCGATAGGCTACGGGATGAGGGCGGCCGTGAGGGAGAACTTGGAGGGCCTGGTGAACATGGGCTTCATCCTTATGCCCTCCGGGGGGAGTTCCTCCGGTGGGTTCGGCCTGGGGTCTATGTCCCCCATGGGGGTCATCCCGGAGGGAGAGATCGAGGGCATCGACGAGATCTACGGCGTCAGCCTCGTGACGCCCGTACTGACTCAGGTCGGGTTCACCAGGCAGACGGGGGACTCTGCCCTGCTCGTGATAGGCACCCCGCTCAGTGGGCTGGAGAAGGGGCTGCCGGGCCTCGTCGATGGGTCCTACTGGACGGGCGACAGGGAGGCCGTGTTGGGGGCCACGGCGGCCAAGATGCTGTCGGCTAAGCCTGGAGACAGGATAGAGATCCTGAAGAGGCCCTACGACGAGGAGGGGCTCTCTGTGAGGGTGGTAGGGATCCTGTCCTCAACGGGGACTTTCCTGCAGGATCAGGCGATCTACCTGCCGCTTGAGACCGTCCAAGAGTTCTACGGCCAGGAGGGCGCCGTGAACCTGGTCTTCGTGAGGGTCGACGACCCTGAGGCGGCAGAGGCCGTGAGAGAGGTCTTGGTGGAGAGGTACCCAGACCTCATGATAGTGGAGACCGACCAGGTGATGCAGAACGTCGGCTCGATACTCAGCATACTGGACGCGGTCCTGCTGGGCATAGGGAGCATATCCATGCTGATCGCGGGTCTGAGCATAACGAACTCAGTCATGATGAGCGTTAACGAGAAGGTCAGGGAGATCGGCATACTGAAGGCCCTCGGCTACACGAGGGGCGAGATCCTGCGCATGTTTGTCGTCGAGGGGCTGGCGTACTCGGCGGTTGGGGGGCCTATCGGCGTTGCCGCGGGCGTGCTGGTGGCCAAGTTCGTGTCCTCGGCCCTGTCCGTCAGGGGCTACGCGCTCCCCCTTGAGTTCGGCCCGCAGTCCGTGGTGGCTGGACTTGCGGTCTCGCTCGCCGTAAGCCTGGTCGCCTCCATCCCACCCGCCAGGAGGGCGGCGAGCATGAGGGTCGTGGAGGCGCTGTCCCATGAGTGAGCCGATGGTGAGGCTGGTCGACGTCTACAAGGCATACAGGATCGGCAGGAGGTACTTGGTCGTGCTGAGGGGCGTGAGCCTGGAGGTCGGGAGGGGAGAGTCCGTCGCCATCCTGGGGAAGAGCGGCTCGGGTAAGACAACCCTCCTCAACATCATTGCTGGCCTGGACAGACCCTCCTACGGGCACGTCTACGTCGACGGGGTGGACCTTGTCTACCTGAGCGAGGACGAGTTGACAAGGTTCAGGAGGTCGAGGGTGAGCTTCATCTTCCAGAGCTACAACCTCATATCGGAGCTCACGGCTCTGGAGAACGTCATGCTGGCCCAGAGGGCGAGGTTCGGAAAGACTGACAAGGAGAAGGCCATGCAGATCCTGAACCTCGTAGGCTTGGAGGGGCATGCTAACCATAAGCCCCACGAACTCAGCGGGGGACAGCAGCAGAGAGTCGCCATAGCAATGGCCCTCGCGAAATCTCCGAAGCTGATAATCGCGGATGAGCCAACCGGGGCCTTGGACAGCAGGACAAGAGAGCAGGTGCTGAACCTTCTGCTGGAGGCCAAGGAAAAGCTCGGTACGACGCTCTTGGTGGTGACTCACGACGAGGATGTGGCTGAGAGGATGGAGAGAGTAGTTCGAATCAAGGACGGGGAGATAGTCGAGGTAGGAACGAGGCGACCTCACCCCGCCGCTCTAGACCAGCCAGTTCTCCTCTCAGCGGGGGTGAGGCGTTGATCGGTGTGGTGCGCGCTGTGACCGTATTCTCCTCTCTAATCTCCCTCGTCTCTGCTGCCTTGTCTACGCTAAAGCCGGAGCTAGCTGAGTTACCCTCTGAGCTCCCACTAGTGTCCGTAATAATACCAGCTCGTGATGAGGAGAGGAACATAGGATCGTGCGTGGGAAGCGTTCTACGTCAGGATTACCCCAGGAAGGAGATCATAGTCGTGGCAAACGGTTGCAGGGACCGCACCGCGGAGATAGCGAGATCGCTTGGCGTCGAGGTCCTAGAGCTAGAGGAGGCAAGCAAGCCCAAGGCGCTGAACATAGGGGCTTCTTATGCAAAGGGAAGCTTGTATCTGTTTCTTGACGCGGACACAGTTCTCCCGCGTGGGGCAATAAGGAGTTTACTTAGACACATCTACTCGGCCGATGATATCGGCGCTGTAGTCGCTGCCAAGGACTTCGTTGGCGAAGAACTTCACTCGCTGCTCGCGAGGATAGAATACTCGATCATAGATGTGGTGAGCCGGGTTCAAGGGCTCTTCGGGACTACGTTCATCTACTCGGGCGCCTGCAGCCTAGTAAGGAGGGAGGCCTTCTGGGCTGTCGGCGGGTTTAGCAACGTGTACCCGTCTGAGGACGGGGATTTTGGTCTGAAATTGATGGAGGCGGGGTTTAAGGTAAGATACGCTCCCGACGTCGTGGTGACGCAAAGACTAAGGTATGGCTTTGGTCGGTGGGTGAGGTACAGGTACGAGATCTCGAGGAGCCACTTTATGAGAATGGCTGAGCACTATAAGTGCCTGCTCCGAAAGAACTCTGTGACCATACTGGCCCTTGTGGTGCCGTCCTATCTCTACTCAATCCTAATGTTGGGTCTCCTCCTATACAAGCTGCTGTCCAACCTCCTAACACTCGAGCTGGCCGGTTCTCTGAAATATGTGACGATAACGCTGGTGTTAATCATGCTCTCCAAAACTGAGATCTACTCTATGCTCCTAGGGATATCCGCCTACATGGCTTCCTACGCTGCCTACCTTAGCGTAACTAACAAGACGAAGCTAGCGCTCCTTCTTCCTCTGTACATGATAGTCTACGCGCCCCTAGTCGGCTTTGCTGAGAGCATCGGCGTGCTATCGGCTTGCTTTTACATCGCAAGGAGGAGAGGGAAGAAGAGCCCGCAGCTGCTTCATGATTGGGATTCCCAACAGCTTTTGACCCGCGTGAGAGGTGTCGGCTTCTCCCTTTTTAGTGCGGTAAGTGCCCTTAACCCGAGATGATGCGGATGCAGAAGACCCCATGCCGAAGATCGTTGACGAGAAGCCGCCGAACAGGTTAGCGCCCTAGCTGGAGATCCTCACTCTCCCTGACCACAGGCATATTCTTCGCTCATAGGGACTCAGGGATAATTCGGAGGCGTCGACCTCGGCTGGAACCGAGGTCCAGAGGCTGAGACCTCGCTCGCCGACATGACTGGGATACACGGTCACCACCCGTACGGGACGGGCTTTGGTTCCACGGGATCATGCTCGACCCCGTTAACCGCCTTCATGTGGACGCCCTAGGCGACAGGGAGATCACGACCGAGATTGTCCTGAGGCTCACGAGGGAGGCCTTTCACTTTATCTTAACTCGGAAGAGGCTTGGGAGGGGGTGCGGCTTGGAGTTCAGGCTGGCCCTCATCGGATTTGGAAACGTTGGGCAGGGGTTGGCCCGCATTCTGAGGGACAAAGGACGGATAATTAGGGAGAGGTACGGGCTGGACTGCAAAATAGTCGCGATATCGGACCCGATTAAGGGTTCAGTTTACGACGAGGGAGGGCTAGACCCAGCCACGCTCCTAGCCTTGGTCGAGAAGGACGGTCACGTCAACAACTATCCTGGCGGGGTGAAAGGCCTAGACAGCCTAGAAACCATCCGGGGGACCGATTCGAATGTGGTGGTTGAGGTCACGCCGACCAACGTCGAGACGGGAGAACCTGGTCTCACGCACATTAGGACGGCGCTAGAGGTCGGCAAACACGTAGTTACCTCGAACAAGGGCCCGATAGCCCTAGCCTACCGCGAACTCATGGCCCTGGCCGAGAAGAAGGGGGTGATTCTGAGGTTCGAGGGAACGGTGCTCAGTGGAACGCCGGCCATAAGCCTCGCCACGGAGGCTCTGGCAGGCGCCGACGTGCTGGAGGTCAAGGGCATCGTCAACGGCACGACCAACTTCATCTTGACAAAGATGGAGAATGGCCTGAGCTACGAGGACGCGCTTCGTGAGGCCCAGAGGCTTGGATACGCAGAGGCTGACCCCACAGCCGACGTTGAGGGATGGGACGCCGCGGTAAAACTGGTCATCTTGGCCAACGTGGTCATGGGAGCAGACATCACACTCCGGGATGTGGAGAGAGAGGGAATAACGGGGGTGACGAGGGAGGACGTCGAGGTTGCCCTGAGAGACGGCCAGAGGATCAAGCTGATTGCGTCTGCAAGGAGAGAAGGCTCCAGAGTGATAGCGAGGGTTGCGCCGACTGGGGTTCCGCTGACCCACCCGCTGGCCAACGTCATGGGGGCCATGAACGCTCTCACGCTAGTCACGGACCATCTAGGTGAGGTTACAGTAGTCGGCCCAGGCGCGGGAAGGGTAGAGACGGGTCAGGCAATCCTGTCTGACCTCTTGGCGATTCACAGGCTCTTGAGGTGAGACGGGTGAGCGGCGGCTATGTTGGAAGGATCTTGGAGGTGGACCTATCGAGCGAGAGAGTTGAGGTCAGCCCGCTAGACGAGAAACTTGCTAGGATGTTCATAGGGGGGAAGGGGCTGGGGGCAAAGATCTTGTATGACTCGCTGAAGCCCGGAGTAGATCCACTGAGTCCTGAGAACCTGCTGATATTTGCTACTGGCCCTCTGACCGGGACGGAGGCGCCCACATCAGGCAGGTTTGCCGTTGTGACAAAGTCTCCGCTCACTAACATCTTCTTAGACAGCCAGGTGGGGGGTCATTTCGGGCCAGAGCTGAAGTTCGCCGGCTACGACGCTCTCGTTATAAAGGGAAAGGCGGATAGCCCGAGGTACCTCCTCATCAGGGACGACGAGGTCGAAATACTGGATGCCGCAGACCTCTGGGGCCTGACCACGGTTCAGACGGTCCAGACGATAAGGGAGAGGCACGGAGATAGAAGGCTAAGGGTCGCCAGCATAGGCCCTGCCGGAGAGAGGCTTGTCAGGTTCGCCTGCATAGCGATAGATCATCACCTTCAGCCGGAGAGGGGAGGGCAGGCTGGCAGGGGCGGTGCCGGAGCTGTCATGGGCTCCAAGAGGCTGAAAGCGATAGCCGTCAGGGGCACGGGCAGGATGGAGTATGCAAAGCCGGAGGAGTTCAGGGAGGCCGTAAAGAGGGCCATGGAGGCGATAAGCTCCAACTCATTCATCCCGATCAGGAGGAGGTACGGTACGCCGCTCTGGGTGGGCCCAATGAACGAGATGGGAATCCTCCCGACACGCAACTTCCAGCAGTCGACATTCGAGAGGGCCGACGAGATCACCGGGGAGACGATGAGGGAGAGGATCGTTGTCTCAGACAGGGCCTGCTACAACTGCCCGATAGCCTGCGGGAAGTACAGCGAGGTTAAGTCTGGCAAGTACGCGGGCACCGCCGTTGAGGGCCCCGAGTACGAGGTGATAGCGCTCATGGGCTCCGCCTGTGGCGTGGCCCCCATAGAGGCTGTAGCTAGGGCCGCTCAGCTGATCGACGAGCTCGGGCTGGACGGGATCTCAACCGGAAACGTGATCGCGTGGGCCATGGAGTGTTACGAAAGGGGGATCTTCACCAGCGAGGATACCGGCGGGCTAGACCTCAGGTTCGGAAACGCAGACGCCATGATAGAGATGGTCGGGAGGATAGCGTACCGCGAGGGGCTCGGTGATCTCCTAGCAGAGGGGGTTAAGAGGGCCTCGGAGAAGCTTGGGAGGGGCTCGGAGAGGTTCGCGATGCATGTGAAGGGCATGGAGCTGCCTGGATACGAGCCCAGGGGATCCTTCGGAATGGCCTTAGCCTACGCCACGTCGGACAGGGGAGGGTGCCACCAACGCGCCTGGACCGTCAGGGCGGAGATCGAGGGTAGGCTCGGGCCCAGGTTCTCGATAGAAGGCAGGGCCAAGTTCGTGAAGGAGACGCAGGACGAGAGGGCTGCCTGCTTCTCCCTCGTGCTGTGCGACTTCGCTCCGCTGGAGGTAGGTCACTTCGTGGATATGCTGAACGCGGCCACGAGCTTCGACTTCTCAGAGGAGGAGTATCTGAGGGCTGGCGAGAGGATATGGAACCTGACCAGGATGTTCAACGTGAGGGAGGGGGTTAGCAGGAAGGACGACATGCTGCCTCCAAGGCTGATGGAGGAGCCTCTGCCTGACGGCCCAGGCGCCGGAAACGTGATCACGAGGGACATGCTTGACCGCATGCTGGATGAGTACTACGAACTCAGAGGTTGGGACTCTAACGGTGTGCCAACTTCAGAGAAGCTTAAAGAGCTAGCCCTCTCTGACTTGATCTCAGATCTACCGGGAGGATGACGTAGGCATCCTAATCTCCTAGACCTAAGTCTTCTGACCCAGCCCCACCCTCAGTTTTGAGCTGGGTGGTATGAACGTACCCTTCTTCCATCATGCGCCGGGACTAATCACAATGTGATTCCCCCAAGACCGGCTGCTCAACACCCTCTGATTAGGCTGGATCCCTCTAAGAGGAGGTGTGGGATCGCTCGCTTATCGTAGCTTACATTGCCTTGCATGCTAAGCGCGGCGTGGTCTGGCCCCGGCGCCCTAATTAGTGCGCCGGGGCCGACAGCAGCTCATGTGGCCCTGATCTCTCGCGCCCTCGTGACGATGATGCACCCAGGGTCTGGCGCCTGCGGGTCTCTCAGATATCCGTAGGCCCTCGCTCTGCACCCCCCGCACACGTACCTGAACGGGCAGGTCCCACAGGGCTCACTCAGGGAGTCCTTATCCCTGAGCTTCCACAGGAACTCGTCGGTACGCCACCACTCCTCGAAGCGGTCTCCCAACCCGAGCACGTTGGCCAGGGTCTTCGGGAAGAACACGCATGGCCTCACGTCCCCGTTAGGCGAGAGTCCGATGTAGAACCTGCCGGCCCCGCAGCCGCCGATGAAGTCGGCCAGGCTCCTGAGCCTCCCGCCCAGCTCGGCGTCGTAGAAGTGGGTCGGCAGCACCAGCCTGTCCGACCCACCCTCCCTCGCCTCCGCCTGCAGGGACACCCTGGCGAACTGGGGGGCCGTGGTCAGCACCTTCGGGCTCCCTCCCTCCCTCAGCTTCTCCCAGAGCCACCTGAGCAGCTCCTCTCTCTCCTCCGGCGAGAGGTCGAACCGATCAATGAACACGCCCCTGCCCGTGGGCACGAAGTTGTATACCATGAACCACTGGGCGCCGAGTTCCCGCACGAGGTCAACGATTTGAGGGATCTCCCGGTAGTTCAGCTTGGTCGCCGTCGTCGCCACGTTGACGAAGAACCCCCTCTTGACCGCGACCTTTATTCCCCTCACGGCCCTCTCCCAGGCGCCTGGGACTCCCCTGAACCTGTCGTGGGTCTCCGGAGAGGCCCCGTCGAGGCTTATCTGCAGGAACCTCACCCCGGACTCCCAGAGTCTGTCGGCGGTTTGCTCGTCTATGAGCGTGCCGTTCGTAGCCATCGCCACGTAGAACCCACTCTCGTATGCGTACCTGCTCAGCTCGTATATGTCGGGCCTCACCAGGGGCTCCCCACCGGACCACGCAATCGCCACTACTCCGGCCCTGCGCAGGATGTCGATGACCCTCTTCGCCTCTTGCGTGGTCAGCTCGTCATCCAGGGGCCTGCCCGCGTTGGCGTAACAGTGCCTGCACCTGAGGTTACAGGCGTAGGTCACGTCCCAGACAACAAGGAATGGGGCCCCGGGCACGAATGGCCTCCGCACGCCGAAGGCTTCCAGTCCCTTGACCACGCTGGCTAGCGCCCTCCTCCAGTGTTCTTCGCCCATCCTATCCCTCAGCTCGGAGAAGTCGGCCCCGAACGCCTTGGCGCCCATCTTGAGCACGAACTCGGTCAGCCTCGCGGCCGTCCGGCAGATCACTGGCAGGCCCTCTAGGTCCCTGACCCCCGCGATGACCTCCAAGGCCACTTCGAGTCTAGTCTTTCCAGTTCCAGGGCACTCCGTCATGAGCCTCCGGAGCAGCACCCTAGAGACAGGGCTCTCGACGACCTTCTTGAAGGCCCCGACGGATCCGGCCAGGTCACTCAATTTGGTCACCTCCCTCGAGCAGCCTCTCCAGCTCCCAGAGCCTCTCCCTCAGGTGATCAACGGCCGCCTGAATCAGCTCCGACGGGGGAGGCAGGAAGTAGGCGTAGGAGAGCCTGCCTCCCCTCTCCACCGGTCGCCGCCTGATCAGCCTCCTGGAGAGGAGGCGGTGGAGCCAGTCGTGTGCGGCCCTCCGAGAGATGCTGAGGGCCCTGGCCACCTCTGATATGGTGAGCTCGCCCTCCCTGGCCAGGAGGTGGAGGATCTCGGCCGCCCTCGGCCTGAGTCCGAGGGTGCGAGCTATTGTGTCAATTATCCCTTCCATCGTGTGAAGCAAAAAGCTTCATATCATATAAAAGTGTGACCTTCAGCGGCGTCCCGAACCTGCCGGGATGCTCACCTCTCTTCTGGCCAGCCACCCCGGCTTCCGAGGATTACTCCCGTTCCCAGACCTCCTCCAGGTACCTTAGGGGCGTCTCGGCGCCTCTCCTCTTCCTCCAGGCCCTGAAGACGGCGGCCAGCGCGGCGGCGGTCAGGGCCGCGTAGATGATGGCGGAGGTCCTCGACCCTCTGGCGACGCTGGCCGCCGTCCCCACGGACCCCAAGACACAGGCCAGTGTAGCCAGGAAGAGCGCCATCCCGTACCGCCTGTAACTCTCCCTCAGCCTCTGCAGGCCCCCCAGGGTCCTACCCTCCCTCTTCCCTCTCGAGCGCGACGACTGCCTCCAAGGCCGTCTTGATCGCCCTATCTATCGCCTCGGCCCGCCTGGGGTCGTCCTGATCGACCAGGCCGCCCTCCCCCGTGCTGAGGTTGGCGACCACCCCGTTCACCGTCCCCGCCTCCAGCCCGCGAAGGTGGCTCACGATGAATATGGCCGAGCTTTCCATGTCCAGGCTGACGATCCCGAGTTCCCTGAGCCCCTCCAGGTACTCGGGCGTCTCGGCGTAGAAGGCGTCATCGGAGCTGATTATCCCCACGTGGTGCCTGTACCCCAATGACTGGGCCGCCCTCTTCAGGGCCAGGAGCACCCTGAGGCTCGGCACGGCGGGAAAGCCCTCCGGCACGTAGAAGTAGGACGTTCCCTCATTTCTAACGGCCCCGCTCGGTATTATCAGGTCGGCCACCCTGACGTGGGGCTGGAGGGCCGCCGAGGTTCCCACCCTGATGAAGACCTCGGCCCCCACGTTCGCGAGCTCCTCCACTGCAATCGACGCGGACGGGCACCCTATGCCCGTCGAGGTTGCCGACACCCTGACCCCCCTGTAGGTCCCCGTTACGGTCAGGAACTCTCTGTTGTGGGCCACCTCCTCCGCCCCTTCCATGTGCTCGGCTATCCTCCTGACTCTACCAGGGTCGCCGGGGAGGAGGACGTACCGGGCCACGTCCCCCGGCCTCACCTTGAGGTGATACTGGAGCCTACCCCTTGAGACCTCCCTCTTGTCGACGGTCACCCGGACCACCGGGCGCCGATCCACGCTCAGGTTATAACGGCCCGGGGTCTCGCCAGCGTCCCGCCTACCTGACCGCCGCGGCCAAGTACGTGAAGGCCCTGACGACCCTGTAGGCCTCTAGTGCGTCCTCCGCCGAAAATCTGAGGGTCGTCGGGCTTGCCCTCAGGGACTCGGGTATCAGCTGGGCGACGTCGGCCATCCCGGGGTCCGCGAACTCAACCTCGACCTCCAGCGGACCTCCGGGGGATTCGACCTCCACTCCCCCCTCGGGCGCCCTCCCCACGGCCCTGAGCGCCGCCTCTTCCAGCCCCCAGGACCCTCCGGCGAGGCGGGCAAGCAGCGGCGTACCTGCCGAGGGACCTCTTCGTCACGACGACCTCGGCCTCTGGAGTGAAATCCCTCGCCTCCGCCGCGAGGGCATCGTCCCCTGAGACCAAGACCACCGGGACGCCCATATGGTGGGCCACCAGGGCGTTCAGCCCGAGTTCTCCCACCTCCCTTCCCCCCACCTTGACGCCCCTGAGGGTGCGCCCGCTGTAGGTATGGCTGAGCACTCCCCTCCCGCCAGACATGGCGTGGTAGCCAAGGAAGAACGCGCAGTCGAACTCGGAGGTAAGCCCCTCCAGCATCCCCATGGGCTTAGGAGATCCCGTAATGAGCGTCGCCCTCGGATGCAGCTCCTCTGGGATGAGGTTCCTCATGGTCCCGTGGGAGTCGTTCACCACCACCTCCTCGGTCCCTGCCCTGACCGCCCCCTCGACGGCCGCGTTTACCTCCTCGGTCATCCACCTCCTGGCCCTCTCGTGCTCTCGACCCTCCCTCAGGGTGTGCTCCCCGTGGACGACCCCCCACACTCCCTCAAGGTCGGCGGACACGTAGACCCTCAAGGTCGATCCCCTCTGGACGAGGGGCGGACGGCCTTAACGGTTCCAGCCGGTCCCCCTCGGGTCTGGCTGTCCTCCGAGTCAGGATGAGTCCGAGCACCCCGGCTGGCTGGGGCGGGCCAGCCTTATCTCCCCCGAGCGGTCGACCTCAAACTCGACGTAGTGGGCGGCTGGTGCGATTCCCCTGGACTTGACGACGATCATCTTCCTCACAACCCGGCCGCCCCTCCGCTCCCCCTCCAGTCTCAGAACGACGTCTGCTCGGCTCAGCAGGAAGGCGTGGTGCTCCCCGTATATCCTCAGTATGTCCTCGTCCAGGGCGACGACCAACAGCCTGCCCAGCTCCTTCGTCTCTCTACCCAGCTCCCCCGAGATCGTGCCCACGAGGAACGGGAGGCTCACCCTCGTGACCATGATTGAGGGGTCGTCCACTATGACGACCGAAGGGTTCTGGCCCTCCACCTCGCTGAGCGTGGACACGAAGAGGCTCTCCGCCTCGACTTCGGTCCCGGGGTCGGTCAGGGAGAGAAGTCTGAGGGAGCCCGACCCCTCCAGCTCGCTCAGGTCGACCCCGAGCGTGGACACCTGGGCCTCGAACATGCTCTTTGGGGTGGGTATCGTGACGAAGACGACCCTCTCCCCGGAGGAGGCCATGTGGTGGGCCATCTTTATGCAGAAGAGGGTCTTCCCGGTCCCCGGACCTCCAAGGATAAGGACCGTGTACCCCCTCGGCAGGCCGCCCAGGGCGTAGTCTATCGGTTCCACCCCGGTCTCGATCCTGTCGGCTGGCCTGGCGGTCACCCCAGACCACCTCGAGGGGCCCCGTGGCGGGCCCCCCGACGCATATAAAGGCGCGTCCGCCTCAAACCCTGGGCGGCCCGTGGGCGGGCCGGGGTAGTTTGGGAGGAGGTCGAACAGCCCAATGCGCCCTCCCCTTGAATCGTGTCCCTCGCGGTCCCTTCTCAGGCGTCCACTCCTGCCGTATTACGGGAGTATTCACTCCGGCGCAAGGGGGAATTAAGCCAAGCCGTCCAGGCTGGCCTCAGGGTCTCGCTGAGGGTCGCCATCGTCGAGGCGGACCCTGCCAGGGCCGCCGCGCTCGATCAGCTGCTGGGCGCAGTCGGTGTTCCCCGTGAGAGGGTCCGTCGGCCGGATCCCGAGAGACACCCCGTGGCGGTGGTGCCGGCGCGCGTGGGGCCCCCCGATCCGACGGTGACCTCGATCGTCTTGGGCGCCAGGGGGGCGGACGGGGGGACGGGCCTGGGATCGTCCCCGGGGACCTCGTCAGGCGTCGTGAGGGCTTTCGGGAGGGTCTTCCCGGTCGCTGGCCCGATGTACACCCCGCCCGGTTCTCGGGTGGACTCTAACGGGTTCATCTCTGCCGCTGGGGATGCGATCTACCTCGGACTGGACCCTGTCTCCTCCGCCCTCGAGTTCTACTCCGGGAGGGGAGGCCCGTGCGGTCGGGGGGTCCCTCCCCTGGACTCTATGGCCGACCTCCTGAGGAGGCTGATGGAGGCCTGCTACTACTCCTGGGACCTTCCCTTCGTGAGGCTGTGGCCCCACCCGCTGGGGGCCGACTACTCTCTGGTCGGCACGCCACGCAGAAGGCTGAGCCCAGCCCCCGACGGATCCCACTGGATAGAGTTCATCAGGTCAGGCGGCAGGGGGGTGGTGACCTCCCTCCGGTCGGTCGGGGACAGGCCCTGCGCCGGGACTACGTTCCCCTTCCGTCCCATGCCGAGGGGTCAGCCCCTCCCGATCCTGGAGATCCCTCAGTCCAGGCTCACCGTGGAGACGAGGAGCTGGGGGCTCGTGGCCCTCTCCTCCGGTCCCAGGGGGGCGAGCTCGTCCGCCGACCCCAGGGCCTACGCGTCGTGGTGGGTCGGGAGGCTGTCGGTCGAGGTGAACCCAGGGTTCGACGGCAGGGAGCTCTGGGTGGACCTGAACGCCGAGGGACCCATCAGGGGGATCGCCGTCGAGATCTCCGTGGCGCCCGGGTGGGCCATCGGCGCGGTCGAGTGTAGGGGCCTCGTGAGGGTGAGGAGGGTTGGCGAGTCGAGGGTGGTTGTCATCGTCGGAGAGCTGGCGGGACGCGAGGAGGTCAGGGCGGCCGTCAGGAGGTAGGCGCGCCGAGGGGTCGGCAAGCCGACCGTCGGCCACCCCGGGCGCCCAGCAAGTCGGCCTCCTCATCCCCCGGCGACCCTAGGGGCGGACCCACCTTATTATATTCAGGCGTCAGTCCCCCCGATCCGCCATGCCTGTGGAGGCCTACACGGCGGTGAAGGTGAAGCCCCCGAAGGCGCCCAAGTTCAAGGAGGTCTTCCCCACGCTCAACAACGTGGTCGAGGTGCTCTACGTCACTGGGCCCTTCGACTTCCTCCTGAGGATAGTCGCGGACAACACCTTCGAACTCTCGAAGGTTCTGGAGGACATAAGGTCCGACGAGGACGTCGTGGAGACCGTGACCTTCATAGTCCTGGAGAGGCTGAAGTGACCGGGGAGGAGAGGCAGGTAAGGCTGTTCATACTCAGGCTGGAGCACGACGACCCCAGGAAGGCCACCGGCGTCAGGCTGATCAGGAGAGGCATCGCCTTGAGGGTCAGGAGGGCTCCCAGGGGGGCCGTCGTCCTGGATCCCACCTCCCCAGTCCACCTCAGCCGGGCGGACAGGGCCGCCGCGGAGGCCAGGGGGCTCGTGGCCGTCGACGCGTCCTGGCGTCGAATAGACGAGGTGCGGTGGCCGAGGGGGAGGAGGAGAGTCCTCCCGCTGCTGGTGGCCGTCAACCCGATAAATTACGGGCGGCCCTTCAGGCTCTCCACCGCGGAGGCTATCGCCGCGGCCCTCTTCATCATGGGGTGGAGGGAGCTGGCCGAGGAGGTGCTGGCGCAGTTCAAGTGGGGACCAGAGTTCCTAAGGCTGAACGAAGATTGGCTCGAGGCCTACTCTCACGCTGAGGGTCCAGAGGAGGTGGAGAAGCTCAGCAGGAGGTTCTACGAGGAGCTGGCGGGGGACTGATCCATGGGCTCTCCTCCAGAGTGGGTCGGCCGCCTGCTCGCGGCCCTCGGCGACGTGGCCACGGTCACCGTCTCCGGGGGGAGGGTCCGCGTCAGAGTGAGGTACGACCCGGCCAGAGACCTCAGGCTCAGGCTGAGGAGGGCCCTGGCTAGGCTCAACTCCCCTCCGAGGGGGGCGCCCGACGGACTGGACAGGAGGACCTCAGATGACCTTGTGAATCAGCTGAGGGGGCTGATCAGGCGATCCCTTGACATCTACGTGGCCTGGGACCTCTCCCTCCCGCTCAGCCCACCCGACGGGATGGTGGAGGGGATAGTCTCCAGTATCTCGGAGGAGATCGATAGGGCCATGAAAGAGGCTGAATCACTTCAATCCGTGGCCAGGAAGGTCCTGGCGTACGTGAACGAGTTCTTGAGGGCTTCGGGCAGGTGAGCGCGGGGTCGAGTTGGGGTTAAATCGGTGCCCCGGCGCGCCGCGCCGGTAGGTGCATGGGGCAGTACAGAGGCGACAACCCCATCCTGAACGGCCTGCTTGGGTATCTCTCCAAGTTGGGCAAAATAGAGAGCGTAGAGGAGTCAGATGCCTTCCTGCCGGACGGGACGAGGACGATCTCCTACGAGGTGCTGGTGAGGTCCAACGGGCCCATAGACCTGGTCGAGCTGGAGAGTTCCGTCAGCAGGATGGGGTTCGTCGCCACCACGTCCCAGAAGCCCCGATCCAGGGTGATCAGGATATGCCTGTGGCAGGTCGAGCCGTGACCCCGGCAGGGAGGGCGAGCCCCTCATGAGAATAGTCTTCGACGGCCTGACGACCATCCTTCAGGATTCTGGAAGCCTCCCGATCTGCTACCTGGCCGCCCTCAGGGAGCTGGGGGTCGAGCTGTCGCGGGCAAAGAAGATGGCCAGGGATCTCGCCCTCCTGGAGTCTCTCAGGCGCTCCTCTGGGGTGGTGGACAGGGGGGAGATCCTGAGGAAGTATCTGGCGGAGAGGGGCCTCACGCCGACCCCCGAGGACGTTAGTAGAGCCCTCCTGGCCTTCACGGAGGTCTGGTCGTCCACCGTCTCACCCGTCGGGGGGGCCAGGAGCCTCCTGTCATCCCTCAGGAGGATGGGCGCCTCCACAGGGATCCTGTTCATCGGGGTGGAGGCCGGTGAGAGGGCGCCCTCGGAGGTCCTCAGGGCCACCGGGCTCGCCGGGCTGGTCGACGCCGCCCTTTACTCCGGCCGGGAGGGGTGGCTGGAGTCGCTCAAGAGGATCCTCTCCGCGCTGACAGGCGGATCCCCCGACGTCTTCGTCACGGGCGCGGCCGAGAGGGCCATCGCCAGCTCCCAGCTGGGGGTGACCCCAGTCTTCCTCGGTCAGAGGGAGTCGGTCACCAGGGTCCCCAGGGCCTCGGGGTTCGGGGAGCTGCTCAAGCTCCTGGAGGGTCTGAGCCGCTGAGGCACGTCAGCGCGAGCCCCGGACCCCCCTGCCCCAGATCAGCCGGGCCAGGGGGACCATGGCCACGAGGGCCAGGGAGCCCGAGAGTCCAAAGGCGGCCCTGGCGCCGAGGGCGTCGTAGACGAGGCCGAAGGCCAGGTTCCCGGGCATGGTGGCTATCCCCTTGGTCGCGTGGAACGCCCCGTAGGCGGTCCCCCTCAGGTCCTCCGGGACGAGGGCCGGCAGAGCCGCCCTCTCCAGCGTGTCTACCAGGGCCATGTACACCCCGAAGGCCACGACCGCCGCAGGCCCGGTCCACCTGCTCTCGGTCGACGCTATCAGCGCGGTGATGGCCAGGCTCGCGTACCCGAGGAGCAGGGCCCTGAGGTTCCCTATCCTGTCCCCCAGGGTTCCCACGGGGATAGCGGAGGAGCTGTACACCAGGTTCGCCGCGACGTAGAGGGCTATCGCGCCGCCGACGCCCCACCCAAGCTCCACCAGCCGGGTCAGCAGGAAGGCGTAGCTGAACTGGGCCACGCTGAAGACCGCCACGGACACGAGGTAAAGCCGGAACTCCGGCGTTAGGGCCCCCCTGGCCGGTGGGGCCTTCCTCCTCTCCCTTGGCCTGACCTCCACGACCAGCGCGGCCAGGACGAGGACCCCCATCAGGCCAGGTACCGCGGAGGCCGCGAAGGTCCCCCTGTACCCAACCCTGGGTATCAGGGCGAGCGCCAAGAGGGGTCCTATCACCGCTCCGGCCGTGTCCATCGCCCTGTGCAGGCCGAAGGCCCTCCCCCTGTACTCCTCGGTCACGCTGTCAGCGATGAGGGCGTCCCTAGGAGAGGTCCTGATCCCCTTGCCCACCCTGTCCCCCACCCTGACGGCCAGGGCGTGCCACCAGCTCGTGGCGAGGGCCAGAATGGGCTTCAGCACGGCGGAGATCCCGTAGCCGAGCACGGCCAGGGGCTTCCGCCTCCCCATGACGTCGCTGAGCCTCCCAGAGGCCGCCTTCAGCAAGCTGGCCGTGAGCTCGGCCGACCCCTCGATGGCCCCGAGGGCCGCCATGCCGCTCCCCAGCTCCTGGGTCAAGAAGAACGGGAGGCCGGCGAGCACCATCTCGGTGCTGACGTCCGTCAGGAGGCTGGTCAGCCCCATGGCCACGACGTTTCTCCTTCCCACGCTCTGAGAGTCGCCCACGGGCCTCCCGCGTTGATCGTTAGAATTAAGCGCTCTCCTCCGCCGGTCGGCTAAGGTTAATTTTCGCCCCGACCGCCGGCACATCCGATAGGCGTTGCTGAGAGAGAGGCTCCGCCCCTACGTCGAGAGGGCTGACAGGGCCCTCTCAAGGCTCCTGTCCCAGCACGGGTCTTCTCCGTTCGCCGCCCCCCTCGTGGAGTTCGTGTCCGGGGGCAAAAGGGTCAGGCCGGTCCTCCTCTACCTCAGCCACGAGGCCTGCGGGGGCGGGGCGGAGCCGGATCCCGACCCGGCCGCGGCGGCCGTCGAGCTGATACACACGGCCTCCCTCATACATGACGACCTCATAGACGGCGACCAGGTCCGGAGGGGAAGGCCGTCCTTCCACGCGAGGTTTGGACGGGACCTGGCGATCCTGGTATCGGACTTCGTCCTCTCGCTGGTCCTCGACATCACCGCAGACTACGGGGACTCGAGGGTCGCGAGGGTCCTGGCCCGGGCCACGAGGGTGATGAGCGAGGGGGAGGCCGAGGAGGCCAGGATCAGGTCAAGGGGTGATCGGATATCGTTTGAGACCTACCTGCGCATACTGGAGGCCAAGACGGCCTCGCTCTTCAGCGCATCGGCCGAGCTGGGCGCCATCCTCGCCGGGGCTGGGGCGGACGTCGTCGACGGCATGGCGGAGTTCGGCAGGCTGGTGGGCCTGGCCTATCAGCTAAGGGACGACCTCCTGGACCTAGGCAGGCCCGGCGAGATAAGCTCCCTGGTGGACGCCAGCCCGGTGGGTTCCATAGGGGCGGCCTCGGAAGAGTTCACGGGGAGGGCGGTGGAGCTCCTGGAGGGGCTGGTCCCCCCCTCCAGCGCCAGGGATCTCCTCCGAGAGGTCGCCGCCTTCGCCACGAGGTGGGAGGGTTGAGCGCCGGCCTCCCCCGAGACCTCTGGGGGAGGGTCGAGGAGCGCCTGAGGGACCTCAGGGACATCTACGAGAGGGCCAACGTGGCCATGTCCCTGGGGATCGCCGGAAGGCTCAGGAGGAGGCTGATATCCGAGCTGTCCCCAAGGTCCGGTGAGTCCGCTCTGGACGCCGGCTGCGGCCCCGGACAATCCTCGGAGCTACTTGCCGCATCCATCTCCCCCGGAGGGACGCTTATCCTCCTGGATCCGCTCGAGGAGATGCTCTCTGAGGCCAGGAGGAGGGCGGTCTCGGCGGGCCAAGGCGTGGCGGTCCTCTGCGTCAGGGCGAGGTTCGAGGACATACCCCTCGCGGACGGGGCGGTTGACCTCGCGGTCACCTCCTACTCCCTGAGGGACGCGATCGACAGGAGGGAGGCCCTGGCCGAGCTGAGGCGAGTCCTCAGGGTCGGCGGGAGGCTGGGCATCGTCGACCTCACCAGGCCCGACGGTAGGGTCCTAGACGCCCTGGCCGGCTGCTACGTCAGGTGGGCGGCCCCGGCCCTGGCGGGGCTAGCGTCCGGGAGGCTGAGCCCCTCCCCGTGGAGGGAGATCTATCCAACCTACAGGGGGATGTGGACCTCCTCCGAGCTCGTGAGGGAGGTGTCGAGGCTCTTCGAGGTGAGGAGGGTCTTCAGGTCCGCCCTCGGGGCCTTCACCGGGGTGGTCGCGGAGAGGGTGCGGTGAAATTTTTTCCATCTCCGCGGGGGGACCATCGGAGGATGCCGAAATACGACCTCGCCCTATTCCACGCTCCCAGCGTGTTCGACTTCAGGCGCAGGGCCATGATGAAGTGTCTGACCAGCGAGGTGGTCCCCTCCTTCCAGGTGTTCGACATGTACCCCTACGGGTTCCTCACCCTCTCCACTTGGCTCTCCAGGAGGGGGAGGAAGGTGGGCATATTCAACCTGGCCTCAAAGATGATCCTCGACCCCGACTACGATCCGGTGCGGACGATCCGCTCCGTCAGGTCCCTGGTCTACGGGGTGGACCTCCACTGGCTGGTCCATGCACACGGGGCCCTGGAGGTGGCCAGGCTGATCAAGTCAGAGCACCCGGACTCGCTGGTGGTCTTGGGGGGGATCTCCGCTACCTACTTCTGGCGCGAGATCCTTGAGGCCCACCCCTACGTCGACGCGGTCGTCCTGGGAGACACGACGGAAGAGACGGTCGAACAGATAGTGGAGAGGGCTGAGCGCGGGAGACGGCTGGACGGAATCCCCGGGGTTGCCTGGAGGGACGCCGACGGGAGGATCAGGCTCCAGCCCCCTCGAGACCCCCCTGAGTCCCTGGACCCCTACGAGGTTGAACACGGGATCCTGGTGAAGATGACGCTCAGGGAGAGGGACCTGGCCCTCGTTGCGCCCTGCGCCTCTTTCATCAGTACACCCATAGCCGCCGTCCTGACCGTCAAGGGCTGCACGTACAACTGCGTCACCTGCGGCGGCTCCAGGAGCGCCCAGGAGAGGATCTTCGGTAGGAGGGGGGTTGCCCTCAAGAGCCCGGAGGCCATAGCGAGGGAGGCCGAGTCCATCTCATCCATGTCCAAGATGACGATATTCTTCATCGGGGACCTGAGGCTGGGTAGGGGGGAGGAGGGGGCCCTGGAGGTGGTGGAGGCTCTCAAGAGGGCCGACCTGGACAACCCACTGATGTTCGAGTTCTTCTATCCAGCCAGCAGGAGGCTCTTGGAGGCTCTGAGGTCCCTAGGAGACGACGTTTACATACAGATCTCACCCGAAAGCCAGGATGAGTCCGTGAGGCGAGCCTTCGGGAGGCTCTACGGCAACGAGGAGCTGGAGAAGATGGTGAGGGTCTCGGGGGAGCTCGGCTTCAGGAGGCTCGACCTGTACTTCATGATGGGGCTCCCGAGGCAGACTCCCGATATAGCGGCTGGGGTCGCCGATTACGTGGATAGGCTCATCGAGCTGCACGGTGGAGACCGGATGGACGCCTTCACGGCCCCCCTTGCCCCTTTCGTCGACCCTGGGAGCCCGGCCTTTGAGCACCCGGTACCCTACGGATATGAGATCCTGTTCAGGGACCTTGAGTCCCACCGCAGGGCCCTCGAGGAGCCCCACTGGGGCTTCACCCTCAACTACAGGACGAGGTGGATGGACCGGCCGGACATAGTCGAGGCCAGCCTGAACGCCTCCCTCAACCTGGCGAGGGTCAAGAGGGACAGGGGGATGATAGGGGAGGACCTCTACGAGATCATCCGCGAGAGGGTGGCGCTCGACAGGGAGATATTCTCCAGGCTTCAGAGGGGCCCGCTCACGCCGGAGGAGGAGTCCAAGTTCCTGGAGAGGGCCAGAGAGCTGGTCACGGACAAGGAGGTGGCCATAAACAGGGAACTCTACCCGTCCACTCCGCTCAGCGAGTCCCTGAGACTCCCGCCTCCCCTGAACTTCCTCGTCTCCAGGGTAATAGGGCGGATCAAGTTGGCTTGATCTGTTCAAGCTCGCACGGGAATGGTGGTAGTCCCCTCCGGCATCACCACGACCTTGGGATTTGAGACCCCCCTCAGGGCCGCGTCGACCCCCTCCTGGAGAGAGGAGACCGGTTCCATCTTGTAGAGCCCCCTCACTTCTGCGGGATCCATTGAGCTTAGGAATAGGATCCTATTCCTCTCCACGGCTCTAAGGTAGTAGTAAGCCTTGTGACCGCCCAACTCAAACGTCCGCTTGAGGGCTGCCTCTACCTCAGGTGAGGTAGAGTACCTCCTCATGTATTCGACGAACTTCTTGTTCCCGGCCCCGTCCCTGCACTCAGCCACAAAGACCACCGTCCCACCAGGCTTGACGACCCTGAGGGCCATGTGAAGCGCCTTGTACGCCTGGTACAGGTCCACGTCGTGGGGATACCCGTTCGCGGCCACGATCACTACGTCCGCGGGCTCCCCCTCGTACCTCACCTTGTACATGCGGTCCACGACCCTCGCGCCAGCCCTGAGCACATCCCTGTGGCGTCCGCCGTGGGCCGAGACTATCTCGTGCTCGGCGTTCTGCACCACGTTCAGGGTGAACTCGGCGCCCGCCATGTCGGCGGCCTCCTCCATGTCCTCGCTGACCGGGTTCCCGTCGAGGACCCCGACCTCCGCCCCTGGCAGGAACATCATCTTGTGGTTGGCCTGGATGGTCTCGTAGGAGCTCACCCCGGGGAGTATGCTCTTCCTCCCCCCTCCGTATCCGGCGAAGTAGTGGGGCTCGACGTCTCCGAGCAGGATCCTATAGTCGGCGGTCTGGTAGAGCTCGTCCACCGCGACGGGAGTGCCCCTGCTGGTCTCACCGAGTTCCACGTGGGCCCCCCTGCAGTCGTGACTCACGGCCTCGACCCTCCCGTGGTGTTTGCCCAGGATCTCCCTGGCCTCCTCTGGAGACACAGGCCTGTGGGTGCCCGTGGCGAAGATGACGGTCACCATGTCCCGCGGAACACTCAGCCTCCCGAGGACGTGGTCCAGCATGACCTCGGTTGGGCAGGGCCGGGTGTGATCGTCGACGACCACCACTACCCTCCCCGCCGGCTCCTCGTTCAGCCCCGGGCTGGCTTCGTCCAGGGCCCGAGAGATCACCTCGTCCGCCGGAGCCATCGGCCTCATGGGGTTCGGCCTTAGCACGACCACCTCGGCCCCCTCCGGCAGGTTAGCGGAGACGAACCCCTGCCCGTAGGGGAGGCGGAACATCATAGCGGGCCCGCGGTCGCGCAGGTGGATAAAACGTTTTGACGGACGGCCGAACTTGTCACCGGATGGACCGGCTCTCCGCAGATCTCCTGATCAGGGCTTCGGCGGTCATTCCCATCGAGCCCCCTGGGGCGGTTATTCGGGACGGATACGTGGCCGTGGAGGGCGGGAGGATAGCATCGGTGGGCAGGGCGGCCAGCATGCCCCCGGTGTCCGCCGAGGAGGTGATAGACGCCAGGGGGGAGGTTGCCCTTCCGGGGCTGGTCAACGCCCACACGCACGTCGCTATGACCCTCCTGAGGGGGGTGGCGGCCGATAGCCCCCTAGCCGACTGGCTCGCCCAGGTCTGGAGGCTGGAGGCGAGAATGGGACCCGACGAGGTCTACGCCGGGGCCAGGCTCGGGATCTTAGAGATGCTGCTTACCGGCACGACGACCTTCGCCGACATGTACTTCCACGAGGACTCGGTCGCCAGGGCGGCGCTTGAGTCGGGCATCAGGGCCGTCCTCTCCTACGGGATGATAGACTCCCCGGGCTGGGAGAGAGACCCGTCGAGGACCGAGAGAGAGTTGAGGGAGGCCGAGAGGCTCGCGGACGAGTGGCACGGGGCGGGCGACGGGAGGGTGAGGGTGGCTATCGGCCCCCACTCTCCCTACACGTGCTCCCGGGAGCTTCTGAGGGCTTCGGCGTCGCTCGCCCGGTCGAGGGGTCTGCGGATTCACATCCACCTCTCGGAGACCAGGGCGGAGGTCGAGGAGGTCGAGGGGAGAACAGGGCTGAGACCTCCATCCTACCTCGACTCCCTCGGGGTGCTCGGCCCCGACCTGCTGGCGGCCCACGGGGTCTGGCTCGACCCGGACGACATCCGCCTCCTCTCTTCCAGGGAGGTAAGCGTCGTCCACTGCCCCTCCAGCAACCTGAAGCTCGGGTCGGGCGTAGCCCCCGTGGCTGACATGCTCCGCGAGGGCGTCAACGTGGCCCTGGGGACGGATGGACCGGCCAGCAACGACTCGCTCGACATGTTCCGGGAGATGAGGCTGGCGGCGCTCCTCCAGAGGGGAACTAGGCTGGACCCCCGATCGCTGACGTCGTGGGAGGCGCTCAGGATGGCCACCCTGGGCGGGGCGAGGGCGTTCGGGCTCGCGGGGGAGGTGGGAACTCTCGAACCGGGCAAGAGGGCTGACATCATTCTGGTGAACCTCCGGGGGCCGCACGCGATCACGTACAGGGATCCGCCCTCGGCGCTGGTCTTCTCTGCGACGGGGAGGGACGTCTCGACCGTGATAGTGGACGGCAGGGTGGTGGTCAGGGGGGGAAGGGCTCAGACCCTCGACGAGGACTCCGTCAAGGAGGAGGCGCTGAGGGCCTCTGAGAGGATCCTCGGCGTAGGCTAGCCAGGCGCCGAGTCAGGACACCCTCCTGACGTCGGGCGGGTACGTGGTCAGGTCGACGATCCAGGTGGCCAGGCCCCTGAGCAGGTTCATCTCACGCTCTCCATGCGCCGACTGATTCACCACGAGCGCTACCACGCCGCCTCCCGGAATCAACGCATCTATCAGGGATCTGATGAGCCTGTACGCCCCGTCGAGCCCCATGAGGGCGACGACGTCGCTGACGTTCTCCAGGACCAGGGCCACCCTCCCTCCCTCGGAGGTCACCCTCCCGACGATCCCGAGGATGACTGAGGGGCTCAGCCCCACCTCGAATTCTCCGGGCGCAACCTCCCTAGGCGCGGCCACCCTGCCCGGGCTGATCTGGATGGCCAGGCCGGATCCAAGGGCCACCTCCCTGAGGGGGGTTCCTCTCCTGCCCACGGCCACCACCTTCATCCCGAGGCCCCTCAGCCACGAGGCCAGGCTGACTATCGCCTCCGGGGGAGAGATCAGGGGCTCCACCTCGACGACCACCACCTCCCCCTCCTCCCCGATGCTCAGGCCGAACTCGCCCCAGTCCACCTCGGGCTCAAGCTCCTCCCGCTCCAACGGAGCCCGGTAGGTGGTCGTGCCCAGCAGGTAGTATCCGAACCCAGAGAGGGCAAGCGTGAGCGCGACCGCCCCCGTCAGCGTGTAGCCGAACACGTTCATGACCTTGGGCGTGCCCAGCAGATCATCCAACAGCACGTATCCCTCGGCCACGGCTCCGAGGGCCATCGCAGAGAAGGAGGCCTCCATCAGCCACCTTCCGGCCTCGGTGGGCGCCTCGGAGACGCCCCCAAGCCTCCACAGGTTCGCCACCAGGAGGGCTATGATCGCCACGTCGAGCGCGAGGTCACCGTACCTCGGCCGCGGGAGCGGGGAGAGCTTGGGGAGTGACCAGGCGGTGACGAGAATCAGGACGGCCAGCCAGGCCATCAGGATCAGCCTGGGGCTGACCCGAGGCGCGGACCTCTTCGGGGCCACGATCGACGCCAGCCTGCTCATCAGGGAGGTGAGGTACCACGAGCATATCCCGACTGACACCAGGATCGTGAGAAGCTCCATCAGGTGCACGTACTCCGGGAGAACGAACACAGCATCCACGAGTTCGATCAGGAGGAAGTAGGCCAGGAGGGCCTGACCCCAGGTGAAGTACCTCCAATCCCTCCAGAGCAGGGCCTCCAGCCTCTGGAGGACAATGAAGTAGAGGGTAATGAGCGCCGCCCCTCCCGCCAGGACTCCCACAGCCCTTCCGAGAAAACTCAGAGGGTCGACGGGCTTGGAGATCCAGTCGCGGGTGCTGCCGAGGAGCACCAGGGTGGCCAGCAGCATCCAAGCCATGGAGGCGACCTCGGGCAGGCTCACCCGGGGGGATCTCGACGCCCGCGACCTGTTCGCCATGTCAGCCCTCCTCCCCCACCCACGAGGGGCTTCGGCTTCTTCTGACGGATCGAAACACTTGATGGGATATATGAGGAGAAAACAAACCATCTAATAGTCTTGACGCCTAATAAATTCCAGAGAGGCCCAAGTTTAGTGGAGCTGACCCGCGGGTGGCGAGATGGCAGCCGCCCGGCGAGGCCAGGAGGAGCGCATCCCTGCTCCTAGAGTCGAGCGAGGTGATCATCCCAGGCCACGGCCTCCCCTTCACTTCCCGACCTCTCAGAAGTCTAACGTGCGCGTAGGTCGGCTGAAGGCTGGGAATCCAGCCCTCTTGATTTCCCTTACTCGCGCTCTATCCTGCCGTCAACAAGCCTAACGACTCTCTCGGCGTACGAGGCCACGAGGCTGTCGTGAGAGACCACTACGACGGCGACTCCAGCCTCCTCGTTGACTCTCCTGAGGAGGCCCATTACCGCCTTCTTGGACTCCAGATCCAGGCTTCCCGTGGGCTCGTCCGCCAAGATCAGCTTCGGGTCGTTGGCCAATCCTCTGGCCACAGCGACCCTCTGCCTCTCCCCGCCGCTCAGCTGGTGGGGTCTCCGGTCCGCCTTGTCCTCGAGCCCCAGCTCCCCCAGCAGGTCGATCGACCTCTCCTTAGCCTCTTCCAGCGGGAGACCGAGCGCCAGCATCGGGATGGCGACGTTCTCCCACGCCGCGAATTCCGGGAGGAGGTTGTGGAACTGGAACACCAGTCCGATGTTCTTGAGCCTGAACCTCGCGAGTTCGGCTCCCTTCAGCGAGGAGAGGTCCACCCCGGCTACCACCACATCTCCGCCAGTTGGCGTGTCCAGGCCTGCGATCACGTTCAGCAGGGTGGTCTTCCCGCTCCCCGACGGCCCCATTATGCAGAGGAGTTCTCCTTCGGCCACCTCTAGGTCGACTCCCTTCAGGGCCGGGACGTCGATCTCTCCCATCCTGTAGACCTTCCAGACGCCCCTGAGTTCGACCACGCTACCCAAACCTCAGCACCTCCGCCGGCCTGACCCTAGAAGCTCGGAACGCAGAGTACGCAGAGGAGGCAACCGCGACGAGTGTGGAGTATGCTAGACCCAGTATCGCCAGCCTCGGGGTAACCTCGACGGCTATCTCGAGCGTCTCGTGCGCCCACTCGGCCGTGACGTGGCCAACTGCTCTGGACACGACCAGGGAAATGGAGAGCCCGAGAGCGTAGCCGAGGACGGCGTAGGCGAAGGCTACCGCCAGGTATGTGAGGAGAACCTCCTCGGAAGTTACCCCGACGGCCTTGAGCACTCCTATCTCCACGCGCTTGGACTCCACGAGCATGAGGGTCACGTTCGTTATCCCCAGCCCGGCTACCGCCACTATGACGCACATCAGCATGGTGGAGTAGAGCCTTTCAGTCCTCAGCAGGTCCAGCACGCCCCTGGCGAGTTCCTTCCACCCGACGGCGTCGTAGCCCAGCGCTCGCAGCTCCGCGACCACTTCTCCCGCGCTCTCCAGGTCCCCCAGCCTCAGGGCCACGTAGCCGTACTCTCCCACATCGACCCCGAGTGTGTCCAGGCTTACGAGGACGAGCTGAGAGTCTAGCTTCACAGCCCCCATGTCCAGGATCCCCGCCACCCTGAGCTCGACGGTCTCCCCGGAGGGGAGCGTCAGAGCCACGAGAGATCCGGGACCCAGGCCCAGGGACTCGGCCAGACCGTCTCCTACGAGGGCCTCCCGGGGCCGGAGGGAGAGTTCCCCCTCCACGAGGCACTCTCCCAGGTTGGAGAATCGGAACTCGGTCGAGGGCCGAACTCCCCTCAGCAGCACGCTGGCCCTGCCCTCGGCTATCGCTGGCACATCCACCCTCGGGGAGTACGACTCCACCTTCTCGATCCCTGTCAGAGCATCTTCCAGCTCCTCCAGGCTCCTTCCATCTAGCTCGACCTTGACGTGGGGGATCGTCGATCCGAGAGCCTTCTCGAGCGTAGCCTCGCGCAGGCCTGCGAGTATGGCCCCCGTGAGTATGAAGAGCGCCACCGACCCCGCCACCGCCAGTACCACGAGGGTCGTCTGCCTCCTCCAGGCGGTCACGTACCTCCTCGACAGGAACAGGATCAGCCTCCGGCTCGCCCGCAAAGGATCACCTCCGCGACCTCTTCCTTGACCTTCCCAAGCAGGTCGGGAGAGAGCTCGTCCCCCAGGATCGAGATCTGGACCCCCAGCCCGTCTAGGATCGCCAGCAGGAGGAAGGCCCTGGCCCTCGCGTTTGGGACCCCGGCCTCCTCCAGAACCCTGGCTAGGTCGTCCAGAGCGCTCCTGTACACCGACCTGATGAAGGTCTCCCTCCCGGCCCTCTCGAGTTCCCTGAACACCTCTATCAGGAAGGACAGCCTCCTCGCGTTGTACTTGGAGGAGACCTCCAGCGACAGATCTAGGAGGGCCCTGACCTTCTCCTCGATGCTGACTTCCGAGTTGACTATCCTCCAGAAGGGTTTGGTGACAAGCCTAGCGAGGAGGAGCTTGAGGGCCTCCTCAGCTAGCTCGAGCTTTGACTTGAAGTAGTGGAACACGGCCCCCTTGGAGACGCCAGCCTCCGAGGCAACCTCCTCCACGGAGACCTTGGAGTACGAGTCCCTCGAGAAGAGCCTCAGGGCCGCCTCGACCACGGCCTCCCTCGCGGACCCCCTCCTTGGCATACATACCGACCGGTCGGTATGTATTCAAAAAGGTTATCGAAGAAAAACCCGCAGCAGGTCTTGATCTCAGCGCCTGGACTTCAGCGCTCTCAAGGACAGTTTCAGGTAGTTCCATTGCATTTCACCAAATTCCAGTAATCCTAGACCCAAGAGTTACTCACCGTGAGCGTCAGTCGTTGGGTAGTCGTGATCGCCGTGTTCACTCTCGTCGCATCGATCGGAGTAGGATACATCGCGTGGACTCACATGAAGGGAGGAGCTGAGGAGCCAGAGGAAAGGCTCTCTCAGGTCAGAGTAGCCATACTGTACGAGCGAGTGACGGACGGGGGCCTCATCAACAGGAGCCTCGACGACGTAGTGCGGATAGTCGAGGAGACGGGAGCGGACATGATATTTAGGGGGTTCTGGAGGTGGAGCTCCTTCCCCGACGACTGCTCCCAACTGCCGAAGAGGCTCCAGGCGCAATGCGAGTTGGCTGGCTACAGCTACGAGCACCTCGAGGAGGCGATCGCTGCCATAAAGGAGGCCAAGCCAGACCTGATATTCTGCGGCGCGGTTCCAGCCCAGAAGGTGCAGAGGCAGCGCGAGCAGAACCCCAGGACCGGCGAGATCTTGGAGTACCCGGAGACATGGGAGCTGGCGCTCGATCCCAGCAGGTGGGGTATCAACGTCTCGAAGGAGAGGTTCCAGTGCTGGTTCGGTAAGACTCACCTGTGGGTCGACCGAGAGCTGGACTGCGTGGACTACGACCCAGAGGAGGCCAACATGTACTTCCCCGACATAACGAACGAGAAGTTCCAAGAACTCCTATTGAGCTGGGCCAAGGAGCAGATCGACCGCGGAGCCGATGCCATCTGGATAGACATGCTCGTCACTCAGGCCAGGATCATGGAAGACCTCACCGGAGATCCGAACCACCCCGCCGTGGTGGACGCGCTGAAGGCGGCGCAGAGGATAGTTGACGAGATACACGTCTACGGGAAGTCCAAGGGAAGGTACGTCTACGTGGGGAGCTGGTGGACGGCTGCAAGGTTCTCTCACAACAGACCAGACCTTGACTTCGTGACAGTCTCTCCGACGGTCAGGGAGGTGCTGACCATGGAGTTAAACGAGAGCAGGTGGAGCGAGGTCGTTGAGCTGGTGAGGGAGAACCTGGGCGACATTCCGATATTCGCGTTCATCGACTGGGCGGGTACCGTTAGAACCCCCTTGGGCGCCTTCAGTCAGAGCCTGAGCCCCGGGCAGCAGAGGGAGTTCCTCAGGAAGGCCGACGCCTTCTTGCGAGAGAAGGGGATAGTTTTCATCTATCCCGTTCACGGCGGCTACATGGGGGTGGACGCCACCGTGCTGTCATTTGGGAGGTACAGGTTCTACGACAGCATCGCGCCGGAGTTCCAGACTTATCAGACTATAGTGGAACTCGCCCGGTCCCGTAAGCCAACCCCTGAGATCCTTTTCGATGGGGTGATGGGCTGCGGCAGGGCCAGCTGGCGATCTCTCCGCTCACGTGCTCATCTCTGGCACTAAGCGGCTCATCGAGAAAAGAGTTAGGAAGGCTTGTGGGTGAGGTAATCCACTAAGCGGATTCTCCAGCAACTTAAGTTAATGATCTGACCGGCCAGGGGCGATGGAGGGGTCGATCCGCAATGCAGGAGAACCTCACCTCCGTCGGCCGGGCCCTGCAGTCCATAATGCCCCTGATCTACCTCATGGCCATAGGGATCGTCGCCTCCATCCTCTTCTCAGTCGTGGACATGTTCTCAATCGATAGGGTTCTGAAGCTCGTAAGGGGGAGGAGGGTCTTCGTCTTCCTCGGGAAGGAGGCGCACTACGGGAGGCTGGAGACCCCGCCGAGGAGCAAGGGGGGGTTCGAGGTGTTCTACACCGACTCCGGGATAGAGAACCCACTGTCCCTCGTGGCGTTCCTCGTGGAGAACTACCACGAGACCGGGAACAAGAAGTTCCTGGAGAAGGCAGAGATCCTCCTCCAGTACCTGAAGGACAGGGGCATGATCGACCCGGAGACCACCATAGAGGACGTGAAGATCAACTCCTGGGCCCCCCCGAGCCGGGTGTCCCGGAAGGTGTACTCGAACGAGCTTGGCGACCTCTGGATGATAATCAGCTTCGTGGACGAGATGACGGAAGAAGAGAAGCTCAGGAGGTGGAAGGAGCTCTCGGACCTCTACAGCAAGCCGTTTCTGAAGAGCGCCATGAGGAGGATCTACAACGCCCTCAGCTACGTGAAGGACAAGGTGGCGGCGGCCCTCTCCTCGTCCACCGGGGTGTTGATGTCCAGCCTACCCGCGGACCTGAGGAAGGCCGTGGAGGAGGCCCAGGCGAAGGCACTCGGAGCGGCGGTGGGCCAATCCTACGATCCGCTGCTCGAGAACAGCATCGGCAGGCTCGTCACGGTCAGGGTCGACGACGTCGACGGTGAGAGGAAGTACTACCAGGGGGTGCTGGGGGAGTACTCGGACAGGTACATCTACGTACTGGACGTGGACTACAGGCTCCAGCTCACGGGGGAGGTCTCGGGGGTAGAGGTGCGGAGGGTCGTCCCGGTCGTGAAGTTCTTCGGAGAGAGGCTGGATGTCGCCGGAGAGAGGCACTTCGAGCTCTCCAGGGGGAGCGGCGGGTCCTTGGAAATCAAGAACTCGTGGAGGAGGCCGATCAAGGTGGAGAAGGTCACGTTCGGCGACAAGGAGGTCTCCGTCGGAAGGGTCCTGTTCCCCGGCGACTCGGTCGAGGTGGGGGGAGTCCCCGAGACCTGCTCCATCCACTACGAGATAGCCCTGGAGTCCGACGTGGTCTGGCCAAGATCCAAGGCCGTGATCGTGGGACTAGGGGACTATCCGCCGAGGATACTGCAGTCGGTGCTTGAGGGCCTGAAGGTCAAGAACCTGGTCAAGAGGGTGATCTGACCGGCCGCCCACGGGAGCCCGGTCAGCCCGGTCCCCTTTCTACTCCCCCTTCCACGGGAGCCTGATCTTCGACTTGAGGAACCGGAACCTCTCCTCCTTCCCCATACCCTCCAGCACGTCTTTGTACTCCTCCTCCAGGAGCCTGAGCTGGCAGTAGACGTAGAGGGCGTCGTACATGAAGAACTGCCTCTCGAGGGCCTCGTAGTCGTCCTTCACCAGGAACATGGCGCCCCTGGCGATGGCCTCCAGCCCGGCGGCCTCTGGAGAGAGGTGCCTGTCCTTCTTGATGTCCGCGGCGTGCACTATCTTGGCCAGCTCGAGGAGGGCGGGGTCGTCCAGCCCGTACCTCTCGATGATGGTCTCGAAGCTGCACTTGCCGTCGTGGTGCCCGAGCTCCACCCCGGGTATGTCGAAGGGGATTCCGTCCTCGGGCTTGAGCTCGGTCCCCGGCCACGGGACGAACTTGAACTCCGCCTCCGGGTCTATGAATCGCTTGATGAGCCACGGACAGGCGACCCTGTCCACGTGAACCCGGGCCCGCGTCACCCACCTCAGCCGCAACCACCGCATCAGATCGCCGTCGATACCGTAAAAAGGAGGGCTTGGAGGCTGGGCCGATCCGGCTTGCCCTCGGGGAAGGGAGACAGATCCCCCCAGTTCAAACTCCTCTGCCTGATGGGGGCGTTTGCGATATTCAGCTCGACCGCGTCGAAGTCCCCCCTCCTCTCCTGGTTCGCCGAGTACCTGGGGGCCACGGAGTTCGAGGTCGGCCTGATAGCGTCGGCCAGCACCGTGACGGGGGTAGTGGTGAACGTCGCCGCCGGAGCCCTGTCGGACGTCTACGGGAGGAGGAGGCTCCTGCTGGCGTCCGCCTTCGTCTTCGCCTCGGCCCCCTTCATGTACCCTCTGGTGAGGGCGCCCTGGCAGCTCGGCCTCCTGAGGGTCTACCACGGGTTGGCCACGGCCGTGTTCACCCCCGTCTCGATGGCGACCATAGCCGACATGTTCCCGCCGGAGAGCAGGGGGAAGACCATGGGGACGTTCTCGTCCGCCACGATGGTCGGGAGGCTGTTGGCGCCGGCGGCCTCGGGCGCGCTGGTCTCCGTGCAGCTGCTGGGACCCTTCCGCCTCGCCTACCTGGTGTGCGGGGCGATGGGCGCAGTGAGCCTGGCGCTGGCCCTCAGGCTGGACGTGGGCTCCGCTGGGCGCGTGGGGGTCGGGCCCAGAGAGGCCCTGAGGGGGATCTCGTCCATACTGCGAGACCCCGTCGTGCTCCTCGTCAGCTCGGCCGAGGCGGCTTCCTACTTCAGCCTCGGCGGTGTCGAGGCGTTCCTCCCTCTGTACGCCGATTTGGTCGGCCTGGACAGGTGGGTGACTGGGATCCTGATGGGCCTGGAGATCCTGGCGATAGCCCTGGTCAAGCCCGCCGCCGGGGCCCTCTCGGACAGGCTCGGCAGGGTCAGGTTCATCCTGATCGGGCTGGCGATAGCCGCCGCGGGGTCGGCTGGCCTCTCCCTGGCCGGCGGGCCCCTGACGATAGGTCTCTGTGTCGTCGCCCACGGGGTCGGCGTGGCCACGACCACCTCCGCGACGTCCCCGCTGATCTCGGAGGTCGCTCCGACGTCGGCGGTCGGGTCTGGCCTGGGGGCGCTGGAGTCCATCAAGGACGTGGGCCACGCGTCTGGCCCCGTAGCGGCCGGCGCGCTCGCCTGGACCTTCGGATACTGGGCGGCCTTCTTGGGCGGCGCGGCGGTGCCCCTGATCGACGCGGCGGCGCTGGCCCTTCTGCTAGCCCCCTGCTCCGGGCCAGGGGTCGCTGACGTCGTGGCGCAGCGGAGCGGAAGTTTATAGGGCGAACGCCCGACCGTGGACCGATAGGGGTTGTCGGAAGCCAGACCCCCCGAATCTGCCCAGCCGCCCAAGGTCTCCGTCGAGGAACTAAGGGTCAGACTCGGCAGGCTGCTGGCGAGCCTCATCGAGCTCGCGGTCGCGATGGGACTCCTCTTCCTCCTGGGGAGGATCCTTGACGGGGCGTCGATGGAGGTCTTCGGCATCGAGATAAGCGGGTTCGAGGTCGTCGGCGTCCTCAGGCTGGCGGCCGTGGTCTACTTCGGCTACAGCATGCTCTCCGAACTCCTGTGGCTGCTCGACATCTCGGCGAAGAGGCTTTCCAGGCTGCTTGGGCTCGCGGAGGTTCGGGGGGTCAGGAGGATAGGGCAGGACATAATCTACCTGATGGGCCTGGCCCTCGCGTGGTACGCGGTCTCACCGCTGGTGAGCCTCATCCCCCCGGGCGCGGCCAGGCTCCTGCCCTCGCTGGGCTTCCTGGCGATAGGCGTTCTCCTGCTCTACGACCTGGCGAAGAGCATCTACAGGCTCTTCAAGGAGAAGTTCGAGAGGCTGCTCGACGGCCTCACGGAGTTCCTCGCTCGGGGCCTCCTGGAGCAGGAGGAGGGTTCGCCCGAGCTGGAGCTGGGAGGAGAGGGGGAGCCAGGGGGCGGGGAAGCGTCCCTAGGCCCCCAGCCTCAGGAGGAGGTAGACGTCGGCGACGGCCAGGTGTAGGAGCGTCATCGGGGCCCCGACCTTTACGAACTCCCAGGGGGTGAACCCCGGCTCCTCCCGCTCCAGGATGCTCACCGCGATGAGGGAGGGGGGAGAGGCGAAGTAGGTGAGGCTCCCCCCGAGGTTCGCCCCGATCGCCAGGGCCCAGGCCATCAGCGAGGCGCTCGAGCCGCCGGCGGCCGCGGCCTTCTCGACTATCGGGATGAGGGTGAGGGTTATCGGGATGTTGTCCACGATCCCGCTGGCCAGCCCGGCGATCCAGAGCGTGATGGTGGAGCTGAGCGGCCACGGGAGCCCGTAGATCGGGGCCACCTGCCTGGCCAGGAGGTCGAGCACCCCGGCCCTCTCCTCGGCCCCCACGAGCACGTAGAAGCCGGCCAGGAAGAAGAAGGTCCCCCAGTCGAGCGACCTGAGGATGTCCTCCGGCTCGGCCGCTCCCAGCCAGAGCATGGCGACCCCGCCCATCAGCGCGACTATGTCCATCGGCACGTTAGCCCTGTCTGAGAGCGCGAGCAGCGCGATGAAGGCGACGAATATGACCCCGGAGCGGAGGAGCGACCACACGCTCTTGACGGCCCTCCAGGGATCGACGTCCACGCCCACGTGGCACTCACCGTCCCGCGTGAGGCCTCCCGTCCAGAGCCCGATCGCCGTGGTCACGGCGGCGAGCAGGAGGGCGAGCGGCGCGGTGGTGGAGACGAAGTCCGTGAACGAGAAGCCGAACTCGGCCGCCACTATGAGATTGGGGATCGAGCTGATCATCAGGCCGATGGAGCCCGCGTTGCAGGCCACCGCCTCGTAGAGGATCCACTTCCTAAGCCTGATTGGCGCCTGCCTGGCCACCGAGGCGGTGATCGCCCCGATGATGAGCATGGCCGGCAGGTTTGGGATCACTAGCGTCAGGCCCGTCGACATGAACATGAAGGCGGTGAAGAGGAGCCTGACGTTCCCCCTGACCAGCCTGACTATCCAGAGCCCGATGAACTGGAACAGGCCGGACCTGGCGAGGCCCTCCATGAGCAGGAGGACGCCCAGGATGAGCCTCATCGTCGGCCCGTCGATGAACGTAGAGACGGCCTCCTCCGGGCTGAAGATGTGGTAGACGAACCCCCCGAAGTAGACGGCCAGGGCGGCGCCCAGGAGGGCCGACACCACGCGGTGGTACTTCTCCGTCACGAGGGCGGCCACGGTGAAGGCGAAGACCAGCATCATCACTGTCTGTCCCTGAGAGGCCTCCAGCATACCCTACTTCCTCCTGGACAGGAGATACTCGAGGGCGAGCCTCTCGACCCTCTTCTGGAAATCCTCGTCGCCCTCCAAGGACTTAAACTCATCTTCCGACACTCCCTCCGGCATGTAGACCCTTATCTTGATGAAGGGCCTGACCGCGTAGTCCACCTGCTCTCTTATCCTGGCGTACTCGTCCATCGCAACCTCGCTTGCCCTCTTCACGGGCTTCCTGCCCAGGTTCCTCTCCTCGGACTCCGGCCGGTCCGCTGAAACCACCCGGATGCGCGTAAGCGATGAACGTGATAAAGGGTTCTCGGCCCCGCGCGGAAAAGTAGTAATCGATCCGCCGCGAAGCGATACCGATGGACACTAGCTACAGGGTCCGGGACATCTCCCTCGCTCCCTCGGGCGCGGAGAAGATCAGGTGGGTCTCCAGGTTCATGCCCGTCCTGCGCAGGATTGGCGAGAGGTTCAGGGAGGAGAGGCCGCTCGAGGGCCTGAGGGTGGCCGCGTGCCTCCACGTGGAGATGAAGACGGCCTTCCTAGCCCTGACCCTGCAACAGGCGGGCGCCGAGGTGAGCCTGGCCGCGAGCAACCCGCTCACGACCCAGGACGACGTCGCCGCCGCCCTGGCTGAGGAGGGGGTGAGGGTGTTCGCCTGGAGGGGGGAGACGGAGGAGGAGTACTTCGATAACATAGACAGGGCCCTCGACGTGCGGCCTGACCTAGTGATAGACGACGGGGCCGACATGATAGCCCGCCTGCATTCTCACAGGACCGAACTCCTCGATGGGGTGATGGGCGCCACAGAGGAGACCACCACGGGGGTGATCAGGCTCAGGGTGATGGAGAGGGAGGGGACGCTCAGGATCCCGGTTGTGGCGGTGAACGACGCCCTCTGCAAGTACCTCTTCGACAACAGGTACGGGACGGGGCAGTCGACCTGGGACGGCATCATGAGGGCCACGAACCTCTTGATCGCGGGGAAGAGGGTCGTAGTGGCTGGCTACGGCTGGGTCGGGAGGGGCATAGCGATGAGGGCCCGTGGCCTTGGGGCCAGGGTGATAGTCACCGAGGTGGATCCTGTGAGGGCTCTGGAGGCCGTCATGGACGGGTTTGAGGTCATGCCCATGTCGGAAGCCTCCAAAGTCGGGGACATATTCGTCACCGCGACGGGAGACATCCGGATCATCGGGGCGGAGCACTTCAGGTCAATGAGGGACGGTGCAATGTTGGCCAACGCCGGTCACTTCAACGTAGAGGTGTCGGTGGAAGAGCTGGAGGCCGAGGCGGTCGAGAAGAGGCAGGTGAGACCCTGCGTGACCGAGTACAGGATGTCAGACGGCAGGAGGATCTACCTCCTGGGCGAGGGGAGGCTGGTAAACCTCGTGTGCGCCGACGGGCACCCGGCCGAGATAATGGACATGAGCTTCTCCCTCCAGGCCCTGGCCGCGGAGTACCTGGCGAGGAGGGGCGGGGATCTGAGCCCAGGCGTGCACCTCCTGCCAAGGGAGATCGACGAGAGGGTTGCGAGGATAAAGCTGGACTCCATGGGAGTGCGTATAGACAAGCTGAGCGAGGAGCAGAGGAGGTACCTCGAGAGCTGGAAGATCTGAAACCAAGTTCCACACGTTTCACCCCCGTTCCGAGGTCGTCTATTATTGCCCCCCGCGACCCAGCGGGACCGGCGAGGTCGACATGGACTCGACGGTGAGGATCGGACTGGCGCTCGCCCTCGCCTCCCTGACCGTGGGCGGCGCGCTCCTGTCTGCCGCATCGGCCGACCCGGCCCCCCAGAGGGCGGTCGTTTCGAAGATCCTGAGCGAGTACGCCAGGCTCAGGTCCTACGCCCTCGACAGGGCCAGCCAGCTGAGGGAGGAGGGCAGGGAGGACGAGGCGCAGGCGATAACCGCGGCCGTCATGGAGGCGGACGACCTCCTTAGTGAGGCTCGGGACGCGTACGAGGCCGGAGACCTGGAGACAGCGGGTCAGAAGGTTAGAGAAGCCTTCAACATCATAAGAGAATCCCTCAGGGGAACCGGAGAGGCGCCTGGGATCTCCGCCGCCAGGAGAGTGGCGGCCGGCATTGAGAGAAACAGGAGGATTCTCAAGAGACTTTCGACCGTCGTGGTCAGGCTCAGGAGCATGGGAATCGACGTTTCAGGGTTGGAATCTTCTCTAGAATCTGCTTCGATACTCCTCGACGAGGCCCAGTCTCTCCTAGAGAGGGGGCAGGTCAGAGAGGCCGCTGGGAAGCTTGTCGAGGCCCACAGGATCCTCGAGAGGGTTGCCCGGGAGATCAGAGAGATTGTCAGTAGGATCAGGCGCGTAAACGTCACTGACAGGGCCGAGAGTATAGTGGAACTCGCGGAGAAGACCATCTCCAGGCTTCAGGAACTCGAAGATAGGCTCACAGAGGCGAACCGCACGGACGCGGCGGCGAGAGTCGCCGAGGTGAGTGGACAGTTCCAGGACCTCCTCTCCCAGTTCAGGGAGCAGGTCCAGGCTGGAGACGAGGAGGGGGCCAGGCACACGCTCTCCCAGATGGTATCTATCCTTAGGAGCCTGGCCCGATACCTCAGGGCCCGACGCTGAGGGTCTAAGGGATCTGCTGGGGGCGCGCCCACCCCCCGCGGTTCGAGGGTCGAACCGCGGCCCTTTTTTATCCCCCGATTCGGGCGGGAGGCACCGAGTTCAGGAGGTGTGACTCTTGGAAAAGATGTATCTCGCCGTGATCGCTGTCATAGTGATCTTGGCGGTGGCCGGCGCCCTGCTGATCCCGACCGGGGACCACGAGGAGTCACCAAGGACGACCTCTCCGCCTCACACGACCTCTCAGCCGGTAACCACGGCCCCGC
>CAZQNA010000001.1:257088-296733 GCA_964594835.1 uncultured Nitrososphaerota archaeon
CCAAGGACGACCTCTCCGCCTCACACGACCTCTCAGCCGGTAACCACGGCCCCGCCCCAGACCACCCATCCTCCTGAGACGACCAGCCCCCCGCAGACCACCCAGCCTCCCGAGGCCCCCCCTTCGGTGCACCTCGCCCGGGAGAGCACGGTCTGCGAGCTCGTGAAGTCGGCTCCAGAGAGGGGGTGGAGGTACGAGGACTCCAACGGCACGTGGCTCGAGGTGAGCTACTCGGTCAAGGGTAGGGAGGATGTGGGCGGCGTGCAGGCTTTGAAGCTCGAGATAACGGGGAGGGGAAGCGACGCCGAGGAGCAGACCGGGTACTTCTGGATGGACACCACCACCTGCCGGATAGTTCAGATCAAGCTGCCCGACGGCACCGTGCTCACCGGCACGCTGGCCGATCAGGCGGGCACTCCGATGCTCCAGTCGGTCCTGATGCCCATCCTGACCTCGGAGGGGATAGCTGCTGAAGTCCTGTCCGCGGAGCAGGCGGGGTGGCAGGTATCTTGGAGCGACCTGGGGGTCAAGAGCTTGGCCGGCCGGAGCCTCCACGTCGTGAGGTTCGTGGCCATCCCTCTCCCTGGGAGCGAGGAGTACGGGTACGTCTCCAGGGTAACCGCCGAGGTTGGCAACCTCGGAGGGGACCTCTGGACGGTGACCTACCTGAAGACCGAGTACACCGGCGGAGGGTGGGTAGAGCTCAGGTTGACCGAGCTCTGAGCCCCCACCATCCACTATTTTTGATGGAGGCCCGGGGGTTTCCTAGATGGCCTCCCTCTCCGAGAGGCTGAGGCAGGAACTCTGGGGTAAGAGGGTGATCGTCCTCTGCCTCGGGTCTGACCTGAGGGGGGACGACGCCGCAGGGCTCATGGTCTGCGATCAGCTGTCTGAGAGGGGCCTATCTGATCTTGTCATAAGGGCAGGACTGCTGCCGGAGGCGTACATCCCGGAGCTGAGGAGGAGACGGGCGGAGGTCGTCCTGATGGTCGACGCCATCGACGCAGGGCTCCCACCGGGATCCGTAGTGCTGGCTGAGCCCCCCTTCCGGGAGGCCGCGCCGGCGACCACGACCCACGGCCTCCCGCTCGACGCGGTGGCGGCCCTCATTCAGGGCGAGATCTCGGACGTCAGGGTGCTCCTCCTGGGAATTCAGATAGCTCAAACCGAGGTCGGGTCATCAGTCTCTCCCCCTGTGTCTAAGTCAGCTCGTCTGGTGGCCGATCTCATCTCTCAAGCCCTTTAGAAGAGGAATTTTTCGATACTGTTAAATTATTTTACTGACTCCTCCAGCACGCCCTGGGGCGGATATTCACAAACAATTTTGTTCAAACTATAGAGCTATATTTAACGCAGAAAAGGAATAAAATCCATATCCTGAAAAATTTTTATTCCACTTTCGGTCACCTAAACCGGGGTCCCCGATGATAGACCCGTTCGTGGCGTTCTTCGTGGCGCTGATAGGGCTGACGATCTTCTTCACGGCCTCAGGCAAGTGGGCACCCTCGAGACCGTCCGAGATGAAGGAGGAGGTCTACGCCTGCGGTGAGAGAGGGGAGCCCCTCGAGGGTGGCGCCATAAGCATAAGCTTCTCCGAGTACCTCGCGTACTTCGCCCTGCTGGAGATGGCCCCCCTCCTCCTCGCCCTCGCGGCCTTCTCCGGCGTCCTGAATCCGCTGATCCTCTTTGTGTACGCCATTCTCGCGGCGATAGCCAGCGCGATAGTCTCGTGGAGGTGATGGGCGTGAGCAGCGTGACGGAGAGGCTGGTGCCGTGGTGCAGGACCAGGTCCCCCTGGATACTCCACTTCAACTCCGGGGCGTGCAACGGATGCGACATAGAGCTCGTGGCCGCCCTGACCCCGAGGTACGACGTCGAGAGGTTTGGCATCCTCCTGAAGCCGTCCCCCAGGCACGCGGACATACTGGTGGTGACCGGCCCGGTCACGAGGCAGCAGAGGGAGAGGCTCGTCAGGATCTACGAGCAGATGCCGGAGCCCAAGGTGGTCGTGGCCCTGGGCGCCTGCGGGGGGAGCAGCGGGGTGTTCGCGGGCGGGTACTCCGTAGAGGACGGCGGGACCGACCGGGTGATCCCTGTGGACGTGTACGTCCCTGGCTGCCCGCCCAAGCCCGAGGCCATAATCCTGGGGATTGCCAGGGCGATTGAGCTGCTGAGCCAGAAGGGCCTCAGAGGGGGAGGTGAGGGGGTTGAGCGGTGAGAGCCTGGCGGAGCTTGTCCCCTGGGCGGAGGAGGTCGTTGAGGAGAGGCGCGGGATGATCGGGATCAGGGTACCAAGGGAGAGGCTGAGGGACACGTTCTCCGCCCTGAAGCGGGCCTACGGAATGGTCCAGGTCTCCATGATAACGGGTACGGACATGGGGGACAGGTTCGAGCTGGCCTACTTCGTCTGGCTCCACGTCCGCAAGCTGTACGTGGTCCTGAGGACCTCCTGCCCAAGGGACTCGCCCGAGGTCGACACGCTCGTTGACTTGATCCCCGGCATACACGTCTACGAGAACGAGGTGTACGACCTGCTGGGGGTGAACTTCAGGGGCAACGACGGACTGGTGAGCCCGTTCCTGAAGCCAGAGACCATGAGGCCCGACGAGTATCCGCTCAGGAGGGACTGGGGGAGGGGTGACGCGAAGTGAGAGTGGTGGTCCCGTTCGGCCCGCACCATCCGGCCCTGCACGAGCCGGAGCACTTCACCTTCGAGGTCGACGGCGAGGTCGTGGTGGCGGTGAGGCCCAGGATCGGATACGTCCACAGGGGGATCGAGAAGCTGGCCGAGGGCAAGACCTGGATCCAGAACCAGTACCTCGTCGAGAGGGTCTGCGGCATCTGCAACGTGTCCCACACCCTGTGCTACGTCGAGGCGGTCGAGGACCTGTCCGGACTGGAGCCCCCGAGGAGGGCGAGGTACCTGAGGCTGGTGGCCCACGAGCTCAACAGGCTCCACAGTCACCTGCTGTGGCTCGGCGTGATGGCCGAGCTGATGGGGTTCCACACGGTCTTCATGTACACCTGGAGGGACCGCGAGCTAGTCATGGACCTGATGGAGGAGCTCACTGGAAACAGGCTCCTCTCCGCTTACAACAAGGTGGGAGGAGTGTCCAGAGACGTCAGCGATGCCTTCGTCGGCAGCCTCCTGAGGGCGCTGGACAGGCTCGACGAGAGGTTCAGGTTCTACCTCCGCGTCGCCCAGGATGACCCGACGATCCTCGCGAGGACCCAGGGTGTGGGAACCCTCGACAGGGAGTCTGCAGTCAGGTACTGCGTCGTGGGCCCCGTGGCTAGGGCCTCCGGCCTCAGCTGGGACGTCAGGGTGGACAGGCCCTACGCCGCCTACGATGAGGTCCCCTACAGGATAGTCACCAGGACGGAGGGGGACGTCTGGGCCAGACTGATGGTGAGGGTGGAGGAGCTGCTTGCGGCCTCGGAGGCGATCAGGCACGCCGTCACCCACCTCCCCGAAGGCCCGATCAGGTACGCGGCACCGCGCAAGATGCCGGAGGGGGAGGGCGTCGGGGTGATAGAGGCCCCTAGGGGGGAGCTGCTGTATCACGTGATCAGCGACGGGAGGGACAGGCCGTACAGGCTGAAGATCAGGACTCCGACCCTCGCCAACATAACGGCCGCGTGCGAGGCCTTCGTCGGGAGCTCGATAGCCGACATACCGATGATCCTAGGGAGCATAGACCCCTGCTTCTCCTGCATGGACAGGCTCGCGTTCGTGGACGTGTCCAGGGGCAGGAGGTGGATCATGACCCCGCTTGAGATCCAGAGGGAGTACGGGAGGTGGGTGAGTTGACGCTGGTCGAGGTGCTGACGCTCCTGTTCAAGCTGACCGTCTTCCCGGGATTCCTCTTCCTGTTCGTGGGGTCCCTGCTCACGGAGTGGTACAAGCGGAAGATCGTGGCGAGGATGGAGAACAGGATGGGCCCGGCCTACACGGGCCCGGCCGGCATGCTCCAGCCCCTCGCCGACTTCTTCAAGCTCCTGACTAAGGAGGAGATCATCCCAAGGGGGGCGGACGCGCTCGCCCTCAGGGCGGCCCCGCTCCTGACCTCGGCCTGCTTCATCTTCGCCCTCTACTTCATCCCCGTCACGGGGCGGGCCCTGGTGGACCCGCCGGCGGGGCTCCTCATAGTCCTCCTGATAACGGCCATGGCCTCTGGCACCATGTACGCCATGGGGTGGGCCAGCGCCAACCCCTACGGCGCAATCGGCGCGGTGAGGGTCCTGTCCCAGGTCCTGGGGTTCGACATCCCCCTCTTCGTCCTGTCGCTCGTCCCGGCCCTCATCACGGGTAGCCTGTCTGTCACTGAGATCTCCAGCCGGATCCTTCCCACCCTGGCCGAGAGGCCGTGGCTGATCCCGCTCTGGCTTGCCTCGCTCGCCCTCTACCTGATCGCTATGCAGGGCGAGATAGAGGAGAATCCATTCAACATACCGGACGCGGAGCAGGAGATCGTCGCCGGCTACTTCACGGAGCTCAGCGGGAGGAACCTGGCGTTCTTCGACCTGGCCAGGGACTCTCAGTTCCTCTTCCTCTGCGCCATCGCCTCCACCCTGTACCTCGGGGGACCGCACCCGCTCTTGGACCCATACGGGATCTCAGCCGTGGCGCTGACCCTCGGCAAGACGCTCCTCGTCATAACGGTCTCCATGCTGATCAAGGCTACCAGCGCCAGGATCAGGCTCGATCAGGCGATCTCAAACTTCTGGAGGGTGGGTGTGCCCCTCTCGCTCCTGATACTGGCCGTGTCCGCTGTGGTGGGGGGTGCGTGAGATGGAGGTCCCGCGGCTGCTACGCGAGGTGTGCTCAAGCCTCTTCAGGAGGCCCGCGACCCTCCAGTACCCCATGGAGAGGAGGAGCCCGCCGCCCGGGTACAAGGGCGTCCACAGCCACCTCGCCGAGAGGTGCATAGGGTGCGGGCTTTGCGCCATCGACTGCCCCACGGGCGCCATAGAGATGGTGATGTACCCGGAGGCCAAGAGGAAGCTCCCCGTCGTACACCTGGAGAGGTGCATCTTCTGCTACCAGTGCGCCGAGTCCTGCCCTTACGACGCCTTCTCCCCCACCTCCCTCTTCGAGATCGCCGTCAGGCTCGGAACCCCCGAGGAGGAGGCGCTAGTGGTCGCGCACCCCAAGGGCTCCGTGGGGCCCCTGAAGGAGAGGCCGAGGCCGAAGCCCCCGCTCCCGAGGCCCCCTGCGGGCGGGGCGGGAGGAGGTGAGAAGAGATGACCCTGGTGGACGTCGTGGGGCTGGCCCTCGCGGTGGCCGGCTCGGGGCTCGCCATATACTCGCTCGAGAGCGTGAGCAACGTGAGGATAGTCTTCGCCGCGGCGGGGGCCCTCCTCTCCCTGTCCATAATGTACTGGGCGGTGGGCCTCTGGCCCCTTTCCCTCCTCCAGCTCGCCCTGGCAGCCTCGGACCTGGTCATCATAGCCCTCGGGTCCTCCACGCTCAACGAGGAGGTGAGGGCCTGGGAGAGGGGGTTCGCGGCGGCCATGGCCCTCCTGACTCTCACGATCCTCCTGCTCTCACTCCTTCCAACGGTGTCCGAGAGGGGGCCAGTCGCGAGGGTCATGATCCCGCTCTCACCGGAGATATCGCCGTACTTGCTGATGCACGGGCTCCTCCTGATCTCGGGGTCTCTCGCGCTCGCGGCCGCGCTGAGGCTGGGAGGTGAGGGTGAGTGATACTGGAGGCCATCCTGTTCACCTCGATCGTGCTCATCAGCGCCGCGCTCTACGGGCTCATATCGAGGGACAACCCCGTCAAGCTGCTGGTGGCGTTTCAGCTCCTGGCGGCCGGGGGTGTGGGCGTCCTGGCCGCGCTCCTGGTGGGCTCCGAGAGCACGTTCTTCGTTCAGTCCGGTCAGACGCTCGCCGTGCTTCTGATAGCCACGGACCTCACGACGGAGGCCATACTGCTCGCGTCTCTCCTCACCATGGTCCGGAGGCTCGGGGTCAGGAGGCTGAACGAGCTGTCCAGCCTGAGGGGGTGATGGGCTTGAACCTCGGCGCGGCGTCCTGGATGTGCGTGCTGGTGCCCCTCGCGGCGTCTGGCGCTATCTTTGCGCTTGGGGCCATCGGACTCGCCAGGCGGAGGCTGGTCGAGGGAATCGCCTCAGGGGCGGCCCTGGCGGGGGCCAGCCTCGCGGCCTACCTGGCCGCCGCCTCGGCGGGCCTTGAGGGGCCCGTGACCTTCCCCGTGGATCTCGTGTCCCCAATCCTGACTCTGAACGGCCTCTTCAGCTTCCAGCTGTTTTTGGACCGCCTCTCAGCCGTGATGACCTTCTTCGTCTCCGTGATCAGCGCGGCTATCGTGGTCTACTCGGTGGGCTACATGGGGGAGGACGAGGCCTACGTGAGGTACTACGGCCTGATGACGCTGTTCATAGGGTCCATGGTGGGGCTCGTGCTCTCGGGCAACCTCGTCCTGCTCTACCTGTTCTGGGAGGCCGTGGGGCTCTGCTCCTGCCTGCTCATCGCCCACTGGTGCGAGAGGCCCGAGGCCGCCAGGGCCGGGGTCAAGGCCTTCGCGGTCACCCGGTTCGGGGACTTCGCGCTGCTGACTGCGATATCGCTCCTCTACCTGAACCTGGGGTCTCTGGATTACCCGAGCCTCGCCGAGGGCATGGGCTCCCTCCCGCCCGGCCTCCTGAACCTCATACTCCTGCTGGCGCTGGGCGGCGCCGTGGGGAAGTCGGCCCAGCTCCCCCTGCACGTCTGGCTCCCGGACGCCATGGAGGGACCCACCTCCGTGAGCGCCCTCATCCACGCGGCCACCATGGTGAAGGCCGGCGTCTACCTGGTGGCCAGGTTCGACGCGCTAGCGATTCTGTACGGAGGCGTCGCGGTCGACGCCATCTCCGGGTTCCTGAACGCGGTCCTCCTCGTCGGGTCCGTGACGGCCCTGGTCGCGGCGACGATGGCCGTCGTCGCCTACGACCTGAAGAGGGTGCTGGCCTACTCCACCATAAGCCAGCTGGGCTACATGTTCTCTGCCGTCGGCCTGACGCTGTACGCCGGGGCTCAGAGATCGCTCTGGTCCGCGCTCTACCACCTGACGAGCCACGCGGTCTTCAAGGCCCTCCTGTTCATGGCCGCCGGGGCGGTGATACACGCCGTCGGGACCAGGGACATGAGGGTGATGGGCGGGCTGGCGGACAGGATGCCCCTGACATTCCTGGGGTTCACCCTGGGCTCGCTGTCCCTGGCCGGGGTACCTCCGCTCAACGGCTTCTTCAGCAAGGACGCGGTGGTCGGCCTCGCGCTGGAGGCGGTCCACGAGGCCCCCCTGCCGGCCGCGCTCCTCCTGGGAGGGGCGGCCATGACCGCCTTCTACATACTGAGGGCCCTCTACTTGACCTTCCTCGCCCCGCCCGGAGAGGCCTCGGGGCGCGCACACGAGGCCCCGATCACCATGACCGGGCCGGTGGCGTTCCTGACCCTCCTCACCCTCCTCTCCCCCGCCCTCTACGGGGCCCTCGCCGGTGGGGCCGAGGGGGTGAGGCACGCCCTCCACTTCACCCCGGCGCACGCTGCCGCATCGCTGTCGGCCGTTGGCTTGGGAATCTCGCTGGCCCTCGCGGCCTACTGGGCCAGGACAGGACCTTTGATGGCCGTCGCCGATACCTCCGTCGGCAGGGCGGTCAGGGAGGTCCTGGAGCGCGGCTACTACTTCGACGACCTGTACGCCAACTTCCTGGTGCCCATAGTTAGGGGCCTGGCCCAGGAGCTGCTCGCCGGGCTGGACATGGCCATCGATGGCCTCGTCCAGATGGCGGGGGTCGGGGCGGGCAGGACGGCCGACCTCCTCAGGAGGGCCCACACCGGGAGGCTGACCCACTTCTTCGCCGCTTCCGTTCTGGGGATTCTCCTTCTCCTGATAGCGTCCGTGCTGGGAGGTTGATGGGAGTTGGATCCGGCGACTGTGGTGTTCACCTCGTTCTTCACGCTCTCGGCGCTGACGGTCTTCGCCGGTAGGCTCCTCGGGGCGAGGGCGCAGAGGGCAGCCTGGGTGACCGCCGCCCACCTCCCGGGGTACTACTCGGTCTACCAGGTGTGGAGGGGGGTCACCTCCTCCCCCGACCACGTGTTCAGCATGAGGCCGCTGGGCGTGGAGGGGCTCATGGCCGCCGACGCCTTCAGCTCATTCATGGCCCTCGTGGCAGTCTTCGGCTCCCACATGCTCATGTCCTACGCCGCCGCCACGATCGACGATCCCGACGCCTTCTCGAGGTTCGCGGCCGCCGGGCTGGCGGGGACCGGCGCCGTAGTGTCGACGTTCTACTCCGTGAACCTCCTGGCCCTGACGATCCTGTGGGAGGCCACCGTCGCCGCCGAGGTGGGGATGATCCTCATTGGAAGGGGCGAGGGGGTCGTCGAGGCGGCGGTGAAGGTGTCGGCGATGGCGATGTTCTCCTCCCTGCTCATGGTTACTGGACTCGGACTCCTCTTCGCAGCGCTGGGGAACGTCGGGGTCACGCTCAACTCCTTCAACATACCGTGGGTCGCCAGCCACGTTCCCCTGGCGTACAGAGGATCGGAGATAGTGATACTGATAGCCTTCGCCCTGCTCGTGGCTTCCCTCGGCATCGAGGTCGGGGCGGCTCCGTTCTACATGTGGCTCCCGGACATGTACTCCGGGGCCTGGCCGGAGGCCGTCTCGCTCGTCGTCACCACCGTGGACCTGGGCGGACTCTATTTGCTCGCGAGGATCACCGGGATGTTCGCGCGCCTGCCGGTGTCCAGGGTGGTCGCCCTGGGCGGCCTCACGCCCCTGCTCCTGGCCTTGGTCATCCTCTCCCTGTTCTCAATGACGCTCGGAGAGCTCTCAGCCCTCGGACAGACGATGGTAAGGAGGATTCTGAGCTACAGCGCCGTCGCAGACGCCGGGTACGTCCTGCTCCTCTCGACCTACTTCTTCTGGGGAGGGGTCGTCCCCTTCGGTTGGGCGGCCTACTCGGCACAGCCCCTCGCGTACTTCGTGGTGGCCAGCAACCTCTCCATATCCGCGGCCGTCGCGGCCGTGGGCTATCTAGAGCGGAGGATGGGCGGCTCGGACCTCGAGTCCTTCAGGGGGGCCGCGAGGTATCACCCGCTGGCGTCGGTGCTCCTCGCCATGTCCCTCCTCTCCCTCTTCGGCGTTCCCCCCATGGCCGGCTTCGTGGCGAAGTTCCTGGTCGTCTCCGCCCTCGTGACGGCGCCTATACCCGCGATGCTCTGGGTGGCGGCGGTGGCCACGGTGTTCTTCGTGGTGAGCGCCGCGTACGGCATGAAGGTCATAGGGACCTGCGCGCGGGAGAGGGACACCCCTCCACCGGCCGCGGAGGGGGACTGGGTGCCGCTGCTTCCAATAGCGCTCATAGTCGTGCTTCTGGTGTTGATAGGGGTGGATCCATCGCTCCTCCTGTCCGTGTTCGCGAGGTGATGGTCTGGGGAGGTGATTGACACGATAACGCCCATCGCCGTCGTCCTGATCCCGCTGGGCTCGGCCCTGATCTCCTACATGCTCAGGGACGATCCGAGGGCCTCCGCCGCCTCGGCCACGGTGGCGCCTCTCCTGTCCGCGATCGTCCTCCTCATCGGGTTCAGGGCCAGGACGCCAATCACCGAGGTTTGGTGGAGCAGCTGGGTCCCGGGGTTCCTGCCGGGGGTCAGGGGAGTGGGCTTCGTCATGAGGATGGACGGCCTGTCGCTCGCCATGTGCCTCATGACGTGCATCCTCTACGCTGCGGCGATGCTCTACGCCCTCTCATACCTCGAGGAGAGGGGCGCCCAGGGCGCCTTCTACTCCCTAGCCATGCTGCTCCTGACGGCCCTCTTGGGAGTCTTCCTGAGCTGGAACCTGCTGGCGTTTTACATCTTCTGGGAGCTCATGGCGGTCCCGTCGTTCTTCATGATCTCTGAGTGGGGTTACGCCAACGCCAGGGAGGCGGCCATGAAGTTCTTCCTGTACACAAGGGCCGGGGCCCTCCTCATAATCCTGGCGATGGCCATGGCCTACAACAGGCTCGGCACCCTCGACCTGGACGCCATAGCGGCCCTCGCCTCGGGATGGCCGGCCCTGCCGGTGGCGTCCTTCCTGATGACGGTAGGCTTCATGATCAAGGCCGGCTGCTTCCCGCTGCACTCCTGGCTCCCGGACGCCCACTCTCAGGCCCCTGCGCCGTTCTCGGCGCTGCTCAGCGGGGTCCTTGTGGCCACGGGGATATACTCGATACTGAGGATACCGCTCGCCTCCTTCTGGCTGCCAGGAGGCGGAGGAGACTCTCTACCAACCGTGCTGACCGCCCTGGGGCTGGCATCTACGTTCTTCGGCGCCATGAGGGCCATGAAGGAGACCGACATAAAGAGGGTCCCGGCCTACTCCAGCATAAGCCACATGGGCTACGCGCTCACGGGGCTCGGCCTTGGGACGTCTGCTGTCCTGCACGGTCACCCCGAGGCCGGAAGGCTCATCCTCGTAGGCTCAATGTTCCACCTCGTCGCCCATGCGTGGAGCAAGGGCCTCCTGTTCCTCTCGGCCGGCTCGGCAATGCACCTGCTGGGGAGGAGGGACATCACGAGGATGGGCGGCGGCCTCAGGCTCCTCCCGATGACCTCGGTGGCGATGATAGCGGCGGCCATGAGCATAGCCGGCTCACCCCCGTTCCCCTGCTTCATCAGCGAGGTCTCGATGATAGTGGGCTCGGCGTCCTCTGGGCTTCCCCAGGGCGGGCTGATTGCGGCGTCCCTGGCCTTCGCGACTGTGCTGAGCGCCGGGTACGCGCTCCGCCTCGTCTACCACGTGGCCTGGGGGAGGCCGCCGGATGGACTGGCCCGGGAGCAGTCCGTGACCGAGCCTTTCGAGATGACGGTGCCGATGCTCGCCCTGGCCATGCTGCTTGCCCTGACATTCTTCGTGCCCCTGGTCGTCCTGGCCCCCGTCGACCTGACGATCCTGGACATGGTGGGGTAGACCTCGCCCGCCCACCTTCCCACTATTTTTCAGGAAAAGTATAACGAGGGACGCTGACACGGGTCTCTGGAGAATCAGGGGAGTTAGCCAGCGGTGTTGCCCGCTTAGACGGCTTGTCGGCGGGGGGTGTTAAAATGTTTTATAATTGATCTTCGGCCCCTGCCGGGGCCGGCCATGCCTCCTCTGCAGAGTGGCTCAAGCGCCTGCTTGGCGTTCGCGGTCGCGCTCCTGTTGGGAATCGGAATAGGGGTGATTGGATACGCGCTGGGGAAGATCCTGTCCCCCACGAGGTCCCTCCCCAAGAAGAAGATGAGGTACGAGTGCGGGAACCCGCCGAAGGGTAGGGCGAGGGGCATATTCACCATGCAGTACTACCCCTACCTCATAGTGTTCCTGACCGTCGAGCCGGTGGCCATCTACGGCTTCCTCGTCGCGCTGGCCGCGCACGCCAGGACGCTTGCGGTTGCTGGCATCCTCGGGGCCATGATCCTCATGCTCATCCCGCCCCTGATATTCGGCCTCAGGCTTGCCGGGAGGCTTGAGCTATGGTCTGTGGAATGAGCGGGTCCATGTGGATTGGAGACCTGGAGAGGACCGCCAGGAAGGCGGCCAGGTGGCTCGTGGAGAGGACGCCCATCCGCTCCGTAAGGGACTGGGGGATCGCGTTCTCTCTCTGGCCCGTGCACTTCACAACCGCCTGCTGCGGGGCCGAGTTCGCCGCCGCCTCCGCGCCAAGGTTCGACGCGGAGCGGTTCGGCTTCCTCCCGTTCGTGGCCCCCAGGCAGTGCAACCTCATGCTGATTGAGGGTACGCTCACCAAGAAGATGGCCGACGCGGCCATATGGGTCTACGAGCAGATGCCGGAGCCCAAGTTCGTCGTGGCCATGGGCGCCTGCGCGATAGACGGCGGGATCTTCTGGAACAGCTACAACATAGTCCGGCCCAAGGACATCCTCCCGGTCGAGGTGTTCATCCCGGGGTGTCCCCCGAGGCCGGAGGCGGTGGCGAGGGCAGTGATCAGGCTCCAGAAGAGGATAAGGAGGGGTGAGGCCATTGGCCTCAAAGTCTGAGCAGGGTCAGGGAGGAGTCGAGGCAGCGCCCCTCGGGGAACTTGAGGCCCTCCTCAGCGAGGTGCTGGAGGGCCTGTCACCCGAGATATCGGCTGTCGGGGGAGCGGTGGCGGTCAAAGTGCCTCCTGACCGCCTCAAAGAGGCCGCGGAGAGGCTAAGGGGCGCGGGCTTCGACCACGTCAAGGCGGTCACGGGCATAGACCGGCCAGACTCGGGTGAGATCGAACTCGTCTACCACGTGTCATCCTACCTCGATCCAAGGCTGTCGAAGTGCATCGTCGCCCTGAGGACCACCCTGCCGCGGGACGATCCGGTGACTCCCTCTCTGTACGAGGTGTGGCCCAGCGTGAAGTACCACGAGATGGAGCAGATGGAGATGCTCGGCATCCAGTTCTCGGGTCACCCGGACCCGAGGAGGCTGCTCCTGCCCGAGAGCTACGAGGGCATCCCCCCGCTCAGGAAGGACTTCAAGGTGAAGGTGGAGGGGATCAACGCATGAGCGAGGAGGAGCACACCCTAGAACTCCTGATAGGCCCCCAGCACCCGGCGTCCGGCCACATGAGGCTCGTGGCCAAGGTGGACGGGGACGTTGTGGTGGGCCTCAGGCCCGACATAGGCTACGTCCACAGGACCGTCGAGAAGCTGGCCGAGACGAAGAACTACATTCAGATAATCCCGCTGGTCGAGAGGCCGCCCCTCGCGGACACGGCCAACCACAACCTGGGCTTCGTGCTCGCTCTGGAGAGGCTCCTGGGGATCGAGGCCCCGCCCCGAGCTCAGTGGCTCAGGACGCTCCTGGCGGAGATGACGAGGATCCACAGCCACTTCTACGGCCTAGGCATTCACGGGATAATGCTGGGCTCATCCACCGCGTTCATGTGGGCCTTCTGGGACAGGGAGATAATGATCGAGCTGGCCCAGAGGCTCACCGGGGCCAGGCTGACCTACTCCTACATGATCCCCGGCGGCGTGAGGAGGGACCTGCCCCCGAGCTTCGAGGACGAGATGGAGAAGGCACTCCGCTATCTCGAGGGGAGGATCCCGGACTACCACAAGATATTCTTCGACAACCCGGTGACGAGGGCCAGGCTTCGGGGCGTCGGCGTCCTGAAGAGGGAGGACGCCATAAGGCTGGGGATAGTCGGCCCCAACCTGAGGGCCTCGGGGGTCCCCTACGACGTTAGGAAGGTCGATCCATACTGCGCTTACCCCGAGCTGGACTTCAACATCGTCACGCGAGAGGAGGGGGACTCCTACGCCAGGATGATGGTCAGGGTTGGGGAGATCAGGGAGAGCATCAACATGATCCGGCAGATCCTGAAGAAGATGCCGGACGGTCCGATTTTGGAGGAGAGGTACCTGAAGATGATTCCACCAAAGTGGAAGGAGTGGATGGCCCAGCACCGCAGGATAAAGCTCCCCGCGGCCCTGATATCCCTCAGGCCTCCCAAGGGGGAGGCCGTCGCCAGGGTCGAGGCCGCCAGGGGCGAGGCAGTCTACTACATCGTCAGCGACGGCTCCCCGAAGCCGTACAGGTTCAGGGTGGTGTCCCCCTCCATCCGGAACGTGGTCCTGTTCGAGCACCTGATCAGGGGATGCAGGGTGGCCGACATCCCGGCCATCTACGGGAGCCTGGATTACTTCCCGCCGGAGGCTGATCGGTGATGATCTCGCTGGGTTGGGTGCTGGATCTCCTGCTCTCCCCCTGGCTCTTCGTGCCCCTGATATATCCCGGGCTGATCTCGGCCTTCGCAGTCCTCCTGTTCATAATCTGGTTCGAGAGAAAGCTCGCCGCGAAGGTTCAGCTCCGCTACGGTCCGCTTTACGTCCTTAAGCAGCTCGGGGGCGCCATACAGCTGGTGGCGGACCTCCTGAGGTATCTGTTCGCGGAGCCCATCGTCCCGGACCGGGCCGACAGGCTGGCCTTCATCTTCGGCCCCATCCTCCTGTTCGCCTCCTCCTACATTGCGACCGTCGCCATACCGGTGAGCTACAACTTCTACGCGTTCAGGAGCGAGATCTCCCTCCTGGTGGTGTTGGGGCTCACGACCCTGGCGCCGGCGTTCAACCTGGTGATAGGGTGGGGCAGCAACAACAAGTTCGGCCTGATAGGCGGCCTCAGAGAGGGCTACCTGATAACGGCGGACGAGATACCCATATTCGTCTCGGCCCTGGCCATGGCCGTCCTCTACGGCACCATGGACCTCGTCAGGATGGTCGAACTCCAGTCGGAGTGGCTCTGGGGGATAGCCCTGAACCCGCTGGCCGCCCTGACCTTCTTCGTCCTGATGCTCCTGTCGACGTCCAGGTTCCCGTTCGAGATAGTGGAGGCGGAGAGCGAGATAGTCATGGGCCCGTTCACGGAGTACAGCGGGATCCTGTACGGCCTGACCATGGGCGCCTCCTACGTGAAGCTCTACGTGCTGAGCCTCCTCTTCGCGATACTGTTCCTCGGAGGGTGGGAGCCCGTCCCGCCCCTGGAGTTCCCGGGGAGCTGGCTGATCCTGCCGGCCGCAGTGCTCTTCCTGAAGGCCCTCGTGATAATGTGCCTCTCCGTCTTCATGAGGGCGGTCTACCCGCGCTACAGGATCGACCACGCCCTGAGGCTGGCCTGGCACTACCTCTTCCCGGCCTCCATAGCGTCGGTGTTCCTGTCCCTCGCGGTGCTGGTGGGGTGGTGGCTATGAGTTCCAAGAGGTGGGAATCCCCGATCTTCAGGCTCAAGGGACACCTGGAGGCCATACTCACCGGCGCTAAGTACCTGGTGACGCCCAGGGCGACGGTGAGGTACCCGGAGGAGGTGATCGAGCTCCCGGAGGGCTACAGGGGATACATCGCCTACAAGAAGGAGCTGTGCATCAGCTGCGGCCTCTGCGCCACGGTGTGCCCGGCGAACGCCATGAAGATGTACCTGGAGGAGGCTCCCCAGGCCCCTGAGGGAGGGGAGGGAGGGGCGAAGCCCAAGCCCAAGAGGCACCCCGGGATAAACTACACCAGGTGCATATTCTGCGGCTTCTGCGTGGATGTCTGCCCCACCGGAGCCCTGGAGCACGTTGAGACCCACGACGTGGCCTACGAGGAGTTCGACTCCATGATCTACCCGCCCCCGGACTTCGAGGCCGGTCCGCCCAGCTCCGAGTTCGAGAGGCCTCCCAGTCGGCTGAGGCCCAAGATGGATGAGAGGAGGGGGATCGCGTATGAGCCTGCCGATTGACCTCACGTCCCTGGCCTTCCTGGCCACCTCTGCCCTGGCGGTGGCCTCCGCCGTGCTGGTGGTGGGCCACAGGTCGCTGGTCTACGCGGCGTTCTTCCTGGACATTCTGGGTACCGCGAACGCCGTCTTCTTCGCCCTGCTGGGGTATCCCCTCGTCGCCGTCTTCCAGCTCACCGTTTACGTGGGGTCCGCGGTCACGTTCATCCTGTTCTCCGTGGTTATGCTGAAAGAGGTTCCCGAGACCACGGTCCCGATCAGGGAGTTCGCGGCCTTCACTGTGGTGCTCACGGCCGCGGCCCTGCTGGTGGCGTTCAACCAGTTCTCCGGGATACTCCCCCAGACCCAGGCCATAGACATGGGGGAACTCACCAGGCTCGTCGTCGACAAGTACTGGTTCGCCCTGCTCCTATCCATCCTCTCAATGGCCACGACGCTCATAGAGGCGATCACGCTGGCCAGGAGGGAGGTGTGAGGCATGCCCACGATCTACTGGTACCTCCTCGTGTCCTTCGCCCTGGCCGGGATAGGGCTCTACGGAATGCTCACCAGGAGAAACCTGATCAGAATGCTGATCTCGGTGGAGCTCATCTTCAACGGAGCCCTGCTGGCCCTCCTCAGTCTCACATCCATCTCCGCGGCCTACAAACCCACCGGCGTCGTCCTGGCGCTGCTCGCCATATCGCTGGCGTCCGCGGAGGTCGGAGTCGTGGTCTCGATCGCGATCCTCATGTTCCGGGTCAAGAGGAGCCTGGACGTTTTCGAGATTGCCGAGTCTAGGGGGTGAGTTTTGTGGTTCTGGAGCAGCCGTACATGTTCTATGCCGTGCTGATCCCGATCCTGGGATCCCTGATCCTGCCCCTCTTTGAGGACTCTCTGGGCGGCAGGGGAATAGCCGCGCTAGCGACGGCCCTGCTGGCGATTCCGGCGCTGCTCACGGGGTACCTCGTCGCCGCGGCGGGGGTCAACGAGCCCATAGCCGACCCGGCGTTCTTCCAGGCCGACTCCATAGGGTCCTTCAGCATGCTCCTCGACTCGCTCAGCGCGCCCCTGGCCATATCCATAGGCCTGGTCACCACCCTGATCTCCGCGTACTCCTGGAGATACATGCAGCACAGGTTCGAGGAGTTCGAGGCCGAGGGGGAGACTCCGCCGGGCTGGGGCATCTACTACATGCTCTTCGTCATGTTCGCCGCGGCGATGATGGGGACGGTCCTGTCGACCAACCTCGTGGAGTTCTACCTCTTCCTGGAGGTATCGCTCCTGCCGAGCTTCCTACTGATAGCCTTCTACGGCTACGGCAACAGGGAGAGGATAGCCATCCTCTACCTGATCTGGACCCACGTCGGGGCCCTGGTGTTCCTGGTGGGGGCGCTGATAGTGGGCCTGAACGCCGGGACCTTCGACTACTACGACCCGATCAGGCTGGCCCCGATGTCGGGGCTCGGTCAGCTCGTGCCGACCTCCATGAGGATGCCCGTGGTCGTGGCCCTCTGCGTGGGGCTCTTCGTGAAGCTGGCGATATTTGGCGTCCACATATGGCTGCCGTACGCCCACGCCGAGGCTCCGACGCCCGTGTCGGCCCTCCTTTCGCCCAACCTCATAGGCATAGCCGCCTACGCGCTCGTGAGGATCGTGTACACGCTCTTCCCATTTGAGTTCGCGGCCCTGACCCCCTACACGCTCCCCCTCGCCCTGTTCACCATAATCTACGGCGGCCTGATGGCCCTGGCGCAGGACGACTTCAAGCGCCTGCTCGCGTACTCGAGCGTCTCTCAGATGGGGTACCTCCTGGCCGGGGTCTCGACGCTGACCGCCGCAGGCGTGGCGGGCGCGATGATCCACTACACTGCCCACGCCGTGGGAAAGGCCCTCCTGTTCGCCACCGCGGGCGTGCTCATCTCCCAGCTCCACGGTCTCAGGAGCATAAGCAAGATGGGCGGACTGGCCACGAAGATGCCCCTCACGGCGTCCCTGGCCCTGATAGGGTTCATGCACATCACAGGGATCCCGCCGTCCCTCGGCCTGTGGAGCGAGATCCTCATAGTGATGGGGATCTCGGGCACGACGGTCGGCAGGTCCACCCTGTACTTCGTGGCCCTCCTGGCGGTGCTGCTCGTCGGCATCGGGCTCTCGACGGCCTACGCATTCCTCACCATGAAGAGGATATTCTTTGGGGAGCCCTCGGAGGCGGCCAAGGAGGCCAGGGAGGCAGGGGCGGGCCTCCTCGGGCCCATGATCGTGATAGCCGCGGTGGGCATAGTCCTCTTCGTCTGGCCCAGACCACTCATCGATCCGCTGATGGCGTCGCTGCGGGTCCTGCTAGGGTGAGGTGAGTCCGCGGAATGGAGTTCGCTCAGACGATGGCCGTCGTCGCTTGGGCCCTGCCGTACTTTGGCGCTCTGCTGTCTCTGGCCCTATCGAGGCTAGGCAGGCTGAGGGACTACGTGGCGGCCTCGATGCTCGGCCTCTCAGCGATATCCACCACCCTCCTGGCGAAGGAGGTGTTCGCCGGTTCGGGGCTCGTCGCGTGGTCCGCCGACTGGGTCCCGGGGATGGGGGTGAGCCTCGGCGTCTACGTCGACACCCTGTCGGCGGCTGTGTCCCTCGTCGTCGCGTGGCTCTGCTTCCTCATAGGAGTCTACAGCCTAGAGTACATGGCCCACGACCCCGGGCGGACCAGGTACTGGTTCTTCTTCGACTTCTTCGTCGGGAGCATGCTCCTGCTCGTGATGGCCGAGAACCTGCTCATCATGTTCCTCGGGTGGGAGGGCACCGGCCTCGCGTCCTACGCCCTGATAGGCCACTGGTACACGGACGAGCAGGAGAGGTGGGTGGGCGACCCGGGCCGGACGGCCCTGGGGGTCCCGATGTGGTTCCCGCCCAGCCACAGCGGCCTCAGGGCGCTGACCTTCACCAGGCTAGGAGACGTGGGCTTCCTCCTCGGGATAGGCGTCCTCTACTCCCTCACCGGCACGTTCAGCATCCCCGAGATAGCGCACTCCGCGGGCTCCTGGGCCGCGTGGCTCGCCGCGAGGGGGCTCCTGCTGCCCTTCCTCATAGCCTTCTCCCTGGGGGCCATGGCCAAGAGCGCCCAGTTCCCGTTCCACGAGTGGCTCGTGACCGCCATGACCGGCCCCACCTCCGTGAGCGCCCTCATCCACGCGGCCACCATGGTCAAGGCGGGGGTGTACTTCTTGCTCAGGTTTGCGCCCATATTCAAGCTGGCGGAGCACGAGCTGATTCACACTCTGCCCGCCGGGGCCGAGGCGATCCACGCCTACTTCACATTCATAACGCTGATCGGGGCCTTCACGGCCTTCTTCATGGCCACCCAGGCCCTCGTCGCCAGGGAGCTGAAGCTGATACTCGCGTTCTCCACGGCCTCCCAGCTGGGGTACATGTTCACGGCCCTCGGCAGCTCGGGTCTGATGGAGGAGCTCGCCGGGGGGATACTCGCAGGTTTCTCCCACTTCATGAGCCACGCGGTGTTCAAGGCCGCCCTGTTCCTTGGGGCGGGGGCCGTAATACACGCGGTCCACTCCAAGTACGTGGACGACATGGGCGGCCTGGCGGGGCACATGAGGTACACCCTCTCCGCCATGCTCGTGACGGCCCTCAGCCTGGCGGGCGTCCCCCCGCTGATGGGGTTCTGGAGCAAGGACTCCGTGGTCGAGGCCGCCTACGAGTCTGGGGTCGGCCTCGCGTTCGCCCTGGCCGTGATCACCGCGGGACTCACCGCCTTCTACTCCACCAGGCTCGTTCTCAGGACCTTCTTCTTCGAGGAGTCCGACAACGTCAGGCACCTGGAGCGCGAGCACAGGCTCCACGAGGCGCACCCGCTGATGCTGGTCCCGTACCTGGCGTTGGCGCTGGTGACCCTCGCCCTGGGGCTGGCCTGGCCGGCCGTCGGACCAGAGGTGCTCGGCAAGGTGGCCAGCAACGTCCTCGCCCTCGAGGAGGCCCCGCACGTCGAGGTCCACCTCAACCCGTTCCTCCTGGGGGTGAGCCTGCCCCTGGTCTTCGGTGGGATAGGGGTGGGGTGGTTCGCCTACCAGACCCCCTCCGGGAGGAGGCTCCTGGTCGCCATGGGGGAGTCTGGACCGCTCTCCGCCGTACGCGAGTTCCTCTACGACAGGTGGTACATCAACAGCATCTACTACCGAGTGATCGTCGGAGGGTTCGCCTGGCTCTCCAGGAACGGATACAGGTACTTCGACAGCCTCGTGATCGACGGGTTCTACCACAGGCTGATACCCGGCTCGACCTGGGAGGCGAGCTCGGTGGGGTGGAGGTTCGAGAAGGGCGTCGTCGACAGGGGTTACCACGAGGAGCTGGTCTCGGCGGTGCTGAGGATCGGGAGCACCCTCAGGAGATCGCAGACCGGGCTGATCAATCACTACCTCCTGATCTTCTTCGGCGGGCTGGCCGCGCTGTTCCTGGCCTTTCTGATATGGGTGGTGTGAGTCATGCTGGACCCAGTGGAACTCTTCGAGTCTCTGATGGTCCTGCTGGTCATCCCCGGGCTCCTCATACCGCTGGCCGACAGAGGAGGGGGCAGTGAGGATCACGGGCGGTACGGCCTGCTCGGGTACCTCAGCGTCGCGGTGCTCGTAGCGGCCCTCGCCATGTCCGTCACCCTCGCCCTCGAGCTCTCCTCGATACCCAAGGGGGTCTTCGCGTTTGAGGACACCCTCCTCCTCCACAGATATCCAGCCTACCTGGCGGCCCTGGTATCCCTGGGAACCCTGCTGGTCGCCGTCTCCTCGCTGCCGGAGGTGAGGAACTGGCCGACGGCCCCGAGCTTCTACTCTCTCCTGCTGCTCACCCTAGCGGGCGTCGTGGCGATCCTCTTCGTGTCGGACATGGCCACCCTGCTCTCGGCGTGGACCCTGGTGGCCGTCGCCTCCTACGTCGTCGTTGGCCTGAGGAAGGACGCTAGCTCCCTGGAGGGCGCCGCCAAGTACGGCCTCATGGGCGCCGCCTCGTCGTCGCTCATGGTGTTCGGAGTGGCCATCCTCGTGGGCCTCACGGGCACGAGCTTCCTCCCGGACTCCATCAAGATCTCCGGGTTCCAGATGAACCTCATACTCCTGACCCTCATACTGCTCATCGCCTCCTTCGGTTTCAAGCTCGGCATCTTCCCCTTCCACGGGTGGCTCCCCGACGTCTACGGCGGCGTGCACCCGCTGCTCGTCTCATACATCGCGGGAGTAGTCAAGATGGCGGCCATAGCCGGGATACTCCGGATGGTCGTCCCGCTGGTCAGCTCCACGGGTCCCCAGAACTGGCTCCACATATTCGGCCTCCTGGCGGTCCTGACCATGACCTACGGCAATCTTGTCGCCCTGGTCCAGAGGAACGTCCAGAGGATCATGGCCTACAGCAGCATAGCCCACGCCGGGTACCTCCTCGTCGGCTTCGCCGCCGTCTCGGACTCAGTGAGCAGGATAACGGGGCTCCAGGGCGTGGCCCTCCACCTGACTGCCTACGTGCTGGCCAAGGTGGGCATATTCGTCGGTCTCGCCTACATGCTGAGGAGGGGGCTCGGCACCACGCTGGAGGACATGAGCGGGGTCGGGAGGAGGATGCCGGTCCTCTCGCTCGGCATGACGGTGCTCATACTGAGCCTGATGGGGATGCCGCCGCTCCTGGGGTTCTGGAGCAAGTTCACCTACCTCTTCCTCTCGGTGGTCGACACCGCGCCGTGGCTGGCCCTGATAGCGGTGCTGAACAGCGGGATCTCGGTCGGATACTACGCCCAGATCATCCGCTACATGTTCTTCAAGGAGGGGGGCGAGGGACGCCCCGCCGAGAGGGCGACCGACCCCGAGGTGATCGCCGTCCTAGCGGCAGCCGCCCTCACGGTGGCGATGGGCCTCGGGCTGGCCCAGCCTCTGGCGAGCCTCTTCGGGCCCTGACCCCCCATCTTTTTAGTCGCCACGGAGCTACTTCCCTCTCCCCCTCAGGTCGATCTCCCGGACCTCCATCCAGAACAGCCTCGGCTTCACCCACATCTCTGCCCTGTACCTCAGGAGGATCTCCTCCTCCCCGACCCTCCCCACCCAGAACTCTATCTGCTTCACAGGGTGGGGGGCGGACATGCTCGACGCAGGGAGGTACCTGTACCCCTCCCCCTTCAACCTGAGTCCCCCGAACTTGAACTTCTTCCCCCCGAGCCTCTTGACCCTCCCCGCGGACCTGTCGAGTCGATCCCTCATGCGGTAGTACTCCCTGGTCGTGACGTCGTGGTAGGCCACGAACGGCCCTAGGTAGTTCTCCAGCATGGCCGCGGCCCTCTTCGGCGAGGAGACCTCCTCACCCTCGACCACGGCCCTCGACACCGTCCCGTCCGGGCGTATCCAGAACCTCCCCTCCCCCGCGTAGGAGGGCCTCAGCGCGACGACGAGGCACGGTTCCCCCTCCTCGTCACGCCTGGAGAGGACCTCAAACTCCCAGAATCCGGACTCGAACTCCTCCCCAACCTCCATCCTCAGGCGGTCGACCTCTCGCGCTATCCTGAGGAGCTCCTCAGCGGCCTCGCGCATCGAGACTTCGCCCACCGGTTGGGTATAACCCGATCGCCCCCCACTCCCTGGGGGCGGCCGCAGGCGTCACGCGGTGAAACTACGCGGCCCAGAGCTGGGCTCCCTTTGCATGGTACTTCGGCGATGGCGGCAAAGGAATAAATGGAACAGGCCCAAGCTCGATTAGGTGTGCGAATGACGAAGGTCGAGGTAAGGAGGGTGGGAGTGGTCTCGGTATTCAAGATCTACCTCATCCTCGGGTTGATCTTGGGGATAATACTGGGGCTCCTCCTTGTACCCCTGCTCTCGATGGCGCCCACCTCTCCGGGCGCCGCGCAGCCGAGCCTGCCGACCGGCCTGCTCCCCCTGGGAGGCCTCGTCGGTGGGATACTGATCGGGGTCCTGTATGGGATCCTCCTGGGAATAGGGGGCGCGATAGGAGCCCTCCTGTACAACCTGGCTGCAAAGATCGTCGGGGGATTGGAGCTCGATCTGGTGGAGAAGGGAGGCATGGAGTACTGAGCCGGCGTTCACCTCTCCTGACCCAGGGGTAGAAGCGCGGCCGAGCCCCCAAGTGGGCTAAAGGAGGGAGGTAGGTAGCTCGGTGCGGCGTAGAGACAGGGGGAAGTCCCCTGGCGCTCTACGTGAGATGAGCCTCAGCTGATCTGACGGATTCCTTGACGGAGGCTTTCACCCGCCAAATGAGACCGTGAGGAGGTTCGCGGGGCTGAGGCATGCCTGTGGGGAGACCCCAATCCGGCGGCCCGACCTCTCTGACTTTATTTATATTCACACAGATTTCGTGAATTCACGTGCCCAACCTCACAGTCTCTCTGCCGGAGGATCTCAGGAGGCGCATGAGGACTCACCCCGAGATAAGGTGGAGCGAGGTCGTGAGGCGCGCGATAGAAGAGTATCTCGACCGACTTGAAAGCGTCGAGGAGGAACCCATCGCCGCCCTGGCTGAGAGGATGAGGGAGCTGGAGGACTACGACCCCAAGACCGACAGGCCTGCCGCTGGCGAGCGGGACGTCGCCGACGAGCTGGAGAGGGCCAGGGTGAAGAGCCTTGAAGAACTCGAGCGGTGAGCTATACGACACCTCTGCTCTGATCTCAGCTCGCAGGAGGGGGAGTGAGGGACTTGAGGGGTACACAACAATACTAAACGTGGTGGAGTACCCCCAAGCCTCGCGCTGGAGGGACTAAGGGTGATCTACCCCACCAGGGAGGATTACGAGCTGGCCACCAGGCTGCAGATCAGGCTCAGGAGGATTGGGAGGGCCGTCGGAGCCGTCGACCTCCCGGTAGCAAGCATCGCCGTCAGAAGGGGCATGGAGGTGGTAACGAGTGACAGGGACTTTGAGTCAATAGTGGGGGTGGAGCCCAGGCTCAGGCTGAAGCTGATCGAAGAGGAGAGACACTGAATTACCAAGCAAGCTGGCCGAGAGGCCTCCCCAAAACTACCCCTGTCCATCGCCTACAAATGCGATAGAGAGATTTGGGATGGGAGGAGGGTTGCCTACTCAGCCAGCCTCCCCAGCCTAGCCAGCTCCTCCGCCACGTCGGTCAGACCCAGCTGCTCCAGCTTCCCGCGCCTTGGCCACCCAGTCTCCCAGTCTAGCCCCCTGTACTCGTAGTACTCCCTGAGCATCACGTCGAGTTCGACGACCTGACCCTTCCCCGGTCCCTCGGGCATGGGCTCCTCCGTGAACCTGGGGTTGAGCGTGTCCGCTCCTCTCCCAATTCCCTCCCTGGCGTTGAAGGCCCTCCTGAGCATGTAGATCCTCTCTCCGGCCAGGGCGAGCCTCCTCTCGCTTCCAAGCTCCTCTATACCCGTCAGGGCCTTCAGCCATGGGGCGAAGTCGTCGTAGTAGTAGATCATCGGCCACATGGCCCCGTACTTGCAGGTGATCATGGAGTCGACGATGGAGTAGAAGTTCTCGGTCAGCCAAGTGAGGTAGCCCTTGCCAGTCGGGTCCAGCCTGTCGTCTATCACCATCTTCTTGGCCTCCTCCTCGCCGAACCTCTCGTAGGCGTACTTCACGGCCCAGGGCAGCTCGTCGTAGGTGCAGAGGCCCCTCAGGTGATCCGCGCCCCTCACGTTGACGGCGTGGGCCAGGCCTATGGACTTGTGGCTCCTGCCGTCCTGCGCGGAGGCTTCCAGCCCCTTCACGTGTATCACGTACCTCTCGGTTCCCTTCCCTATCCTCCTGGCAGCCCTGAGCGCGCCCTCGGCCAGCAGGTCTCCTATCCCCTCCCTCCTGGCCATCTTGTGCAGGAGGTCGATGACCGTGTCCACGTCTCCCCACCTGGGCCTGAGCCCGCCGATGTCCTCCTCCGTCACGAGCCCCCTCTCGTAGATCTCCATGAGCCAAGAGATGATCTTCCCGGCCGTTATCACGTCCATGCCGTACTCGTTGCAGAGGTTGTTCGCGTGGAGGATCGCCCCGAGGTCGCTGATCATGACGTTGGTCCCCAGGGACACCAGAGCCTCGTACTCCGGCCCGCCCGTGAGGGTGCACGCGAACCTGCCGGAGTCAACGTGGTGGACGTACTTGCACTGCAGGAAGCAGGAGAAGCACGACTTGTGGCTTATCCTGACGGCCTTCAGCGCCTCGCCGTTTATCTTCTCCGCCTCCGGGAAGACCCCGGTCCAGTGGTTCTTGGTGGGGAGCCTCCCGATGCTGTACATGACGTCGATTAGGTAGGGGGTGCCGTAGCCCCGGATGGTGTCGTTGGCTATCTCCCTCCACTCCCCGCTCGTTGCCTTGGCGTATATGCGCTGGATGACCTCGTAGAACTCCTCGAAGTTGGCCACTCCGATGCTCCTGCTCCCCCTAACCGCCACGGCCTTCAGGTTCTTGGAGCCCATCACGGCCCCCATGCCCGTCCTGCCGGCCGCGTCGTAGAAGTCCACCATGACGTTGGCGAACCTCACCAGCCTCTCTCCGGCGGGGCCGATCACTGCGGACTGGACGCTGTCGTCCCCCACGTCCTCCCAGATCAGCTTGAAGGTCTCCCTGGTCGTCTTTCCCCACAGGTGGCTTGCGTCTCGGATCTCCACGTGGCCGTCGTCTATCCAGAGGTACACCGGCTTCTCCGCCCTGCCGGTGATGGCTATGAAGTCGTAGCCCGCGTACTTGATCTCCGGGGCCAGCTGGCCGCCGACGTGGGACTCCCCCCATATGCCCGTGAGGGGCGCCTTGGACGCGATGACCAGCCTGCCGGTGGCGTGCCCGAGCGTGCCGGTCACGGGTCCCGTGCCGAAGAATATCACGTTCTCCGGGCTGAGCGGGTCCAGCCCCGGGGGGAGGTGGTCCCAGAGGTACCTCGCGGCGAACCCGGTGCCCCCCACGTAGTCCCTCATCCACGCCCTCAGGGTCTCCCTCACCCTGTGCTTCCCCGAGGTGAGGTCGACCTCCAGGTACCTGCCCGCGTAACCCCCGACCTCCGCCACCTCAGACCACCCTTGGAAGCGCGAGCTCCAGGAGCTTCGGAATCCTCTCGAGGCTCTTTCTGCGCCTCATGAGGTTGGCCACCGTGACCGGGACGTAGTGCAGGACCTCCTCCGGGCAGAACTTCACGCACTGCGGGTCTCCGCCGCAGAGGTCGCACTTTATGACCCGATTCGAGATCGGGTCGACCACGATTCCGCCGAAGGGGCAGACCGAGACGCAGGTCTTGCACCCTATGCACAGGTCGTAGTCGAGCGTGACGAGCCCCGAGTCCCTGTCCTTTTGAAGGGCTCCGGTGGGGCATGAGGCGACGCAGGGGGCGTCCTCACACTGCACGCAGAACACCGGCACGTTGACCCCCCTCTCAGGATCCCTCAGGACGGCTATCCTGGACCTCCGGGGGTTGAACTCCCTCTCGTGCCAGAGGACGCAGGCCAGCTCGCAGGTCCTGCACCCCGTGCACCTCTCGAAGTCTGCCACCAGCATCATCCTGGGGGCCGCCAATTCGGATCGCCCCATGCAGTCCGTGGGAGAACGTAAAAACCGTTGGCTCAGCAACCCTAACCCTCCGGAGGAGTGGATCGTTCTCCCAACCCGAGCCGTCTTGTCCTGGGGGCCTGTCAGGGCGGTGGGATCGATTGTCGAACCGTCAGGGGGTGAAAACTCTTATTTGGACCCTCTATATCGCGCGTGAAGGGTGGTCCGGTGTCCGCGGGCGCGGGAGCCAGGGTGAGAGTCAAGTTCAGGTTCTACCTGACCGCCAGGGAGGTCATAGGCTCAAGGGAGCTGGAGATCGAGGTCCCGGGTGGTACCCTGGCGGACGCCATCCGAGAGCTCAGGGGCAGGCTCGGGTCCAAGGCATCCATCCTCTTCGACGGCGACGGCAATCTGAAGGGCCACTACTCCATCCTCATCGAGGGCAGCCTGATCAGGCCTCACCAGTGGGCCGAGGTCAGGCTCGAGAGGGGGACGGTCATAGACGTGATACCCCCGGTAGGCGGGGGCTGACTCGCCGCCGGTCTCGCTGACAGGGGGCCGAGAGAGTTGAGGAGGGAGTCCGTAGACATCTTGGTTGTGGGTGGGGGCCCTGCTGGGATAGCCTCGGCGATCTCCGCCAGTGAGAGGGCTCCCGACAGGAGGGTCGCCCTGGTCTCCTCGGAGCCCGGTCACTACATGAGGCCCGCGGTCACCGCCGTCATAGAGGAGCCGGGCCTGGGGGACGATCGCCTCTCGTCCCTGGATCCGGTCAAGCTGCTAGAACTCGGCGTGGAGCCCTTCACGAGGGCCAGGGTGCTGTGGGCGGACCCGGACTCCGGACAGGCCGTGGCGAGGGGCCCGTGGGGCGAGGTCTCCTTCGAGTTCTCCTCCCTCGTCTTGGCGACTGGGGGGCGACCGCTCATCCCACCCATGGAGGGGACCGATCTCGATGGGGTCGCGGCGGTCAGGACCCTGACAGACGCCAGGAGGCTGGCATCCCGCCTGTCCAGCGGATCCAGGCTTGTGGTCATAGGCGCCGGCCTGGCGGGCGTGAAGCTGGCCCTGGCCGCGCACTCCCGCGGGGCGAGGGTCACGCTCGTTGAGATGAAGAGCGTACTATGGACCGTGCTCGACCCTCCCCTCTCTGAGGCGGCCGGGAGGATAGTCAGAGGGGCCGGGGTGAGCGTGCTCGAGGGCCGCACCGTCGAGAGGATAGTGGGGGTCGACGGGAGGGTCTCCGCCGTCGAGGCCGACGGCCACAGGATCGACGCCGACTTGGCGGTGTTCGCCACCGGGGTCAGGCCGGACTCCAGGCTGGCCAGGGAGATGGGGCTCGAGCTCGGGATCAGGGGCGCCGTGAGGACCGACGAGGGGATGTCAACCTCGGCCGAGGGTGTGTGGGCCGCCGGGGACTGCGCCGAGTCGATAGACCTCGTCACGGGGAAGAGGACATACAGGCCGATAGGGAGCCTGGCCTACCTGGGAGGGAGGATTGCGGGAATCAACGCGGTGGGGGGCAGGGCCAGGTACTCGGGCTTCATAAGGAGGCAGGCGGAGGACGTCAGGGGGATTCACCTCGTCTCCCTCGGGCTCACAGGGGCCGAGGCATCCGCCCTGGGGGTCCCACACGAGGTGGTCGAGCTCAGGAACTCCAGGGGCCCACCGGCCCTACCCTGGTGGCTGGAGAGGTCCGCGGGCCGGGCTCTCGCCCTGGTGGAGAGGGGAACGGACAGGCTGATCGGCTTCCAGGCCCTCGGATCACCCCTCTCCAGGAGAAAGTCCCACTCCATAGTCCGGCTGATAGCCTCCAGGGCCGAGGTCTCCGAGCTGGAGAGGCTGGGCTACTCGCCCCGCTGATGGCTCCGGAATCGGTCGGACGAAGGGCACGGGTTGTCCCATCCGTTCAGCCAGCACAGCCGACTGAGCGGGAGTCTGGGCTCCTTGGGCTTGTCGTCCGCCGGCAGCCCCACGGGTATCACCACCTCCAGCCTCAGGCCCGGTGGCGCCCCAACCGCAGACGCCACCCCGGCCGGGTCGGACGGGGTGTAGGTGAGCGTGCCCAGCCCATCCTCCTCGGCCGCCAGGAGGGCATAACCCACGGCTATCCACGTGGACTGGACGGAGTAGGGAGATCTCGCGTCGGAGAACACCAGGACGAGGAAGGGAGCCTCCTCCAGGAAGGGCTTCTCTGGAGAGATCCCCCTGCTGATCAGCCACCTCCTGAGCTCCCCAGAGACCCTCTGGTAGAACCTCCTCTCACCCGCCTCGGCCGCCTCCCTGATCTTGGCCTTGAGGTCGGGGTCAGACACGATAAGGAACCTCCAGGGCTGGGAGTTGGCCCCCGACGGCGCCTGCCTCGCCGCCTCCAGCATCCTGAGGACCTGGGATAGGGTCACGCCGGGCCTGAACCTCCTCACAGACCTCCTCTTCCTGGCCAGCCCCAGCACGCTCATGGGCCGACCGCGACGAGGAGAGTGGAAAAAGGGTTGTGGGTTCAGGGGCCGAGGGCCACCAGGGTCAGCTCTCCCCCCGACGAGTACTCGGCCTTCACGACCCCCAGGGGCGGGGCGTCTGGGCTCCACCAGACCGTGGCCCCACCGTGGACGATCTTGTAGCACGTGAAGGTCCCCGCGGGAACCGTTATGGTCTCGGTGCCGACGACCGGGCTCCCCTCCGGAGGGACGTACTCGTACTGCTGAGCCTGCTGAGGGCTGGCCGTCTGGCAGCCTATCCCGGGTAGGCAGACCTGGACCTCCACTGTCTCACCGGTCTCAACGTTTATCCAGGCGGTGACCGTGGTCTTGGTCGTCTGCTGGCCCTGACCCGTCGGGACCTCGATCTCGTAGGTCACCTTGATGCACTCCACCCCCTTCCTCGTCTCCCTCCCGTGGACAGTGACCGTCATGTACGACTTGGGCCCCTGGGGCATTGTCATCTCGTACTTGGCCCAGGTCCCCGGCTGCAGGCTGGCCCAGAGCGAGGCGTAGTCGAGCTGCGCCTGGGTCGGCGGGGACGTCGTCTCGGGCGGGCCGGTCGTGGTCGGCTTTGGACTCTTTGACGGCTTGGGCCTCCTGGTCGGCTGCGGAGGGGCCGTGGTCGGGACCTCAGTGGTCGGGGGAGCCGTGGTCGGAGCGGGAGCCCCTCCCCCGGGTCTCACGTAGAGGAGGTAGAAGCCGGCGGCCCCGAGCAAGAGGGCCCCGATGAGGATGAGGGCAACCCCCTTGTCGCTCATACACCCCACCTCACCTGACCCTCACTCTGTGGGCCCCGCGCGGCGCGCTCTATTTGGCGTTAGGAATGGATGGTTTAGATCTTTGTTCTATCCGCCGCGCCCGGCCCCGGGGGTGCCCCCGGGAGGGCTCACCTCTCACCCGGGAGCTGGCGTCCGAGGAGTTCTCGCAGCCCCAGCGCCTCCAAGACCTCGTCGGTGGGCCTCCCCTCCTCGTCCCAACCCCTGAGCCTGTAGAACAAACGCCTGGAGGCAAGGAAATCCTCCTCGCTCACGAAGGCCCTCATCCCCCTGGAGGGACCTCTCGGAACGGGCTCCCACAGCCTCGGGGGTAGGACGTCCTCCTCCAGGGGACTCAGCCCCTCCCTCAGGTTGAACAGCCTCGCCAGGGTCTCTATCCTCCACCCCACCCTGAGGACCTCCTCGGGCGTGAAATCCACCCCCGTCGCCGCCCTGAGCATCCTGGCGTAGTCCCGCTCGTCCAAGTCCAGGAACGAGCACACGATCAGGCTGTCGGCCGCCGCCTTCCTGTCCCTGTTCCTCACCATGGACTCAACCACGTCGACGGCGCTCCTGTCCGGCTTCTCCCTAGTGTCGGGCCACCCCCTCAGGTGGGAGGCGCCCACGTCGGCCGTCGCGTAGCTCAGTCCGAGCCCCAGCCTCCCCCTGGGATCCCACGCCGGAACGTCCAGCCCCTTCACGTGAACTGCCAGCTCGGGCGCGCCTAGTTCCCCGGCGGCCCTGGCCGCGCCCTCTGCGAGCAGGTCGCCCAGCCCCCTCCTGTGGGCTATCGCGTCTGCCAGCCTCAGGAACCCCTCCGCGTCCCCGAACCTCAGGTCCCCGAACTCCTCGTCCCTGAGGAGGCCCCTCTCAGCGCACTCGGCCGCGAGCGCCATGGCGCTGCCCGCGCTTATCACGTCGAGCCCGAGCCTGTTGCACCTCTCGTACAGCCTCATCATGTCCTCCGACCTCTCCAGCCCGAGGTTCGATCCGAGCATCGCCATACCCTCGTACTGGATCACCGAGCGGACGTCGCCGACCCTGTGATACTTCACGCAGGCCCTGGGGCAGGCGAAGCAGGCCAGGTCCCTGACCCTGTACCTCCTAAGCTCGGAAGGGTCGTACCTGTCCGCGTGCTCGAAGCTGGTCGTCTGAAAGTTCCTCGTGGGCAGCATGCCCAGCTCGTCGGCGGCCACCATGGCCCCGGTCGTCCCGTCGTTCTGGGCGCCCCTGCGACCCTCAGTCCTCCTCCAGACTTCCCGGTAGATCTCGAGGGTCTCCTCTAGGTCGGCCGGGCGGGCCGACCCGGATCCCATCACGGCAATGGCCTTGAGCCTCTTGGAGCCCATGACGGCGCCGGTGCCGCCCCTGCCAGCGGCGTGAAGCCTCTCCGCGTGAATTACCGCGTACCTCACCAGGTTCTCGCCCGCCGGGCCCACCACCGCCACCGAGGGGCCGCCGTGGTGGGCCTCGAAGACGGCGTCGTGGGCCCGGTAGACGTCCATCCCCCAGAGTCTGCGGGCATCCCTGACCTCGGCGCCTCCGCCCCGAACGAGGAGGTAGACCGGCCTCTCCGCCCTCCCCTTTATGAGCACGGCGTCGAACCCTGCGTACTTCAGCTCGGCCCCCAGGAAGCCGGAGGCGTGGCTGTCGATGAAGTATCCGGTTAGGGGGGACTTCGTCACCACGGCGAACCTCCCGCAGCCCGGGAAGATCCCGGAGAGCGGGCCGGCCGCGATCACCAGCGGGTTCTCGGGCGAGAGCGGGTCGACCCCACGGGGCGCCTCGCGGTAGAGGAGGTAGGCCCCCAGCCCCTTCCCCCCGAGTAGGCTCGTGAGGACCTCCCTGGGCGTCTCCACCGACTCGAGGTCACCCGTGGAGAGGTCGACCCTGAGGTACCTGCCCGCCCAGCCCCTCAGAACGTCCTCACCCACGTCCACCCACCCCGGCGAGCCTCCTCATCTCAGCCAGCACCCTCAACCTCCTCTCCTTCCTCCTGGCAGCCTCCTCCCACCTTCGCCTGGCCCCCTCGTCCCTTGGGGTCAGGGGAGGTACGGGCATCGGTCTTCCCACCTCGTCGACGTGGACCAGCGTGAAGTAGGCCGTGGTGCAGTGTCTCGGCCCGGACTCCCCGGGCCTCTCGGTGACCACCTTGACCTCGACCTCCATGCTGCTCCTCCCGGTGTAGTTCAGCCTGGCGGCCATGGTCATCACGTCCCCCACCCTTATGGGCCAGTAGAAAGCCATGTGATCGAGAGAGGCCGTCACGACCCTCCCTCTGGCGTGCAGGGCGGCCGCGGCAGCCGCGAACCCGTCCATCTCCAGCAGGAGGGAGCCCGCGTACATCATATCGCCGTAGACCGCCGAGTCCGGCCTGACGACCCTGACGGACCTCAGGTCGAACCCGCCGAAGTCCGTGTCGAGGGCTTCCTCCCGCCTGTCTGCGACCCTCGCCCTGACCTCCTGGAGCCACTCCCTGGCCGCCTCCCCGGCCCCCTCACGGGGGCGGGCTATCCCCGGTCTGGGGACAGGCCTGGGCCGCCCCTCGGAGTCCACGGAGACGAAGGCCATCCTGGCGACGGTGGCCAGGGCCCTCTCACCGGTCTGCGCGTCCTCTATCCAGCAGTCCACGCGGACCGCCATTGACGACCTGGCCACGAACTCCACCGCCGCCCTGTAGGATAGTATGGACCCCGGGGGGACGGGCCTGATGAAGAAGAGGTCGTCGAGGTAGCCCAGGACCGCCGGACCTCGAGCGACCCTCGTCGCGGCCACGGAGCCCGCGTCAACGAGCCAGTGCATCATCCAGCCGCCGTACAGGGTCCCCCTGGCGTTCACGTGTCTCGGGTGGACCGGCCTGATGAGCTCCACGTCTCCCGATCCGGGCAGGGCCATGCCGCCCGGCGGCTTCGGGGCTCCAATAAAACGCTGGATTGACGATCACGGGCCAAGGGGAGACGTGAACGCTATGACCAGCTCTGGGACCACTACGGTCCAGCCACTTGAGGGGGCCACGAGTATGGCCGCCTCGGTCCTCTCACCCAGCGCCCTGAGGAGGGCCTCGGGCTCCTCCTCCTCACCCAGAGCTGTGAGCCTGACGTGCACCCCGTCAGGCCACGCGCCCGGGTCGAGCCTGCACCTCGCGAGGAGGACCCTCCCGCCGGGCGCCGCCCACTGGGCCACCTCTATCGCCCCTCCGAGGCCCTCCTCGACCCTCCACTCCCGCTCGACTCCGCCGAGGTCGGTCCCCAGCGGGAGGATGAAGGGCGACGGCGGGGGCCCGCCCAGGCAGGAGGGTATCTCCACGGACCTCTCAGGCTCGCCCACCACCTCCACGCGAATGGGCCCGTCTCCGACGACGAGGATCGGGTGAGTCTCCAGGTACGATCCCCTCGCCGTCCTGCCCACGACGAGCCCGACCTCTCGCCCGCCGGACCTGACTCGAACCTCTAGGGGTGCGCCCTCCGGGTCCCGAATCGCCGGGGGGATGAAGTTCCAGGCCCGGACGAGGGCCGCGCACAGCCCCGCGCGGCAGCCCAGGATCACGGCCTCGATGGCCGAACTCCTCGTCCCGGCCCCGCACCAGGCGGAGTGAGCGGGGACGCGCCACTCGGCCCCCACGAGCTCTATAGCGTCCAGCAAGGGGCACCCCGCCCGGCCCCAACTCGACTCCCTTTAACTGGTTCGGCTGTCCCCCGGCCTCCTCCGACTTTGGACCGTGGAACATCGGTTTACGGGTGGAAACCCGAGCAGGCCTGTCTGGCGGTTTACTTAAGGCGGTAGAACTCGAGGTACCACCTGAACTTGTGAGAGGTGCTTCTCTCGAGGACGAAGCCCCTCCTCGCCGCAACGAATCTGAAGATCCACGGCGCCCACAGGTGGAACTCCAGCTCCTCAAACCTCCCGGTGTCGAGGTAGTGGAACAGCCTCTTGACCGCCCCGTCCGTGCCGCTGTACCCGGAGTGATAGGAGACCACCGCCCCCGCTCTGAAGGGCTCCACCCTGACGTCCCTGTACCCCCCAGCGGCCAAGAGCTGGATGAAGTCCGAGTACTCCACCAGGAGTCCCCCGCCAGGGACGAGCACCCTGGCCATCTCTCCCAATACGGTCCACATGTCCTCGAGTGAGAAGTGGGGGAGGCTGTTGCCGAGGAAGACGACGTAGTCAAAGCTGTCGTCGGGGAGGGGTATCTGCCTGGCGTCGCCCCTGAGGAACTTCACCTTGGATCCCCGCCTCCTTGCCACCTCCCTCGCCCTGTCGACCATGAGGAGCAGCGCGTCGACGCCCACAACCTCGTGGCCGAGCTCCTCGAGCAGGAAAGAGAACGCCCCAGATCCGCAGGCCAGATCCAGAGTTCTGCCTGGAGGAGTCAGCAGGTCTCTAAGAAACGGGCGCAGGAACTCCGCCCTCTCTCTTGCCTCCTCAGACTCGGGATCGTAGAACATCGGGTGTCTGGAGTAGAACTCTAACCAGCGGGAGATCTCAGACCTTCCATCGCTCTCGCTGGTGGTCAAGGCCCCTCGCCGAAGTTTAGGATGCTCAAATTAATTAGTTTAAGCAGGATAAAGGGGGTAGAACCCAACTGTGAGGTCCGCTTAAGGGCACTTTTGAGCCAACCTGGAGACACACCCGGTGACCCGCACCTTGATCGAGGGACCTCCCGATCCCCTCCTACTAAGAGGGGACTCCCACAACTCGCAGGTAAAAAGTGGGAGGGGCTGACTCAGACGCCCCCCATCACGTAGGCCATGATGGCCTTCTGCACGTGGAGCCTGTTCTCCGCCTCGTCGAAGACCACGCTGTGGGGCCCGTCTATCACGTCGTCGGTGACCTCCATACCCCTGTCCGCCGGCAGGCAGTGCATGTAGATCACGTCGCTCTTGGCCCTGTCCAGCTTCTCCTGGTCGCATATCCAGTCCTTGTACTGGTTCATCAGGTTGATCATGCCCTCCTTGTCCACCTCGGGCACGTTGGGCGGCATGAACTTGAGGGATCCCCAGCTCTTGGGGTAGACTATGTCGGCCCCCTCGAAGGCCTCGTTCATGTCGTAGCTGATCTCAAATCTGCCGCCGAACTCATCAGCGTTCTTCTTCGCAGCGTCCACTATGTCTGGGTCGAGCTCGAGCCCCCTCGGGTGGGCCAGGACGACGTCGGCCCCGAACCTGGTGAACGCCAGGATGGCGCTCTGGGGCACTGCGACGGGCTTCACGCCAGCGGAGTAGGCCCAGCTGACGACGACCTTCTTGCCCTCGAGCCGACCCTTGTGCTCTATGGCGGTCATGACGTCGGCCATGGCCTGGCACGGGTGGTAGATGTCGTCCTCCATGTTGATCACGGGTATGTCGGCCCAGTGGGCGAACTCCCTGACTATGCGGTCTCCCTTCCCGTAGTACCACTGGACGGGCTTGCCGTAGATCCTTATCGCGATGGCGTGGCCGTACCTGCTCAGCACCCTCGCCACGTCGGAGATCCTCTCGGTGGTGTAGGCTATCTCCTCACCCTTCAGGGCGGGGGTGTACACGGCGCCGGGCTGGAGGTAGATGCCCTGGCCGCCCAGCTCGAATATCCCGGTCTCGAAGCTGTTCCTGGTTCTGAGGCTGGCGTTGTAGAACAGCATGAAGAGGGTCTTCCCCTCCAGGAGCCTGTGGGGGATCTCCTTCCTCTTCTTGTCCTTGAGCTCCATGGCCAGCTTGAGGACGGCCTCGAGCTCCTCTCTAGTCCACTCCTGCGTCGAGATGAAGTCCCTACCTCGCAGGTTCACGACCAAAGGGTTTTTCACCCCGGCCCAAAAGTTTCTGAGGGAATCCTCATAAACCTGTCGAGCAAGAGAGGCCCGTTTATTAGCTCGCCGTCCCGAACCCCCAAGATGCGGGAAGAGCTGGTCTCGCTCCTTGAGAGGCTCTCCACAGCCCCCGGACCGCCGGGCATGGAGGACCGCGTTAGGAGGGTGATAGCGCAGGAGCTTCGGGGTCACGTTGACAGCCTCGAGGTGGACGCCCTGGGCAACCTAATAGCCGTGAAGAAGGGTTCGAGGCCGGTCAGGGTCATGCTCGACGCCCACATGGACGAGGTCGCGCTGATGGTGCGCTCCCTCAGGGCTGACGGCTTCCTGGAGATCGTCCCCCTGGGAGGGTTGGACCCGGCCGTCCTGCTCTCCCAGCGCGTCGTGGTTCACGCGAGGAGCGGGGACGTACCGGGGATCCTGGGAGCCAAGCCAAGGCACGTCATGACTGAGGAGGAGCTGAAGAGGAGGCCCAAGTTCGACGAGCTCTACGTCGACGTGGGGGCCAGGTCGCGAGAGGAGCTAGAGGCCCTGGGAGTGAGGCCCGGCGACTTCATCACCTTCGACGTCCCGTTCAGGAGGTTCGGCGACGCGGTCGTCGGAAAGGCCTTCGACGACAGGATGGGGTGCCTCGTCGCCATAGAGGCCCTGAAGGAGCTGCCGGAGGACTCACCGACCGTGGTGGCGGCCTTCACGGTCCAGGAGGAGCAGGGCCTCCGCGGGGCTGGAGTCGCGGCCTACAGGATCAACCCGGACGTGGCCTTCGCCCTCGAGGGAACCATAGCCGACGACACCCCCGGCGTGCCGGAGGGCAAGAGGGTCACGGTCCTGGGGGGCGGCCCCGCGATAAGGGTGATGGACAGGAGCATGCTGACCCAGAGGCTCGTCCTAGAGCACATGATCCGCGCGGCGGAGGACGCCGGTGTAAGGTACCAGCTCCAGCTTTCGCCGAGGAGCGGGACCGACGCCGGGAGGATACACCTCACTAGGGAGGGCATACCGACCGGCGTGGTCTCGGTGCCGGTGAGGTACATCCACACCCCGTCCAGCCTCGCCCTGATCTCCGACGTCGAGGAGACCGTGAGGTACGTCACCCACCTCCTCGGCTCGATAAGATCGGCCGAGCAGTTCCGCCCCTCGATCTAAGAGACCTACGGAGCCAGGGTCAGGGAGAGCCTGAGGATGAGCCCGTTCAGGATCAGCGGGTTCAGCGGAAAGGCGACCACGTAGGCCCAAGTCGCGAGCGGACCGACCCGCTGACAGAGCCTTACCGACCCCAGCATGACCGTCAGGCAGTAGATGAAGACGGCCGCTAGAACGACCCCGTTGAGCCCGGCAGTCACGACGGCGGATCCGATGAGGGCAGGCGCGAGGTGGAGGAGCGGGCCCGGCCAGTTGAACTCGCCCCCAAACCTCTGGGAGGACACAGCCGCCCCCAGGCACGCCGTGAGCACCGCGGCCCCCAGGCCGACCGCGGCCGTCAGGAAGAGGGCCGCCTCGATCCACGAGGCCTCGCCGAGTTTCATCATCCCCGCCAGCCACAGAAGCATATCTCCGGCGAGTAATGTCCACCAGAGAATCCGAGGGCTCGGGCTCTCACCACGCCACTTCTCCGCCGCGGCGAGGCCGATCACCCAGACGATGGACAGGAGACAGAAGACGAAGACGGCGCCGGCGCCAAGGGTCCGGAAGAAGGGGGGAGTCCACCCCACGCCGAGCAAAACGACTGCGATCGACCTGGGGATGTCCACGCCTGCCAGGTACCCCAGGTCCGACGCGCTGAGTCTCTCGAACGGGATTCCAGCCCTCTCCAGCGCCCTGGCCGGGACGAGGACGGCCGCGACCGAGGCTGCGAAGGCCGCCGCAAGAGCCAGCTCCAGGGGGAGAAGCGAGGTGGCAATCGGCAGGTAGATCATCGCCGCGAGGAGCGAGACGGAGGCCGCGTAGGGCAGCTCAAGCCCGTCCATCTCTAGGCGTAGGTGCGGGGAAATGGCTATAATTGCTTTAGCGAAGGGATGGGGTCGGATCGAACTTTTTATGAAGTGCTGGCACGCAGCTCAGGTGCTGCGTCGCTTTGAGGAGAACGTTCCTGTTCCTCTTGATCTCCCTCCTCCTCTCTGCCCCCTCCGCATCCCTCGCATCTTCTGCGGGGAAACCAGCCCCGTTCTCTGATTACCGAGAGCTCCCCCTGAACAGGATTCTGTTCCCGCGGATAGGGGCGCCCGCGCTGGCGGAGCCCGGGTCCAGGTTCGAGGCCTTCGTCGCCTGGGTCGCAGAGGAGGTGCCGGATCCCGATGCCGCCACCTGGAGCGCCTCGCTGGAGTCCCTCTACTCCGAAGCGGGCTCATACGCGCTCACAGTCGAATCGCAGGAGTTCACCGGCGACTCGTGGCGGCTGGTCCTCGCCCTGCCCGGAGACGTCCAGCCGGGCCTCTACAACCTCACGCTCTCCGCGGGAGGAGTCAGGTACGTGGAGCCAAACTCGGTGTACGTGCTGGAGCCCAGGCAATCCTCGCTAAAGGTGGCGGTCGCGACCGAGAGCCACTTCAGCCTGAGGAGGGCACCAGGAGACGTCGCCTTCCGGGAGTCCTTTGTGGACGTTTTGAACACCGTCCAGGCCCTCGGAGTGGACGCCTTCATCCACCTGGGGGACCTGCTGGGAAACGTGTACGACGAGGAGACCTTCGCCGCCTTCTACCGCCTCCTAGTCCGATCGAGGGTGCCCGTATTTCTGGTGCAGGGGAACGCCGACTGGGACACCGTGGAGCACGACAAGTACTACTGGGACAAGTACCTCGGCCCGATCATGCGATACAGGGCCGAGTACCTCTGGATCACCGTGGAGGCGATGAACACAGACACCGGGAGGGTCCCGGACGAGCTGCTCGACCGGGTGGAGGCCGACCTCGCGGGGACGGGGACCCCCGTGAAGGTCCTCATAGTGCAGTACCCCTACTGGCAGAGCTCGCCGAACGCCCAGGAGCGCCTGCCCAGCATCCTGACGGAGGCCAACGTCACCTTGGTCCTGTTCGGTCAGGACGGAACCGACGAGGTGCTCGAGCCGCCGGACAGGGCCGTGCTCCACATCGCCCCCAAGACCACGCACAGGGCGGTCAGCGGAGGATTCAGGCTCCTTGAGATCTCCAAGTCCGGGCGGATCAGGTACTGGGGTGAGAGCGTGCCCAACGGACTCCTCAACGTCTCGTACCTCCAGCCGAACGACGGGTCCTCTGAGTCGATGGCGGTGAAGGTCGAGTACGGCGTCTCTGATAGGGACTACGGCCTGTCCATGTTCGAGGAGGATGGAAGCCTGGTCCTCACGCTGCCCGTGCTCCTGAAGGACGTGGGCAGGGAGATCAGCGTCGAGGGGGCGGACGTGGTGCGGCAGTCCAGGCGCGGCGGGAAGGTGGCCCTCCTCCTGAGGGCGGAGGTTACGCCCGGCGGGGACCTCACGGTGAAGGTCCTCCAAGGCGAGGACTCGATTCCGCCGACGATAATGGTCTACCCGGACGTGGTGGTGAAGAAGGCCACCCTGTACTACGACCTGGCGGACGTGGGACTGGGGGCTGAGTCCGTGGAGTTCTACTACAGCGAGGACAACTCGAGCTGGACGCCCTGTCCCGTCAAGGTGGTGGAGGAGCACCCGCTGTACTACATCGAGGCCACCAGGCCGATGATGTACTACAAGGCGGTCGTGAGGGACGCCGCCGGGAATGTGGGCACCTACTACGGTCAGATAGAGTTCCCCGACCTTGGGCCCACTCAGACGACCCAGCCACCGGCGGAGAAGGGCGGGATGATCCTGATAGCGGTCGGAGTCGCTGCGCTTGTGGCGATAGCGGCGGTCTCCGTACTCCTGATGAGGAAGAGGTAGGTCTCACCCCTCCTTCCCCTCTCTTTTTCTTTCTCTCACGCAGCGGAAACTCAGGGGGCCGAGGAAGTCACAGCATCAGCGCCACAGGAGACCCGAGTTCCACCCCAAGCGACCTGGCCACGGGCCGACACTTGGCCGTCAGCAGCAGGAGCGTGGGCCTCCCCAATCCCTCGGACGGCTCCGTCAAGGTCTCGTAGTGGCCCATGCCCTTCGCTATGACTAGGTCGGCCTCTTCTATCGCCTTAAGGGCCTCTTTGGTGGCCTCACTCCTGCGGAACCCAAGCCTGGGCCGGACGGTCGCCGGAATCACGCGCACGCCGCTTGGCACGAGCTGGCGAGCTTCTTCGACGGTGACGTCGTCGAGTATCGGGCCCGGCTTGGCCAACACCGTCACCTCCTTCCCCATGTCCACGAGGAGGTCGATGAGCAGGGCGTCCACCAGGAACTCCCCGAGGTTGTCGCTCATCAGGACCACGGCCTCCGCCCGCTCGAGGATCGAGTAGGCCTCCCTCGTGCGGTCCACCGCGAACCCCCTCGACGCCGCCCTCAAGACTGCCTGGAAGGCCTCAGAGGGGTCTATCGGGTGATCCTGCACCCCCACCTCCACGGCGTTCGCGGCGGCCGAGAGGAGGGCGGCCTCCCTGAACCGCTCGTAGCCCCCTGGAACCTCTGCCAGGTGCCTCGAGGCCACGGTCCTGATGCCGTCCTTCACGCTCTCCATGGCCGCCCTCTTCAGCGGCCCCTTGAGGTCCTCGATCCCGGAGAGCTCCGACACTCTCAGGGCCAGGGCCGTTCCGAGGTCGGCGGGGACGGCGTCGTCCGACCACATCGCCCTGAATTCCCTCAAGACGGCCATGGCGAGCCTGAAGGCCTCGTCCCTCCCCAGGTTTGTGAGGGAGCTCAACCTCACTACGCTCGACGAGAGGCATATGGCGCAGAGCGGGCTTACCTTCACAGGCCCGCTGGAGCCAACCCCCTACATAACCCTACCTCCTACCGGCCCTAGGGAACCTGACAATTCTGAATCACATGGCTCACTGCCGCG
>CAZQNA010000002.1:0-241799 GCA_964594835.1 uncultured Nitrososphaerota archaeon
ATGAGGAGGGATCAACCGGCTGATTGCTGATGACTTTGCCGAGTCCCGACCGCCCTCACAATATAAGGCCCTTTATAAGGGCCCGATCCGGATGGGCGCGAATACCTTTCTTCTCGCGGGAAAGTATCTTCGGGGTGTCTTCCATCGGGGGACACCTCCAGTGGGTTCAGGCGGGTGCCGCCACACCCGCCAAGGGGGTGGCCTCAGGGGCCGCCCCTTTCCCCCTGCTTGTAAAACTCTAGGAGGAATTTGATCGCTTTGTCATGCGAAACTTCACGCCAAGAACTCGTAGAAGCGCCGGAGGTCATTGATGTGGGACTCTACGGCCCTGGGGCTGAGGGTGGGCCTCCCTTCCGGGCCTCTTCCCCTCGAGGGTGAGGTAGTCAGAGAACTCCCGGAGGAGCTCCTTCTCCCGCTGGGTGAGCCTAGGCAGCAGGTCCTGGGGAACCTAGTAACCCAGCTTCAGCATGAGGCGGGAGAACTGGTTGAGGGAGGCCCTGATATTTGCCACCGTCCTAGGACCATATCTCCCGACGAGGAAGGGGAGGAAAGAATCTCTGGCCTCGATTGAGATTTCCCCGCCGGAGTGCGCTAAGAAGGCGTGGGCGTAGGACAGGTAGGGTCCAGCCGTCGTCCTAGACTTGCCGACGCCCACGAGCTACCCCGATATTGTTCCAAGACTTCTGAGAACTTCTCGGGGTCGAGACGGGTCACTTTCTCGCGGGGGTGTGAGAGTTTCAGGAAATAAGGGACCCTCGGGGGCGGGTCGGAGCCGCGGCCCACGAACCTCAGGTAGGCTCGGTCCTCGTCCCTCTCACTGCCCTGGAATCAATTCCACTATTTAAGTATGGGCCAATTAGAGAATTGGATCCCACGGAATTGAAAGAAAACGCGCAAGCCTTAAAGTTCGACGAGCGTCGAACTCCGTGGTGAGGATATTGGAGGTGGAGGAGAAGACCTTGGAGATTGCAGAGAGTTTCCTGAAGAGGGCCCACACGAAACTCATGGAGGCAGAGGGGTACTTGAAGTCTGGCAAGTACCCAGTGAGCGTGTCGGCTAGTCAGGAGTGTATAGAACTGTCCACAAAGGCCATGTTCTTGCTGCTGAAGGGGGAGTATCCGAAGAGTCACGAGTTCGATGACGACGAGTTGGCCAAACTCATCGAGAGAGTGCCAAAGGACTTGGCGTACCTTGAGTTCCCGAGGGTGATCATATTCAATAGGTTCTGGTCCTCCATGTACACTCTGGCGAAGTATGGGCACGACAAACTCGGCTATGGGCCAGAGAGACTCTTCAAGAGAGGGGAGGCAAAGCTGGCATATGAACACGCAGATGACTGCTACCGCATGGCGAGTCTACTCATGAGTAGGATCAGGTGGAGCTAGCGCCAAACTTTTCGATTACCAAGTTCAGTGGGCAACGATGCGGAAGTATGTCTCAGTACTTCTGCTGACTTTAATTGCCGCGGCCTCTGCCACTCTGGCGCAGCCCCTCCAGCCCGAGCCCTACTGCACCTACGAGGAGGCGCAGGCGGGATCCGAGATGCAGTTCATCGGGGAGGAGTGTGAACAGGGAATGTGCATGTTCCTGATGTCCAACCTCATCTGGAGCCCCTACGTGGTCCACGTGTGCGCGGTGGAGGGAGAGGTGGCCGAGGTCGAGGTCGAGTTCAGGCTCGACTTGCCGGAACTCGGCCCAGTCACCGTAACGATAGAGGGCGCCCCCGGAGTGGCTTGGCCCGAGACCGAGGAGGTGGTGGTGGACGGCCCGTTCGCGAAGGGAGCCAAGATCCTCGTGGACGGCTCGGCGGCCCTGGCCAAGTTCAACGAGACGCTTGGGGTGGCCATGATCCCCGTGGCCTTCAGGTGGACGGAGGGGGACTCGGAACTCAGAAGCTACTTCTGGCTGGCGGTGCACAGGGGGCCCTGCGGGCTGGAGTTCAGCGGGAAGTGGGTCAGCGTCGAGGACGGGCTCGTGAGGATCGAGACGCCCCCAAACTCGGAGGCGACCCTGACCATCAGAAACGACTATCCCGTGACCGTGAGGCTGAGTTTCTGTTATCCCGCTGGGGTCGAACCCAGGGAGGCGGCCATACCTCCTAGAGGGAACGTGACCTTCACGTTTCACGTGCCCTCTGGGATAGCCCACAGCGAGACCGTCTACTACTGGCCAGAGGGGTGGTGCCACACGCCGAGCTTTAGCTTAGCCGTCGGGAACCTGCCGCCGGAGACCACGCCTCCAAAGACCACCAGTCCGCCTCCGACCACAGAGGGTCCGCCGCTCCAGCTAGTTGGGGGATCAACCACCATAGAGATAACCTCGGTTGAGTTCGTGGGCGACTACTTGGCGATCTTTGTGAAGAATCAGGGTCCTCAGGACCTCGTCAATGGTGTCAGCCCAATTCTCTGGAGCGTGTTGATCGTGTCTGGATCGGGCGAGACCCCAGTCGGCGTGCTCAGCTTGACGGAGGAGAAGGCCGATGGGAACTTCGAGGTTGGAGAGACGCTGAAATTCATGGTGGAGAGACCCGCGGGTTTGCACTCGGGAGACTTCTTCACGGTGAAAATCTACGGCCCAGAGGGAACTAGATCCGAGTATATCTACCTCCCTCCGACTCAGACAACGACTCCTCCACCCACAGAGGGTTTCACGACTCCCCCAGCCACGCTGTCGGAGTCAGGCGGCAAGACTTGGATCTACCTAGGCATCGGGGCCGTAATCGGGGGCGGAGTCATGGCCCTGCTAATGGCGAGGAAGTCCGAGCCCAAGCCCAAGTCAAGGCGGCGAGGGGGGCGGAGGCCGTAGGCGTGGAGGTTTGTTACCTTTCCAAGATGAGATCGTGAGTATGGAGAAATTACAGTGAGGTAAATGACTCTTGTCTGCCCGCGCCTTCCGCCTCTCGAGACCGGCGAGATGCCAGCCGGTACAGCGGAACGGTGGCGGCCAGGAACGCCAGACAGGCGGCGTAGGGCGCCCGTGGATCCAGCGTCGCCAGCGCCCCGGCGAGTAGGGGGCTCAGGACGCTCAGAGTTCTCCTCAGGGAGGACAGGGCGGCCGTCGCGGCGCTCGCCTCCCGGCGCCCCATGATTCCGAAGAGCCACGCTCTCCTGAGGACGAAGGCCAGGGCATCCCCAAACCTGACCGCCCACGCGGCGAGGAGCAGGGAGGGGAAGGAGTCCGAGAGGATCACAGCCGCCAGGCCTGCCGTAGTGATCAGCGTGGCCCCCTGGAGCGCCTGGAAAGACCTCGCCGAGGATATCTCGCCGGCGAGGGGGAGGCTGGCGATCGAGGCGAGCGACATCGAGGCCTCCACCAGGGCCACGTGGAGCATGCTCCCCCCGAACCTCTCCATGACGAGGTACACCATGGCCAGACTCGGCGCTAGGCTCCACCCCAGGATGAAGAGGGCGTCCACGGCCGCGTAGAGGAAGTACCTCCTCCAATGGGCGCCTCCCCCGCCCTCGCCACTATCCTCCAGCTCGGCCTCCAAGATCACGGGCCTCAGCGCCAGGAGGGTGTAGGGTATGAGGAGCAGCTGGTAGACTGCAAAGGCCAGGAAGGCGTGCCTGAGGTGGGAGGGGGAGTCGCAGAATCGCCCCAGGACGTAGCCCAGCGCCGGGTAGGTGATGACAACCGACAGCTCTGGGACCGCCACGTGCCACACCATGGCCTCCTTGAACCTCCCCTCCGGGTAGACGATCCTCTCGTAGGCCGGATACAGGAAGTAGAGCACGCCAGACGCTTCGTCCACAAGCTGCCCCACTAGGACCAGGAGGGGGGCCAGCGGACCGTACGCCAGGGAGAAGAGGATCAGGGAGACCGCCTCCATCGCGTCTATGGCGGCCAGCCCAAGCCTCAGGTCGACCCTGGCGAACTTCCCGCCCAGGACGAGGGTGACCGGCACGGCGAGCAGGTCGGCGGCCGTGAAAAGGGCGCCGACCTCCAGGACGCTGTACCCCACCCTCATGAGGTAGAACGGGAGCGCGTACCACGTGATCATGACCGGCGAGGCCAGGGCGTGGTACAGGATGTACCTCCTGGCGTCTGTGGAGAGCTCGGACCAGCGCACCTCGGAACCCCCGGGCGAGGTCGACCTCTGCCGCGCCTGCTCCAGGGCGGGGGGCTAGAGGGCCATTCCAAAGGCCCTCGCGAACTCCGTCATCTTCCTGAAGTGCACGATGAACATCCTCCCGCTGTCGGTCAGCCGGTACACCCTCTTCCCGTCCACCTCGACCTCCTCTATCAGGCCTTTCTCCACGAGCTCAGAGAGGTACCTCTTGAGCCTCTCGTACGAGAGGTTCGCCCCGTAGAGGATGCGGGTGGGGCCGGCCTCTCCGCCCTCGTCCTGTATGACCCTGAGCATGTCGTAGCATATCCTCATCTTGGACCTGTACCTCTGCCTGGCCGTCATGCTCCCACCCGCTCAACCCTGACAACCATCCACAGCAGGCAGGCGTAGCCCAGCAGCCTCGCCACGTCGGCGGTGATCAGCTTCAGGGGTCCGCCGAAGACCAGGAGCAGGTGGGCCACCGTCAGGAGCGCGAATCCGAGTGAGACCAGGCCGGCCAGCCTGGACTCTCCGTGGGAGTAGCTGAGACCCGACCTGAAGGCTATGATCAGCGTGAGGACCGCCAGCAGGGCCTCAGAGCGGAAGTCGTACTCGATCAGAGGGGCGACCATCGGCGGGAGCAGGGCCGCCTCGACCGAGGGTGGCCCCCTCACCGTGGACAGCAGGATCAGGGCGTAGGCCGCCAGCTCTGTGGCGAAGGCGACGGTGTAGCCGAGCCTCACCAGGGGGAGGCGCCTTGCCGGGGGGACTGGCGCGCCCGACAGGACGGCCAGGGCTATCCTGACCTTTATTGCGCCGTGGATCAGCATTCCAGCCCCCAGGATCGAGAACCCCATGTTCAGGGAGACCATCCGGGAGTCGTCCAGTATCCTGTAGGCCTTCATCGAGTAGTAGGCGATCGAGAGGGCAGTCAGGGCGCTGAAGAACTCTGTGAAAGCGTCAAACACGAAGAACGCGTGCAGCCCCAACCCCCAGCACCCGGCGGGTGGTGGGCACTTTCGCCTTCCTAATATCCGTTTTTCGCGGCCCCCGACCCCCGCCCGCCCAAGGTGAGGTGGGACCCGTCGCACGCGACCCCGGGGGTGTTCATGCCGGAGAGGCCCTCGCGGCAGGTCGCGAAGGTCATCCCCAGCTCCAGGGCCGCCTCCCTCACCATCCCCATTAGCCTCGCCCTCTCGGCGGCCGGCATGTACAGGTAGCCCCCGATCCTCTCTCCCCCGGCATATGCCGATCTCAGGGCCTCTGAGGCCTCGGGGACAGCCTTGAGCATCCGCCTCAGGCCGTCAGGCCTGACCTTGTAGGTCGAGGACACCACGTGGGACGCCCCCGCACTCCTGGCCTCCCTCAGGACCTCCCTGATTTTCTCCGGCGAGTCGTTCACCCCGGGGATTATCGGGTCCATCCTGAGCCCGACGGGTACCCCCGCCGCCTGGAGGGAGGACATGGCCCTCAGCCTCTCCCGGGGAGGGGGCGCCCCCGGCTCCAGCCTGGACGCCACGTCCCCGTCGAGGGTCGTCACGGTGAACATGACCGCCGTCCCTCCCCTCAGCAGGAGGTCGGCGTCCCTGACGACGAGGCTCGACTTGGTCACCACGAGTACCCTGGCCCCCGCCCTGAGCAGGAGGTCCAGGGCCCGCCTCGTCAGCCCCAGCTCTCCCTCAGGGGGGGTGTAGGGGTCCGAGCTGAGGCTCATCGAGACGAGCGTCCCCGGCCTGAGCCTCCTCAGGTCCGAGATCAGCCTCGAGATCAGGTCCCGCTTGGGCCTGGGGTTGAAGGCGTCGCGAACGTAGGCGGTGATGTAGCAGTAGGCGCACCGGTGCCCGCAGCCCGTGTAGGGGTTGAGGGTCAGCTGGGGCGGGCAGGTGCAGAGCGGACTCCTCCATGGATCGAATGGCCTGAGGACCCCCAACGCCCGTCGGTCCGGGTGCCGGCCGTATATAACACCCGTCCCCGGCTTCCGCCGGGTGATGGGGAGGGGAGGGAGGGGGATCAGGACCTCATGAAGCTGAGGGCGACCCCCACCGCGACGAGCAGGATCCCGACCCCCAGGGCCATCGCCAGCCAGAGCGGGACGGCCCCAACGTAGGGGAGGGTCACCCTGCCTCTCAGGGCCTCGGTCGAGGGCGTGACCTCGCCCTCCCCCTTCGCTGGCCCCTGGGCGGGCGCCTGAGCGGGTCTCGACGGACCCTCAGCCCCTCCAACCCCTGGGGCCTCACCTCCCTCCTCATGTCCCCGGACCGGCTGAGCCGGCTGCGTCTCTCCCTCCGATCCCTCCCCGCCTACCCCTCCCCACGCCTCGGCGCCGCCCTCCTGCCCCGCGACTCCCCCCGTTCCGGCCGGCGGGGCCTGGCCCTCACCCCTCTGGGGGCTCGCCACGATGAGGACGAAGTCCTCGGCCTTGACCACGCCTCCCCCGGAGACCTCCACCCTCAGCTTGTACACACCAGGGGGCGTGGCCTCTGAGGTCGAGAGGTTTACCCCGGCCTCCAGCGGCGGGACTCCTCCCCCGGAGACCGTGTAGGAGCAGCCGGGCGGGAGGTCGAGCACCGAGATTGTCACGGGCTGAGAGAAGCCGTAGTAGGGGGCCACGGCCACCTTGAAGGAGGTCTCGCCCCCGGGGCTCGTCATCCCGCCCGGGGGCCTGACCACCACCCTGAAGTCGGGGGATGGCCTGCCCACGACCTTGAGGCTAAGCGTGGCCGATCGCACCTCTCCGGAGCTGGAGGCGGCCTGCACGGTCACGTTGTACTCACCGGCCGGGGTGGAGCCGGAGGTCGCTATCGTGAGCTGGGTCACGAGGGGGACGGACCCTCCCGCCTGACCGAAGCTGACAGCGCAGTCCGGCGGGATCCCGGAGGCCGAGAGCGTGACGGTTGGGCTCACTCCGAGGGCCTCCACCCTCACCTCAACCGAGACGCTGCCCCCCTGCGGGACGGTCACGTCGGACGGCGACACCGACACCCACCAGATCTTGGGGATCGTCGGTCCGGTCCAGCCTCCAGCCGGGGGCTGAGTTGCCGGTGGGGGTGGGGTCCAGGTCGCCCCGGCGGAGAGGGTCTCCACCACGAGCTTCGGCCCGCCCCTGGGGTCAGGCGACTCCGTGGAGTAGAACTCTGCCCACCCGCGCGTGGGCCCCGGGACGAGGATCACCCCGTAGTTGCTCATCTGGCCCTGCCTCACCGCCCGGACGTAGTCCGTCACGTCTATCTCCACCACGGTCCCGGGGGGAGAGCCAGCCTCGACGACGACCTGATCCAGGAGGCTGGACGAGTCGTAGTCCCCGCCCTCGCTGGTCCACTCCACGCCCGAGTCCCTGTAGATCCAGGTGGCCTCGGCCTCGTTGAACCCGGCCGTGAGCGGGTAGGCCAGGATCGCCACGTCGTGGTCTGGGTCCATCCGCTTGAGAGTGAGGACGATCTTGGCGGAGGTCACGATCCCGGAGATCTCGTCCAGGCTGGGCCTCAGGAGGATCCTGTACTCATTCCCCTCGGTGCGTTCCACGCACTCCGCGTCCAGTATGCCGCAACCCTCATGCCAGTTGTCGGTGAAGGCCGTCCTGCCGTACTCAACCTCCTCCTTCTTGTTCCCCACGATCAGTGTGGGGTCGGAGCCGTGCTTGAAGTTCAGGTCCGGGTCGGATATCTGGACGTCGAAATAGCCGTCGTAGTAGTCTATGTACACGTCCACGTCCACCTCGGCCTCGATCGTAGAGCCGGAGCCGGCCTCCACCAGCTGAAGGGGGATTATCAGCAGGATGACGGGCGCCAGGACCAGAAGGGCCCTACGCACCGCCGCCATGGTCGCACCCACTCCGAGTTCCGCGGGGCCGATAATAGGGCTCGGCACCGCTCGTATAGACGATTAGTCGAGATCCCCGTCCCTCTCGTGGGGCGCGGCCGGGGGGACGCAACGATTTATCCCTCTTGGGGCCCGGGATCGCGATGGACTTCGTGAAGCACGTGTACGACAACGTCCACGGCTACATCGGTCTCACCCGGGTTGAGGTCTCCGTGGTGGACACGCCGACCTTTCAGAGGCTGAGGCGTGTGTCCCAGCTAGGACCGGCCCACCTCGTCTACCCCGGCGCCACCCACACGAGGTTCGCCCACAGCCTGGGCGCGATGCACCTGGCCGAGGCCCTGGCCAAGAGCGCCCTCCCCGAGGCAGACGCTCAGCTTGTCAGGCTGGCGGCCCTCCTCCACGACGTCGGCCACCCGCCCTTCTCCCACACACTCGAGGCCACCCTGGAGGTGAGCCACGAGCTGATGGGAAGGGCGGTGCTCAGGAGAGGCGAGCTGGCCGACGCCCTCTCGGCGGCCGGGTACAGTCCGGAGGAGGTGGCCGAGGTCGCGTGGGGGCACAAGAGACCGGAGTCCCTCCTAATCTCCTCTCCACTGGACGCCGACCGCCTGGACTACCTGCTGAGGGACTCCCTCCACACGGGAGTCACCTACGGCAGGCCTGACGTCCAGAGGATCCTCAGGGTGGTGAGAAAGGCCGAGCTGGGCGGCTCTCCGGTGCTCGCCATCCCGAGGAGGTCCCTCCACGCGCTGGAGCACTTTATCCTGAGCAGGACCTTCATGTTCAGGGCGGTCTACCTCCACAAGACAGTCGTCGCCTTCGAGCTGATGCTCCAGAGGACCTACGAGCTCGCGAGGGACATAGTGGGCCTCCCTGTGGGTGACGAGGTCCTGAGGCTGGTCGAGCTCTCTGGCTGGGCGCGGTTCGACGATCACTCCGTAGCCTGCGCCCTGAGGGCCGCGTCTGCCGAGTCGAAGGAGGTGGACGAGGTCCTCTCGGACCTGGAGGCGAGGAGGCCCGTCAGGCTCGTGGCGGAGAGAGGGGGCGAGGACGGAGACAGGCTCACCGAGGTCGGGCACGAGGGCATAGCAGAGGAGGCCGGCGTCCCAGCCCACTGGGTCCTGGTGGGGTCTCCATCCCTGCCGTCCGCCAGCCACGCCGGGCTCATCGGCGTCGTGGAGGAGGACGGCTCCGTCGTCCCCCTGGAGTCGGTCCGCGGCGGGGTCATCCCTCCGGAAGTTCTCGTGACCGCCATAAAGACCGTCAGGGTTTATACGAGGCCCGAATACGCCAGGCGAGTCGCCGAGGCCGTCGAGAGGGTACTCAGGAGGTGAATCGGAGGTGCCCAGACTCAGGCTCGCGATACTGGACCTCGACCAGACGCTGCTGGACACCCTCAGGAGGTTCCACGTCGCCTTCTCGGAGGTGCTCTCGAGCGTGGGTGGGGGGCCCCCCTGCTGGGACGAGTTCGTGAGGATGTACGCCGAGGACAGGCTGGACGAGTACATAGCGGGGGGCGTAGACAAGGCCGAGTTCTGGCGAGAGTTCGCCAGGAGGCACGCCGAGCTGAGGCACCCAGAGGATAGGCTCATAGAGGGTGCGAGGGAGGCGCTCGAGGAGCTCAGGACCATGGGAATGAGGATCGTGATCACCACGGGCAGGCGGACCACGAGAGAGGCCCTCTGGGAGGAGCTCAGGAGGTTCGGCCTGGCAGACCTGGTGGACGAGGTCTACACCCTGGGCCAGCACGAGCCGAACTCCGGCGGGCTGTGGCACCGGCACGAGCTGATCCAGAAGATCTTGGAGGACTTCGACGTCGGGCCGGAGGAGGCCGTGTTCGTGGGGGACTACTGGGTCGACGTCGAGTCGGCCAGGCTGGCCGGCGTCCTGTCGATCGGCGTGCTGACCGGACTGGAGCCGGAGGAGAGGCTGAGGAGGAAGGGGGCGGATCACGTCATCCCCGGGATCTGGGAGCTCCCCTCCCTCCTGAGGTCCCTCAGTCCCCGCGACCCCTGACCACCTCGTACTCGGTCGTGACCTCCGCCCCCGACCTCCTGACCATGACGCTGGCGGAGCAGTACTTGACCTGAGAGAGCTTGATTGCGTCCCTCAAGACCCTCTCGTCCACGTCTCCGTGGACCACGTACCTTATCCTCACCTTTGTGAACACCCTCGGGGGGTCCGGCGCTCTCTCGGCCTCGGCCACGACCTCCAGCCTCTCGAAGGACTGCCCGTTCCTCCTGAGGATCTCCGCGACGTCGACGGCGGTGCACCCGGCGACGCCCATGAGGACGAGCTGCATGGGGGACGGGCCGAGCCTTCCCTCTCCGTCTACGACTATCCCAGGGCCGTCAGCGTCCCCGACGAAGGTCATTTCACTCAGCAGCCTCACCCTCGCCCTCATCGTCTGTCCCAGGGCGCCGATCGGTCGGTAAGGTATTTCTTTGGGGGCGTCCGGTGGCGCGCAGAATGATCGTGGTGACGACCCCCCACATACCCGGTCACAGGATAGTTCGGGTGTTGGGACTCGTACACGCGACTTCTGTCAGGACGAGGGGGGTTGGGGGCCAGCTCGCGGCGGCCCTTCAGAGCCTCGTGGGCGGGGAGGTGTACGCATACGTCTCGGAGGTGGAGAAGGCCAGGTCGGAGTGCCTGCAGTGGTTGATCTCCAAGGCCGCGGAGATGGGGGCCAACGCCGTCGTGGGGATTGACTTCGAGACGACCGAACTCTTGCAGGGGGCCATCGTGATAAACGCGTGGGAACGGCCGTGATCGCCGAGCCGGACGAGAGGGGTGGGGGATGGGCCGCCCCCGGAGTTCCACTCAGAAGTGAAAGATGTGGAGGGGGCGTTCAGGGGGATCACGAACCCTTCTCCCTGCCTCTTAGGGCCGGGACGACCCTCTCCAGAAGGAGACCCCGCAGGCCCCGCGGGAGGTAGAGGATGGACACCATCAAGACGAGCCCGTAGACGATGGTGTAGCCCTGCGGGATCCACTTCCTGAGGATCTCCTCGGCCAGGTATACCGACACCGCGCCCATTATCGGCCCTGAGAGCGTGTACAGCCCGCCGAAGATGGGCATTATCATGGCGGCCACGGATATCGCGACGCTGAACACCTCGTAGGGGTAAACGTACGTGGTGTAGCCAGCGTCGAATCCCCCGGCCGCCCCCGCCAGGAACGCGCTGATGACGAAGGCGAGCACCTTGTACTTGGTCGTGTCGATTCCCAGCATGGCCGCTGCGTCCTCGTCCTCCCTTATGGCCGCGAGCGCGTAGTTGACCCCCGTGACCTCGAGGAGCCTCACTATGGCGGCGGACGCGACCACGAGGCCGAGTATGTAGGCGTAGGACAGGGGCACGTTTCCGCCGAAGAGGGGCTCGATCCCTATGCCTTGGGCCCCGAACGTGTACTTCCTCGCGTAGAGGAAGATGACCTTCAGGGCCTCGGCGAACGCGAGCGTGCCTATGGAGAAGTAGGCGCCCTTTATCCTCAGGGTCAGGAAGCCCAGCCCGACCGCCACGGCCGCGGCGGAAAGCCCGCCGACCAGGGGACCGAACTCCACCGGCACCCCCTCGTGGACGGAGAGCATGGCTATGGCGTAGGCCCCTATGCCGTAGAACGCCGCGTGGCCAACGCTCATCTGACCGGCCCTGGCGAGGATGTCGAAGCTTATGGCCAGGACTATGAACTTCAGGGCGTTTATCCCGAGCCGAGCCGGGTAGGGTCCGAGGAAGGCGGGCAGCAGCGCGACGGCCAACCCCACGATCCAGATGATGGGAGCCCTCTTTTTGAGCCACGCCTCGGCGACCGCCATCTCCACGTCACCTCCTGAAGAGGCCCTCGGGCTTCACGGCCAGAACGAGCACGATGATCGCGAATGCAACGCCTGGGGCCAGCCCAGAGCCCTGCGGGAAGAACGCGCCCACCAGCGACTCAGAGATGCCGAGAACCAGGCTCGCCACGAGCATGCCCACGTAGCTCCCCATCCCGCCTAGGATGACGACGCTGAACGCCTTCAGCGTGAGTTCCACGCCGACGTAGGGGTGGATGTAGAGGTTGATGGCGACGAGCACCCCCGCCACTCCCCCAAGGGCCGCCGCCAGCCCGGACACCAGGGCGTATATCCTGTTCACGTTCACTCCGAGCAGGGACGCTGCCTCGGGATCCTGGCTAACCGCCCTGACGGCGTACCCCAGCTTCGACCACTTCAGGAAGGCGAAGAATCCCAGGGTGAAGGCCGCCGCTATGGAGAAGGCTATGAGCCTCCCGTAGCCGAGCGTCACCGGGCCTACGGAGACGGTCTTTGACACGTAGGGTATGTCGAGCGTCCTCAGGTCCGACCCCCAGGCTATCAGGGCGAGGCTCTGGAGGAACACTGAGAGGCCGAAGGTCAGCGCTATCTGGTTGTGGGCCGGCGCCTTCAGGATGGGCTTGAAGAAGAGCAGGTAGACGACCAGCCCGACGCCGAACAGGACGAGGAACACGATGGGAATCGAGGCGATCGGGTCCACTCCGGCGAGCCTGTTCAGCCAGAGGGTCGCGTACGCCCCTATCATGATGAGGTCGCCGTGGGCGAAGTTCGTGATCTCCAGGACCCCGAAGAGCAGGTTGAGCCCGAGGGTCACCAGCGCGTAGAAGCCCGCCAGGAGGATGCCGTTTGCGATTGCCTGGACGAGAAGGTCAACGTTCATTTGTCCTCGGACCTCCTTCGAGTCTCAAAAAAGAGGTTTTGGGGAGGGGCTCACCCGCCCCTCTCGGCCCAGGTGGGGACGGGGTAGATCAGCTCCCCGGTCTTGAACTCATCCGGGTAGAGTATCACGACGGTGCCGCCCTGCCACTGCACAACGTAGAGCTTGTCGACCACTTGGTGGAGCGTGTTGCCCGTCTGCTTGAAGCTCACCGGCCCCAGCGGGGAGTCCATCTGGACGCTCTCCAGGCCGGAGATCAGGGCCTCCCTGTCGAGGCTGCCCGCGTTCTCAATTCCCTGGGCGACCATCTTGATGGCGGTGTAGCAGAACGGGGCCCAGTACTCGGGCAGCCTGCCGTACTGGGACTGGAACTTGGCCACGAAGTCCTTGGCCTGCGGGATGTCGAGGTAGGGGCTCCAGACGTCCACGCCCGCCACGTAGTCGCCGATGTCCTTCGGGTACTCCGGGAACTCGGGGGCCACGATGAAGATCAGCTTGGGGTTGAAGTCGTTCTCCTTGGCGTTCCTGAAGAACACCGGGTAGTCCGCCGGGTAGCCGACGATGTAGAACACGTCGGGGTCGTAGTCCTTGGCCTTCAGGATTATGGCCGAGAAGTCGGAGCTTCCGGACTTGAATGGCTCACCCCTCACGTCCCACGGGGCGCCGACCTCTCTGCTCATGTTGACGAAGTAGCTGTAGCTGGTGGAGCCGTAGACGCCGTCCTCATAGGCGACGAAGATCTTCTGGGGAGTCGGGCTGATGTAGTGGAGGAAGTAGTCGATCACCGTCCCCTGCCTGTGGTAGTCCCAGGGATGCATGTGGAAGAACCAGCGCTCCTTCCCCACCAGGCCCTCGACCTTGACCGAGGAGGCCCCCATGACGAAGACTATCGGCTGGTACTGCTTGATGGCGTTCATGGTGGCGTAGGTGACCGTGGAGGAGTAGAAGCCGACTATGATGGGAACCTGCTCGTTGGTGATGAGGTCCGTCGCGACCGTTATGGCCGTGTTCGGGTCTCCCTTGTCGTCCTTGACCACCAGCTCGATCGGCTTGCCCAGGACTCCGCCGTTCGCGTTGATCTCCTCGACGGCCATCTGCATTCCCCTGTAGCACTCCTGACCGGCAGAGGCGAACGACGCGGTGGAGAGCGGCAGGACTATGCCCACCCTCACGCTCTCCGGCCCCTTCTCTCTGCCAGAGTACACGTAGTATACCCCTCCGAGTATGACGACTAGAGCCACTATGGCCACGAGAGGCTTCCAATCCATACGAATCTCCTCCAGAGGGAGTTGTCCCGGGCCACCGCGGGCAAATCTTAAAGGGTTCGATCACGGCCTCACCCGAGATCGGCGGGTGTCGTTGACTCAGTCGCATCAATCGTCCAGCGGTCCCACCATTGCGGAGTGAGTTACGTGAGTGGTCAGGGAGGTGTCCAGCGTGAGGGGAAGGGGGATAGTGGCGATATCGGGTCCACCGGATCTCGAATATGACGGCTCAGTGCTGAGGGTCGAGGACGTCTGGAAGCGCTTCGGCGGCCTACAGGCCCTGCGGGGCGTGACGCTCGACGTCAAGCCGGGCGAGGTCCTGGGGGTCATAGGGCCCAACGGGGCCGGCAAGACGACCCTGTTCAACGTCATGACCGGCTTCCTCCCGCCGGACAGGGGGAGGGTCCTCGTGTTCGGTCGCGACGTCACGGGCAAGAGGCCCCACCTCCTCAGCAGGCTGGGGGTGGCCCGGACGTTCCAGATCACCAAGCCCTTCGAGGGGCTCAGCGTGCTGGAGAACGTCCTGGTCGGCCTCCTCTTCTCGGGCCGCGTCTCAAGCAGGGTCAGGAGGGGGCTTTCGGACCTCAGGAGAGAGGCTGTCAGGATCCTCGAGATCGTCGGCCTGAGGGAGAAGAGGGACCTCCCCGGTCACAGCCTCACGGTGGTGGAGAGGAAGAGGCTCGAGCTGGCGAGGGCCCTCGCGGTGAACCCGAGGATCCTCCTGCTGGACGAGGTGATGGCAGGCCTCTCCCCGAGGGAGGTGGAGTGGGAGCTCGGCATGCTTAGGCAGGTGAAGGAGGAGCGGGGGCTGACCATCGTGATGATCGAGCACGTCATGAGGGCCATAATGAACTTCAGCGACAGGGTCGCCGTTCTCCACCACGGCGAGAAGATAGCCGAGGGCACCCCGCAGGAGATAGCGAGCGACCCGAGGGTCATCGAGGCCTACCTAGGTGACCAGAATGCTGTCGGTTGAGGGCCTGGAGGCGGGCTACGGGGACGTCCAGGTCCTGTGGGGGGTGTCCCTCCGGGTCGAGAGGGGGGAGGTCGTGGCCCTCCTGGGCTCGAACGGCGCGGGCAAGACCACTACCCTCAGGGCGATATCCGGCCTCCTCAGGCCCACCTCTGGCAGGATCACCTTCGACGGCGTGGACATCACGGGGAAGCCAGCCCACGAGATAGTCAGGCTGGGCGTGAGCATGGTGCCGGAGGGGAGGAGGCTCTTCCCGAAGATGACCGTGTACGAGAACCTGAGGATGGGCGCCTACCTGGTCGGGGGGGACGTTAGGGACAGGCTGGAGATGGTGTACTCACTGTTCCCAATTCTGAGGGAGAGGAGGGACCAGCTGGCGGGGACCCTCAGCGGGGGAGAGCAGCAGATGCTCGCCATAGGGAGGGGCCTGATGTCCTCCCCCAGGCTGCTAATGCTCGACGAGCCGAGCCTGGGCCTCGCCCCCAAGATAGTTCAGGAGGTCCTGAGGGCCGTCCAGCAGATAAGGGAGGAGGGCGTCACCGTTCTCCTCGTCGAGCAGAACGTCCAGCAGGCGCTCTCCATAGCCGACAGGGGGTACGTCATAGAGACCGGGAGGATAGTCCTCGAGGGCACCGGCGGGGAGCTGCTTGAGAACGAGCACGTCAAAACCGCCTATCTCGGACTCTGATGGGAGACTCGAGTCAGCAGGGCCCTTCCCGGATCCAAACGGGGATCAGTGCCCCGATCCGGGCTCGGCGGCCTGGCAGGGAATGGGCGGGGCCGACGTTGCCTCACAGAACCTGACGGATCGCCCGCGGTAAAGGCTAATTTTACACTCCACGCCCACCAGGGGAGATGAGGTCGACCTTCCTCATCCCGCTCCTGGCGCTTCTGGCCATCTCCCCCGCGCCGGCGGCCGGTCAGCCGACCGCCGGGAACGGCGGGATCCTCATCTGGACGGTCGAGAACGTGGGCGCGGTCAGAGACCTGAGCTGGTCTCCCGACGGAGGCCTCATAGCCGCGGTCGTGGAGGACGGGGTCCTGGCGCTGAACTCCTCCACCGGCGAGGTGGTCTGGTCCCTGAACGTCGAGGGGCCTCTCGGCGTGGACTGGTGCCCCTCAGGACTCTTAGGCGTACTCACGGAGGACACGGTCCTGATAGTCGGTGAAGGCGGACGGGAGAGGGCCAGGGTCGGGCTGAGGGCCGGGGGAGATGAGGGCATGCTGGCGTGGTCCCCCGACTGCCAGACCCTCGCGGCCGGCGTCTCTAGGCTTGTTAGGGGCGGCAGGAGGGCTACGCTCACGATGATCAGCGCTCAGGGCCGCCTGATCACTACGCTCGATCTGGAGGAGGCCATCTCCTCCATGAGGTGGTCGGGGGACGGAGAGCTCCTGGCGGTCGGGCTCGAGAACGGCAGGCTCTCGGTGTTCTCCAGGGATGGGGTCCAGGCCTGGACGGCCAGGGCTGGTCTAGCCCTTGAGTACGGGGACGCCCTCCTCTCGCTGGCCTGGTCGCCGGACTCCTCTAGGCTCGTGGCCGGACTCGCCAGCTCCGTCATTGTATGTTACGGCTCCGAGGGTAGGGAGAGCTGGAGGTCTCCCCCGGGAGACGCACCGGTCTCCTCGCTCGACTGGTCCCCCCACGGGATAGCAGCGGCCTACGGCGAGAGGGTGGTCCTCCTCAACGAGGGCGGAGCCGAGGTGTGGTCCACCCCGAGCTACGGGAGGCCAGTAGAGAAGGTCCGCTGGAGCCCGAGGGGAGACAGGCTGGCCGTCCTCTCCCATAGGTGGATGGTGATCCTGTCCCACCGGGGAGACCTGCTCCTGTCCACCGGGGTCCTTCCAGGGATCGCCCTCGCCATGTGCTGGAGCCCCACCTCCGGCGCCGTGGCGGTCGGGGGCGACTTCGGGGCTTCCGCCTTCGTGGCCTCACCCGCGGAGGTTCAGCCCCTCCCGCCGGTCGCGCTGGTCGGGGAGGGAACGACGCTCAACCTGTCTCTGGAGAACTCGGCCCCTTCGGCCGTGGAGGCCACGCTCAGGGTGAAGCTGGACGGGATCCCCCTGACCGAGAGGGAGATCATGCTGCCCCCCGGGCGGACCTGGGTGCCCGTGGAGGTAGGGGCTCCCCCGGGGGAGCACCTGCTGGAGGTCGAGGTCGAGTCGCCGGGAGGGGTGTCCTCGACGTCCACCGAGGTGACCTTGCTGGAGCCCCTCGAGCTGGCTGCGTGGGCCTTTCACTCCCCGGGGAACCCCGTGAGGCTGACTCTGGCAATCTCCAACCCCAACCCGATGACGCTCTCGGCTCGACTGGTCGTCCGAGACGGGGGTGCGGACGCAGCCAGCAGGCCGATCGACCTCCCGCCGGGGCCGACCTACGAGAACCTCACCCTATCCTTGGATCCGGGGGTCCACCTCCTGGAGGTCCTCGTCCTCGGGTCATCAGGTTCGGTCTTGGCCAGGGGGGACCTCAGGGTTCCGGTGGTCGGGGCCTCCGTCCCCCTGACCCTCGGGGTCCAGGAGGGGCTCAAGGTCGGATCAGCCGCGGTCGAGGTGGCCGTTGAGAACCCCTATCCGCTTCGCCTCAACGCCACGCTGGAGGCCTGGATCGACTCTCAGCTCGTCCTCCGCCAGAACATCACCCTCGAAGAGGGTGAGAGCCGCAGGATCGTCCTGGAGGTGCCGGCCGGAGCGCACTCGGTCCTTTCGCGCGTCTCCTGCTCCGGCTTCATCCTGGCCGAGGAGAGCGTGACGGTCTCGGTCACCCCAACTTGGCTGGTGGCGGCGCTGGCAGCGGCGGCTGTCTTCCTGGCGGCCGCGGCGGCTTCCAGGCTCAGGCGAGGGCTCGGGAGGGAAGCTGAGGTCGAGTCAGCTAGGTAGCCCGGGCCGCCGGCCACCAACCCTCGGCGCCACGGCCGGCGACGCGACCCCGCAGCCGGGCTAGGAAGCTCCCAGGTTGCCCTGAGGTCGTTCTGACCAGCCCACCGCGGCTCGACCGGCCGCTGACCTCGAATCGTTTAAAGAATCCCGCCGGGTAGAAGTTTTCGGGTCGCACCTTGAGGCGAGCGTTCGGCTTCACGATTCTGGCACTCGTCCTGGCCCTCGGATCCACCCTCGTCGGCTTCAAGGTGACTGCCTCCGCTCCCGAGCCACCCTTCCCTCCGTATCACGTGGACCCCCTGAACCACATCCTCTACCCGAGGATAATCTCGCCCTACTTCGTCGTGTACGGTGATGAGATAACCGTATGGATTAAGAGAACGGACGACATGCCCTCGAGCGTTGAATGGTCCGCGTCGCTGGAGTCCGCCTTCACCGACGGCTGGAGGTATCCCCTCAACAAGCTGGACCAGGGGTTCGACTCCGGCATGGAGGCCTGGTGGGTATCTCTCGGGGTCCCAGAGGGCGTTCCGCCCGGCCTCTACAACCTGACCGTCACGGGAGGGGGCCTCGAGTTCACGGAGCCCAACTCGGTCTACGTGTTCGGCGACTCGTACCCCGAGGAGATCCGGGTGATCCAGTTCACCGACACTCACTACGGCACCCGCGACATACCCAAGCACCACAGGAATCAGCAGCTCTTCAGGATCCTCGTGGCCACGATAAACGGCCTGAGGCCCGACCTGGTGATACACACGGGCGACGTCATAGACGCGATAGCTAGGCCCGACGAGGAGGATCCCTTCAGAGAGGCGTACAGGGACCTCGTGAGGCTCAGGGCCCCCCTGATAGCCATCGAGGGGAACAACGACTACACGGCCGTTGAGAAGAAGCAGTACTACTGGGAGAAGTACTTCGGCCCGTTCTACGGGGTCGTCGACGTCGGGCCCAGCTTCCACTTCGTTCAAGTGGACTCCGACACGGGGAAGATCTTCGGGTACCAGTTCGACCTGATAGAGTCCCTCCTCCGGGGCAAGTCGGGGACGGGCGCCGTGCTGGTCCACTACCCGCTCATGGACCAGGACATCAGGGTCTGGCTCTACGGCCCCGACGGGAAGTTCCAGGGAACCCTCGACTACGAGCAGACGGTCCAGAGGATGGTCGACGTGGCCCACCTGGCCCACGCGCCAGTGGTCCTGACGGGGCACTGGCACACCGACGATCAGGCGACCTTTGACGACGTCCTCTGCCTGGTGACCGAGGCCGGCCAGCACGACCACGGGACCAGCTACGGCGGGCCCGAGGGGGACTTCGGCCACTACAGGCTCTTCGTCTTCTCAGCGAACGGGACCTTCTGGTACGAGCCCACCTCCTCCTCGGTGGGGGACATGGGCGTCGAGTACCTCCAGGCGTACGACGGGAGCTCCTACGGAGTGGCGATGAGGGTCTGGAACAAGGGGACGGAGGAGGTGACCCTCAGGCTGCCTGTGGTCCTCTCGTCCTTCGACCCCGACCCGACGGTCGAGGGGGCCGAGGTGGCGGAGGCCCACGGGGCGTCTGGCAAGGGGGCCTACGAGCTGACCGTGACCCTCTCACCCGGGGAGGAGAGGGTAGTGAAGATCTACCTCCGCCAGGACTCCACGCCCCCCGAGATATCAGTGGACCTGAGGGGCGCCAAGGACGGCAGGGTGGAGATCTGGCCCAGGGTGTCCGACGAGGGCCTCGGCGTCCTGGAGTACAGGGTCTACGCGTCCGCCGACAACTCGACCTGGACCGAGGTGGAGCCCGAGATCGAGACAGGCTGGCCGGTCTGGAGGGTCTCTCCCGACCAGTATGGCTACTTCAGGGTGACGGCGATCGACGCCGCGGGGAACGAGGCCGAGTACTACGGCGAGACCGCGGTGGCGCCGCCGACGACCTCGCCGGCGCCGACCCAGCCCGCGCCGGGGGCCGGGGGCGGAGGTCTGGCCTCCAGCCTGGTCATCTGGATAGCGGGCATCGTCGTCGTGGCCGTCGCCGTCCTGCTGGCGGTGAGGAGGGGGTCGAGGTGAGCCGGAGGGGCGCGGCGGGGGGCGTCCCCCTCCTCGCCTTCCTCCTCTCCCTGGCCCTCGTCCCCACCCTAGCCCCCGCCTCCGTTTCGCCGGTGGACACCGCTGGGTCCGTCTCGGGGATTGAGCTTCCGCGGATCGGATTTCCCGCATTCGTGGAGCCGGGGGGCGGGGTGGAGGTCAGGCTCGCCGGAGAGGTCTCCGTAACCTCGGTCCGGTTGGAGGGGGAGCTCGAGGAGCGCGAGCTCTCCATAGCCAGCCGGGAGCTTGGCGGGGGAGTCACCCTGGTCAGGGCCGTCGTGCCCCCGGACGCGCCCCCCGGGCTCTACGATCTGGTCGTGGGGCTGGAGGGGGGCGGGGTCCTGAGGGAGCCCAACTCGGTGGCCGTTCTAGAGGATCTAGATCCGCCGTTCACGGTCTTCTGGATCTCGGACACCCACTACGACAACCGTCCTGGTCAGCTTCAGCAGGCGGCCAGGTTCGTGCGGGACATCTGGCTGATCAACTTCCTGAGGCCCGACTTCGTGATACACACGGGCGACGTGTGCAACAACCCCCACGAGGTCATATTCCGCGGGGCCCGCCGGGAGCTCACGAGGCTGGACGTCCCGATCGTGGCCATACCTGGAAACCACGACCACTCGGTCAAGGGCGTCCCGTTCGTCAGGTACCTAGCCCCCTCGAACCTCAGCCTCGACGTGGGGCCGGAGGTCCACATAGTGAGCGTTGACACAGGTCCGGGATCCCTGGAGGGGAGGCTGAGCCCGGAGCAGGTCGAGTGGCTCGACGGGGACCTGTCGGCCACGAACGCGACGGTGAGGATGGTACTGTTCCACCACCCGCCCTGGAACCTGGAGGCCGTCCCGGGGGCGGACTCAGACACGGTCATCCGTCTGATGGCCGAGAGGGGGGTGACGGTTGCCCTCTCGGGGCACATGCACGAGAACCACGTCTACGAGGACCCGGTGCTTATGGTGACAAACCCGAACTCCTACGGGGACGTGGAGAAGGCCGTTGAGGAGGCGATCCCAGGGTTCAGGATCTTCACCATCCGGTCGGACGGTCGGATCGAGTGGCTGGGCGGCCTGGAGAGGCCCATCCCCCTCGACTGGTTTGAGGTGGAGCACTACCAGCTGAACGACGGTAGCAGGGGAGGGTTCTCGGCCAGGATCTCGAACAGGTCTCCATGGGTGCTAAACGGAACGATCGTGGCGAGGATGGCGGGGAGCGGAGAGGTAGCAGTGGAGGGCGGGGAGCTGGTTGAGGTCAGGGACTCCAGGCTGGGGTACAGGGTGGCCTACGTGTCGGTCTCCGTTGGGCCGGGGGAGGAGAGGGTCGTGGAGGTGAGGGCGGCTGAGGACGAGAGTCCCCCGACGGTGGAGGTCCGCGCCGAGCCGAGGGTCGGGGGAGCCGTCCTCATAGAGCTCAACGTGACGGCCCTCGACGACGTCACGGGCGTCTCGGAGGTCAGGGCCTGGGCTTCGACGGACGGGAGTACCTGGAAGGAGGTCGATCTCCTCAGGATCGACGAGGACACCTTCGTCGGAACCGCTCAGGTGCCCAAGGAGGCGGGGGAGGCTCAGCTGAGGGTCAGGGCCGTCGACCTGACCGGCAAGTCGGTCGAGGTCCGGAAGACGGTCGGCTGGGGGGCTCAGCCAACTCCCGCTGAGGCGGGAGAGGGCCCAACAGCTCCGATTCCGCTCTGGGCACTTGGTCTGGTCGCGCTGGCGGCGGGGCTTGCGGCGGCCGCTAAGTTGAGGCGCTAAACCGGACAAGGCGATGGTCGAAAATCAGAGGACGTGCGGCCCCAATCTCCGAATCTTTTATGCGATAAGGCCGATACGTTTGTAAGACAATCCGACATATCCCTTCTCATGGAAATTAGCTACGGACCTGCAAAGCCTCCTGCCAAACATTAATAGGAGTCGCCGGAATATCCTCCCTCAGTGAGGGCACAATGAAGAAGTTGCTAGCTCTTGCTATGGTGGCCCTCTTCGCACTCTCCGTGGGCGTGTGGTTCGGCAACGCCGTCTCCGCCCAGGGACAGAAGGTCGTCGCGCTGGACCTCACACCCGGCAGGATCAAGGACCTGGACACCGAGTACGGTCAGCAGAACCTCCAGGCCCTGAAGGACCTGCTGACCTCCGCCGGCTATCAGGTGAAGGAGCTGACCGAGATAACTCCTCAGTCTCTCCAGGGGGTTGACGCCCTCGTCATAGGCAAGATGAAGGACTACGACAGCGGGTTCTCCCAGGCGGAGGTGCAGGCCATCGCCGACTGGTTCAAGCAGGGAGGCAAGTTCCTCTGGGTCGGGGCCGACTCCGACTACGTCGAGCCCTACCTGAACCCCGAGGACACCTCCTTCAAGGCCGGCGAGCCAAACAAGATCCTCGAGGCCATCGGCTCCAGCCTCAGGCTGGAGTACGGCAGCCTGGAGGACCCCGAGTCCAACGCGGGGGCCGGATACAGGGTCATCAGCTACGAGGCCAACAGCCAGGGTTGGGCCGGCCAGATAACCGCCGGCGCTTCCAGGGTGCTCTTCCACGGCCCGACCTTCGTCGTCGGATACAAGAACGGCCAGTTCGTCCCGATCGACCAGGTCCTGAGTGAGACCTGCGTCTGGCTCTACCGCTCGTCCCCGAGCGGGACCGTGGTCAGCCACGACGGCGTCGACCCGAAGGCGCACGCGGTCGGCGAGACCGGCCAGTTCGTCGAGGCCGCGGCCGAGAAGATCAAGGTCGGGAGCAAGTACAGCAAGGTCATTGTCACCGGCGAGTCTCTCCTGGGGGACAGGGTCATCATAACCCCCGAGTACCACGGAGTTGAGCTCCAGGGCGCTACGTTCGCCAAGAACGCCTTCGCCTGGGGCCTCACCGTCGAGAGCGCCCCCGGCCTGCCGATGACCTACATCGCCATCGCCGTCGTGGTGATCGTGGTCATCATCGGGGCGGCCCTGGCCCTCAAGAAGAAGTGAGGGCCCCCTCCCCCTCTCTTCTTTTTCCACCAGACGTTCTCACAGGGGACGTTCTCTCGGCCGTCTCACCGTCTCAGCGACCCGACACGCCGGACCTGAGATCGGCGTGGGGGAGTTTATAGCGGATGGGAGCGGCCGCCCACCCGACCGCGGGGTGGTGTGTTTTGGAGTCCAAGTACCTGTTGGCGATCCTTGCGGCCGTGATCATACTGGTCGGCGCCGCGGTCCTCCTGCTCAAGGGAAGGGGCGGCGCCGGCCCCACCCCAACCACCGGGCCCTCCAAGCAGGGCGTCACCCTCAAGGTGATAACCAGGCACGCCAGCACCATCTGGCTGCTGACCAAGCAGGAGTTCCTGAACTCCGACATAGCCAAGCAGTACAACATAGTCGACATCCGCTTCTACGGCCCGAACGCGGCCCTGTGGCCGGACGTGATCCAGAAGGAGAAGATAGACGTGGCGTGGGGAGGAGGCCCGACGGTCTTCAACGACCTCGCCGACAAGGGCCTCCTGCAGCCCATGACAGACCCCGAACTCCTCCAGGTGATCTCTGAGATCCCGGACACGATAAGCGGGTCTGCGATGAAGAGGTACGACGACGGCCAGGTCACGTGGGTGGCGGCGGCCATCTCGTCGTTCGGGTTCACCTACAACAAGAAGCAGCTGACCGAGAGGGGGTTCCCTGAGCCCGCCACCTGGGACGACCTCGCCAGCCCCGTCTACTCGAGGATGCTCCCGCTCCCGGCGATCTCCTTCGCCAGGTCCACCACCTCGACCTCCCACTCGAGGATCTACCAGATCATCCTCCAGGCCTACGGGTGGGAGGACGGCTGGGTCCTCCTGTCCAGGCTCGCGGCGAACGGGAGGCCCTACGGTGGGTCCGTGGAGGCCCAGTTCGCCGTCCAGACCGGCGAGGTCCCCATCGGGATCATGATCGACTTCTACGGCTACGAACTCCAGACCAAGTCCCCCGACTTCGTCTACGTGACCCCGCCGAACAGCATCGTCAACGGCGACCCGATAGCCATGTGCTCCACGTCCGAGCACCCCGAGGCGGCCCAGGCCTTCATAAGGTGGGTCCTCACCGACGGGCAGAAGATCTGGCTGGATCCGAAGGTCAACAGGCTCCCGATATCCCCGAAGATCTTCCGGACCCCGGAGGGGAGGCAGAGGACCGACCTCTACGAGAAGTTCAACGAGACCGTCAACCTCCAGACCATAGAGTTCGACGAGAGCCTCGCCGGGAAGGTCTACTTCTCCGTGGCCTACTACTTCGACGCTGTACTCTGCGACAGGCACGACGAGCTGGTGAGGGTCTGGAAGAAGCTAGTCGACGCCTACGAGGCTGGAAAGATCACGGAGGACCAGTTCGAGCAGTTCGCCCACGAGATGGGCAAGCCGCTGACCTGGGAGGAGGGCGGGCAGCAGGTGACCTTCACGCTGGACTACGCCATCCAGATAAACGAGCGCATGAAGACAGACCCGGCCTTCGCGTCCCAGATGCAGTCGATATGGAGGGACGCGGCCCTCCAGAGGTACGAGGCCCTCTACGAGCAGATACCCGAGCCGTGAGCGGGTCCGCCCGACTCCTCTCCCCCTTTTTATTCCTCCCCCGCAGGCTCCACTGAGGTCCACCCTCGGTGGTGATGCGATGGGTTCTCGGGCCGAAGGGCTGGGAGAGAGGCTCGGCAGGGCCTTCAGGAGGCTCAAGTGGGAGATGGACCCCTTCTCCTGGAGTCAGCTCTTCATAGTGCTGTCGGCCTTCGCCGCGTTCATGCTGATCCCCCTGGGGATGGTGATCCTCAGGTCCTTCTACACCTCTGGCGGGTTCACCCTGGACGCCCTCAGGCTGGTTCTGACGGACGACTACTACTTCCCGCTGAGGCTCCACCTCACGGGAGACTTCCCCTTCCTGTCTCTCGAGGGGGTCAGGGGGAGCCTCTACCACGTGGTGGAGTACACGAGGCCCACGGGGGAGGTCGTGAGGATCATCTACATCACGGGGTGGGACTTCGGCGTCCTGGTGAACTCCCTGGTGGTCGCGGGCTCGACCGCCCTGCTGTCCACGGCGCTGGGGTTCACTCTCGCCTTCATATTCGCCAAGTACAGGTTCCCAGGGTCAGAGGCGCTCAGGATAATCTCCCTGATCCCGCTCCTCTCGACGCCGTTCGTCGGGGCCATAGGCCTGAAGAGGATGATAGTGGCGGACGGGGTGCTGAACGTCCTGTTCCACGACGTCCTGCGGGTGATGCCCTTCAAGGTTGAGATCACGGGCCTGCCCGCCGTTATAATGGTCCAGACGCTCATCTTCTACCCAATAGTCATGCTCAACGCCTACACGGCCCTGATAAGCCTCGACCCGTCGCTGGAGGAGCAGGCCATCAACATGGGGGCCAGCGGGTTCAGGCTGTTCAGGACGGTCACCCTCCCGCTCGCCACGCCCGGGGTGGAGGCAGGGGCGCTGCTGGTGTTCATCCTGGCCCTCGAGGACCTGGGCACCCCCATAGTGTTCAAGGGGACCGTGGCGGAGAAGGTGCTCACCTTCCAGATATTCAACAGGATCTTCACCCCCGCCGGGCTGATCTCTCAGGAGGCGACCACGCTCGCCCTGATCCTCCTGGTCATCTCGGCGGTCGTGTTCGTGGCCGTCAGGCGGTACGTGAGCCTCAAGAGGTACGCCATGCTGGGCAAGGGGGGCGTCTGGAGGCCCAGGAGGAGAAGGCTGTCGAACAAGACCGTGCTCCTGGTCTACGTCTTCGTGTTCGCGGTCCTGTTCTTCGCCACCCTCCCGCACATAGGAGTGACGCTCCTCGCCTTCTCGAAGGAGTGGGGCACGACGATCCTGCCGGAGAGCTACACCCTGAGCAACTTCAAGGCTGTGCTCGCAGACGAGCAGGCCAGGAGGTGCATAGTGAACAGCCTGGTGTACTCGGGGATAGCGACCGTGTTCATGGTGATCCTGGGCGTCAGCGCCGCCTACCTGGTTTCCAGGAAGAAGGGCATCCCGGGCATAGAGGCCCTGGATCTGCTCGTCACGCTTCCAATAGCAGTGCCGGGCATAGCCGTGGCGACCGGCCTCTTCCTCACCTACCTGGGAACCCCGCTGAGCCCCACAATAAGCGGGGCGCCGCTCCTCATAGCCTCCTACACCGTCAGGAAGATACCGTTCACTGTCAGGTCGGTCTTCTCTGGACTGGAGCAGACCGACAAGGCCCTGGACGAGGTGGCCTGGACCGTGGGGGCGAGCAGGACCAGGACCTTCTTCACGATAATCCTCCCCCTGATAGCGCTCAACGTGCTGGCGGGTGGCATGCTCTCGTTCATCTACTCCATGTCCGAGGTCAGCACGGGCATAGTGGTGGGGGACGCGAACCACAGGGACGCCCCGATGACCTGGAAGATGTACGACATGCTGTTCCACGGCCTGGCTGGCGGGCTGGCCCAGCCGGCGGCCATGGGCTTTATGCTCATGGGCCTGCAGTTCGTCTTCATAGTCGGCGCAAACTTATTGCTGAGGAGGAGGGCGACGGCCCTGATAGGAGTCTGAGGGTGATCGGATGGTAAAGATACGGACCGTCGATCTCACGAAGCGCTTCGGGGAGGTCGTGGCGGTCGATCACGTCACCCTGGAGATCCGGCACGGCGAGTTCTTCACCCTGCTTGGTCCCAGCGGGTGCGGCAAGACCACGTTCCTCCGCTGCATAGCCGGGCTGGAGCTCCCGGACGAGGGGAGGGTCTACTTCGACGACCAGGAGGTCACCGAGGTCCCGCCCCACAAGAGAGACACGGGGATGGTGTTCCAAAACTACGCCCTGTGGCCCCACATGAACGTCTTCGACAACATCGCCTATGGCCTCAAGATCAGGGGGTACAAGAAGGAGGAGATCAGGAAGAGGGTGCTGGAGGTCCTGAAGCTGGTCAAGCTGGAGGGCATGGAGAACAGGACGCCTCACCAGCTCTCGGGCGGGCAGCAGCAGAGGGTGGCCGTGGCGAGGGCCATAGTAATCAACCCCAAGGTGCTGCTGTTCGACGAGCCCCTGAGCAACCTGGACGCGAAGCTCAGGATAGAGATGAGGGCGGAGCTGAAGAGGCTGCAGAGGGAGCTGGGGATAACGACGCTCTACGTCACCCACGACCAGGAGGAGGCCATGAGCATCTCTGACAGGATCGCCGTGATGAACCAGGGGAGGGTCATGCAGATCGGCACCCCGCAGGAGATCTACAAGCACCCGAAGAACGAGTTCGTTGCGAGGTTCATAGGGCAGGGAACGTTCCTCTACGGGGAGGTGGTCGCCAGGGAGGGCGAGAGGCTCAGGGTGAGGTTAGAGTCCATCGGGAGGGAGGTCCTGGCGGTCCCGTCGAACCCGGAGGCCAACCCAGACGTGGGGGACAGGGTGCTCGTCATGATCAGGCCGGAGTCCTTCGAACTCTCCCCCGAGACGAGGGACTCGAACGAGTTCGAGGTGGAGGTCTACCACGTCTCCTTCCTCGGCAACTCCCTCAGGGTCCAGGCCCGCGCGGGCGGCGAGCCCTTCGTCATAGAGGTCGACCCAGACGAGGAGGTCCCGGTTGGGAAGACTGTCAAGGTCTACGCGGCCCCCGAGCTGACCCTAGCGATCAGGCTGTAGCCTTCTGGCCGGGCCGCGGGTTCTCGGGGGAGTGGGCGGATGGGGACCGGCGGGGGATCGCGACGCGGCCCCCCTCCCCCCTCCCTCACCCTACTCTCCGCGGTCCTCGCGGGCTACGTGGCGCTGGCCGCGCTGGGGGCCTGGATGAGGGGTCGATCCCTGGAGCCGGTCCCCCTGCTCCTGACCGTCGCGGGGTGGCTGGGGCTCGCCGTGGGATATGCGGCCGTCCCCTCTCCTCCCAGGTGGGTCCACGCGTGGGCGGTGGCGGCGGTCGCCCTGGGCGCGCTCAGGGATCGTCCGGCGGGGCTGCTCGCCGTCTCATTGCTCTCCATCCTCTACGCGGCGCTCAGGCCTCGCCTGGAGGGGCGGCTGGCCTCCTCAGACCCCCGGTCCCCTGGGAGCTTCGTCCCTCCCCTCGTCATGGGGCTCGCGGCCTACCTGGCCGGGGTCTCCGCCTTCGGCCTGCCCCTGGTCAAGGGCGCTGCTCGCTCGGGCGCGGTGTCTAGGATCTTCGGCCTCTCCTCCCTCCTGCTGACCTCGTCCGTCGCCCTCTCGGGGAGCGCCCCGATCGCCGTCCTTTCATCTGCGCTCGGCCTGCTCACCGGGTTTCGCTCGTACGCGATGCTGCCCGCCCTCGCCTGGGCCGCCTCCCTGGCCCGGGGGTCCGGCGGCGGGAGGAGGACGTGGGCCTTCGCCGGGATCGTCCTGGTCGGGGGCGCGGCGCTCGGGGCCCTCAGGGGCCTGACAGGCGAGCCCGATCCGCTGGGGATGGTCGACAGGGTCGCCTTCACCTACTGGGTGTACGAGGCCATCGCCCTGGTGAGCCTTCCCCTGGGCTCCTTCCACGGGTCTCTCCTGCTCTCGACGGATCCCAGGGGGACTGTGGCCAGGCTGTTCGGCAGGGGGGTCACGAGGTACACCTACTTCATCATGGGCCAGCCGGTGGCCGACTTCGGGCTGCTCGCCCCGCTGGAGATGCTGGCACTTGGGGTGATCCTGAGGGACGCCGGGGAGGGGTCCTCTGGGGCCCTTGCGCTGGCCTACCTCACTGTGGCCGTGGAGACGGGGATCGACCCGCTTGTCCTCGGCGTGACCCTTGCCTGCGCCTACGCGTCCAGGGTAAGGGCGGAGGCCGCCGAGCCTCAGAGGAACCAGAGGGTCAGGGGGACCAGCAGGCCCACGGCGGCGCCGAGCGCGACCTGAGCTGGCGTGTGGACGCCGACGCGGACCCTCGCCCACCCCACGACCGGGAGGAGCGGGAGCAGGGCGAACCACCGGGGTCCCCCCACCAGCGCGAGGACCGCCGTCGGGAGGGCCACCCCGGCGGAGTGGAGGCTCACCCTCACCCTCAGCGTGGCCAGGGCAAGCACGGCCGAGGCCACGGCGTAGCTCGCCGCGAGGAACGTCATGCTCCCCCACCCCAGGGCAGAGAAGGCCCCCGCCCCGGCCGCGTAGGCCGGGGAAGACCAGGCCAGGAGGGCGACCCTCCCCCTCTCGCCCACCTCTCCCCTGCCAATCACCCCGCCCAGGCCCCCGGCGGAGACGGCGACGGGGGCGAGGGGCAGGACGCTGATGAAGGCGATCCCCATGAAGAATCCGAAGAGGGGGGCCACCGCAAGCTCGGTCCAGTCCCCCGAGGTCAGGGCCGCCGCGGCGAGGGCGCCCGTGACCGGCGGGGACAGCGCGGCCGAGATGGCCTCCGGGAGTCCAACCCTGGGCAAGGCCAGACCCGGGTGGGAGAGCCGTCTTTAAGGCGCGCAAGTCTGTGAGCGGAGGACCTTCAGGCGATCGTTGGGTCCCGGGCGCCACAACCTCAGGAATCGGACAGGCCGTACCTGAGCCTGAACCCGCCCTCTATGGGCAGGGCCCCTAGGACCCTGATCTCCCCCACCTCCCCGGTCCTGGAGACGTGGGTCCCCGAGCACGGGATCGAGTTCCTGCCCGGGATCTCCACGAGCCTGTACTCCCGGGCTCGAGGGAGCCTGTCTAGGTTGGGGGCGTTGTACGCGGCCGACCCGAGGTCCTCCGGTCCCACGAACCTGATCACGACCTCAAGGTCCTCCTTGACGATCCCGTTGGCTATCTCCTCAATTCTCAGGAGCTCTCGCTCGCCCGGGACCCTCCCGCCGTAGTCAACGTACGCCTCGGGAGGCCCGTGCCTGGCGCCCAGCGTCCTGACGGGACCTCCCAGGACCTCTCCGACCGCCGCGTCCAGGATGTGCCCGGCGGTGTGGAGCCTCATGATCAGGTACCTCCTCCCCCAGTCCAGCCTGCAGACCACCCCCTCCCCAGTGGATGGGTCCTCACCCGAGATGGGGCCGTAGTGGGCCACCACCCCGCCGGACGCCAGGGCCTTCCTCACCTCCAGCCTGAAGCCCCCGTCGGCGCCAACTACCTCCCCGACGTCGCTGGGCTGGCCCCCCTCCAGCGGGTGGAAGACGGTCCTGTCTAGGACCAGGTACCGCCTCGCGCCCCTGTCGGCGACCACCCTCAGGACCCTGGCCCCGCACTCCCTGGCGTAGGAGTCCCTTAGGTAGATCCTCTCCGTGGGCGGGAGCCCGGCCACCACCTCCCCGACGCGCGTCAGGGACACCCGCCCCTCCCCCGACCGGGCCGTTAAAATGCCCACCGGGGGGCAGTCGAGGGGTCGACGTTGAGGGCCTGGAGTGGGGAGTTTGATGTGAGATCCTCGAGGAGGCTCCAGATAATCGACGTCACCCGGGAGGTGCGCCGGCTGACCCGGGAGAGCGGGGTCTCGGAGGGGATCGTGAACGTCTGGGTTCCCCACACGACGGCGGGCCTGACGGTCAACGAGCCCGACCCCGACCTGTGGGAGGACCTCCTAGAGACCGCAGCGAGGCTGGTTCCCCCGGACGCGAAGTACAGGCACAACGAGAAGTACTCCGGCCTGCCAGGCGAGCAGAACGCCCACGCCCACATCCTCTCGTCTCTGATCCAGCCTGGGATCAGCATCCCCCTGATCTCCGGGGACCTTGGCCTGGGAACCTGGCAGGCCGTCCTGCTCGTGGAGCTAGACGGTCCGAGGAGTCGACGCGTGAGGGTCACGGTCCTCGGGGAGTGAGCTGTCCGGGCCTGGATCGGGTGGACCGAGGGGCTCAGACCTCACCTCAGCTCCTCCACCTCGAGCCCGCCCCCCACCCTCCTGACCAGGATGGCCGACCAGTTGTCGAGGGGCCTCCAGCCGCCGATCCCCTCGAGCGGCTCTGAGGAGAAGATCAGGGACTCAACCCCGTCCCAGTCGAACCTGCACCAGTGGAGGGTGTAGTAGTCGAGCTTCTTCGAGGCCCCCCTGAAGGCGAGGAGGGAGGACCCGTCGGTCAGCAGGCAGGTGGTCGACTCCACCCCAAGCTCCTCGGACCGGTCCCTGAGGGCCGAGAGGGATTCGAACGCTGACAGCAAGTCCCCACGCTCAGAGAGGCTCAGTAGCAGGGCCTCAGAGTCGGTCGACCCCAGCATGTCCGCCCTTCTGTCCTGAGGGAGGAGCCTCTCCCAGCCGTGGATGGTCCCGTTGTGGGCGAGCCCCCAGATCCTCCCTCCCCGGAGGGTGACGAAGGGGTGGGTGTTCTCCAGCCTGACCTCGCCCTTCGATGCCTTCCTCGCGTGCAGCAGGAGGATGTCGGCCGAGAAAGCCTCCCCGTAGTTGGACCTCCAAGCGGGCTCGGTCGACCTGTGGTACTCAACGAGCCGACCGCCCCTCAGCCCGAGTATCCCCCACCCGTGGGGGTGCCCCCTGCCGTCGCTGCTCCTCCCCCACAGGGAGAGGCGGCCGAGCTCGCGGGCGAGCCTGACGGGCGCGCCTGCGGGCAGCGGAGAGGGAGAGGTAGCCGCAATCATCCGGCACATCTGGCCTCCCCTCGACCTGGGCCGATCAGAAAAGAACGTTACCCATCCGCGAGGGGCCCGACGCTCAGGGTAAATACAACCGCTGGGAGTTAAGCCGATGCGTCGCCCCCCGAGGCCGCAGAGGGTAGCCCTGCTAGCGCTCTCTCTCGCGATCGTCCTCTGCGCGCAGCCTCCACTCCTATCCCACGCCGGCGCCCCAGGCCCGCTGGCCGTGATAGTCGCCAACGAGGCCGACTCCCAGGCGGCAGAGACGCTCTCCCAGTTCCTCAGCGGGAGGGGGGCCGAGACGCTTGTGGTGCCCGCCTCCGAGCTCGCCGAGCACGAGGGGCGGGCGACGGCCGTGTTCGTCCTGGGAGGTCCGGAGGCCTACGAGGGGGTCGGGGAGATCTCGTCTAGGATACTCACCGACCTGGAGGGGAGCCTCCTGGTTCAGATACCCGGCTACTACAACTTCTTCATCAGGAGCATCAACGGGAGGCACTACGTGGTCCTGGCGGGCCACACCAGGGTCGAGACCTACAAGGCCGTCCTCCTCTTCGAGCAGGCCGGGTACCAGGAGTGGATCCTGTACCCCAGCAGGGTGTCCGAGGTTTCGCCATTCGGTTACAGGAGCGCGGAGGTGGCGACCCGTGTCTTCAGGTGGACGTACGGCGGGGAGGAGTTCGAGCTGGGCCTGACGGTCCCCAAGGACCTCTACCTCTACTACCTCACGAGGGAGCACGACATCCCGTACGAGGACTGGGCCGTCCTGGCGTCTGACCCGCTCTCCCGACCCTACCTCAGGAGCCTCCTCAACATGCTCCTCTCCAGGGCCCGGTCTCGAGGCTACGACGAGATCCAGACCCTTGAGTTCGTCGCGTCCTTCGTCCAGCACATCCCCTACAACCTGGAGAAGGACGTCATCATGGCCTCTGGCGAGTACCCCAGGTTCCCGATGGAGACCCTGATGGACTACGGCGGCGACTGCGAGGACCACGCGATACTTCTGGCAACCCTGTACATGGAGATGGGGTACGACGTGGCCCTGGTGATAGTCTGGGGGAAGCCCGGATTTCCCCTCGGGCACATGGGGGTGGCGGTGGCCCTGGACTCCGGGAGGGGGCTCTCCTGGGAGGTGGGGGGGAAGACATACTACTACATCGACGCGACCCAGCCGAGCCTCCGGCTGGGGGAGCCTCTACTGCCGGAGTACCTGGACTACGAGCACCCGATCTTCCTCTTTCCGCGGCTGGAGAGCGTCCCCATGCCCGTCCTGGTCAGGAACAGGGTCGGGGTCATATGGCAGTCCTCCACGGGCGTGGCCACGGTTGTCGTGACGGTCGCGAACTTCGGGCAGGGCTGGGCGAACCTCACGGTGACCGCCGGGGTCCCAATAATGGGGGGCAGGTACCTGAACAGCTCCACCCTGAGCCTGGACGCCCCCCCGGCCAGCGTGGCCGTGCTGACCCTGACATTCCAGGGGCCGCACAGGTCGGCCGTCAGGCTGGAGGTCAGGATGGGGGACAGGCTCGTGGACAGGATAGCGAGCCTCCCGATCGTCGGGGAGCGGCCCTGACCTGACCCTCCTCAACCTTTATACCCCCTGCGGGCCCCGAGCCGAGGTATGCCCGCCCGGGTGGCGAACCTAGGGAGGCTCCACGTGGAGATGTTCGGGACGCTGGCCCTGCTGATAGGACTCGCCACGCTGGCCTTCGCGGCGCTGACGAGGTTCGTCAACCCAGTGGGGGCCGTGATCCTGGCCCTGGCGTTCAACGTCCTCATGTGGCTCGCATCTCCCCGGCTGATCGAGCTGATGTACCGGGCCAGGGAGCTGAAGCCATCAGAGGCCCCCTGGCTCCACGAGGCCCTCGAGAGGATAGCGAGGGAGAGCGGCGTGAGGAAGCCCAGGCTCATGCTGGTCCCCCTCGGGCTGCCCAACGCTTTCGCGTACGGCACGCCGATCTCGGGCTACAGGGTGGCGGTGACCGAGGGGCTCCTCTCCGACCTCCCGCCCGAGGAGGTCGAGGCGGTCCTGGCCCACGAGGTCGGCCACATCGCCCACGGGGACATGCAGGTCATGATGGTGGCCTCCACCATTCCGGCGGTCTTCTACCACCTCGGGAGGGCGCTCTACTACTCCTCTTACCTCGGGGAGAGGGATGAGGGGGGACAGCTCGCCCTGGCGGGCGGCCTGGCCCTCGCCCTGGCCACCGTCCTGTGGCTCCTTTCCCTCAGGCTCAGCAGGCTCCGGGAGTTCTACGCCGACGCGCACGCCGCTGCCGTCGTCCCGGGAGGGGCCAGGAAGCTGCAGAACGCCCTGGTGAGGATAGCGGCCCGCTCCAATCCCGGGCTCGGGGCTAGGGTGGCTCAGGCGAGGCCGCTCTTCATCTCCGACCCCATGATGCCGCCGGTGGACCCGGCCGAGCTGAAGAGGGCCCTGATGGAGAGGAGGCCGACCGTGTCCGAGAGGGTCCTGGGGGTGTTCTCCACCCACCCGAATCTGGTGGACAGGCTCAGGGTGCTGGAGGACATAGCCAAGCAGCTGGGCCAGTAGCCGAGCTCGCCAAGAGGCCGAGATCCGCCCGCTTCAAAGGACAACCTATATTGTTCCGGCCCCACCCGGCGACTGGCGGAGAGATCGGTGGTCCGGAAGGTCGACCTCGCGAGGGAGCACCCCGAGTACTACTCAGCCGGACCTGAGCCCGAGGTCGTCGAGATCGGGGAGGCCCAGTACCTGACCATCGGGGGTACAGGTCTCCCGGGATCTCCCGAGTTCCAGGAGAAGCTCAGGGCCCTATACTCGCTTGCCTACGCCGTCAAATCCGTCTGCAAGGCCAGGGGCATGGACTTCGTCGTCCCGAAGCTCGAGGGCCTCTGGGAGATAGAGTCGGGACGCCCCCCGTCAGAGGCACTCCCGGAGGAGTGGAGGTGGAAGCTCCTCATCCGCATGCCCGACTTCGTCTCTCGGGAGGTGATCGAGGAGGCCAGGTCGAGGGTCCAGGGCAAGGGGGTGGAGGGGGCGGGGGAGGTGAGGTTCGAGAGGATGAGGGAGGGGAGGTGCGTACAGGTCCTGCACGTGGGCCCCTACAGCGCGGAGGGCGAGACCTTGGAAAGGCTGAGGAGATTCGCCGAGGAGAGGGGCCTCGACCTCGTGGGACCCCACCATGAGATCTATCTGTCCGACCCCAGGAGGACGCCCGAGGACAGGCTCAGGACCATAGTGAGGTATCCGGTCAGGGCCCGGTCTCGCCCCTCAGCCAGGTCTTAGACCCCCTACAGGTACTCGGGAACCCTCCTGAGCAGCATGCCCTCGACGGTGACCGGCCTGAGCCTCGTCGCAGCCTCGTAGGCCTCAGTGAGCTTGGACTCCCTCTCAGCGAAGATCTCAAGGAGGACGTCCCCCCTCCTCACCTTGTACCCCTGCTTGGCGTGGAGAAGGACGCCGGCCCCCTTCTCGCTGGGAGCCCCCGCGAGTCTGGCGATGGTCGCAATCGATGCGTTGTCCACGCCGGTCACGTATCCGTCGGCGGGGGCCTTTAGCTGGACCCTGTACTCCCCGACTGAGATGTCCTCCGGCTTCACCTTCGGGTCGCCGCCCTGGGCCTCTATTATCTCCCTCATCTTCTTCAGGGCCCTCCCGGTCCTGAGGGCCTCCTTCGCCGCCTCCTGCCCCGTCCCCCGGGGCGCGACCCCCGAGAGCTCGAGCAGGAGGCCTGCCAGGCTCGTGGACTTCTCTATCAGGCTGGCCGGACCGCCGCCCATGAGCGCCTCCATCGCCTCCCTGGCCTCGAGGGCCGGGCCGACCGCGTGGCCGACCGGCTGGCCCCCGTAGGTTATGCCGCACTGGACCCTGACGTCGAACCTCCGGCCCAGCTCGACGAACTGGCTGGCTAGCCTCTCGGCCTCTGCGAGCGTCTCCACCTTCGCCCCCCTGCCCGTGGGAATGTCCATCACGAGCCCCCTTATGCCCACGGCCAGCTTCTTGGAGAATATGCTGGCGAGCATCTGGCTCGGGGGGTCGATGGCCAGGGGGTGCTCCACCCTGATGAATATGTCGTCGACGGGGGCGAGGCCGAGCTTCCCTCCCCACACTATGCACCCCCCGGCCCTGAGCGCTATCTCCCGGTACTCCTCCACCCCGAACTCCACGTCCGCCAGCACCTCCATGGTGTCCGCTGTGCCCGCCGGGCTCGTTATGGCCCTGCTGCTCGTCTTCGGGATGAACACGCCGAGGGAGGCTGCTATGGGGACTATCAGGAGGCTGACCTTGTTCCCGGGCACCCCGCCTATGGAGTGCTTCTCGTAGACCGGCCTACCGAAGTCCACCGTGGAGCCGGCCTCCACCATGGCCTTCGTCAGGGCCTCCACCTCGTCCATGCCCATTCCCCTGAACTCCTGGGAGAGCAGGAAGGCGGCAATCTCGAGCTCGCCCAGCTCGTAGTTCGCCACGTCCATCACTATCGACCTGATCTCCTCGGGTGTGAGGGCTTCCCCCCTCATCTTCTTCCGTATGGCCTCGAAGGACTTCGGCCTCCCGGCGAGGGCCACCGAGACCTCTCCCCCGTTCGAGAGCCCGAGGGCGTTCCTCAGCTCGAGCGAGACCACGGCCTCCCCCGGACTTATCATCCCCTCGACGATCGAGAGCATGGCCGTCGCGCCCCGACCGTCGAGGCTGACCCTGACCCTGTCGTAGGCCCTGAGGCCGGCCGACCTGGCGTCCTGGGACGACATGACTATCATCCGCCTGCCGGCCGGCAGGTACTGGGGCCTCACCTTCACCCTCATTGATCCCGGCATCTCGAGGCGCGGAGGCGGCCGCGCCAAATATAACTGGCCCAGGGCCCGCGGAGGCGGGTGAGACGTCTGAGGTACAGGGCGCTCGCCTACCACGCCCCTCCCCTCCACTCCTCCCAGCCTCCCGCGGGACGCCTGGAGAACAAGGTCAGATCCGTCTTTTCCAGGGCGGGGGAGTCGGTCTGGACCAGGAGGGTGGTCCTGCCCCTGGGTAGGTGGGGCGAGAGGCTGGAGGCTCTGGAGAAGCTGGAGTCGACCTTCAGGAGGGCCGGAGGACAGTATCTGGCGGTGCCCATTCCCCTTAAGGAGCTTCCCCGCCTGAGGGACCTCCTGTCCGTCTCCGACGGGATCTTCGTGGGCGTCGAGGTCCCGGAGCCGGATCCCTCCCTGGCCCCCAGGCTTGTGGAGGCCCTTGAGAAGGTGTACCGGGAGATGGGACCCGCTCACCTGACGAGGCTGGCGTTTGGCCTCGGCGGCCTCGTCGAGACTGCCTACTTCCCGGCCACGCGCTCAGCGGGCGAGGGGGTGAGCCTCAGCCTCCTCCACGTGGGGGACCTGGTCGAGGCCGCGAGGGAGGGGTCCTGGGGGAGTGTAGCGTCCAGGATCCGGGAGAGCGTGGCGGAGGCCGAGGGGTTCGGGAGGGTGGTGGCCGAGGCTGTCGGGGGGGCGTTCAGGGGCGTGGACCCGTCCATCTCTCCTTGGATGGAGGAGTCCGTGGCGGAGCTCGTCGAGACCCTGTCAGGCTCAGAGTTCGGGGGGCCGGGGACCTACGAGGCGATATGGCGCCTCAACTCCGAGCTGGCCGGGCTGGGGGGTCGGCACGCCGTCTGCGGGTTCTCCGAGGTGATGCTCCCCGTCGCCGAGGACAACAGGCTCAAGGAGCTGGTGGCCGATGGGAGGCTCCGCCTCCGCGACCTGGTGGGGCTCTCGATGGTCTGCGCCGCGGGGGTGGACATGGTTGCGATCCCCCTGGCCCAGGGTCGGGACGTCCTCCGGGCGGTCGCCGACATCCTCTCGGCGGCGGCCGCGAAGGGGAGGCCGTTTGGGCTCAGGCTCATCCTCGCGGAGGGGAGGCCGGGGGACTGGGTCGAGCTGGACCGGTTCGGATCCGTCCCGATCGCCCGCCTGTGACCCGACCCTATCCTCCCTTTGAGTAGAGGTGGCACGCCACGAGGTGGTCTGGCCCGACCTCGACCATCTCCGGCTCGCGCTCCCTGCACACGTCGCTGGCCTCGGGGCACCTGGGGTGGAACCTGCACCCCGGCGGGATGTCGATGGCGGAGGGTATCTCCCCCTTGAGCTCCACGGGGGCCATCCTCCTGGTGGGGTCTGGCACCGGCACCGCCGCCAGCAGGGCCCTGGTGTAGGGGTGCGCCGGGTTCCTGAACACCTCCCTGACGGGCCCCACCTCCACCACCTTGCCTAGGTACATGACGGCTATCCTGCTGGAGATGTACTTGGCGACGGCCAGGTCGTGGGTGATGAACAGGTAGGAGAGGCTGAACTCCTCCTTGAGGTCCATCATTAGCTCGAGTATCGACGCCCTGAGGGAGACGTCTATGGACGATACGGGCTCGTCCGCCACTATGAACTCGGGCCTGGTGATGACCGCCCTCGCTATGGCCACCCTCTGCCTCTGGCCCCCGGAGAGCTGGGCCGGGAACCTGTCGTAGAACTCCTCGGCCGGGACCAGGCCCACCCTCTCCAGCATCTCCAGGACCATCTTCCTCCTCTCGTCCCCCTCCGCCATGCCGTGTATCTCGAGCGGGTGGCCTATGGCCTCCCCCACCCTCATCCTGGGGTTCAGGGAGGCGTAGGGGTCCTGGTAGATTATCTGCATCCTCCTCCTGAGCCTCCTCAGCTCCTCCCCCCTGAGGTCGGTGATATCCTCCCCGTCGAAGTAGATCCTGCCCTCGGTCGGGTCTATCAGCCTGAGGATGAGCTTCCCCGTCGTGCTCTTGCCGCTCCCGGTCTCCCCGACGAGGGAGAGGACCTCCCCCCTCCTTATGCCGAACGTCACCCCGTCGACGGCCCTGACGAACCTCCTCCTCCGGGTCAGGAGCCTCTCCACGAAGCCCCTCTCTACCGGGAAGTACTTCTTCAGCCCCTCGACCCTGACAAGCTCCTCGCTCATCCTCCCTCCCCCCCTCCTCCGGCCCCCCTCGAACCTGCCGAGGCGTAGAGGTGGCACCTCACGAACCTCCCGTCAACCTCGACCGTGGCGGGCTCCTCCTTGTCGCAGGGCTCGAACCTCCTGGGGCACCTGGGGTGGAACCTGCACCCGAGGGGCGGGGCCCTCAGGTCGGGCGGGGAGCCGGGTATGGAGACCAGCCTCTGGTCCTCCAGCTCGACGTTGGGTATGGCCTTGAGGAGCTCGGCCGTGTAGGGGTTGAGCGGGTCTCTGGCCATCACCACCGAGGGGGAGTACTCCACGACCCACCCGCCGTACATCACGGCTATCCTGTCGGCCACCTGCATCTCCAGCGCCATGTCGTGCGTGATGAGTATCACGCTCATCCCCATGCTCCTCTGGAGTTCCCTGAATAGGTGCAGGATCTGGGCCTGGACTATGACGTCCAGAGCCGTGGTGGGCTCGTCCGCTATGAGGAGGTCCGGCTTGAGCGCTATCGCCGAGGCTATCATGACCCTCTGCCTCATCCCGCCGCTGAACTGGTGGGGGTAGTCGTCGTACCTGTCGCTGGGTATTCCCACGGCCTCGAGGAGCTCCTCGGCCCTCCTCCGGGCCTCAGACTTGGTGACGTCCTCGTGGGCCAGGATGGTCTCCGCTATCTGATCCCCCACCTTCATGAGGGGGTCGAGGGAGGTCATGGGGTCCTGGAAGACCATGCCGATCCTCCTCCCCCTGATCTCGCGCATCCTGTCCTCGCTGAGCTCGGTGAGGTCCAGGCCGTCGAACAGTATCCTCCCCTCGACTATCTTCCCGGGGGGAGGGATCAGCCTCGGGATGGCCAGGCCCAGGGTGCTCTTCCCGCTCCCGGACTCTCCCACCAGGCCGACCAGCTCCCCCTTCCTTATCTCCAGGTCGACCCCGTCGACGGCCCTCACGACGCCCCCGGCTGTGAAGTAGTGGACCTTCAGCCCCTCTATCCTCAGGAGTTCGTCGCCCATCTCTCACGCCTCCCTCGGGTTCAGGATCGCGTCGAGCCCCTCGCCTAGCAGGCTGAACCCCACGCAGAGGAGGATTATCATGAGTCCCGGAAAGGTGACGAGCCACCAGTAGCCGGAGAGGAAGTACCTCTGGCCGTTCCTCATGTCGAACCCCCAGTCCGGAGTGGGGGACGGGACGCTCAGCCCGAGGAAGCTCAGGCCGGCCTCGGTCAGGACCGCGTCCGCCACGTTTAGGGAGAAGACCACCAGTATCGTGGGCAGGACGTTGGGCAGGAGGTACCTCCTGAGGATCGTCCGGTCCCTCGCCCCCAGGGCCCTGGCCGCCTCGACGAAGGTCCTCTCCTTGAGGCTCAGCACCTCCCCCCTGACCATCCTGAAGTAGGTCGGCATGTAGACCACCGCTATCGATATGGCCGTGTTGTAGACCCCTGGCCCGAGCATTGCAGCCACGGCTATCGCCAGTATGAGCCCGGGGAAGGCGTATATGCTGTCCATCACCAGCGAGAGGGCCCTGTCGAACACCCCTCCCCTGTACCCGGAGAGGAGACCCAGCGGCACGCCCACGGAGAGCGAGATGAGCGTGGACAGCGAGACCACGGTGAGCATCGTCCTGGACCCGTGGAGGACCCTGCTGAAGACGTCCCTCCCCAGCGAGTCGGTCCCCAGCGGGTGGCCCCTGGAGGGCGGCAGGATCGGCCTGTCCGCTATCTCTATGGGGTCGTAGGGGGAGAGGACGTCGGCGAAGATTGCCATCCCTATGACCAGCAGCACTATCGCGAGCCCGACCCCGAGCATGAGCCTCTCTATCCCCCTGGCCCTTCCCAGGGTCGCCAGTCGGCCCCTCGCGAACCGCTCGATGACCCCAGACATCGCCCGACCCTCCCTCAGTACCTGATCCTCGGGTCGATGTACGCGTAGATCAGGTCGACCACGAGGCTCACCAGGGCCACGAAGAGGGCGTAGAACACTATGGTCCCCTGGACCGTGGTGAAGTCCCTGTAGATTATCCTCTCCATGAGGAAGGTCCCCATCCCCGGCCAGGAGAAGGTGGTCTCCGTCAGGACCGCGCCGGCGAGCAGGAGCGCGAACTGGAGGCCCATCATGGTCAGGATGGGTATGAAGGCGTTCTTCAGGGCGTGCCTGAAGAGGACGACCCGCTCCGACACCCCCCTAGACCTGGCGGCCCGGATGAAGTCCTGCGCCAGGACCTCGCTGAGGCTCGACCTGACCAGCCTGGTGTACACGCCCGAGAGCACCACTCCCAGCGTCAGAGACGGGAGCGTCAGGTACTTCAGGGCGCTGGCCAGGCTGCTCCAGTTGAGTGTGAGGATGGAGTCGAGCACGTAGAGGCCCGTTATGTGCTCGGGCTCCATCATGGGCCCTATCCTTCCCCCGATGGGGAACCAGCCCAGCTTGACCCCGAAGATGTACTGGAGCATCATGCCCAGCCACGGTATGAAGAGGGCGTAGACCACGATGCTGTAGACCCTCATGGCCAGGTCCCACCCGCTCCCCCTCCTGAGACCGGCCACGGTCCCCGTGGCTATCCCCAGGAGGACGCTCACCGCGAAGCCGGACACGGTCAGCTCGACGGTGGCCGGGAAGTGATCCATGATCTCGTCGATGACCGGCCTCCTGCCCCATATCATCGAGTTGCCCAGGTCCCCCCGCAGCACCTGGCCCAGGTAGTCCAGGTACTGCCTCCAGAGGGGCTTGTCCAGGCCCAGCTGATGCATCAGCTGCCTGATCTGCTCCTCGGACGCCTTCATCCCGACCATGGCGAGGACCGGATTCCCGGGGAGGACCCTCATGACCAAGAAGACGACGGTCAGCAGGATGAAGATCATGGGGATCGTGAGGAGCACCCTCGTCAGGACGTAAGCCCTCAGCGAGGCCAACTGACCACCGCCCGTGGGGCTCGCCTTCACCCTAAAAAGGTAAATCTCCGCGAGGCCCCGGTTCGACGGGGGTCAGAAAAAAGGAGGGGTGGGGGGTCAGCCCTCCACCTTGTAGATCAGGTAGTACCTGAGCAGCATGACCGGGTCCAGGACTATGCCGTGTACGTTGTCCTTCGCGGCCAGGACCAGCTTGCCCTGGAATATCGGTATTATTGGGGCGTCGTCGGCCAGGATCTGCTGGACCTGCTCGTAGAGCTGGGTCCTCTTGCTCTGGTCAAGCTCCGTCTGAGCCTGCTCAAGGAGGACGTCCAGGTCCGGGTTGCTGTAGGGCTCGCCCAGCCAGCGGTTGGAGCCGGTGTGCAGGAACGGGTAGAGGAAGTTGTCGGGGTCTATGTAGTCGGGGTACCAGCCGTAGAGGGTCACGGGCAGCTGGCCTTGCCTGGTGAGGTCGAGGTAGGTCGACCACTCGGCGCTGTGGACGTTCACCTGGATCATGCCGGTCTCTTCCCAGGCGGCCTTGATCAGGGCGGCCACGTCGGCCTCCGTGTCACCGTAGTGGGTGGTCGTGTACCAGAGGTCGACCACCAGCTTGTTCTCCTCGGAGTAGCCGGCCTGCTGGAGCAGCTGCCTGGCCAGGTCTATGTTGTGATCACCGTACTTGTCCTTGAAGGCGTCTATGTGGCCCCACATGCCGTTGGGCACGAGGCTGTACAGGGGCTCCGTGGTCCCCATGAAGACGGTGTCGCAGATCGCCTGCCTGTTCAGGGCGGCCGCGAGGGCCTGCCTGACCAGCTTGTTGTCGAAGGGCGGGATGTTGGTGTTGATGACTATGTACCTGATGAAGGAGCCTGGGTTCTCGTAGATCTTGATGCCGGGCTTGCCCCTGAGGTCCTGTATGTCCGTCGGGTTCAGGGTCCTCCAGGCGACGTCTATCTCCCCTGCCTCCAGCGCCATCCTGAGGGAGGTCGCGTCCTTGTAGAACCTGATGATCACCCTCTTGGTCTTCGGCTGATCCCCGTAGTAGTACGGGTTCGCCTCAAGGATCAGCTCCTGGTCCCTCGTCCACTTCACGATCTTGTAGGGCCCGACGCTGCCGGCGGTGTTGTCGGAGGACACCTCGTCGGCCGGGTACTTGTCGGGCGGGATCGGGAAGTAGGTCGGCACGGCCAGGACGGCCGGGAAGAAGGCGATGGGCTGCTGGAGCACGATCTTGAGCGTGTAATCGTCCACAACCTCGGTGTAGTTGACGAAGTCGAGCACGAACCAGGCGGGATCGCCCTCGATCCTGGCCACCCTGTCTATGGACCACTTCAGGGTCTGGGCGGTGCAGGGCGTCCCGTCGGCGAACTTCAGGTTCTGCCTGAGGTGGAGGATGTAGACCTTCCCGCCCTCCTGCACCTCGTAGCTCTCTATTATCCCCTCAGTGAGCTCGGTCGTCCCGGGCTTGTACTTGAACGGACCCTCCCCTATGTTGTTGAAGACCTCCCAGGTGTAGAAGTCGTACGCCATGGCCGGGTCCAGGTCGCTCACCTTGTCGGTCACTCCGATGATTATGGTGTCAGCGTACTTGGGCGCGGGAGGGGCTGTGGTCGTGGGAGCGGGCGCCGCCGTCGTGGTCGGGGGAGCCGTGGTGGTTGGAGGCGGCCCCGGCCTCTTGGCGAGGTAGGCGCCCACCACGATCAGCAGCACTATCACGATGAGGGCGCCCAAGACCCCCTTAGATATTCCGGGCCTCTTTTTCATCCTGTGCACCTCCGATGAGGCTGATGGACCCCTGCGCGCTCAATTCTAAAATCTTACCTCAAACGGGCATCGTCGGGCGGTTTGTTAATTTTCTTTACAAAATCGTCGGCCAACACCTCGGCCGACCCGACCTGCCCCGACCCCTGGGCCGCGGGGGGAGACGCGTTCGCCCGCCGAGCCCCTCGGCCTGGCCGTCCCCGCCCACCCGGGGGCTCCAGCCAGGTCGAGCCGCGCCGGGTGAACGAAATTAAGGTGGGTCCAGAGGGCCCACGGGAGGTGTACCGATGAGGCGGTGGAAGGGGCTGTTCATCGCCTTCGAGGGAATCGACGGGGCCGGGCTCACCACCCACTCCAGGATGGTCGAGAGGTGGCTGATCGAGGAGAGGGGCATGGAGAAGGTGCTCCTGACCAAGGAGCCCACGGACTCGATGATAGGGTTCATCCTCAGGGGGATCATGAGCAGGCAGGTCAGCATAACCCCCTACCCACACGTGATGGCCCTCCTGTTCGCCGCGGACAGGCTGTACCACCTCTACGAGGACCCGTACGGGCCCGGGCCGAGGCACAGGGGGATACTCTCGGCCCTGAAGGAGGGCTACGTCGTGATCTCGGACAGGTACGTGGTGTCTTCCATGGCCTACCAGGGGGGGAGGGACGTGGGCGCCCTGTCCCTAAGCGTGGACCTGGACTGGGTCAGGGAGGTGAACAGGTACGCCCCCCTCCCCGACGTGGTGGTCTACCTGGACGTCCCGCCGGAGGTCTCCACCACCCGGATAAGGAGGTCCAGGTGGACCTGGCAGATATACGAGAACCGGGCCGACCTGATGGACACGCACCGAAACTTCAGGGCGCTCCTGGACTCCCTCAGGGGCGAGGGGGTCACGGTCGTCGAGGTCAGGGAGGTGGAGGACGGCAGGGAGAGGCCGGTCGAGGAGGTCCAGGCCGAGATAAGGTCTCGGCTGGCGGAGATCCTCGACGAGCTCGGCATGTGAGGCCGGTCGAGGGAGGTCGAGGGGCACGAGGAGGTTCGACGTTGTGGTGGTGGGGGCGGGTCCGGCCGGGAGCGCCTCCGCGGCCCTGCTAGCCCAGGCGGGCCTCAAGGTCCTCCTGCTCGAGATGAGGAGGGTCCCCAGGCCGAAGCCCTGCGGCGGGGGGCTCACCCTGAAGACCGTCAGGCTCCTGGAGGATCTCGGCCTGGGTCGGTCCGAGCTCCCCATCCAGAGGATCGTCGACAGGGTGCTCGTGAGGGGGTGGGGGAGGTCGGTCGAGGTCGGCCACAACCCCTGGGTGATAGCCACGGTTGACAGGGCCGAGTTCGACTCCGCCCTAGTCGAGTGGGCCCGATCGGCCGGCGCCGAGTTCCTCGACGGGACCCCGGCCACCGGCCTTTCCCCCCGCGGGAGCCGTGCAGTCGTGAGGACTCGGAACGGGGACTACGAGGCGGACTGGGTCGTTGGGGCCGACGGCGTCGCCGGAGGGGTCGGGAGGTGGGTCGGGCTCAGGAACGGCTACCCCCGGGAGGAGCTCATCTCAGCCGTAGAGACTAGGCCCAGCGGGGAGTATGACGTGGCCCTCTTCCAGATGGACGCGGTGCCGAGGGGGGGATACGGGTGGGCCTTCCCCCTCTCCGGAAGGGTCAACGTGGGCGTCGGCGGGATGCTCCCCCTGATGGAGGACATGAGGTCCCACCTAGAGAGGCACGTAAGGGCGCTGGGCCTGAGGATCGACTCCCCCGTGGAGCACGGCGTGATACCCATCGGCAGGTGCAGGAGGCTCCACGCGGGGAACGTCCTGCTCGTCGGGGACGCGGCCGGGCTGGCCGACCCCCTCACGGGAGAGGGGATATACCAGGCCCTTGTGAGCGCCAGGGCCGCCTCCCAGGCGATTCTCAGGGGAGATCCAGCCCACTACGAGGATCTGCTCCGGCCGCTGATGCGGGACCTCGAGCTCAGGGGGAGGGCCGCGAGGGTCGTCCTGCCGAGGATGAGGACGTTCTACGACTACATGGCGTCGGACCCGGAGATCGCCAGGAGGTACACGCTCGCCAACTTGGGCGAGCTGGAGTTCCGAGAGTTCTGGAGGTGGGTCTGGACCAGGGTCCCGGTGGCCGTGGCCAAGAGGCTGGCCAGGAGACTGGGCAGGGGCTGACCCTGGGGGTAGCGCTCAGGCCCTCACTCCCCCGCCGGAGGGCGGCAGGCAGACGGAGATAGAGGCTATGAGGCCCTTGGTCCTGCCGGCGGCCGTCGGGATGAAGACGGGGACGCTAGCGTCCACCGAGACCGACTCGAGCTCCACCGGCAGGCGGTCGGCCCACGGTAGGCCGGCCCTCCTGAGCGCATCCATGGCCTCTCCCGCGGCCACCTCCTCAACCGACGCCCCCGCCGGCTCGACCTTGACCACCACCTCTCCGCCCCCCGAGCCCTCCGGGACCACCGCCTCCGGGGTCGAGTCTCCCCTCCGCTCGGCCAGCGAGGCGACGCGGCCGACCTCCCCGCTTGGGCACCTGACCTCCAGCACCGGTGAGTCCCCCTCGGAGCTCACCCGGACCTCCCACCCTGCGGCCCTGTACTCGTCCGCCGCTGACTCGAGGAGGGGGAGGAGGTCGGGCAGTCTGACCTCCAGGATCAGCCTCCTGAGCCCGAGGTCGAGGGTCGCCGAGACGACCTTGGGGTCCTGGGAGAGCCTGTTCAGGACCTCCACCAGCTTAGTCGACCCCATCAAGCGAGCCCACCTCCCCGCTCGGCCTCTCCTGGACCCTCCCCATGCCCATGCTCGTGTTCGTGCCCGTGCTCGTGCTCGTGAACGACGCCCGCCGGGCAGGATTCTGTGGCCAGAGAGGCGTAGAGCCTCAGCCCGCCTGGGACGACCTCGTAACCGATCAGGCTGTAGAACACCCCCTCCGGCCAGTTGAGCCTCTCGAGGAGTTCCTCCACGAGCTCCCTGGCGAGCCCCACGGCCGCCGCGCTCGCGGCCTGCCGGGGATAGATCACCACCTCCGCCACCCCCCTCCTCAGGGAGACGACGCCAACCACGTCGCCCCTCCGGTTGATCTCCTCGAGGAGACTGCCGAGCTCCTCCAGGTCCGTCCTCAGGATTATCCAGGCGTCCTCGCTGCCCTCGGTCCCCCTCCCCACTATCCGGCGCCCCAGGTACCCCGCCACGAGCTCCCTCAGCGTCGCGTCTGGGTCCTCCAGGGGGGACCACCTGACCTCGAACGCTACCAGGTACTCCCCGTCCCCCTCGTCCCTCACGAACCCCGAGGTCAGGTCGGGGGAGGACCCGACCAGCTCGCTGAGGGCCTCGGTCAACTCGGCAAGGCTCAGGCCCAAGTGGTCGACCTCCGGCCGCCGGGGGAGGCCCCATTTTAACGTCTCCCGGGCCGCCACCGGGATGGGCCCCGGGAGGGCGGCCTGGCCTCCGGGCCTCGCGGCGGCCAGGGCTGAGGTCTACGCTGCGCTGTCGGCCCTGCTGGGGGGTGCGGGCCGTACCCAGGCGGGGGACGTCCCCTGGGCGGTGGAGTCCCTGGGGAGGTCCATCGCGGCCCTCGAGTCCATGGGGTACGAGACCTCTCCCCTCAGGGAGCTGATCACGAGGCTCGTCGTCGATCCCAGATCGTCCTCGACCCTTGTGGAGGAGAGGGAGTTCGTCTCCAGGGCGTGCGAGCCCAGGGAGTCCAGCCACGTGGGGTCCGGCGGGTACTCGGCCGAGGAGCTCCGGGAGCTGGCGAGGGCCGCGGGGGTTGAGAGCCTGGACCTCGACTCCCTTCCAGGCCAGCTCGGCCTCATGTACGTCCTGGCCTATCAGCAGGAGCTGGCGGACGCCGCCGGCGACGGTGAGAGGGTGTCAGCCCTGCTCAGGTGCCAGATCTCACTCCTGGAGAGGCACCTGCTCAGGTGGATTCCCAGGCTGGCCGAGTGCGTGGACAGGGAGCTGGGTGGAGGGATGTACCCCCTCGCCCTGTCCGCGCTCCTGCGGTTCCTGGAGGACGACAGGCGGTCTCTTATCGCCTCCCCAAGGCCGTGAGGGGTCGACGGCGGCCAGGTCACCAGGACTCCAGCTTCACCTCCCAGCCGACCTGGGTCGGCTCCTCACCCTCGCCCGCTCTCCCTCCGAGGCTCAGACCCGCCAGGAAGACTAGGATTCCCAGGATCAGGAGGAGGGCGGACTCCGGCCCGCCGACCCCGCCAGTCGCCCCGCCAGAGGAGGAGGTCGGCGCCCCCTCCGTCACCGGCACCTCGGCGACCTTCCTGCCCCCGGCGTAGGCCTCGGCCGTCAGGCTCGGGGATTCGCTGTGGAACCTCACGGTCGCCCACTCCCCTGACTTCAGGGAGACGCCCCGGGCCTGGTCCTCACCCGGCCCCACTATCCTGACGACCGCGTACCCGACCTCGTCCGACGCCACCCTGACCTCCACGACGCCGCCCCACCTGGTGGCCTCCAGGCTGACCGCGTACTCTGGGGGGGACACCACGAGGCCGGGGAACTCCACCGTGAGGACGTAGGCGTCGGGGGCCGAGGGCTCGTTGTAGTTGAGCCAGAGGAGGTACCCCTCCCCCCTCTCGGTGGGCCCGGCGGCAGACCCGGGCGTCCAGTCGACCCCGACCACCTCGACCCCCTCCTCCCAAGAGATCTTCAGGACGTCAATCCAGCTCCTCGGGTCCCTGGCGGTGAACGGATCCACTATCCTCAGCTCGAACCTCCCGCCGCCGAGGTCCCTCACGTACTCTGCCGTGGAGAGGTTCACCAGGACCCTCGTGACGACGGCCCCGCGGTACTCCACCATCTCCCCCTTGTTGAGCGGATCGGCCAGGACCACGTCGTCCTCCGACACCTCGGGGGGGCCCATCAGCTCGGTCTCTATGTGCTCTGGAGACGAGGCGAACATCAGGGCCGCATACACCCTGTTGATCTCGGCCTGCTGCAGGAGGTCCAGGATTATCTGCTGGTCCCCGAAGAGGCTGGTCCCGTTGAGGGCGAAGGGGTGCTCCCTCACTATTACCACGGCCGAGCCGTCCGCCCTGAGGTGCACCTCGAAGTTGAGCCCGATCCACACAGGCTGGGCCGAGGCCGGGGCCGCTCCCGGAGCCGCCAGGGCGAGGACCGCGACTGCGGCCAGGACCGCCGCGAGGACCGCCCTATCGCTCACTCGCAAGATCACCACCCCTCCGAGATGGTCACCTCGAGGTAGAGCGGCTCGCTCCCGAAGCTGGTCCTGCAGAACGCTCCCAGGAAGTCAGACCCCATGAACTTCCTCGCCTCTATCCCGTAGGCGACGTGCCTCCACGAGTAGTCTCCCACCCTCGGAGCCCCGCCCTCGAGCATCTCCACGTCCACCCACCCGATGGGGTCGATGTAGGCCTGCGGCCACACGTGGCCGGTCCACTCCCTGTAGTCCCGCGAGGTGAAGTTGGCCCAGTAAGTTGCGGAGGGCCTGAGCCTCATCATCCCGTAGGACGTGCGGGAGGGGACGCCGAGTATCCTGGCGAGGGTGACGAACACGTCCGCGACCTCTGTGCAGTCCCCGTAGACGTACGGCCCTGCTCTCCCAAGCTTGACGGCCCTGTCCGACCCGAGCCTGTCGAACCTGACGTGGTAGTCCAGGTGGCCCGAGATCCACGAGGAGAGGGATCTCACGATGAGGTAGGGGTCGTCCTCCCCGCCCGCGATCTCCCCGGCCAGGTCCCTGAGGGTCTCGTTGGCGGTGTCCCAGAAGGTGGTCCTGCCCGTGTAGAGGTTGGTGACGTTCAGGGGGGGCCACCTCCTCTCTGAGGCGATCCAGTCCACCCTGTAGGGCCTCAGCCTGACCCTGACCGTGACGTTCACCCAGGACCTCTCCGAGGGGCCCAGCTCTACCTCTATCACGAGGAAGGGGTTCCCCTCGTCGTCCACCTGGATGGAGGTTCCAGGGGGAGCCTCGGACAGGTAGGCCTCCTGGTGGGAGGAGTTGATCGGGATGGCCATGTACACGTACCCCCTGACCCCCTCCTCCAGGGGGTTCTCGATCAGGGCGGCCTGCCTTATCGTGACCTCCAGGGGCTCCCTCTCGACCAACCTGTCCGCAGCGGGCTCGGGGCTGGTCGGGGGGCTCGGAGTGGTCTCTGACGGGGAGGGCCCCGGCCCCGCGGGTGGGGGGACCGCGGGGGCCGCGGCCACGGCCAGCGCCACGAGCGCCAGCCCCAACATCGCCAGCCTGACGTCCAAGTCCGATCTCGACGACCCCCGACCGAGCGGGCAATAAGTTTGATCCGTCCCCGGCCGGAGGGCGCAACCGCCTTAACTGGGCGCGGGTCGGGGGCAGGATGGACCCGCTGGAGCTCGCTAGACTTGTGGGGGTGTCTGCCGTCCAGATATTCGCCATCCTGAACCCCCGAGCGTGATACCCACCATGCTGGGCCTGACGGAGGGCCTCAGCATCTCCGAGAGGAGGGAGATCGTCAAGACGGCCTCCCTCACGATACTCGTGCTGATGTCGGCCTTCGCCCTGGTGGGGAGGGAGCTCCTGGCCTTCATAGGGCTGAGCGTTCAGGGGCTCAAGTTGGGCGGCGGCGTGCTCCTGATGGTCCTGTCGGTGGACATGCTTAAGGGGGTGCCCAGGACCAGGGAGGTGGAGAAGGAGGAGCTGGCCGCGGTGCCGCTGGCTACACCACTGCTGGTCGGGCCCGGGACCATAACGACGGTCCTGGTCCTGGCCGCCACGCTCCCGTCCGAGGTCGGCGGCAGGCTGGAGGGGACGGCCGTGCTGCTGGTCGCTATAGCGCTGGTGGTGGGGGCGACCCACCTCCTCCTGAAGCACTCCCTCCAGCTGGTCAGGCTGCTGGGCGTGAACGGGATGAGAGCCCTCGGCAGGTTCATGGCCATCATCATAGCCGGGGTGGCGGCGGAGATGATCCACTCGGCCGCGGCCGAGTGGGCCTCGGCGCTCCTCGGCAGGTAGCCGGAGGCTCACGCCTCCTCGATCCTCACCTCCCTTATCCCGCCTTCCGAGGGCTGAAAGGCCCTCATCTCGCCCGTGGTGGAGGAGACGATCACCCAGACCACCGGGTTGACCTCCATGAAGCGGAGGTCCTCCCTCGACGGCCTCGCGGGGGCAGGGTGGGCGTGCATCACGCCGACGAGCTCCTCCCCCAGGGAGTCGGCCTCCTCCAGCTCCCTGAGCAGGAAGGCGGGATCCACGAGGAAGCTCGTGGGCGACTCCCTCAGGTTCCTGGCCACCACCCCCCGGGTCACCCTCGCCTCCCCTTCCTCGAACCTGCCGAAGAGCAGCGCCGCCCTCTCCACGGGCGCCCTGGTGAGCTTGGAGGCGAGGGCCCTCAGCAGGCCCCTCGGGATCACTATCCTGGAGACGACCGGCGGCATCCTTCTGTGGCCGACGTCGGGCGACTAACGATTAAAGCTCAGGTCGCAGGATGAGTGGAGGAGCGCGTGGTGGTAGGCTGATGGGAGATCTGGCCGAGAGAGTCCGCGCCTGCCTGGAGGAGTCTGACCTGAGGTTCGTCGAGCCCCAGGAGGGCACCTTCCTCGTCATGTTCGGGCTCGAGGAGTACACCGTCAGGGTCTTTCTGGTGATAGACGAGGAGAGGAGCAGGGTCGAGATATACTCCAACACCGATCCCCCGACTCCCGTCAGGGGGTTCGAGAGGTGGCTTCTGGAGCAGAACCCGGGGCTCAGCCACGTGAAGTACGGCTGCGACCCCTCCGGAGATCTCCTCGTGTCCGGAGAGGTGTGGGCCGACTCCGTGAACCCCGACCGGCTCAGCTCCCTGATCATATTCTCTGCGACGCTGGCTAGGGACTTCAGGGACAGGGCGCTGTCCGGGGCCGAGTCCTCCTAGGCGGGCGTTGTCGGGCTCGTAACGGGAACCAGAGCGGGGGGCCAGCATGGTCAGGGTCAGGAAGTGGGACGGCCGGCTGGAGGAGTTCGACCCCAGAAAGCTCGAGAGGACCCTCATCAGGGCCGGGGCGGACAGGGAGATGGCTCAAGAGGTTGTCAGGCGCGTGGAGGCAGAGCTTTACGACGGCATCCCGACGGGGGAGCTCCTCAGGATCGCCCTGGGGACGCTCAGGGACATGGAGCGCCACGAGGTCGCGGCTAGGTACGACCTCAAGCGGGCGATCATGAGACTCGGACCCAGCGGGTATCCCTTCGAGAGGTTCGTGGCCAGGGTACTGGAGGCCCACGGCCACAGGGTCCTCCACGTTGGCAGGGTGTACAGGGGGACCTGCGTGGAGCAGGAGGTTGACGTGGCCGTGGAGTCCGGCGGGAGGAGGATAATGGTAGAGTGCAAGTTCCACAACTCCCAGGGGATCTACACGGACCTGAAGCCGGCTATGTACACCCACGCCAGGTTCCTAGACCTCAGAGAGCACTTCGACGGTGCCTGGCTCGTCACGAACACCAGGGTCACGGAGGCTGCCAGGAGGTACGCCGAGTGCGTCGGCCTCAGGGTCACCTGGTGGGACGGGCCGGAGGGGGAGAGCCTGAGGGAGATGATCGACGGGGCCGGGCTGTATCCTGTGACCTCGCTCGATGGGCCCGGATGGGCCATCAGGACCCTCGTCTCGTCGGGAGTGGTCACCCTCGGAGAGCTCGCGAGCCTGGGGGAGAGGGGGGCGGAGCGCCTCGGTCTGCCGGAGGAGACGGCGCGGAGGCTGGTCTCGGTTGCGAGGCTCGTCGCGGGGGACTCGGGGTAGTCCCTTTATACCACGGGCGGCGGGTCGAGGGAGATGCGGAAGACCCTCGCGGCGGCGGCCGCGTTGATGGTCGCGGTGGCCATCGCCTCCCTGGCGCTGACGAGGCGCGGCGGGGTGGAGTCTGCGGGCCCCCCGCCGTTCGACATGGAGGAGATACTCAGGAACGAGACACTCCACATCGTGATTGGGACCAGCGAGCCGTACAGCTACCAGGACATGGCATTCGCGGTGACCGTGCTCCGCTTCGACAGCCTCTCGTACAGGGGGCGGACGTGGACCCACCGGGCAATACTGATAGAGCCCCTCGGGACGCCCTCGGACGCCGCGGCGATCGTGGTCCTTGGCCCCGGGGAGGCCAACGACGAGTTCCTGGAGGCGTTCGGGATCAGGGCTGCAGCGGAGGCGGGGGTCCCCGTCCTCCTCCTCTACGACCTCCCGCCTGAGGTCTCCGCCGGGGAGGGGCTGTCGGCCGTCTTGGACTCGATTCGGAGCGTGAACTCAACGGCCCCCGACGAGGACTTCCTCATCCACGCGATGGCCGCCGCGATAATGAGGGCCGCGACCCTGGTAAGCGCGGTGAGCCCGTCTCACCCCGAGAGGTTCGTCGTCTCCGGAGTAGGGGTGTCCGGGTGGGCCGCAGCCGTGGCCGGGGCCGCCGACCCCAGGATAGTCGGGGTCGAGCTCAGGAGCCCGGCAGCCTGGGACCTCAGGGGCGGAGCAGGGTCCTCGCCCGACCTCCTGGAGGCCCTCTCATCGATCCCGGAGGAGGCTCAGCGCAGGATAGTGGAACGCTACGACCCGCTCTCGCTCCTCCAGGGGGAGGGCCTGCCCGTCCTCGTCTCGGTGGAGGCGGGCGCCGCCTGCGGGGCCGAGGGGATGCTGAGGAGCGAGGCCCTCCTGGCGGTGACGATAGTGCCGGGGGAGGAGGGGGGACTGGAGAACGCGACGATGGCCCAGTCCGGCGCGGCCTGGAGGGCCTTCCTCAAGCACGTTGTCAGGGGGGCCCCTCTCCCGGAGGTCGGGGCCCCATCGGTCGAGGCGGACGGGCCCTCCTACAGGGTGACCGTGAGGGTCTCGGGGGAGGGGGCCATCGTCAGGAACGTGAACCTGTGGTACAGGTCCGCCGAGGGCGGGTGGAGGTCCCTCGGGATGGAGACCTCGGACGGCAGGAACTTCACGTGCGAGGTGCCCGCCTCTGAGGGGTGCGTGCCGATGTACGCCACCGTCTGGTTCACCTCGGGCGGGTCCGACGGCTTCCTGAGCTCTCCACCCGTCTGCGCGGCTCCTTGAGGGGGGGTGGTCTGGAGTGCCTCCGATACTGGGTCGACGCCGGCCCTCCCGGAGGAGGGGGACCAAGGCGTGGGAGAGGTACGAGATCATAAGGAGGGCGGCGGCCTACTTCGGCCGGGAGATCGACGAGGACAGGGCCTGGGAGTCGGCCAGGTCCATAACGGCCGAGGAGCTCAGGAACTTCCTCAGGGACCTGGGCCCCGGCCCGGACTTCAGGTTCAGCGGAAGGTTCTACACGGTCAGGGGCTCCGAGCTTGAGGAGAGGGGCTCCTGGGACGAGGTCAGGGAGGCGGTGGCCGAGACCGCCAGGGTCTGGGGGGAGTCCGCGGTCAGGGCCCTGGAGATCCTGATGGGGGCGACAGGCGGCCTCACCGAGAGGGAGTTCTCGGCCAGGCTCAAGGTCGAGGGCGTCCCCTACTCCAGGGAGTTCCTGAGGTGGCTCCTGGACGTGGGGCTGGCCGTCAAGGTTCCGGACGGGAGGATATGCGGCCTGGAAGAGGCCAGGAAGCCCGTAAAGGACGCGATCGAGGAGCTGAAGTCCGAGTACAGGCGCATGGACCCGGCCGCAAGGTCGGAGATGCCCGAGATAATGAGGATGGAGGCGGAGTTCCAGGCCGTCCTGAGGGAGGTCCTGGAGAGGGGGATCGACGAGGTCCTGGAGTTTGGCAGGGGGTTCTCCTCCACGGCGCTGGCGGAGAGGCTGAGATCGACCTTCGGGGACCTCCTGTACTACGACGTCCTGCTGGCCATCGCCCAGCAGTACTCGATAGCCGACGCCCCGGTCGTCTCAGCCGCGACCGGCACGGTGACCATGCGGACGGGGTTCAACCTGGCCCTCTTCGGGGAGCCGGGGACGGGGAAGAGCTTCTCTATAGCGACGATGATCCTCGGAGACGAGAGGAGGGCCATACCGCCCCACGGGCTCCCGGGGAGGAACAGGTACTGCGGGGGCATGACGCCCGCCAAGTTCATCAGGCTGGGCCAGGCGTACGAGGGCCTAAAGTACAACTTCATAGTACCGGAGTTCAACGACTGGTTCCGCTACCGCGGGATGGTCGAGGCCCTGAAGCTGGCCATGGAGCACGGGACCATAAGGTACGAGACCGCCCGCAGGACCATAGGTCCATACAGATTCACGTGCTTCCTCAGCGTGGCGTACAACACCAGGGTCGGCCTCAGGGGGTACGAGGTGACGGTCTCCGACCCCAACTTCAACGCCATCGAGGAGAGGATGCTCTGCAGGCTCCACCGCATGACCAAGGAGAGGTACGTGGAGATCGCAAAGAAGCAGATGGAGATGGCCCTCGGTAGGGTGAGGCTGGAGGGCTCCGAGACCCTGAGGGCCCACCTCACGCTGGTCCACGCGGCCGAGACGGGCCACCCGCTCGTGAGGGGGAGGCTGGCCGAGAGGCCGGTGGTGGTGGACGAGGGGGTCTACGAGGCCGTCTCGAAGGCGAGGGACGCCGTCCTCTCTGAGATACCGGGGGACAGGCCCGGGTTCTCTCCTAGGCTCGAGATAAGGGCGATACAGCTGGCGTCGGCTCTCGCTCTGATGAGGTACTTCGCCGAAGACTCGGAGGATCCGATAAGTGTGGACGACGGCTCCCTGAAGCTGGCGATCAGGTTCTACGTTGAGGAGGCGGCCGTCAGGTCGAGGGAGCTGTTCGACCCCTCTGAGGTGCTGGCGAAGCTGGGCGCGGGCGCCTGAGCTGGGGGCTCACGACAGCTCCTGGAGAATGACCCTTACCCTGCTCAGCTTCTCTGACAGAAGCCGTACCTCGCTCTGAAGCCTCCTCCTCTCAAACCACTTCCTCAGCCCTCCGAAGATCCCGCCGCCCGACTCCTCGAGGAACCTCAGCCTCAGCTGCCTGTCCTGGAGCGCGGCCTCTATTATCAGCTCGGAGAGCCTCGCCTCCCTCCTGAAGGGCTCGATCCTCCTCTCGACCCCGCCGAGCGCCTCCTCGTACTCCTCCCTCAGGAACTCATAGACCTCCTCGCGCATCTCCCCCCTGGACTCCTCCAGGAGTTCGAGCATCCTCCTGAGCTCGTTCCTCCTTCTCACTAGCTCCGCCAGCTCATCCGACTCGAGCCTCTCGCTTGGCATCTCCCAGGCTGCCTCCAGGCCAGGCCTTCGCTTGGCGGCCTCTTCGGCCCCTCTCCGCCTCGCCCTCTTGGGCTCCCCGGTCTCAACCTCCTCCCGGGCCCGCTTCCCCTCGGGCGCCTCCGCACGCTTCCGCTCCGGCGCCTGGGCCTCCATCAGGGCCGAGACGTCGGAAGTGATGTAGGAGACCACCTCGGCCAGGCTTGGGGGAGGCCTGGGCTTGACGAGCGGGGTGGTGCCCAGGTGGGCGGTCCTAACCGGGCCCACCTTGACGAACCCCGGCCTGTCGACGAAGGGGCCCTCGACGTAGGCCTCTCCGGGGTTCAGCTGCTTTATCCTCCTCGTCACCTCCCTGTCCAGCCCGAGGAACCTGCTGATCACCCCGACGTCCGCGTTGTACTCGACCCTCAGGACGATCTTGTTCTCCGCCTGGCTCAGGAGGGTCTTGGAGACTAGCTGGGGCCTCTGGGTCGTGAACAAGAGGCCCACACCCCTCTTTCTGCCCCTGGTGGCGAGCGCGTTGACCCAGAGCTCGGTCTGGGAGGCGTACTTGCCGAGCTGGCTCTTTGCACCCCTCTCGGGGGCGAGTTCCCTGGCCTCGTCGATCATCACCAGGAAGCCGCTCCCCCTCTGCTCCATGAGCTCCCTGATCAGGTCTGAGACGAGCCCCGCCGCGACGTCGGGCTTGGACACGTACATGGAGAGGTCGAGGACGAAGCTCACTCCCCTGACCGCCGCCTTGGCGAGCCTCTTGATCGAGCCCCCGCCCGCGAGGTCCACGTCTCCCTTGGGTGACACAACGAGCATCTCGTACTCGTCGGCCAGGCTGACGTGCTCTCCCTCGGGGTCGATTATCCCGATGGGGTAGCCGGCGTCGAGGAGCTGCTCGGCTATCCTCCTGAGCGTCCACGACTTTCCGTAGCCGGTCTTGGCTATTACGGCCGTGCGGCCCGTCATGAGCTTAGATATCTTCAGTTCGCAGGGCTCCTCTGAATCGAGGTAGGCCCCCAGCTCCACGGTGGCAGACATCGCCCCTTGAACGTCCCGGGGGGCAGAGATTAAAGCGGCACCAGCGGCGCGCCGCCGACGCGGGGACTTCACGCCGTCAGATGAATCAGGCGTTGGCAGGGGAGAGAGGGCCTAGCTGCGGCCCCGGGGTGCTTAAACATCCTCCGGAGCCGCTCGCCGAGCCCAACGCGCCCGACCACGAACTCTCCGCGCCCGACCATGGTCCCCATCCTGCTCATCCGCGCGTGCCTCCTTCATCCTCTCATCCACTTCACCTGAGATGCTCTGGAGGTTTGGGGCTATTTAGCGTCTCGGACATTTTGTTCTATGCGGGAGAGAGGCTCCGAGCATTTCGACCGGATGCGGCCCCTGAGCTTTCGGTCCCACTACGGCCTGAGGTGCCTCACCACCGGGAACGGGGGCGGGTTCCTCTTGTGCCAGCTCCTCTCCCTCAGCTCTATGACCCTCCTGACCACGGCCTCCTCGACCCCGGTGGCCTCGGGGATCTCCCTCGGCTCCATGTTGAGGTCGAGAAGCGCGTGCAGGACGAGATCCACCTGATCGTAGCTCAGACCGAGCTCACCCTCCGCCGTCTGCCCCGGCCAGAGCCCCGGGGAGCTGGGCTTTGACGCTATCTCCTCCGGTATCCCCAGCTGTCTGGCTAGCTCCCTGACCTGCGTCTTGAAGAGGTCCGCGATCGGCAGGAAGTCGGCGGCCCCGTCCCCGTACTTGGTGAAGTAGCCTATCTCTATCTCGCTCCTGTCTTCCGTGCCCGCGACCAGGAGGTTCCAGGAGTTCGCCAGGTAGTAGAGGACGGTCATCCGCACCCTGGGCCTTATGTTGGCCCTGCTTATCCTGTCCCCCGGCGGGAGGAGCCTCTCGAACTCCCCCACTATCGGCGTGACGTCCACCCACTCCACCTCGACGCCGAGGGACTCGGCGAGGGCCGCGGCGTCCTCCACGTCCTCCCTCGGGGTGACGCCCTCCTCTGGCATGAGGACGACGGTCACGGCCTCCCTCCCGAGCCCCTCCACCAGGAGCGCCGCCGTGAGGGCCGAGTCGACGCCGCCGCTGAGGCCGACCACGGCCCCGTCGGCGCCGGCGGACTCCACCATCCTCCTGCAGAAGGACGATATCTCTTCGGCGACCTCGCCCCACCTGAGCTCGAGGTCGGCGGGGGTGACGCGCGGCATCGCACCGCCGCCCGCGGCCCACAGTATTAACGTCTCCGCGCGCGTGGAGCGTCAGTTATATCGAACCCGCCGGCCTGGGCGGCGGTGGAGATGCGGGGCCGGGAGGGTGAGCGCGGGGTCAGGCCGTTTTACGTGGTGACCGGCGAGGAGATCAGGGCCGGGAGGGTCGTGGACGTCTACTTCCTCAGGACCATGGAGACCCTCAGGCACCTCGGCCTCCAGGACACGAGGGTCGTGGCGGAGATAGCCGCAAGGAGCCTCCCCAGGTCCAGGAGGGGGGGAAGGTTCGAGTGGGGCGTTCTGGCTGGCGTCGAGGAGGTCGTCAGGCTCCTGGAGGGTAGAAACGTGGACCTCTACTCCCTCCCCGACGGGAGCCTGTTCGAGCCGGGGCTGCCGGTCATGAGGATAGAGGGGCCCTACTCGGAGTTCGGCCCGCTCGAGACCTCAATCCTGGGGTTCCTGTGCTCCATGTCTGGAGTCGCCACGGCCGCGGCGCACGTGAAGGTGGCGGCCGGCGGGAGGCCTGTGGTGAACTTCGGCATCAGGAGGAACCACCCGGCCATCTCCCTCGCGATAGAGAGGGCGAGCCTGATAGGCGGCCTGGACGGCTCCTCCGGCATACTCCTGGAGGAGATTGGCTTCAAGCCGGTAGGCACGATGCCGCACGCCCTCATCATAATCGCTGGTGACCAGGTCACGGCCTGGAGGGCGTTCGATGAGGCCGTGCCGGAGGACGTCCCCAGGATAGCGCTGGTGGACACGCTTTGCGACGAGAAGACGGAGGCTCTCAAGGCCGCTGAGGCCCTGGGGGAGAGGCTGTACGGGGTGAGGCTCGACACCCCCTCCTCCAGAAGGGGGAGGATGGAGGAGATAGTCAGGGAGGTTCGGTGGGAGCTCGACCTCCGCGGCTTCAACCACGTCAAGATATTCGTGTCTGGCGGCCTGGACGAGGTGTCCGTGGAGAGCCTCGCGAGGGCCGGGGCCGACGCCTTCGGCGTGGGGAGCAGGATATGCGGGGCCGACCCGGTGGACTTCGGCATGGACGTGGTGGAGGTGGAGGGCGAGCCGAGGGCCAAGAGGGGCATAAGGTCAGGGGCCAAGGACGTCTTCAGGTGCCCCAGGTGCCTCAGGTACACCGTTCTGCCGAAGGGCCCCGAGCCTCCAGAGTGCCCCGAGTGCGGTGTCAGGACCGAGGGGGCCTATGTGAAGTACCTGGAGGGCGGCAGGCTGGTCGCCGACCTCCCGCCCACCGCCGAGCTGAGGGAGAGGACCCTCTCCCAGCTCAGGAGGCTGGGCCTCCTGCCGGCCGGTTAGCCCGACCCGCCGGCCCTCTGGGCCCCTTAGCCGGCCGGGGAGGAGACCAAGCGTTCAGAGTGTTTAAATCCGCGGGCCGAGATTTAGCCGTATGAGCTACAAGGTCAACTCGTTCTACTACTACGTTCAGGATCTGAGCGAGTACTTCGAGAGCTTCGTCGAGAGGCTCATGACCCAGCTGGCCCTAGAGGGCACGGCCATTTCGGACAAGGAGATCTCTGAGGACTTCGCCAGGATGAAGGTCCGGTACATGGACGAGAGGGGGACGCTGGTGGCGGCTCCCGTGGACAGGGACATCAAGGTGGTCTACGAGGTCGAGGGGGGAGGGATAGTCAGGAAGTCCCTCTGGGGCGCCATAACCGGGGGAGGCCTGGCCAGCCTGGCCAGCGGCCTGCTGGGGGGCGACGTTGACAGCATCAAGAGCGCGCTCACCGGTGCCGTGGTGGGAGGGGCGTACGGCCTCAAGGACGGCTTCGAGACGGCCATGGAGGACGCCACCAACTTCTCCAGGCTTCTGGCCCACGCTATTAGGAGCGTGGAGGAGGAGCTGAAGCAGATCAAGAGGGGCAAGGAGGCTGCCATAGAGGAGAGGAGGAGAGAGGAGAAGGAGCTTAAGGAGAGGCTCGAGGAGATCTACGCCGAGGCGGTGACGGTGGGCGAGGAGATAGATCTGCTCGACTCGGAGGGGAAGGACGTGGCGAAGGCCAGGGCCCGGTACGAGAAGGCCCTGGAGCTCCTGGACGAGGCCGACGACGCCCTGAAGAGGGGCAAGGAGATGCTGGCCAAGGCCAAGATAAGGTCGGCGGAGAGGATGGTCCAGCTGGCCCGGGACGAGCTGGCAAAGGTCGGGTGAAGCCGGGAGTTCAGCCCAGAACCCGGGACGGCACCCCCTCGGCCTCCGCCGCCTCGGCCAGCCTGGAGTCCCCCGTGAGGAGCACCTCCGCCCGCACGTGCTTCGCGGTGGAGATCTGAAGGGCGTCTGCGACGTACAGGTGCCGCCTCTCAAGTATCCTCCAGCTCTCCGCGAGCAGCGACGACTTGACAGGCACCAGGGACAACGCGCCCAGCCTCCACATCCTCAGGGTCTCTGAAAGAAAGCGGGAGCGGGCCGTCGAGTGGGCCGAGGCGTCGAGCCTCCCCAGCCTGAGGGCTCTGTCCAGCGCGCCCAGCACCTCCCCCACGTTCCAGATGCTCATGGAGAGGGTGACCTCACCGGAGTACGCCCTGATGTACGCCTTCCGAGCCTCCTCGCTCCCCTCCTCCAGGACGTACCTCTTGATGCACGCGCTGCTATCCAGATACACCACCGGCCCTGGCATCCCTCATCTCCCTCACCAGCGGGCCGACCGGCGCCGAGGGCCTGACGGGCTCGAAGTCCACCTCGTAGTCGACCTCGCCAGCCAGGTCAAGGAGGGCCTCCTCCAGACCCGTCACAACCTCTTCCCTGAGTATCTCCTCCAGAAGCCGGCTCGCCTCGATCCCCCTCCTCCTTGCCGCGGCCTTGAAGGCCTCCCAGACCTCCTCGTCTAGGTAGACGCTGGTCCGTATCTTCCCCGGCGTCATCAATAAATTACTCATTGTATTACATTATTTAACTTACTCAGCAACGAGAGAGCATCGTCCTCGCTCCTATCTGTCACTTCGTCATCGCACCTGCCCTGAGGGACCTGCGGCTCCCTCACACTACTCCCTCGGCTCAAACGCCTTGGCTGGACACTTCTCGACAGGCATGTCCGCCGGTACCACGTGCCCGAAGCAGTCCCCCTTCTCCTCGTCTATGGGCCTGTAATACTTACAATCCTTGCAAGTGTACCTCCTCTCACCCACCTCGATCACCTCCCAACCTCCTCAGCTTGAGGAAGAACTCCTCGTCCTCTCGGAGCCTGCCCATGAGTTCGTCCATCGCGTCCAGCTTAATCAGAACGATGCCCGCGTCGTCTCTCCTCCTGAGAACCAGCAGCTGGTCTCCCTCCCGGATGTTGAGGTCCTCCCTGGCCGCCACGGGTATGGAGATCTGACCCTTTGAGCTCACCGTGACGACCCCGTAGACTATTCGCCTCTTCGTGCACTCGCCCCTCTCCCCCATGAGCTGGCTCCAACAAGTCTTACTTTTCTTACATCTTAAGTTTATCGGAAGATCTTGACGGCCGCCCGCGCGTTGACCCCCTGTCACCTGGACTGGCGATCATCGGCCCCATTCCTTCTCGCGAGAGATGCCGAGGAGGCGATTGAGAGGGACAAGGAACTGATTAAGCTGATAGAGGAGGTGCTATCAGACCTCTGACCCGGTAGACGCGTCAAGGGGAGGATATGTTCACAAGAGCATGTACCGGACCCCGTGCCTCCTGCAGGCCTCCCTCGCCAGCTTGTCAAGCCTCGCTTGGTAGCTGCCGGGTGGATAGGGGCTGGAGGAGAAGAGATCTCGGTAGGTTGCCAGGAGTTCCGGGAACCTCTGGGAGAGCAGGCCCTCGACGGCCGCTCTCACATCCCCTGGGACGGTTAGGGCGCCGACGAAGACGTGGCTCGCCCCTGCCTCCGCCGCGGCCTCGATCATGCGGTCGAGTTCCTCCTCGCCGTCTGAGATCCCCGGGAGGACTGGGATGAAGGCCACCCCGGCGGCCAGCCCCTCCTCTGAGAGCCTCCTCACGACCTCTAACCTGCGCTCCGGCGGCGGGGCGCCCGGCTCGAACGCCCTCGCGGCCTCCGGGTCGAGAGTCGAGATTGAGACGGTCACGATGACCCCTCTGACCCTCCCCCTAAGGTCCGGCGGGAGGATTGCCCTCTCGGCCGCCTCCCTCAGCAGGTCGGCGTCCCTCAGCACGAGGTCGGACTTGGTCAGCACATGCACGGGGAACCTCAGGGAGGAGATCACCTCGAGGCACCGCCTGGTCAGCCTGAGTTCGACCTCGGCCGGCATGTAGGGCTCGGTCGCCGTCCCGAGGGCGATGAAGCCCCTTCTGCCCGCCCTGGACTCCGCCCTGAGCTGCCTCGCCAAGACCTCGGGGGCGTTCACCTTGGCCTTGACTACCCCAGGGCGCCCGGAGCCGTACTTCGTCCCCCTGGTGTAGCAGTACACGCAGGAGAAGGGGCACCCGTAGTAGGGGTTAACCGAGTACTCGTCGAGGAACCAGTCGTCCCTCCTCCTGTGCCTGTTCAGGACCGACTTGACCTCGACCTTCATCAAAGTCGCTCACCCGGAACTATCGGGGCCCTCTTCGAGCCCCGAATGGGGGATTCCCTGACCGGCGCACGGGTCTCTCCCCCTGACACATGCCCTTACTCTGCTGCGAGCAGGCCGCACCGGCCCGCCCTCCTTTGTCTTAGATTTTCTCATGCCAATAAGGTGAGTGCGACGCGTTCCTGCGAGGTCCCCCGACGTTAGGCCTCCACCCTTACCCTAAACGATGGCTCAACCCCCCTCACCGTCAAGAAGTCCTCGTCCTTGGTGATCAGTTCCTCACCCCTGTTGATGCAGGCTGCCGCCACTAGGAGGTCGGCGGCGCTCATGGGCTTCCCCAGCTCCCTAAGCCTCTCTTGGAGGCTGGCGGCGAGTATTTGATCCCTCACGGATATGAAGTATATCTGTCCGCGGAACTTCTGGTAGCCCCTTAGCGGCGGGTACTCGATCAGCGCTATCGAGGTGACGTTCTCCCGGATCTCGAGCCCCTTCTTGACCCTGGCCATGAGGGAGGATGTGTCCAGGATCGCCATCAAGAGGCCCCCTCCTCGACGCCAAGGTTGGTGATTCTCCTCCTCTCCCTCACCCTCATTCTCCTCTGAAGCTCCGCCTCGTCGGTCGTCGGCTCTTCTCCGGTGACGGTCACTCCGCTGACCTCTAGAAGGAGGTCAAGCTCCCTCAGCGTCAGACCTTCGTCCTGTGCCTTCATGTGGAGGATCTCCTTGACTATGGCTCTCCTGGCAACTTCAGACCAGTTGACGCTCCTGTACTTCTTCATCAGCCTGTACAGCTCCTCCGGAATGCTTAGCGTGATATTTGCCATACGTGGATAATGTGAATTACGTGAAAATAAAAAGTGGAGCTGAGCTTGGAGAGGCCTCCATCGCGGCGACCCCTTACCTCCTCGATACGAACCTGCTCCCGGCAACGTAGAACCTCAGCGGCCTGAGGGCGTCCTCGCCAGCATAGTCCACCCCGACCCTGGGCCTCCTCACGACTTCCCCGACCTCGTACCCCACGTCCTCGAAGTATATGGGCCCCTCCGCCAGGTCCGCACCGTTGTGCTCCTTCGTTATTCCCATGGCCTGGGTGAGCCTCCCCGGACCGGAGCAGAGCTTCTTCATGTCCGAGGGCTTCTCCACCTTCACCCCCCGCCTCCTGGCCATGAGCTCTATCCCCTCCCTGGGCTCCAGCGCCCTGATCAGAACGGCAGTCGGCTCCCCAGGCGGTCCGGCCACCACGTTCAGCAGGGGCTTCCCGTGCACCACGTACACGTAGGCGCGCCCGCACGGCCCGTAGAGGGGATCCATCCTGGGGGTCCTCCTGCCCCCGTACCCGTGCGACGCCCTGTCCTCCCTCCCGAGGTAGGCCTCAGTCTCCACCACTATCCCGGAGGTCTTTCCCTCTCGAGACTCGTGGACGAGCAGCTTGCCCAGGAGATCGACGGCCAGCGTCACCGGGTCCTTGCAGAAGAAATCCCTCGAGAGTCTCCTCCCCGTCACCGCGGCACGCCCGCCAACCGCACGAAATAAAGGATCCGCTACCGACTTCGCCGACCCGTGAGAGGTTTTTGGCAAGTCGCGGGCCTGGCCAACCCGTGGGGACCCTGATCGAGAAACTGAAATGGGCTCTCAGTGACCTGATTGCGGAGAGAGGACTTCAGGACGAGTCAGTTGAGGTCCGAGCGGAGGTCCTGTCTCCTGACGAGGCCATCGGCGACCCCGGAAGCATGGAGTTCCCCCTCGCCCGGGGCGAGGAGAGGATGGTCGAGGCGACGGTCCTCGGCGCCAGGGGGCAGGCCTTCACCGGACACCCGTGGGAGTTCTCCGGAACCCTGGGCGAGGTCCTGAAGCTCGACGCCTCAGACCTCCGCCTGAGGGCTATCTTGGTGGCGACGTCCAACGCCCTGGTCCGGGCGCTGGGCCTCGCGGACAGGACTGTCCACTGCAGGGACAAGGACCCCTGGAGGTGCGCGGAGAGGCTGGCCGAGTGGGTATCCGGACTGGGCGTCGAGAGGGTGGCCCTGATAGGGTACCAGCCGGCCATGGCTCGCTCCCTGGCCCGGCCGCTCAGCGGGGCCCGCCTGAGGATAACCGACATGAATCCCAGGAACGTCGGGAAGATGGTAGAGGGCGTCGAGGTGGAGCCCCACTCCTCGGACGGGGAGGCCGTCCAGTGGGCCGACCTCGCCCTCGTGACCAGCAGCGTGGTGGCCAACGGCACCCTCGACGACCTGATCTCCGCCCCCTCGGAAAAGATCGTGCTCTACGGCGTCACCGGGGCCTCCGCCGAGGCTCTACTCGGGTTCAGGAGGTGGTGCCCCCTCGGGAGGTGACCCCCGGGCGAACCCGCCCTCCCGGCCTGCGGGGGCTCCCTCTCAGGATAATATTTGACCGCCCCTTCCTCAGGTAGATGCCGGCCGGAGATCCAGCCGTCCTCGCGGAGGCGGCTCGGGAGCTGAGCAGGGGCAGGCGGGTGGCGCTCTGCACGGTCGTGGAGAAGGTGGGCTCAGGCCCCAGGGACCCGGGGGCCAAGCTGGCCGTGCTCGAGGACGGCGTCTTCGGGACCCTCGGGGGAGGGGAGTTCGAGAGGCTGGTCGTCGAGGCGGCAAGGGAGGCGCTCCAGGACGGCAGGCCCAGGCTCCTCAGGTTCAGCTTCACCGAGTCCGGCTCTCCCGGGGCCATAGACACCGGCCACCTGTGCGGGGGTGAGTCAACCGTGTTCATCGACGTGCTGGTGCCAGACCCGAGGCTCTTCCTAGTGGGGTCCGGGCACGTGGCCCTCCAGGTCCACAGGGTGGCCCAGGTCCTGGGGTGGCGCTCCGTGGTGGTGGACGACCACCCGGAGACGGCCACGCCCGCGAGGTTTCCGGGGGCCGAGCTGAGGGTCGGTGACCCCGTCGAGGGACTCGCGAGGGATCCGCCGGGCCCGGAGGACCTCCTCTTCATAGCCCACGGCGAGCCGAACGTGGAGTACAGGGTGCTGCAGTTCCTGTGCGGCCTCGAGAGGCTCCCGAGGTACGTCGGCCTCCTGGGGAGCAAGACGAAGGGAGGAAAGCTGCTGGCCAGGCTCAGGGACGAGGGGCTCGACTTCTCCAGGCTCAAGGGGGTCCTGAGGGTGCCGTCCGGCCTCGACCTCGGGTCTGACACCCCCGGGGAGGTCGCCGTCAGCGTGGTGGCGGAGATGCTGGCCGTGGTGAAGGGGGTCACGCCCCCCGGCTCGATGTCGATGGCAGACGGGATGATAGAGGCCCTAGAGAGGGGTTCGGATTGAGCCTCAGGGAGAAGCTGTTCAGGTACTCCCCGCTCGACGAGGCCCTCGACGCCCTCCTGTCCAGGGCCCGGCCGACGGAGGTGGAGGAGGTCCCCCTACCGGAGGCCGTCGGGAGGGTCTCTGCGGAGGACCTGAGGGCCCCCTGGGACGTCCCCAGGAGGCCCACGTCCCTCTTCGACGGGTACGCGGTCTCGTCGGCCGACACCTCGGAGGCGGGACCCTCGAGCCCCGTGAGGCTTCGGGTGACGGGGGAGGTTCGGATAGGCGAGGATCCGGGTCGCCTGGATCCGGGTTGCGCCGTCTACGTGGCGACCGACGCGTACCTGCCCGAGGGGGCCGACGCCGTCATTCCGGTGGAGTCGGTCCCGCTGGAGGGAGATCGAATAGTCGTGAGGACCCCGATCCGCCCGGGGAAGAACGTTCTCCCGGCCGGGGCCGACGTGAGGGCTGGGCAGGTGGTGCTCAGGTCCGGCGAGCGGGTGGAGCCCAGGCACCTTGACCTGCTGGCCGACCTGGGGTTCCACAGGATCAGGGTGGCGAGGAGGCCGAGGGTGGCCGTAGTGCCGGTCGGCAGCGAGCTGAGCTACTCCCCCGGCGAGTCCGGCGGGTTGGGAAGGAAGCTGGAGGTCAGGCACGCTGTGGTGGGGGAGGCCGTCAGGCGAAACGGGGGAGAGCCCCTGAGGATGCCGATCGCCCCAGACGACCCGGGCGAGATAGGGGAGATCCTTCGGCGAGCCCTGAGCGAGGCCGACGTCGTCGTCACGGTGGGCGGGACGTCGATCGGCCGGTGGGACTACGTGTGGACGACCCTCAAGTCGATGGACGGATTCGAGCCCGCGTTTCGGGGGCTCAGGCTCAAGCCGGGGCGGGTGACGAGCGCGGCGTTCGTCGGGGGGAAGCCCGTGGTCTTGCTCGCCGGCCACTACCAGTCCATGATCGTGGGCCTGGTCTACGTTCTCCTCCCCCTGGTGAGGGCGATGGTCGGCCTCCCGCCGGAGGCGAGGGTCGAGGTCGGTTGGGGGAGGCTGAGGGACTCGGTGGGTGACGAGAGGTACGCCCCCTTCAGGAGGATCGCGTTCGCGAGGCTGGAGGGGGAGGAGGTGATCCCGCTGAAGACGCCGAGCTTCTGCCGCCGGCCCGTCGTGGAGTCCGACGGATTCATAGAGATCCCGGAGGGGGTCGAGAGGCTGGAGGCCGGCGAGGAGGTGGTGGTCTACGCCGGGAGAGGGCTCTGGGGAGAGGGGTTCCGAGCCTGAGGTGCCCAGGGTCTCGCTGGTGGTGCTCGCCGCTGGCGAGTCCAGGAGGTTCGAGGCCGGGAACAAGCTGCTCTTCAGGGTCGGGGGCAAGTCCCTCATAAGGAGGGTCGTGGAGACGGCCCTCGCGTCCCTCGCGTCGGAGGTCATCGTGGTCACCGGGTATCAGGCGGAGCTGGTGGAGGTCGAGATCTCCGACTTGCGGGACGAGAGGCTGCGGGTCGTCAGGAACCCGGAGTACCGGGGGGGCATGTCCAGCTCCGTGAGGGTGGGCGTGGCCTCCGCCTCCCCGAACTCGGAGGCCGTGGCCATACTCCCGGCCGACGTGGCGTTCATCTCACCCCGGGCGATCGACAAGGTCATACTGGCCTACGCCCGCGGCAGGCCGAGGATAGCCGTGGCGTCCCACGCCGGGAGGTCGGGTCACCCCATCCTGTTCGACCGCTCCCTCATCCCCGAGATCCTCGGGATCGAAGAGGCCACGATGGGGCTGAAGGCCGTGGTCCGAAGGCACCGAGGAGAGATTCTGAGGGTTCCCGTTGGAGAGGAGGAGGTCCTGGTGGACGTGGACCGGCTTGAGGACCTCGAGCGGGTCGGTAGACCGGCCGAGGGCGATCCCTCCAGCTGAGTCCGCAGAGACCCACCCGATATTGGCGGGAACACCACGAGCTCGTCTCCGTCCCTTAGCTCGTCCTCTAGAGAGACCTGAAGCCCGTCCCTGGCGACCCAGTAGGCGTATCCCATCAGGGCCCTCATCCTCCTCAGCGCCCCCGGGAACATCCTGACAAGCTCCTCCACGGCGTGCCCCACCCTGGCCCCGTCGAGCAGCTCCAGAGTGACCTCACTCACGCCGACGCGGTGCCCCAGTACGGCGTAGAAGCGCACCCTGACCCTCATCACACGGGGATCACTCCCCGGGCATCACCCCAGCCCTCCTCAGGGCGAAGTAAACCTTCTCGGGGGTGGCCGGGATCTCCGCTATCCTCACGCCCGTCGCGTTCTTCACGGCGTTCATTATGGCCGCCGGCGTCGGGATAAGCGCCATCTCTCCCACGCCCTTGGCCCCGAACGGCCCGTACTCGTAGAGGTCCTCCACGTAGATCGGCTCCTCGACCTCCGGCATGTCGAGTGAGGTCGGGATCAGGTAGTCCGTGAAGTTCGGGTTCAGCATGCGCCCGTTCTCGAACTTCAGCTCCTCTGTGAGGGCGTACCCCATTCCCTGGGCGATGGCACCCTCGATCTGCCCCTCCACCAGGGTCGGGTTCAGGATCTTCCCCGCGGCCAGGGCGGGCCAGACCCTCACGACCCTCACCTTGCCGGTCTCCAGGTCCACCTCCACCTCAGCCACGTTGGCGATGTAGCTGAACGCCGGGTACGCGTATCCCAGCCCCCTCTCCATGTCGAACGTGCCCTTCGGCAGGAAGAAGTAGCCGGTGGCGCTCATCTCGTAGCCCATGCTGTAGGCCGCCTGGACGAGATCCTCCCACTCCACGTAGTCGTCGGGGTTGTCCCTGCGGAAGGCCCTGCCCTCCCTTATCTCCACCTCCAAGGGGTCGCACTCCAGCAGCCTGGCGGCCACCTCCGCCAGCCTCTCCCTCAGCTTCTTCGCCGCGACGTACACCCCTATCCCCCCTATGCTGGACCCCCTAGATGCGTGCGTCGCGCCGGTGTCCGGGGCGTCGCTGGTCCCCCCGACCACCTTGACCCTCTCAACGGGCACGCCCAGCACCTCCGCCGCTATCTGGGCGTGGGCTGTCCAGCTGCCCTGCCCTATCTCGCATATGCCCGTCTCCACGGTGACGCTGCCGTCCCTCCCGAGGATGACGGTGGCGTTGGACCAGTCCGGCACTCCCCTACTGGTGCTTATCCCGTGGTAGCCGCAGGCTATCCCTATCCCCCTCCTGACCCTACCGGCCCTCTCCCTCCCGTACTCGCGCCACTTCGCCCTGAACCCGGTCCTCTCTCCAAGAAGCTTGACCGCCTCGTATATTCCGACCGAGGACTCCAGGAGCTGGTCGGTTATAGTCCTGCTCCCGGGCCTCAGCAGGTTCTTGAGCCTTATCTCCAGCGGGTCCATGCCCAGCCTCTCGGCCAGCTCGTCTAGCTGGCTCTCGGCTGCGAACTGGACCTGTGGGTTCCCGAACCCCCTGAAGGACCCCTCGAACACCTTGTTGGTGTACACCAGGAAGCCGTCTACCTTGGCGTTCGGGATCTCGTACGGCCCGCCCGCGTGCATCGTGGCCCTCCAGAGGACGTACGGCCCCCTGTTCGCGTAGGCGCCGGAGTCGAGTATGATCTCGACCTCGATTGCCTTCAGCTTTCCGTCCCTCGTCGCTCCGGTCTTGTACCTGACGATTGACGGGTCCCTCTTGCATGTGGAGGTGAAGCTGTCCCTCCGGCTGTAGACCAGCACGGCCGGCTTGCCGGTCTTCACGGCCACCAGGCCAGCCATGGCACTCACAATGGGACCCATGTCGTCCTTCCCGCCGAACCCTCCGCCGACGTAGGGCTGGACGACCCTGACCATGCTGTGTGGCAGCCCCAGGACCCTCGCCGTGATCCTCTGGCAGAGGTGCGGGTACTGTATGGAGGCGATTACCGTCACCCCTCCCTGGGTGTCCGGTATGGCGACGGCCCCCTCTGTCTCCATGGGGGCGTGCTCCTGGTGGCCCGTCCGGTAGGTGTTCTCCACGACTACGTCTGACTCCTCGAATCCTCTCTCGACGTCTCCCTTCCTCACCTTGGTCATCTCGGCTATGTTCGTGCCCCTGTCCTCGTGCACAAGAACGTCGGACCTCTCCATCGCCTCGAGCGGGTCGAACACTGCGGGGAGCTCCTCGTACCTCACCTCCACAAGCTCGGCGGCCTTCTCGGTGAGGTCCTCGTCCGGGGCCGCCACGAGGGCGACCGGCTCTCCGACGTACCTCACCTTGTCCGCGGGCAGGAGGGGCTGATCCGGCAGGGCGTAGCCCACCTGGTTCTCCCCGGGAATGTCCGCGGCCGTGAAGACGCGGACGGGGCCCAGGCTCAGGGCCCTCTCGGCGTCTATCTCGATGATCCTCCCGTGGGGGATGGGGCTCTTCACCAGCCTGACGTGGAGGGCGTCCTTCAGGACGAAGTCGCCCGTGAACCTGGCCCTCCCGGTGACCTTGTCCACGGCGTCGATCCTCCTGACGCCCTTGCCCACGACCAGGAACTCCTCAGCCTTCCGAATCTCCTCCAGTACGGAGATCGAGCTCATCCCCTCACACCCCCCGCCACCCTCTCGGCCGCCAGCCTCACGGCCCTGACTATCTTGGCGTAGCCGGTGCACCTGCACAGCACGCCAAGGATCGCCTCCCTCACAGTCCGCTCGTCCGGGTTCGGGACGCGGTCGAGCAGCGCCTTGGCCGTCAGGACCATGGCGGGCGTGCAGAACCCGCACTGCACGGCCCCGGCCTCCACGAACGCCTCCTGAACGGGGTGCAGCCTCTCCGGCTCTCCGATCCCCTCGACCGTGGTGACGCTCCTCCCGTCGACCTGCGGGGCCAGCATCAGGCACGACCTGACCGGGAGGCCGTCCACCAGCACGGTGCACATCCCGCACTCGCCGGTCTCGCAGCCCCGCTTCACGCTGAGGATCTTCAGCTCGTTCCTCAGGAGGTCCAGCAGCGTGGCGTTAGGCCTGGTGGTCACCTCCACCTTCCGGCCGTTGAGGGTGAACCTCACCAGGACGGTCCCGTCTCCCTCGACCCTCACGCCGACACACCCCCTGCCCTCTCCAAGGCCCTCTCAAGGGTCCTCCTCACCAGGGTGACGGACATCTCCTCCCTGTACTCCCTCGACCCCCTCACGTCCGTTATCGGCCTCACGTCAGCCCTCGCCTCCCTGCTTGCGCTCCTCACGGCCTCCCTGGTAGCCGGCTGACCCCTGAGAGCCTCCTCCACCCTGGAGGCCCTTATCGGCGTCGGGGCCACGGCCCCGAGCGCGACCCTCGCGTCGACGACCCGCCCCCCGGAGACCTCGACCAAGGCGGCAGCGGAGACTATGGAGAGGGCCCCCTCCCTCACCGTGAGCTTCTCGAAGGCCGCACTCTGTCCCGGTCGCAACTTCGGGACGACCACCTCCGCCAGGACCTCTCCGACCCCCAGGACCGTCTGCCCCGGCCCCGTGAAGAACCCCTCGACGGGAACCTCCCTCCTGCCTCCGGGACCGACGATCACCAGCGTGGCCCCGTGGACCATCAGGGGAGGGGCAGTATCCGCCGCCGGTGAGGCGTTGCACAGGTTGCCCCCTATGGTGGCCGTCGTCTTGATGTGCCAGCTCGCCATTAGCCCGACGGCCTCGCTGAGGACGGGAACCCCGCGGGCGATCTCCTCCGAGTTCTCTATCTCCCACAGGGTGGTGGCGGCCCCTATCCTGATCCGGTCCCCCTCGTCCCTGATGAACCGTATCTCCTGCAGCCTGCTCAGATCTACGACGTGCCTCGGGCTCACCAGGCCGGCCCTCATCTTCACGACCAGGTCCGTCCCTCCCGCTATCGCCCTGGCGTCTGGCCCCAGCTCCGAGAGGAGCCTGACGGCCTCCTCGAGAGAAGCTGGCCTGTGATACTCGAACTCGGGCAGCATCTCAACCTGCCCTCCTTGAGTCTGACGCCCAGAGCCCTTCCGGCGGGCCCGGGCGCTCAGATCCGCTGGGGACGGCTCCGGCTTCAATAAATAGTTGGAGGAGGGGGAGTGGCCCCCCGGCCAGACGCCAGCCGACCGGGGGTTCAGACCCCCAGGATCTCCTTCACCAGGGCGGCCCTTACGTACATCCCGTTGACGGCCTGCTGGAAGTACTTGGCCTGCGGGAGGGAGTCGACGCTCTCGTCGAGCTCCCACACCCTGGGCAGCGGGTGCATTATGATGGGGATCTTTCTGAACCTCCTCAGGAAGTCGGCGTCCACCCTGTAGCTCCCCTTCAGCCTCTCGTACTCCTCCGGGTCGGGGAACCTCTCCTTCTGGAGCCTGGTGACGTAGAGCACGTCGAGTTCCTCGATCACGTCCTCCAGCGTCGAGGTCTTGGAGTACTCCACCCTGCCCTCTATCCTCTCCACGACCTCCGGCCTGATCTGCAGGGGGTCGGGGGCTATGTACCGTATCCTGACGCCATCGAACAGGGAGAGCATGTAGGACAGTGAACTCGGGGTCCTCCCATGCTTCAGGTCGCCCATTATGCCCACAGTCACGCCGTCGACCCTGCCCAGCTCCCTCCAGATAGTGTACACGTCCAGCAGGGCCTGGGTCGGGTGCTCGTTCCACCCGTCGCCGGCGTTTATCACGGGGGCCTCGCATATCTCCGCCACCTTCGCGGCCATGCCGGGTGTGCCCTGCCTCAGAACGATCACGTCGGGGCCGTAGCCGTCCACCATCCTGAGGGAGTCCTCCAGGCTCTCCCCCTTGGCCCTGCTGGTAGCGGCCTCCGGGCCGAAGTCCACCACTGCCCCGCCCAGCTTGACCATGGCGTAGGTGAAGCTGAGCCTGGTCCTGGTGCTCGGCTCCATGAAGACGGTGGCCATCAGCTTCCCTCTGGCGTAGTCCAGGACGCCCCTCTCGGCGATCTCCTCTCTCAGCCTCTCGGCCAGCCGGAAGAGCCCCTCCACCTCCTCCCTGGAGAAGTCCAGGGCGGAGATCACGTCCCTACCCTTCAGGCTACCCAACTCGCGCACACCTCCCTACCCTCTCAACCACACCTCCCCACGGGGTTCGCATCACCCCGGCTCCCCTCCCGAGGCCGGCTCGGGGGCCCGAGACCCAGCGGCCTCTGAGGCGGCCCTCTTGATGGCCCTGATTATGTTGACGTAGCCCGTGCACCTGCAGAGGTTCCCCCTGACGTACTCCTTGATCTCCTCCTCCGTGGGGTTGGGGTTCTCCCTCAGGAGGGCCTGGGCCGTGAGTATGAAGCCGGGCGTGCAGAACCCGCACTGAATGGCCCCCTCCTCTATGAAAGCCCTCTGGAGGGGCGTGAGGTCTTCCTCCCCAGAGGCGAGGCCCTCTATGGTGGTGACCTCCCTCCCGTCGACGTCGACGGCCAGGGTCAGGCAGGACAGGACGGGCTCGCCGTCCAGCAGGACCGTGCACCCACCGCACTCCCCTATGCCGCACCAGTACTTGGTTCCCGTGAGGTGGAGCCTGTCCCTGAGCACGTTTATCAGGAGCTCGTTCGGCATCACGCTGAGCTGGAGCCACTCACCGTTCAGCCTGAACCTGATGACCTTGGGCTCCATCATCGCACCTCACCCCCGTCCCCGACCCTGACCATGCCCAGGGCCTCGCGGAGGGCGTCAGCCACGATGACCTTGGTGACCTCGCGCCTGTACTCCGCCGTAGACCTGACGTCGGTTATGGGCCTGATCTCCTCCGAGGCTATCTCGCCGACCCTCCTCAGCAGGTCCTCGGTGGGCGGCCTCCCCTCGAGCGCGGCCTCGGCCTCCCTCGCCCTCATGGGCGTGGGGGCGACAGAGCCCAGGGCTATCCTGACGTCGGAGGCGGACCACCCCCTGAGGGTCAGCGCGACGGCCACGTTCACCTTGGCCAGGTCCATGGCTGTCCTCGCCACCTTGATGAACGCGGAGCCCGTCCCCTCAGGCTGCCTCGGGATCCAGATCTCGGTCAGCATCTCCCCTGGCCTCATGGCCGTCCTGCCGGGGCCCGTGAAGAAGTCCTCGATCGGGAGGGTCCTCTCCCCCGAGACGCTGGCGAGCTTCACCCTCGCCCCGTAGACCATCAGGGGAGGGGCGGTGTCCGCCGCGGGGGAGGCGTTGCACAGGTTGCCCCCTATGGTGGCCATGTTCCTGACCTGAACCGAGGCCATCCACCTTATGGCCCGGTACAGGGCCGGGAAGAGCCTCCTGATGGTCCCGCTCCTCTCGAGCCTCCTCAGCCTGGTGGCCGCCCCTATCCTCACGCCGGTGGGCCCTTCCCTGACGTAGTCCAGCTCGGGTATCCTCTTGATGTTAATGACGCACTTCGGCTCGACCCTCCGCATCTTCATCTGCACCAGGAGGTCGGTCCCCCCGGCCAGTATCCTGGCGGCCTCCCCCCACCTCGCCAGGAGCTCCAGGGCCTCCCTTATGGTCCTGGGCTCGTGGTACTCGAACTCCACCGGGATTATGTGGGTGTTGAATCGGTTCACCGGGAACTCCCGGATCCCGCCACCGACCTCAGAACCGGCTCCCTCGGTCAGCTCAGGCCACCCCCCTTCTCCTGGGCGGATTCCCGCCCTCGGCGCTCCCTCTCCCTGAGGGCCCTCAGTATCCTCTCGGGAGTGATCGGGAGCTCGTAGAACCTGACCCCTATGGCGTCGTAGATCGCGTTGGCCACGGCGGCCGCGACCGGGTTGCTGGCGGCCTCCCCTATCCCCTTGGCCCCGAACGGGCCTGTGGGCTCGTAGGTGTTGGCGAATATCACCCTGAAGTCCTCGACTGAGGGTATGTCCCCCGCGGTGGGGACCTTGTAGTCCGTGATGAACCCCATGTTCTCCAGCGCCCCGGTCTCGGGGTTGTAGGGCGTGTCCTCCAGGACGGCCCAGCCCCAACCCATGACGAACCCGCCCTGAACCTGCCCCTCCGCCAGCTCGGGGTTGATCACCGTGCCGATGTCCGCGCCCGCCACCACCCTGACGGGCCTGACCCTGCCCGTCTCGGTGTCCACCTCCACCTCCACGAAGTAGGCGGTGAAGCTCGGCGGGGCCGCGGTGGCCCTGTAGCTCACCGACGCCGAGATGGACCCCCAGTTCCTCTGCCAGGCGGTCCTGGCCACCTCCCCAAGGGTCGTCCAGGCGTCCGACCCCTCCACGTAGATTACGGCGTCCTTCAGCTCCTCGTCGTACCTCATCCTCAGGGCCTCGGGGCCCACGGCCACGTCCAGGATCCTGACCGCGTACTCCAGGATCTTCCTCTTCACCTCCCTGGCCGCCCTCCTGGCGGCCTCCCCTCCCACGTAGACGCCCCTGGAGGCGTGGGTGCAAACGTCGTAGACGGTGGTGGAGCTGTCGGACCAGACTACGTTCACCTTCTCGAGGGGGATGCAGAGTTCCTCCGCTATGATCTTGGCGTGGGCGTCCAGCGTGCCGCCGCCGTGGTCCTGGAGGGCCGTCACGTAGTCCACGCTCCCGTCCTCGTTCACCTTGAGGAACGCCCCCGAGTAGTCGATCACCGACCCGGACAGGGGTCCGCCGGCCCCCGAGGTGTGGAATCCCCTGGCCACTCCTATGCCCCTCCTGTACCTGCCGGTCTGCTCCCCGGGCCTCGGCCTGCTCCCCCAGCCGATCAGCTCCGCCCCCCTCCTCATGAGTTCAGGCACGCCGTCGCTCCTGATGATGCTCTTCACGGTGGGCCCCTGCCCCCAGAACAGGTCGCCCTTGCCCACGTAGTTCCTCAGCCTGAACTCCACCGGGTCCATGCCCACCTCCTCGGCCAGCTCGTCGACGACGGTCTCGACCGCCCAGGTGACCTGCGGGTTCCCATAGCCCCTGAGGGCGCAGCTGGGGACCTTGTTGGTGTAGATCGCCTTCCCCACGTACCTGATGGGTCCCCACTTGTAGAGGGAGACGAACCAGCCCAGCGCCGTGCCGAGCAGCGGGTACGGCTGTATCTGGTGGGCCCCTATGTCCATGACGTTCTCGAACTCGGCCCCCGAGAGCCTCCCGCTGCTCTTCGCCCCCGCCCTGATCCTCATGTGCATCTCGAAGGAGACGTGGTCGTGCATGATGTCCTCCTCCCTGGTGAGGGCTATCCTGACGGGCCTCCTCGCCTTCCTGCTGAGGGCGACCGCCACGAGGGTCACTAGGTTTGTGTGGATGCTCGACCCGAACCCCCCGCCCAGGAAGACCTTCTTGACCCTCACCCTGCTCTGGGGTATGCCGAAGACCTGGGAGATGAGGATCTTGGTGTTGTGGACCGTCTGGGTCGTGGTCCAGACCGTGACGCCCCCGTCGGGGTCCGGCCTGCTCACGGCCACCTTGGGCTCGGGCTGGAGGTGGTACCTGCGGTTGGTGTGGAACCTCCTCTCTATCACCACGTCGGCCTCCGACAGGGCCCGGTCCACGTCCCCCTCCGAGTACTCGAGCGTGCAGGCGACGTTGTCCTGCACGTCTACCCAGGCCCTTCCCCTCATTATCCTCTCGTGGATGGCCGGGGACCCGGGCCTCATGGCCTCGAAGGGGTCGAGGAGGGGCCTGTAGACCCTGACGGGCTCCAGCCTGATGGCCTCCAGCGCCCTCTGGGCCGCCTCCTCCGAGGTCGCTGCTACTGCGGCGACTGGCTCGCCCACGAACCTCGGGTGGTCCGTCAGGACCCTCCAGTCCTTGAAGGTGTCCTCCTCCACGCTCACCAGCCTCGGGTTGAAGAGCACGTCGGGCACGTCCCTCGGGGTCAGCACGACGGCCCCCATTCTCTCGGCCTCCGAGGCGTCGACCCTGACCTCCGCGTGGGCGTAGGGGCTCTTGAGGATCCGGCCGTGGAGCATGCCGGGGAGCCAGACGTCGTAGGCGTAGGTGGCCCTGCCGGTGGCCTTGAGGACCCCGTCCTTCCTGCCGACCCTGACCCCGACAAACCTGTACCGGCCCTCGGCGCTCAAGATCTCACGGGCCGCCCGGGCGAAGGCTCTAAATTAAGGCTTGACGGGAGGCCGCGACGCCGAGGGGAGGGGGAGGGAGTTGCCGGGAGGGGACCTGCTGGTCAGGGGCGGGACCCTCGTCACCCCCGAGGGGACCGTCAGGGCTGACATCCTGATCGAGGACGGCGTGATAGTCGGGGTGGGCCGGGACCTGAGGACCTCGGGGCACGAGGTCCTGGACGCCGGCGGGATGCTGGTGCTCCCCGGCGTTGTGGACGAGCACGTCCACATGAGGGAGCCGGGGCTGGAGCACAAGGACGACTTCACCCACGGGACCATGGCCGCCGCGGCGGGCGGGGTCACGACCGTCGTGGAGATGCCCAACACTCTCCCGCCGGTCGAGGACGCCGAGAGGCTGAGGAGCAAGGCCGAGCTCCTGTCCTCGAAGGCGCACGTTGACTTCGCCCTTCTGGGGGTCCTCCACGACGAGAACCTGGACGAGATCGAGGGGATGCTGGAGACCGGGGCGGTTGGCTTCAAGGCCTTCCTGGGGCCCACCACCGGCAACATACCTCCCCCCGGCGACGGGGCCATCTACGAGGCCCTGGAGAAGTCCTCCAGGCTGGGGTTCACCATAGCCTTCCACGGGGAGAACTGGGACCTGGTCAGGAGGTTCACCGAGAGGGTTAGGGAGGAGGTCTCCCGGCGAGGGGGGGAGGCGGACCCCCTGGCCCACCTCCGATCCAGGCCGCCGATCTGCGAGGAGGAGGCCGCCCAGAGGATCGCCCTCCTGGCCAGGAGGACCGGGGGGAGGGCCCTCATCGTCCACGTAGCCGCGGCCGAGGCCGTCGACGTGATAAGGAGGGCGAGGGCCGAGGGGGTCGAGATATACGGGGAGACCTGTCCCCACTACCTCCTCCTCTCGGCCGAGGACTACGAGAGGTACGGGGCGCTGATGAAGGTCAACCCGCCCGTGAGGGAGAGGAGGCACCAGGAGGAGCTCTGGAGGGCCGTGAACGACGGCTCCATCCAGACGCTGGGCTCAGACCACGCCCCCCACACACGGGAGGAGAAGTCGGGCGACATCATGTCGGCGGCGTCTGGCGTTCCGGCCGTCCAGACATTCCTGCCCCTGATGCTCGACGCCGCGCTCAGGGGGGGGATCCCGATCACGAAGATCCCCGAGCTCATGGCCAGAAACCCCGCGAGGCTCTTCGGGCTCTACCCCAGGAAGGGGTCCCTGTCGGTCGGGAGCGACGGCGACCTGGTGATAGTCGACCCGAAGGGCGAGTGGGTTGTGAGGGCCAGCGAGTTCTACGCCAAGCACCCGCTGACCCCGTTCGACGGGTGGAGGCTGAGGGGCAGGGTGGCCTACACGGTCCTGAGGGGCACGGTAGTCGCCGAGGGGGGGAGGGTGACCTCCCGCGCGCCGGCCGGCAGGTGGGTCAGGAGGGCCTAGTCTGGGGCGGCGCCGCGTCCTGACAATGGCCTGTTTGCGGAAATCAAATCCCCGGTCCGGCCCGAATGGGAATCGTTTGACACCCATCCGTCGGCCCTGGGTCCTCCCCCCTGTTTTCCACAAGGCCTGGATCGCGCTTCAAGAGGTTACGCGACCCACCCGTGGCACTCGCCATCGATATTCAACTTCGGCCATAGGACCAAACTCTAAACGCAAAAACCCGTTTAGCAAATGATAGGAAAACGATTGTGCGCTTGACCTCGAGAAAGTTTATTAGATTTCGACCTGTAAATGATTTTAACATGCGGCGGCGACCCGGGATTGGTAGGACCGTTCTCGTGGGGGCCCTCATCGTACTGATACTTGTGGTTGCCGTTGCGGCCTTCTACGTCCGGAAGCCCGCTCCGACTCCCTCGCCCAGCCCAGCTCCGACCACCGCTGCTCCAACCACGGCGCCTCCAGCCCCCAAGATTGAGGAGATCGTGATAGGGATGGTTGAGCCCCTGAGCGGGACTCACTCCATCTTCGGGATAGAGGCCAAGCAGGCGGCCGAGCTGATCATCGAGGACATAAACTCCAAGGGAGGCATAGAGTCGCTAGGCGGGGCCAAGCTGAGGCTGGTGGTGGAGGACTCCAAGGACTCCATCGAGGGGGCTAAGCTCGCGGCGGAGAAGCTGATCTCCCAGTACCACCCGCCGATCATAATAGGGGCCTACATAAGCAGGCACACCGCCGCCATGGCCGAGGTCACCGAGCGGGAGAGGGTCATCCTGGTGGCCGACGCCCTAGTGGACTTCCTCAGCGAGAAGGGGTGGCAGTACTTCTTCAGGGCCTGTCCCAAGACCTCCATCCACGGAAAGACCGCCATGGACTTCGTTTACGAGACCGCCCAGAGGAAGGGGGTCGACATTAGCACGGTCGTGATCATGAACGAGGACTCCGTCTTCGGGAGGTACACGGCCCTGGGAGCATACCACGAAGCCCTTGGCCTTGGCCTGACGGTCCTGGACCAGATAGAGTACCCGTACGACATCGCCGACGCCTCCCCGATAGTCAGCAGGCTCATGGAGCTGAACCCCGACGTGGTGATATCCGTCCCCTACTTCTCCGACGGCGTCCTCATCGCCACCACCATGCAGGAGATGGGCTACAAGCCCATGATAGTCGCGGGAGCCGGAGGGTGCGGCTACTGCGACCCCGACTCCATCAGCGCCGCCGGGTCGGCGGTGGAGGGCTTCACCCAGACCTACAGCTACAACCCGTTCATGAACACGCCCTACAACCAGTACATCGTCCAGAAGTTCCAGGAGAGGTACGGGAAGCTCCCGACGGAGGCCGGAGGCATAATCTTCTACTCACTCTGGACCATCAAGGAGGCCCTGGAGCTGGCGGGTCAGATGTTCCCCGAGGACCCGCTCAACCCCGACAACCTCAGGCAGGCCTTCCTGGCCCTGGACATAACTAGCGGCCCGGCCGCGGAGACCTACCCGTCGGGTCACATCAAGTTCGGCCCGGACGGCGACAACATCTACGCCATGGCCGTGGTCCTGCAGGTCCAGAACGGCGAGCCCGTCCTGGTCTACCCGTTCGAGTACGCCCAGGCCGAGCCGATCTTCCCGATACCGGGGCACGGGTCTTAGGCCCCCATTCCCCCAATTTTTTGTCGCCCGTGGAGGTGGGAGCTTGCTCGAGCTGCTCCTGCAGAACCTAGTGAACGGCATCCTTATGGGGTGCGTCTACGCGCTAGTCGCGCTGGGCCTGGCCCTCCAGTTCGGCGTGATGGACATCATCAACTTCGCCCACGGGGAGTTCGTCATGATCGCCATGTACCTGGTCTTCTGGATCAGCCTGTACCTGGCGATCCCTGGCTCCCTCACCTCGCTGATCGTCGCCCCGATATACTTCGTCTTCGGGCTCGTGATCTACAAGTTGGTAATCGACAGGATCGTGGGGACTTACCCCCTCGCCCAGATAGCCGCCACGATAGGGCTGATGGTCCTGCTCCGGAACCTCGCCCTGGCCGCCTGGAGGGCTCAGCCTAGGGGGCTCCAGTACGAGGTGCTCCGGGGGAACGTGCCCCTGGGGCCGGTGGTCGTGTCAATCTCGAGGCTCACGGCCGCGGTCGTCAGCATCGCCACCATGCTTGTCCTCCACTGGTTCCTGACCCACACCAGGCTGGGCCTCGCCCTGAGGGCCACCAGCGACGACATGCAGGCGGCCTCGCTTCTAGGGATCAACGTGAGGAGGATGTTCGCGGTAGCCTTCGGCCTGGGGTGCGCGATCATAGGGATTGCCGCCGCCTTCATCATGACGTTCCAGCAGGTCAACCCCGAGTCCGGACTCACCTGGGGACTCATCAGCTGGATAATAGTCGTCATGGCGGGGCTTGGTGGGGTGAGCGGGGTCCTGCTCTCGGGTCTGATCCTCGGACTGGTCGAGGCGCTTGAGATCACGTTCTGGGACCCGAGGGCCAGCCTGGCGGTCATGTACTCTCTGTTCATCCTGATACTCTGGGTCAAGCCCAGGGGGCTCTTCGGGAGGAGGTAGGGATGAGGGCCTCGGACGTGAAGCCCGTGGCCGCGCTGACGGTCATACTGGGGATCCTCCCCCTGGCCGTGAGGATGAACAACTACTACGTCCTACTGCTGACTTGGATCCTCTACTACAGCACGCTGGTGACGGCCTGGAACGTGATAGGAGGCCTGGCTGGCCAGCTGGACCTGGCCGCCGCCTCGTACATAGGCCTCGGCGCCTACACCATGGGAACGCTGCTGATCAGGCTGGACGTCACGCCCTGGATCGGCATACCCCTGGGCGGCCTCGTGGCGGCGGGGTTCGCCGCCCTCGTGGGCTATCCGACCTTCAGGTTTGGGCTGAAGGAGGCCTGGTACGCCCTGGCCACGATCAGCAGCGTCGTCGTGCTGCAGAAGCTCTTCCTCGTGTGGGAGGAGATAGGCGGGCCCGAGGAGAGGTACCTTCCGGCCAGGTACGGGGAGCTCTACTACCTGAGGTTCCGGGGCTACGCCGCCTACTACTACATCCTGCTGGCCGTCCTGGTGCTGGTCCTCCTCCTCAACGTGAAGATAAGGAGGAGCAAGATAGGCTACTACCTGCTGGCCATAAGGGAGAACGAGGAGGCCGCCGAGATTCTGGGGATCGACGTTAGGAAGTACAAGCTCAGGGCCCTCCTCATATACGCCTTCGTCACCGGGTGCATAGGGGGCATATTCGCCTTGATAAGCGGGTACCTGCACCCCCACCACTTCGACACCTGGACGAGCCTGCAGGTCGCCATACTGGGGATAGTGGGCGGGGCCGGCGTGGGGTCCGTCTACAGCCTCCCGGCCACCACCTTCATAATCTACTCAATCTCCGAGCTCCTGAGGTCCACCCTAGGAGGGTGGATACCCGGGATACACCTGATATTCTACGGCGTGATACTCACGGTCGTCGTGCTGCTGAAGCCCGAGGGGCTCTCAGAGACCTACGAGAGGCTATACGGCAGGCTGAAAGGGGCCCTGCTGGGAGGCATACGGGGCCGGGAGGGAGGTGGTGTCCATGCCTGAGGAGGTCCTCCTGCAGGTGCGCGGCGTGACGAAGAGGTTCGGCGGGATAGTGGCCCTGGACAGGGTGGACGTCGACGTGTACGACGGGGAGATACTCGGGATGATAGGGCCCAACGGTGCCGGCAAGACCACCCTGTTCAACGTCGTCACCGGCTACTACCCCCCGGACTCCGGGAGGGTCGTCTACCGGGGGGAGGACATCACGGGCAGGCCCCCGCACGAGATAGCCAAGCTGGGCATAAGCAGGACCTTCCAGGTGGTCAAGCCGTTCCTCGGGCTCACAGTTGAGGACGCCGTCAGGGTCGGGGCGTACAACCGCCTCACGGACGAGGCCGAGGTGGAGAGGAGGGTCAACGAGATCCTCGAGTTCATGGGCCTGGACAGGCTCAGGGACAGGATGTGCCGCGACCTCAACATCGTCCAGATCAAGCAGACCGCCATAGCCCGGGCCCTCGCGACGGGCCCGAGGCTCCTGCTGCTGGACGAGGCGGCAGCCGGCCTCAACCCTGGCGAGGTGGACGCCCTCATCGAGCTGCTCAGGAGGGTCAACGAGGAGATGGGGGTCACGCTATGGGTGGTCGAGCACGTCATGAGGTTCGTCATGGGCATATCCAACAGGGTTGTGGTGCTCCACTACGGCGAGAAGATAGCGGAGGGCACGCCGGAGGAGGTCGCCCACGACCCGAAGGTCGTGGAGGCCTACCTGGGTGCGGAGGTGGTGCTATGAGGGCCCTCGAAGTTCAAGACCTGAACGTGGCCTACGGCAGGGTTCAGGTCCTCTGGGACGTGTCCTTCCACGTCGAGGAGGGGGAGAGCGTCTGCATAATCGGGCCCAACGGTGCCGGCAAGACCACCACCCTCCACACGGTGTCGGGGATACTCAGGCCCCTCTCCGGATCCGTCAGGTTCTACGGCGAGGAGGTCACCGGGCTGCCGGCCTGGGAGCTGGCCGAGAGGGGGATGGCCCTCGTCCCCGAGGGCAGGAGGATATTCCCGAACCTGACCGTCATCGAGAACCTCATGGCGGCCTCCTACATGAGGAGGTGCAGGGACAGCTTCGAGGAGAACCTAGAGATGGTATTCGAACTCTTCCCGAGGCTGAAGGAGCGGAGGGACCAGGTCGCCAGGACGCTCAGTGGGGGGGAGGCCCAGATGCTGGCCATAGCGAGGGCCATGATCACCAACCCGAGGCTGCTGATGCTGGACGAGCCCTCCATGGGCCTCGCGCCCATCCTGGTGTCGAAGGTCTTCCAGTCGATACAGAGGCTCAGGGAGAGGGGGGTCACGATACTCCTGGTGGAGCAGCACGTGCCCGTCGCCCTCAAGGTCAGCGACAGGGCGTACGTTCTGGAGAACGGGAGGATAGTGCTGAGCGGGACCTCTGAGGAGGTCGCGAGCAACGAGAAGGTGAGGGAGCACTACCTGGGCATCTGAGGGACCTCCTCCCTCTCCCAAACCCGCCGCCCACAAGGAACCCCGCGCGCCGTCTTTGCTCCAGGAGGAGGGAGGGTTAGGTAGGCGGGAGCGTGCGCAGTTATAACGAATCCCCGAACGAGGGGGAAGAAGGAATGCCCGAGTACGAGTTCCTGAGGAAGAATGCCGACAGCTTCTACAGGAATGCCAAGCAGCTGCTAGAGCAGGGCGAGTACAACCTGGCCGCCTTCAACTTGGAGCAGGCCATGCAGCTGATGCTGAAGTACCTGCTGGCCTCCAGGCTGGGGGAGTTCTACGAGGACAACGCCAGCGTGGTTGGGAACGTGGAGAGCGCCTACATAGCCTCCAGGTACTACCCCGTGGACTTTCAAGAGGTCGAGGTCCGGGAGATGTTGAGCGCCTACGAGGAGTTCCTGGAGGTGTTGAGAGGGTGCCTGGGAAATCCCTGATGGACCTCCAGAGGGAGATCGTCCAGGAGGAGAGGAGGTACTTCCAACGACCCATGGAGTACGCGTCCCGCATAGCCAGAATCGCGAAGGAGCTGCTGGGTGATCCTAACGTCAGGGTGTTCTTGTTCGGCTCTGCATCCGAGGGCAGGGCGATTCCTGGGGCGAGCGACATCGACATCCTGGTGGTCTCCGATAGGGCCCCGGAGAGGTCCCAAGAGCTGGCCGAACTCAGGGTGAAGATACTCTCGAGACTGGGAGACCTGGCCGCACCCTTCGAGATACACGTGATCACCCCCGACAGGTTCGAGTGGTTTAGGCGCGCTGGCAGGTTGATCCCGGTCGGGTGAGGGGCCAAGGGCCGGGGCCTCAGGGCCGGTCTCCGGTCAGGGTCCTGATGTGCCTTATCGGCAGCTTCACGAAGAGCTCCTCCCCCTCCCTGACGGAGGAGAGTTCCTCCGACCCCGCCGGCGCCCTCGCCGTCAGGGTCACCCCGCCCACCCGGACGTCCACCTCCACGAGGGACCCCCTCGCCCTCACGGACCGCACCACCCCCCTGAAGGTGTTGAACCACCCGCGCCCGCCCACCCTCCTCGCGAGCACGACCCTCTCGGGGGGTATCGCGACCTTCAGGACCCGGCCCCCCTCGAAGGGGACCAGGATCTTGAGGCCGCCGCACCTGACCTCCGCCAGGCCCTCGCTCACCTCCCTGAAGTCGTCGCACTCCAGCAGGTTCTGAAGGCCCAGGAACTCGGATACCTCCCGCGCGGCCGGGTTGAAGATCACCTCCTCCGGCCCGCCAACCTGGAGGACTCTCCCCCCGATCAGCACGGCCACCCTCCCCCCGAGCTCCTCGGCCTCCACCCAGTCGTGGGTCACGAAAAGCGTCGTCACCCCGACCTCGCTGACGAGCCGCCTCACCTCCAGCCTCATGGCTCGGCGGGTGGAGGAGTCCAGGTCGTTGAAGGGCTCGTCCAGCAGGAGCACGCTGGGCTCCGGGGCGAGGGCCCTGGCTATGGCCACCCTCTGCCTCTCGCCCCCGCTCAGCCTGGCCGGGTGGCGATCCCTGAGGTGGGAGATCTCGAGGAGGCGCAGGACCTCCTCGACGCGCCCCTCGATCTCACATCGATCGAGGCCCCTCATCCTGAGGCCGAAGGCCACGTTGTCCCAGACCGTCATGTGCGTGAAAAGGGCGAGCCCCTGGGGAACGTAGCCGACCGACCTCTGACCCGGCGGCACGTCGTCGACCGGAGCCCCGTCGAAAAGCACGGCGCCCTCGTAGTCCACCAGCCCGGCCACCACGTTCATCAGGGTGGTCTTGCCGGCCCCGTTGGGTCCCATCACCGTCAGCAGCTCCCCGTCCCCGACGTCCAGGGTCACGCCCCTGAGCGCGAAGTTCCTGACGTCCCTCAGCCCTATCGACGGCATCAGACCGCCCCCCGCCTCCTGAGGACTGAAACCTCGAGCCTCTCGAAGGCCCAGCTGAAGGCGTAGTTCGAAGCGGCGAGCACCAGGATCACGGCGAGTATCTGATCCACCCTGAGGACGCTCTGCGCCTCCATCGCCAGGAGGCCGAGGCCCGAGGACATGGCTACCATCTCCGTGACGAAGCAGGTCCTCCAGGCCATTCCGGCCTCCACCTTGAGGCCGGAGAGTATCTGGGGCAGGGCCTGCGGGAGGATCACCTCCCTCAGCAGCGTGAGGCCCTCGGCCCCTAGCGTCCTGGCGACGCGGATCACCTCGGGGTCGACCGACCTCGCCCCGGTCAGGGTCGCGTAGGCCGTCGGGGGGAAGGAGCACATGAAGACGACGGTCACGGGGAGCGCCTCGCCCAGCCCCACCCAGAGCATGAAGAGCGGGATCCAGGCGACCGCGGGAACGGCGTAGAGGAGGCCGATCAGGGGGTAGGCCGCCCCGTAGGTCAGCCTGTGGTACGCCGACGCCGCCCCGACGGCGACTCCTAGCGTCGACCCCAGACCAAACCCGAGCACGACGCGCGTCAGCGTCCTGACGTAGTGGAACTCAAGTTCTCCGCTCGCAGCGAGCTCCACTAAGGCCCTGAGGACCTCCGAGAACGGTGGGAAGAGCTGGGTCGGTACGGGTGCGAGCCGAGCCGCGAGCTCCCAGGCCGCGAGGGCGGCCAGCACGGAGGCCAGGCCTAGGGAACTACGGCCCAGGCGCACTCCCAAGCACCTCCCCCAGGATCGACGCGTCGACCAGCTCGTCCACGGGCACGGGATCCTCGATGCACCCGTACCGCACCATGAGGTTCACGTACTCCTCGATCTCGGTGAGGTCGAGCCCGACCGAGTACTCCAGGTGACCCATCGACTCTGAAGCCTCCTCCTCGGAGATTCCGAGCCTGTTGGCCACGATCCTGGCGGCCTCCTCTGGGTCCTCGAGTATGAGCTCGGTGGCCTGGGCCGTGGCCCTCACCAGGGCCCTCACGAGTTCTGGATCGGACTCCAGCAGGTCCTCCCTTACGACCAGGACGCTGCCCGGCATGTCGGGCCACACGTCCTGGCTCTGCACGAGGACCCTGCACCCTCCCCGCATGACTGCGAGGGTCGCGTAGTGCTCTGGGAGGGCCGCCGCATCCACCTGCCCGGTCATGACCGCATTAACGGCTATCTGGGGTACCATCTTCTTCACGGCCACGTTGAGGCCGTACTTCTCCATGACGATGGCCAGCAGGAGGTAGGCGGGGCTCCCCTTACCCGAGGCGGCCACCACCCCTCCGGAGAGCTGGGATAGGTTCGAGATACCGGGGCGGGCGACTATGGCGTAGCCGTGCAGGTGGGCCCCGGCCACGACCTTGATCGGCACGCCCCTGGCCCTCGCCAGCACTGCAGGCCCGAGGCAGGCCCACGCGACGTCCACGTCGCCCCTCGCCAGGGCCGCGGCCAGCTCCAGCCCGGTCCTGAAGGTCTCTAGGTGGGTCACGTTGATCCCGTTGGCTTCGAAGAGCCCGGTGTCCAGGGCCACCCACGCCGCGGCGGAGTGATCGTTGAACTCCACGGCCAGGGATATCGACTTCACCCCGGTCCCCCCGCGGTGGATCGCCCCGAGCAGGGCCAAAGCGACGAGGGCCGCGGCTAGGGCGATCGGGACTTCACGGCGGCTCACATTGGCGGCAAACGCCGGTAACACGAATAAGGTTGCGCAGACGGCGCGACTCCGCGGGGCGCCGGCCTCACATTTTTCGGGTTACCCAGAGGGGCCGTCGAGAGCGGGCATGCTCGAGGGGGCAAGGTTCTTCGTGGTCGCCCACAGGGGCGCGAGCGCATACGAGCCCGAGAACACCCTGAGATCGGTGAGGAGGGCCCTGGAGATCGGAGCTGACGCCGTGGAGGTCGACGTGAGGCTCTCGGCCGACGGCGTCCCGGTGGTCATTCACGACGAGACCGTAGACCGCACGACGGACGGCACCGGGAAGGTGGCGGAGATGACACTTGAGGAGCTGAGGAGGCTCGACGCCGGTCAGGGCGAGAGGATCCCGACTCTGGAGGAGGTCCTAGACGCGGTCCGGGGTAGGGCGATCCTGTTCGTGGAGCTGAAGGTGGACGAGGCGGCGCTGCCTTCCCTGGAGCTGGTCAGGGGCAGGGGGATGCTGGACGAGGTCTTGTTCATCTCCTTCAGTCAGAACTCCCTCTCCCAGGTGAAGGCGGAAGAGGAGGGAGCCCACATCGGGCTCATCTACTTCAAGCCCACCGACGGGATTGTCGGGGCCAAGAAGCTCGGCTGCGAGTTCGTCCTGCCATACTACCCCCTCGCCACCGAGAAGGCCATAGCCTTCGCCCACAGGATGAGGCTCAGGGTCGTCCCGTGGACCGTGGACGACCTCGAGACGGCGAGGGAGCTCAAGGAGAGGGGGGCCGACGGGGTGGCCTCGAACATGCCGGATGTCATGATGCCCCTCAGGGAGTGAGTCCGCCACGCTGGAGAGCAGGATGGCAGGAGCCCACTTATATTGACGATCTACCTCACATCTCACGGTGAGGGCCTGGTCGTGGCTGGTGAAGGGTTTGCTTGATGAGTTTGGTGACAGACTCGTCTCCATAGCGATCTACGGCTCCGCGGCCAGGGGGGAGGCTGGCGAGGGCAGCGACCTCGACGTGCTGGTCGTGGTGGAGGGCCTCCCCGAGGACCTGGGGGAGAGGCTTAGGTCCTCGGGGAGGCTGGCCCGGAAGGTTAGGCCTCCTCAGGGAGCGCCCAGGCCCGTGTCGGCCGTTTTACTCACCCCGGAGGAGGTAGAGAGGAGGCCGCCGATACTGCTTGACATGGTGGAGGACGCGATCATCCTCTACGACAGGGACGGCTTCCTGTCCAGGGTTCTTGAGAGGTTGAGGGAGAGGCTGAGGGAGTTGGGGGCCAGGAGAGTCAGAACCGAGCGCGGGTGGTACTGGATCCTGAAGCCAGACGCAGAGTTCGGGGAGGTGGTGAGGGTCTGATCAACCTTGAGATGGCCGCCGACTACCTCAGGCGCGCCCTGACGTGTTTGAAGGAGGCGGAGTTGGCCCTCTCCTCAGGGGAACCCTCGCTCTGCGTGAGGAGATCGCAGGAGTCGATTGAACTAGCCGCGAAGGCCCTCCTGAGGGCCGCCTCCGTCGAGTATCCCAGGAGTCACGACGTCAGCGAGGTCCTGATTCAGTCCGGCGAGAGGATGCCCGATCCGGTCAGGTCGGAGATCCGCGAGATAGCCGACCTCGTCTCCGAGCTCGCCGCCGTCAGGGGGCCAGCCATGTACGGGTATGAGAGGGAGGGGATCCCGGCGTCCAAGGCCTTCTCGGGCGGCTACGCCAAGGAGGTGCTTGAGAGGGTGAGGCGCGCCGTCGGGCTGATTGAGGAGACCCTCGTCCCCAGGCTCAGAGAGGCAGGCTACTGGCCGGGCTGACTTCCCCTCGACTCAATGGATCGGGCTCTGCCGTAAAGCTCAGGCCTCCGGGCCTCCAGCATGTTGACGCTCTCGCCGGCCTCCTCGGCGGCGAGGATGAGCCCGACTCCCCTCTCCCTGGCCGCCGACACGACCTCCGAGAGGTGGTCCCAGCAGCCCAGGTCCCTGGCGAAGTGGTGGTCCAGGACGAGCGTCCTGAGGTCGGTCTCGGAGATCAGCGTGAGCAGGTTCTCGACCGACGCCCTCAGATCCTCCTCCGAGTACCTGAAGCCGAGCATGTAGGTCATGGGTCCGTCGACGTACGCCACCGTGGGGTTCACCTCCAGGGCGAACCTCAGCTGCTCCCTGAGCGCGGGCCCCTCGACGTCGGACGTGAACAGGAAGGTCTCGCCCCCGTCCCTCACCGCCACCTGGACCACGTACCCCAGCCTGGGGTCGGCCCCGTGCGGGACGGCCTCGGAGAACAGGATCTCCGTTCTGCCGACGCGAAGGTAGTTCCCGTCGGCGTACTCAAGCCTATCTGGCCGACCCTCTATTGCCCTCAGGAACCTCGGAGCCCTGACGACCGCCTGGCTCCTGTTGATGTTCTCCTCCGGGTGCTTTACGAACACCAGCTTGCCGTCGTACACGTCCAGGGGGATCCTCCTCCCCAGGTCGTGGTGGTCGTAGTGGTAGTGCGTGACGACCAGGACCCGGGCCCGCCTGGCGTGCTCCTCAACGACCCTTGCCAGGCTCCTGAGCCTCTCCCTCTCCACGTCGTGGGGAGGCAGGCCGAACCTCCTAGGCGCGAGGGCCACGCCCGGGTCGATCAGCAGGCTCACGTCCCTCGTCTCAACGTAGGTGGCCATGCTGCGGACGCCCATGGAGTCGAACGCAAGCGGCCTTACGAGCACCTCACCTGGCGGCCGTACGAATCGAAAAAGGTTACCCGCCCTCCTTCGGCCCGGCGGGCCCCGGGGCCGAGGACGGGATGGGCCAAATTGGCCAAACTTTTAACTGAAATGCCCAGCTCTCCGCCGGTGACCTGGGACGGCCGAGTACACACGCTCCGAGAGGTACTGGACGCTTTTCGTCGTGGTGGCCGGCTGGGCCTTTGACGCGTTCGATTTCTCGGTTTTATCGTTTGCGCTCAATCAGATGATGGCTGAGTTCGGCGTCTCCAAGACGGTCATAGGCTCGGTGTTCGGGCTGCAGCTGGTGGCCACGGGGCTGGGCGGCGTGCTCTTCGGGGTCATAGCCGACGCGATAGGCAGGAAGAGGGGGCTCATGCTGGACATAGCCCTCTACAGCGTCGCCACCGGGCTCACGGCGCTCAGCAGGAGCCTCTGGGAGGTCGCCCTGTTCAGGTTCATAGCCGGTCTCGGCATAGGCGGGGAGTGGGGCCTCGGCATGGCGATCCTGAACGAGGTCTGGCCTCCGGAGACCAGGGGGAGCATGGTGGGCCTCACGCAGGCTGGGTGGCCCATTGGCATGGCCATCGCCTCGGCGGACGCCGCCTTGGTCATGTCGAGGTTCGGCTGGAGGGCGGGCTTCGCCGTGGCCATACTCCCGATAGTCCTGCTGGTGGTCGTCAGGGGGAAGATGCCCGAGTCCAGGCTCTGGCTGGAGTACAGGAGGGCCAAGGAGAGCGGTGAGCTTCCGCCCGAGTTCTCCGAGAAGGCGGGGTGGCTCACCCTCCGCCAGCTCTTCCACAGGGACCTGATCGGGAGGACGCTCAAGGGGCTCGCCCTGGCGTCCCTGGGGATGTTCGCCTTCTACACCCTCTGGTCCTGGGCCCCGGCCTACCTCGAGACCGTCAAGGGCATGTCCATGGTGAGGTCCGCGACCTTCGTCGGGGCCTCCTGGCTCATAGGGTGGTTCGGACACGTGCTCTTCGGCGTCGTGGCGGACAGGATCGGGAGGAGGCCCACCTTCACCATCTACGCCGCCATGTTCGCCGCCTCGGTCCTGGGGCTGACGGCCGCCGGGCCCGGGCTGACCGGGTTCGTGGCCCTGGCCGCGAACACTTTCGCCTGCGGGTTCTTCTCGGTCTACGGGGCGCTCTTCGGCGAGATCTTTCCCACGAGGGTCAGGGCGACCGGAGCCTCCCTGTGCTACAACGGGGCTAGGGCCGTCTCGTTCGCCGCCCCGGTCGTGCTGGGCTACGTCGCGGGCCTCGCCGGGTTCAACGCTGGCCTCATGGTGGCCGTCGGGGCCGTGCTCCTCGCCGCGGCCCTGATCTGGACCGTCCCGGAGACCAAGGGGGTGAGGCTCGAGGCCCTGGCCTGACCCCTCACCCCTCCCTCGCCCCCTCCTCGACGACCAGCCTTCTCCTCGCGTACTCCGACAGCAGGAGGGCCGAGGCGCTCCCCGCCAGGGATGACACCAGGGGGGAGAAGGCCGCCCAGGCCCCTCCGGCGTGGAGGCACGAGGCCGCCGTGGGCACGTAGGCCAGGAGGTAGGGAACGGCGACCCCCCTCACTCCCCTGAAGTACTCCCAAAGGAACACCACCAGCGGCGGGAACAGCGTCCAGACCGACACGACGACGAGGGCCGCCTGGCTGGTCAGCCTGTTCGTCACTATCCTCTTCCCCCCGGGGGACAGCACCCACTCCCCGGCGTCGGTGACCACCAGGATCCTCTCTCCGCTCGGCCCACCCAGGTCCACCCTCACCAATCCCCCGGGCCCCACGTCCCGGCCCACCTGGATCCTCCTGTCCCCCACGAAGACGAGCCTCACGACCGCGCTCCTCCCGGCCAGGTTCCTGACTACCAGAGTCGACTCGGAGCTCGCGTCCAGCTCCAACGTTACCTGGCCGAAGTGTGTCATGCCCGCCCACGTGACGTGGATGACGGTCAGGGCGTAGGCCAGCGCGGCGATCAGGGCGCCCAGCCCCCTCCTGGTCACCCCGACCCCCGCCCCCCGGAGGCCACCTCGATGGCCTCGTCGACGGTCCTCACGAACACCACCCTCTTGCCCCTCCTCTCCAGCTCCCTCACGGCCAGGTTCTCCCTGACCTCAACCCCGTACTCGAACCTGTTCGCCTCTGGGATGACCACGCAGCTGACCCAGTCCGCCGCGAGGACCGCCGAGATCTTGCCCGTGTTGGCGCTGTCCCACCCGCCGACGGGCCCGACCACCCCCGTCTTGGCGGAGACCTTGCCCGAGAGGGCGACGTCCTGCCTGATCGGGGTCCCCGTGAGCTCGCTCCACATCGCTACGGCGATGGCCAGGCCTGCGCTTGGCCCCGAGGGCCTCTGGGGGGATCCCTCCGCCGGCGTGATGAACTGGACGGTCCAGCCGCGCCTGTCGGCCTCCGGCAGCCTCTGGGCGAGCCAGGCCCTCGCAGCCTTCGCCGACTCCAGGACGGTCTCGTCGGCCCCGAGCACCTCCACGCCCCGCCTCTCCGTCGAGGAGACCGCCTCGACCGGGAACACCACCCCCTCGCCGCTGTCGCTCAGCGACGCGACGGCCATGGCCCTGCCCACGACCCTCTCTCCCCCCGGGCTGGCCGAGACGGAGATCGCGTTCAGGGCCTCGCTCAGGCCCGTGAACCTCCTAAGGGCCTCTGAAAGGTGCTCCAGCCTCAGGGGATATCCGTCTCCTCTGCCGTGCCTCTCCTCCATGGCCCTTCGCCTCCTCCTGTGCTCCTCGAAGATCCCTCCCAGGAGGGCGTCGTCCACGAGCTCCGAGACGAGCTCCGCCTGCCGGAGCCTCTCGGCCTCCTCGTAGAGCCGCGAAATCATCCTGGGAACCCTCACCCTCAGCCCGACCAGCCTGAGGGCCTCATCGGCCGTGAACGAGGCCCTGTATCTCCTCACGTAGACCTCGTGGATCTCCCTCAGCTCCTCGTAGGTCTCAGGGAGCCCGACGTAGATCACGTTGGGCTGGAACCTCGAGATTATGGCCGGGTCGACCCTCTCGACGAAGTTCGTGGCGGCTATCACGATGATCCTGTTCCTGCCCTGCAGGAGCCCCTCCATCTCCTGGAGGAGGTGGTTCACTATCCTGGCGGCAACGGGGTTGACCCTCCTGTCCGCGGCTATGGCGTCGAACTCGTCGAAGAACAGGATGCTGGGCTGCCTCTTCCTCGCCTCCCTGAAGACGTCGCTTAGCACCTTCAGGGGGTCCCTGTGGCCGTAGATGTCGGTCAGCTTGACGTAGAGGAATGTGGCGTTGAAGGTCCCGGCCAGGGCCCTGGCCAGCGTTGTCTTGCCGGTGCCCGGCGGGCCGTAGAGCAGGATCCCCCTGGGGGCCTCGACGCTGGGGCTCATCATCACCACGGCCACCGGGACGACGACGGTCCTCTTCACCCTCCACATCCCGCCCACGTCCCTGAGCGTGGTCTTCGGCTTGATCATGAGGGCCGCGTCCAGGACGGTGGACTCCGCGTAGTCCTTCGCGCTGAGCGCCTTCGCCCTGACGTCCTGGATGGTCGCCCTCCTCCCCTCCCTCCGCGCCTCCTCGGCCGCAGAGTAGAGGACGTTCTCCAGGTCCCCCGGGACCACGTACCTGTACCCCAGGGTGAAGACAGCCTCCTCCACGGCCTCCAGCACCTCCTCGGGGTCCGCTTCGACCCCATACTTCTCCAGGAGGATCTTCGTGACCTGGACGAGCTCCTCCCTGCTGTAAGTCAGCCTGACGATCCTGGCCCTCTTCTTGTAGTCCGGGATCACCCGGTCGGAGTTGCTCGTGAACACCACCACTATGGGCTCGTCCCCCGAGGCGAGCTCGTCCAGCCTGTGGACCAGCTCGTCCCTCACCCTCAGGTCGGCGACCTGCCCAGGGCTGTCCAGGTCCATCGAGGAGACGTCCACCGACACGAAGCTGTCGAAGTCGTCGAAGACGACGAGCCTGCTCCTCCCCCTGGGCACGGAGAAGAGGGAAGCCACCCTCCTCTCGCTCTCGCCGTACCACTTGCTGAACACGTCGCTGGGGCTCACGAACTTGACCTCCAGCGCCCTCGACCTGGCCGCGGCCTCCTGGGCTATCTTCTCGCACACCGCCGTCTTACCCGAGCCGAGGGGCCCCAGGAGGACGATGACCCTCGGCGGGGGGACCCCTTCGACCACCTCTCCGCACAGGTGGTGGAGGATCGCCTCCTCCAGGGGCCTGGCGGACTCCGGAACCAGCACGTCCACCCTCTTCTTGAGGAGCCTCTCCGTCTCCGGGGTGCGGACCATCTCGACCCCGGGCCGCTCCAGCAGGAGGAGCCTGGAGAGCCACCTCCCGGCCCTCCCCTCGGAGGGTGTGGTGGCCATCCCTGAGTTCACGCCCGACCCCACTAATAACGGCCGCCCGCGCCGCCCTCGGCGCTCCCACCAAACACCTATTTTGAAGCCGAAGGGGCCCGTCCCGAATGCTCGACGAGGAGGAGTTCGGGCGCTGGATGGGCAGCGCCAGGCACACGCTTCGGTCGGCCATGAGGGACCTGGAGGGCGGAGACTACAACTGGGCCTGCTTCAAGTCTCAGCAGGCCGCGGAGTACGCCCTCAAGGCGTATCTCTGGGGCGTGGGGCAGCCCGCCTTTGGACACAGCCTGCTGAGGCTCTCTGAGCTGATTGGAGAGGTTCCCGACGACGTGAGGGACGCCTGCGCGAGGCTGGACAAGTTCTACACGGCGCCGAGGTACGCGGACATGTGGTCAGAGGGGTCGCCCCACGAGTACTACACTCGGAGGGAGGCGGAAGAGGCCATTTTTTATGCCCGGAGGGTGATGGAGTTCGTCGAGGAAAAGTGGAGGTCATTGAGAGGAGGAGGAGAGAGAGGGAAGAGAGGCTGAGGAGGGCAAAGAGGTTCGCCGAGTCCATCCTGGGCCTGGTCCGCCCCGCCTCCGTGATAGTGATTGGATCGACCGCCAGGGGTGACTTCAACGCCTGGAGCGACATAGACGTCCTGATAGTCTCCCCGTCCCTGCCCAAGAACCCCCTCGAGAGGTACGATCTCCTCCGACCCCACCTCCTACCTGGAATTGAGCCTATACCGCTCAGGCCGGAGGACGTCGAGAGGCTGGTGGAGAAGGGGGCTCCGGTTATCGACGACGTGGCGAGGGGGGTGCCGCTGCTCGACGACCTGGGCCTGCTGAGGCGCCTCTCGGGGAGGTCCAGGCCGGGACCCCCCAATTATTAAGCCGGAGCCCTTAACTCCCGTGATGCCCCCCGCCCGGGAGCCCGAGAGGGACGAGGGCTGCGTGGAGTACAAGCTCAGGCTGGACGCCGCCACGCCAGAGAGGGTCCAGAAGCTCGCCACTCAGCTGAACTACCGGCTCAACGAGGGCGGGGGCGAGGCGTTCTACGAGCTGGGCGTGACCGACGACGGAGAGCCGGTTGGGCTGACCGAGGAGGAGGCCCAGAGGTCCCTCCGCGTGATGGACCAGGTGTGCGAGATCGTCGGCGCCTCCTACATCGTCGTGAGGAAGGAGAGGGCCAAGAGGGGGCACGTCTACGAGCTCCTGGTGAGGAGGACCGTCGACACCCCGCCGATACAGGTCTCCGTGGTCCTGCTGGGAAACGTGGACGCCGGGAAGTCCACCCTGAAGGGGGTCCTGGTTTACGGCCAGCTGGACGACGGGGACGGCCTGGCCATGAGCATGGTCGCCAGGTACCTGCACGAGCTGAAGTTCCGCAGGTCCTCCAGCGTGACCTTCCACGTCCTGGGGTTCGACGAGAGGGGGAGGAGCGTGAACGACGAGCTCGGAGCGTACGACGAGGCCCAGGTCTACCTCAGGGCCTCCAAGGTCGTCACGCTCGTCGACCTGGCGGGCCACGAGAGGTACCTCAAGACCACCATGAGGGGCGTCCTCGGCTCCGCCCCGGACTACGCGTGCATGGTGGTGGCCGGCAACGCCGGCCCCATCGGGAGCTTCAGGGAGCACCTGGGCATGGCGGTCGCCCTCCGGATTCCGGTCTTCGTGGTGGTCACCAAGGTGGACATGGCCCCCCCAGAGGTGCTGGGCAGGACCCTGAGGGACGTGGAAGCCTACCTCAAGCTTCCGGGGGTCAACAAGATCCCGTTCGTCGTGAAGTCTCAGGGAGACGCGGCCGTGGCGGCCAGGAACATGCCCCACGGCAGGGTGGCGCCCATATTCCTGGTCTCCAACGTCACCGGTCAGGGGCTCGACCTCCTGAAGTCCTTCGTGAACATGCTGCCCCCGAGGCTGGACTGGTCCGAGAGGCAGGGAGGGAGGTTCCTGAGCTACGTGGACGAGAAGTTCGACGTCTCTGGAGTCGGGCTGGTGGTTTCCGGGCTGGTGGAGTCCGGATCAGTCTCGGCGGGCGAAAGGGTGCTCCTGGGACCCTTCGACGACGGCTCCTTCCGCACCGTCAGGGTCAGGTCGATCCACGTGAACAGGGTCCCGGTGGAGAGGGCCGTCGCGGGGCAGATGGCCGGCTTCGCCCTGGCCAACGTGGAGTACGACGAGGTCAGGAGGGGGATGGTCCTCCTGGACCTCAACGAGAGGCCCAGGGCCGTTAGGGAGTTTCAGGCCAGGATAAGGGTCCTCCACCACCCCACCACGATAAGGCCCGGCTACGAGCCCGTGATCCAGCTCAAGACCATAAGGCAGAGCGCCAAGCTGGTCACGTGCACGAAGGGGGTCCTCAGGAGCGGGGACGTCGACACGGCGGTGTTCAGGTTCAAGATGAGGCCCGAGTACATCAACGAGGGCGACGTGTTCTTCTTCCGGGAGGGCAGGACCAAGGGGATGGGCCGCGTGACGAGGCTCATAGCCTGAGCCGGGGCCCGCCAAATTTGGTTCAAGTTTTGGGCTCATCTCTCAAGTAAAATTTATCACTTCCGGCCCCAGAGTATCTTGATTCTCCATGTACGGGGAGGCCTCCCTCTCGGAGAGGCTCGAGAGGGTCCTGAGGTACCTGGCATACGACTGCCCCGGCGTCCAGGCCGCGGCGCTCGTCAGCTACGACGGGCTCATCATGGCTTCCTCCCTGAACGGAGACGCCGACGAGGACCGGGTGGCCGCCATGAGCGCGGCCCTCCTCTCGGTGTCCGAGAAGATAGGGGCCGAGCTGGACAGGGGGGAGTTCGAGGCGGCCCTGGTCAGCGGCTCGAAGGGCTTCGTGATAGTGAGCCCCGTGAACGGCGACGCCCTCCTCGTAGTCCTGGCCGGGAGGGACTCCAAGCTCGGGCTCGTCAAGTACGAGATGAGGCGGGTAGGGAAGATGCTGGCGGAGGAGCTGTCCAGGGCGGGCTACCCCTGACCTCCCGGCCCAGTCGTAGTGGGTCACGTCAGCCCAAGCGCCACCAGGGCCAGCCCCAGGCTTATCAGGGCCCCGCCCGCCAGCACCCTCCGACTGAGGGGCTCTCTCATCACGATCCTCCCTGCCACCTGGGACACGAGCGGGGTGATCGAGCTGGCCAGTGAGGACGGCCCGACCCCGAGCGCCTCCATGGCCGAGTAGTAGAGGACGAGCCCCAGCCCGAGGCCGAAGACCCCGCTGGCGGCCGACACCCCGGCGGCCTCGGCGTCCCTCGCCAGCGAGGGTCCCCTGAAGGCGATCCACCCCGAGAAGGCGAGGGCCAGAGAGGCGGCCCTCCAGGCGGCCACGGTGAGCGGGTGAGAGTAGAAGAGAGCCTCCCTGGAGAGCACGGCGCCCAGGGCCCAGCACGCGGAGGTGAGGGCCGCAAGGCCCAGGGCCGAGAACCTGCTGGACGGGGCGCCCTCCGAGGAGAGGACCCATATCCCGATAACCGATGAGGCCGCCCCAGCGAGCGTGAGGGGGCCCACGGGCTCCCCAAACAGGAGCCCCCCGAGGAGCTGAGCCCACACGACGTAGGTGAAGGCTATCGGGACCACCCTGGAGGGACCCTCCCTGTCGAGCGCCTCGGTGTATGCCAGGAGGCCTATCCCCGGTCCGACGGCGGCGCTGGCCAGCGTGAAGGCCGCGGCCCGGGGCCCCATGCCCAGGACGCCCCTCGAGGCGCAGATCGGGATCAGCGCCGCCGCCGCGCCGATGTTCCTCCAGGCGTTCACGTAGACCGAGTCCGTCCGCCGCACCGCGAACTCTATCATCAGGGGGACCAGGCCCCAGATGGCCGCAGCGGCCAGGGCCTCCAGCATGTGCTGGATCAGCTCACTCACCCCCCTCGGCCCAGCAGCTGGGGCACCTCCCTGAGGTCGCCCACGACCGCCCCCCTGAACCCCAGCCGGCGGGCCCTCTCTAGGCACTCCGCCCTGCCCAGCCTGCAGACCCAGACCTCCCTGAGGCCCATGCCCACGGACTGGACCTCGACGAGCTGGTCCAGGTGGTCGTCCACCAGGGCCAGTCGGCTCCCGCCCCCGAGCCGCCTCGCAAGGACCCTGACCTGGGAAGCCCTGTCCGGCCCGTCCTCCCTGGTGACGAGGTCCCTGAACAGCCTCCTGATGCCGTGGAACTCCAGGGCCGCCTCAGCGGCCCTCCTGGACTGCAGGGTCGTCAGGTACAGGTCGAAGGAGGTCGAGAGCCTCTCCAGCACGGGCCTGACCTCGGGGAAGAGCCTTGAATCCGGCACCGCGGCCAGCTCACCCCTCTCAACGATGGAGCTCACCACCCAGTACTCCTCCGTCCCCCACAGCTCCCTGAGGAGGTCCCTGAACCTCACCACGGGCCTGGAGATGGCCTCAGAGACCTCCGCCTTGAGTCGATCCCACTCGACCGGAAGCGTCAGCAGCGTCCCGTCCATGTCGAAGGCGACGGCCCCGCCCATCTCCGAGCTCACCGGGGAGCCTGGCTATAACCTCGCCGCGCCGGAGACCGGCCGACGATGTTGGCGGCGCGTGGCGGACCCCCTGGACCCTCGCCCGATGGTCAATCGCCCCGCCGATCGACTGGCCCTCCACGCCGGGTCGGCCAGGGCCTAGTAGTCCCCACAGACGGTCGGAACTCCTCCTCGGACCGCTCGCGCGACCTCTCGCCCCGGGGGAAACCCATTAAACCTGCCCGCGACCCTCACCCGGAGCGAATGTCCACCCGCGCCGAGAGGGCGGCGGCCGCCTCGATAGCGGTCTCTGTGGCCACGGTGGCCGTTAAGGTGTTCGTCCAGCTGATCACGGGCAGCGTGGTGGTGGCAGCCGAGGTGGTCGACTCCCTGGGGGACGTGGTGACGTCCTCGGTGAGCCTCCTGGCGGTGAGGCTCTCCAGGCGGCCCCCAGACGCCGATCACCCCTACGGGCACGCCAAGTACGACAGCCTCCTGGGGCTGATGGCGTCTGCCCTCCTCTTTGAGGCGGAGGCCTACGTCCTACTCAGGAGCGCAAGCTCCCTCCTATCGGGTTACTCGCCGCCCAGGGCCCCGCCCCTCGCGCTGTGGGCGCTTCTCGGGACCAGCGTGGTCAACGTCTTCAGGTCGGCGGCCCTGTGGGCCGTCGGTAGGGGGAGCAGGAGCAGGGTCCTCCAGTCGGAGGCCCTGAACTACGGGTGGGACGCTGGCAGGACGGTGGTGGTGGCAGGGGTCCTGCTGCTGTCGAGCAGATCCCTCCCCTGGCTCGACCCGGCCTCGGCCATCGCGGTATCGCTTGCCGTGATGCCCTCCACGCTGAGGGTAGCCTACTGGTCCGCGGCCGACCTGCTGGACAGGGTCGACCCGAGCCTCGTCGAGGCCATCCGCCGGGCGCTGTCCTCGACTGAGGGGGTGAGGTGGGTGGAGAGGGTCAGGGCCAGGAGGGCGGGTCGGGTGGTGATGGTCGACGCCGTGTTCGGAGTGGACCCGGAGCTGACAACTGAGCAGGCGTCTCTCGTGGCGGCCGAGGCCCAGAGGTCCGTTGAGGGAGTCGTCGGGGGTCCGTGCGACGTGACCCTCGCCGTCAGGCCGGCCGGGGAGGGCCTCGCGGCTAGGGCGGCCAGGATCGCGGAGGCGGAGGAGGGCGTCGTGGGGGTCCACTCCGTCGAGCTCTACGGCCCCGGGAGGGACAGGCTCACCCTCCACCTGGTGATAGACGGGAGCCTGAGGCTGGGGGATGCAGACAGGATAGCCAGGAGGGTGGAGAGGAGGATCGCGAGCGAGCTCTCCCTGAGGCAGGTCGTGGCGCACATAGACCACTCCGTCCGGAGGTCGAGGCCCCACCTGGACCTGGAGGCTATCAGGCGGGCCGCCGAGTCCGTTCCATCGGTCAGGTGGGCGGAGGTGGGGGAGGTGAGGTGCTCCGACGGCAGGTTCAGGCTGGAGGTCACGGTCGGCGCCGACCCCTCCATGAGCTTGGCCGAGGCGAACAGGCTGGCCCACGAGGTGCAGGCCGCCCTGGCCGAGGTGGCCCCGGACGCCGTGGCGGTGGTCAGGGTGACCGCGGCCGGCCGGAGGGCCGGGCGAACCGCCTGAGTATTTAGCAACCCTCCGGCGGCCGACCCGTGCGGTCTGGGTCCAGGCTTGAGGGCCGCGTCATCGGTTCCGAGATCCCGCGCTTCAGGAGCCGTTGGTTCGGGGTCCTGGACGTTGAGGTCGGAGGCCGGAGGGTCTCTCTCCTGATGTCCGGGACGGTCGCTCAGTGGTTCGAGACTGGGGAGACGATCCTCCTGGAGACGCCCAGGGGCGGGCTTAGGGACGGCGAGAGGCTCGGTTTCGACGAGTACGCCCTCAGGAGGGTCACCGGGGAGGGACCTGTGCAGGTGTGGCCGGTCTTCTCCAGGGACTACGAGTCCCAGAGGCTGAGCCCGGTCACGGGTGAGCCGATCTACACCTACAGGATAAGGGCGAGGGAGGCCACGTACGAGAGGGACTTTGAGGCCGTCGCCGAGCTGGAGCAGTACCACTACGCCTCCGAGAAGGAGCTCGTCGCGCTGTGGAGGTGCGACGCCTGCGGCGAGATACTGGAGGCCAACACGAGGCCGACGTGCCCGAGGTGCGGGACGGACGAGAGGGTCCACATCCTAGAGATAAAGGGATCGACGCCCGCCTCCAGGTTCCTAGTCCTCGAGCTCGTTGAGAGGGAGGAGTACGAGCCCCGCTACGTGGCCTACGTGAGGATCGACCCTCCCGTCCCTAGGATGCACCGCAGGCTGCCGGACGGCTCGATCGTGAGGGACGTGAGGGAGAGGGTGTTCCCTGAGGGCTGGTTCCGCCCGGTGTACAACCCGGAGGAGCTCCTGAGGGAGAGGCTGGCCGAGCTGAGGGGGAGGTACGGCAGGGAGGTGGGGCTGAGGAGGCTGTGGGAGGAGGTCAAGTGGGAGGCGCTCAGGCGGACGGATGCCGCAGCGTCGAGGGTGGCGAGGGTCGTCGTGCACCCGGACTACAGGTCCGACGGTCTCGGCCAGCTCTCGGTGAGGGCGGCCCTGGAGTGGGTTCGCGAGCGCAGGATCCCCGAGATGAGGAGGGAGAAGCACCTGGTCGAGACCATCGCCCAGATGGCCAGGTACAATCCCTTCTTCGAGAAGGTGGGATTCAGGTACGTCTGGGACACCGCCTCCGGCAGGCCGGTCCTCTACTACCCGCTGACCGACGAGGGGAGGGAGGCGCTGGAGAGGTTCCTGCGGACTGACCCAGTGGCGAGGGAGCACGGAGGCAGGCTCTGCGTCCCGACGTACGGGAGGGTCGAGGCGCTTGAGGGCCCGATATGGCTGGAAAACGTGTCCATGGTGTTCGAGAGCGAGCTGAACGTAGAGGGCCTCCCCGAGAGGATCAGGGAGCTGCTGGAGGCCTTCGGCGTGAAGAGCCGAGTCATACAGAGGCAGGTCCTGAGGGGGGTGAACCTGCAGATATCCCCGGGGGAGGTAATAGCGATAGTGGGCGCCTCGGGGGCCGGAAAGACCACGCTTCTCAGGCTGGTATGGGGTGCGTGCGAGGGGCTGCGTGGCAGGAAGTTCGAGCCCACCTCTGGGAGGGTCGTGGCCCCGGCGAACGCCAGGGTTTCCGTCCTGATCCCCGGGGAGAGGGAGCCGGAGTTCGGAGACGAGTCTATACTGGAGCACGTGTACGCGAAGCTTGGAGACGAGAGGACGGCGGTGGAGGTGCTGAACAGGTGCGGCCTCTCAGACGCGGTCCTATACAGGGCCAGGTACCGCGAGCTCTCCACGGGCCAGAGGGAGAGGGCGAGGCTGGCGAGCGTGCTGGCCGAGAGACCCAACGTGCTGCTGGTGGACGAGTTCGCCGCCCACCTGGACGCCCTGACGGCGATGAGGATCGCGAGAGCCCTCAGCAAGCTGGCCAGGGAGGCGGGGATGACGGCCCTCGTGGTCACCCATAGGTGGGAGGTGATAAGGGCCATGGATCCAGACAGGGTCCTGTTCGTCGGGTACGGGACGGCTTCTGAGTCTAGGGAGTGGGCCGGTCGGCGAGCCGCCTTCGATCGATTCGGGCGAAGGGCCTAGTTGAGTATAACTCTCTCTACAAGATTCCCGAGATTCGCTCGCATCATTAAGGTTAAATTCGCGTAGATTTCAAAGATAGATCGGTGTTGATTTGAGGAAGGCTGCAGGACTCATCCTCCTTGGCCAGATCCTCTCCGTGGGATTGCTGATGCTCTCAGGCCCAGCCCCGGCCTCGGCGGCGCCTGTCGAGATATACGACAGGACCTGCACGGCCGTGGGAGGTTGGGACTACATCATAAACCACATGCCGATAGGAGAGGCCTTCGTGCCCAGGCTCGGGACACTCACAACGGTCGAGGTCTACGTGGAGAACAAGTACGGGAGCCCGTCCCCACTCACCCTGAAGATCAGGGAGGGGTCCATCACGGGACCCGTCCTGGCCTCTAAGGGCGTCGTGATAGGGCCCGGCGCGAAGGGCTGGGTGGCCTTCCACTTCAGCCCCGCCCTCGAGGTCGACCCCGGAAGCACCTACGTGATCGAGCTGGTGACCAGCCGCCCGATCGTCTGGTACACTACCCCAGCGAGCTGCCCAGACGGTCAGCAGAGGATCACGGACGGCCACCCGTGGGTGAACGCATACATGTTCAAGACCAAGGGCTACAAGCCAGACTTCCAGGTGGGTCTGAACGCGACCGAGATCACCCTGAGGCAGGGGGAGGCGGTCCACGTTGAGGTGACCCTTACCCCCCTCTACAGGGCGGAGGGGGATGTCCCCCTCGCGGTGTCCCCGGACCTCTCGGAGCACGGGTTGACCATGGAGTTCAGCGACGATGAGCCGTTCATGGACCCCGAGGATGGGGCTAGTGTGGTGCTCACCATCACGGCCTCCGAGGACGCCGACGTGGACGACTACGACGTGAGCGTCGCGGGCACCCTCTCGGGCTTCTGGGGCTTCGTGTCCGAGCAGGCGGACCTCACCGTCCACGTGGAGGAGGCTCCGAGGGACTTCGAGGTCCAGATCTCTCCCTCGGGCAGGACAGTCGAGGCCGGCTCGTCCACCACCTTCACCGTAGAGGTCACGCCCATCGGCAACTTCGACCAGACGGTCCACCTGAGCGTGACGGGCCTGCCGGAGGGGGCGACATACGAGTTCAGCAGGACGAGCGGCGTGCCCCCGTTCTCCTCGACCCTCACCGTGAGCACGCAGACCTCCACCCCAGAGGGGACCTACCTCCTGACGGTAACCGGGTCGGGAGGGGGCAAGGCCCACACAGCGACGACTCACCTGACGGTCGAGGTGACGGTGGAGCCGGACTTCTCCATCTCGGTCTCCCCCTCCTCTAGGACCGTGACGGCCGGTGAGGTGGCGGAGTACTCTATCCAGATAACGCCCACGGCAGGGTTCTCGGCTCCGATCACCGTCTCCCTGGAGGGCCTCCCGCCGGACGCCACGTTCGAGGTGACTCAGACCGGGGCCTACGCGGCGACCCTCAGGGTTCAGACCGGCGAGACCTCGGGGAGCTTCGTGCTGACCATCACGGCCTCGGGAGGCGGGAAGACCCACTCTGCCACGGTGAACCTCGTGGTGAACCCGGGGGCTCCGACGACCACTCCCCCGCCGACCACCACGGCCCCGCCGACGACCCCGCCCGCCGGGCGGTTCGACTTCTCCATCTCGATATCCCCGGCCAGGGTCACGGTCTCACCTGGGGACACCGTCACGTTCTCAGTGACCGTTCAGGCGATCTCTGGGACGCCACAACCCGTCACCCTGACCGTGACCGGCCTGCCGTCCGACGCCTCCTACCACATCTCGCCAGACGCGGTCACCCCCACCGGCGGAGCCACCCTGGAGGTCATGACGGGCTCCACCACCGGGAGCTTCACGCTGGTGGTGACCGGGTCGGCCGCGGGGGTGACGAGGTCGGCCACGGCCACGCTCTTGATTCAGGAGCAGCCCGTCCCCAGCAGGTGCGTGATCGCCACGGCGGCCTACGGGTCAGAGATGGCCCCCCAGGTGCAGATGCTGAGGGAGTTCAGGGATCGGGTGATTCTCGAGACCTTCTCGGGGGCATCTTTCATGAGGGCCTTCAACGCCTTCTACTACTCCTGGAGCCCGCCCGTGGCGGAGTTCATCAGGGACAGGCCGAACGCGAGGCTGGCCGTCAGGGCCTCCCTGGCCCCGATGCTGTGGTCGCTGTCCATCTCCAAGGGAGTCGTCGAGGTCATGGGAGGACCCTCCGAGCTCAGCGTCGCCCTGGCGGGGATCCTGGCCTCCGCCCTGATAGGCGCGCTCTACCTCACCCTCCCGGTCTACGCGGCGCTCAGGGCGGCCGGCGTGAGGGTCAGGAGGGGCTGGGTTGAGTTCCTGGGGACCGCGTGGGGAGCCAGCGCCGCGGCCCTGGCCGTTGGGACCGCACTGAGGGTGTCGGCAGTCACGATACCCGCCTCTGCGTCGCTGGTCCTGCTCACGATCTCCGCCTCCCCGACGCTGATCGCCGCGGCCCTGCAGAGGCTCTCCTCTCCTCGGGGTTAGTCGGGGCGGGCCGCCGCCCCGCGCCCCCGGGAAGGGAGGGGCCGACTTGGCCGGCGCGCCCACAAAGGGCCCTCTGTCCGACCGGCGGGGTTGAGCCTCGCCGGCGGAAAGCGCTCACTCCTGACCCGCAACCCTATGCCGGTGGTCAGCGGTCGCCTACGTGGGGATGCGCGTGAGACCCTGGGATCACGGGCGCGGGGTCAGGTGGATGTGGGACGGCTTTGCCCAGGCCGGGCACCAGGTGGACCTGGAGACAGCCCACCAGCTGGCCGACCACGCCACGAGGCACCCGCTCAGGCACGACGTTCTGCTCAGGTAGCTCCCCGACCCACTCTCTTTCTACGCTAGCCAGCCCCCGGCGTCACTCCTGCGGGACCCTCTTCCGGGCCTCCCTCAGGGCCTCCTCGACGGTGACGCCGGAGAGTTCGAGGGTGCCTATCCCCAGCTCCTCGAGGGCCGTCAGGGCGTTCGGCCCGAAGGCTCCTGCCACCGCGAGCTTGACGCCCTCCTCCAGCAGCCCCTGGACCGCCTTGATCCCGGCGCCGCTCCTGGCCGAGGCGCCGGGGTTCTCCACGACCCTGACCTCAGCCACCTCCCCGTCGTCCAGCTCGACTATGGCCAGATAGGGCGCCCTCCCGAACCTCGAGCTCACCCTCGAACCGAGGCCGGAGTCGTCCTCCACGGCAAGACCGATCTTAACTCTCGTCACCCTCCTTCACCTCCCGCCCAGCCTAGTTGGCACCCTCGAGCCCCTCAGGCCTTATTATGATTGGCCGGTAGGGCTCGGGCTCCCTGGGCCTGAACCTGGTGAACCAGGACCTCCAGTCCTCGACTATCTCCAGGACCCTCTCGGCCACGGTCGTGAGGGCCCTGGAGGCGGGGCTGTCCGGGAACGCCTCGACGACAGGCTTCATGAGGGCCATGCTCCTCGGGATGGCGTCGTCGTACGGTATCCTCCCCAGGAGGTCGATGTTCCTCTCCCTGGCGAACGCCTCCATCTCCTCCGTCATCTCGGGGTTCACGTCGTGCTTGTTGATCACCAGCGCCGCGGGCTGCATGAAGTGCCTCGTGAGCTTGAAGACCCTCCTCAGGGCGGCGAAGCTCGCCGGGGTCGGCTCGGCCACCAGTATCGCCGCGTTGGCCCCCGCCAGGCTGGAGACCACCTGGCACCCTATCCCCGCCGCGGAGTCCACCACTATCAGGGAGTCCTGGGACGCGATCTCCTTGGCCACGGACTTCTCCTCGGTGACGAGCTTGCCAGAGTTCGGTCTCCCGGGGTTGAGCCTCGCTGAGATGAGCGGGAAGCCGTACCCCGTTGTCGTCCTCCTGAGCCTCCCCGACTCGGCGGAGAGCAGCCTTATAGCCCCCCTCTCCGGGCACACGAGGGAGCAGGTCATGCAGCCCTCGCATATGACCTGGTTGACCACGAACCTCCCCGCCTCGTCCACGTGGATGGCCCCGTAGGGGCAGACCTCCTCGCACCTGCCGCACCTCGTGCAGATCGACTGCACTATCTCTGCCACCTTGCTCTCCACGTAGGGCCTCTCCCACTCCCACTCCCTGACCCCCAGTATCAGGTGGAGGTTCGGCGCGTCCGCGTCGGCGTCGACGGCCACCACCCCCTTGCCGGCCCTCGCCGCGGTCAGGGCTATGGTGGCTGACACCGTGGACTTCCCCACGCCCCCCTTTCCGCTGGCTATCGCTATCTCTATCACCGGATCACCCCCATCACCATCTCGGCCAGCCGACGGAACTCCTCTGCCTCCGGGGAGTTCGGGCTGTGGAGGACTATCGGGACTCCCCTGATGTATGACTCAAGCACCCTCCTGGAGTAGGGCACCCTGGCGACTATCTCGGCCCCCCTCTCCCTGACCAGCCTGACGTGCTCCTCCTCGGGGCCTATGCCGGCCCTGTTGATGACCACCCAGGCCTCTATCCCCAGCGTCTGGGCCAGCTCCAGGATGAGGTCCAGGTCGTGCAGCCCCAGCGGGGTGGGCTCGGTCACGGCTATCAGGAGCCTCGACCCGTCGACGGCCGTCGCCACCGAGTTGCTCGTCCCCGCGGAGGTGTCGACCAGGTGGAGGTCGGCCTCGATGGACAGGGCCCTCCTCCTGGCCGCCAGCACCACCGGGGGCGTGTGCTCCTCCCCCTCCCTCAGGGACCCCGACACCAGCGTGGCCTCAGCCCCGTCGAGCTCGAGGTCCGTCCTGTAGGTGTATCCTATGGTCCTCCTCCCCTCGAGGATGGCCTTGACGGGGCAGGCGAAGTAGCAGGACCTGCACCCGCTGCAGAGCCTGGGTATGACGTAGGGGAGACCCTCGGGGGAGATCAGCATGGCCCCGGTGTCGCAGACCCTCCCGCAGACCCCGCACTTGATGCACCTCCCGTAGTCCACGAACGGCAGCATCACGTTCACGGGCTCCTCCTCCCTGAGCTCCGCGCCCAGGAGGACGTGGTCGTTGGGATTCTCGACGTCCAAGTCGGCCAGGACCAGCCTCAGCTCCCTCGCGAGGATGGCCGCCAGGTTGACGGCCACCGTGGACTTCCCGGTCCCCCCCTTGCCCCCAGAGACCGACACGATCAACCCGAGACCCTCCCCTCCAAGAGGCGTCGGTACCTCGGATCCCGCGTGACCAGCCTGTTCAGCTCCCGGTCGTCGAGGCCGGAGGTCTCCGAGACGACCTCGTCTATCACCGCGCCGACCCTCGGATTCACCTCGGGCTCCCCGCACGTGAGCTCCAGACACCTCTCGTCCTCCCTCCTCCTCAGGCACCCCTCGCCCTCCAGCCGCTCCAGGACGTCCTGCAGCCCCTCGACGTAGAAGCCGTAGGGCTCGGCCACGAACCTGAGCCCTTCTATCAGCCGCCCAAGCCCCAGCTCCTCGGCCCTCCACTCCGCCAGCAGGAGCACCCGGGAAACCCTGAAGGGGTGGGCGCAGCCGAGCCTGGACAGCGCGTAGGCCACTATGCCCTCGTCCCCACCGAGCTCTACCACAGGCATCAACCTCCCCTCGCCCTCTTGATCCACTCCCCCACCACGTCGTAGCCGTAGATCTCCCTCAGCCTCTCCCTGCCCTCGGGGGTCACCCTCTCCGGCGTCCACGGGGGGTCCCACACGAGGTTCACCCTCACGCTCCTGTCGGGCCCCACCGCCTCCCTTATGGCCGCCTCGACCATGGCCACCACCATCCCGGCCACCGGGCACCCCGGGGCCGTCATGGTCATGTCCACCTCGACCCTCCCCTCCTCGTCCACATCCACCCTGTACACGAGGCCCAGATCGTAGACGTTCACAGGTATCTCCGGGTCATACGTGCTCTTCAGGGCCTCTATCACCTTTCGCCTGATCTCCTCCGTGGGATCCCCCTCTACGCCCGCCATGAGGCTCACCGCAACCTATTTTAGGCTCGCCTAACCGGCGGGATGACACCGTTATATCCTTTTCTGAGAGACCCCCTGCGGACTGGCGCCGGCCCGGGCACTAGCAGGATCGGGAGGGCCGGTGAGGCGGCCAATCGAGTCCCCCAGAGGCGGGGGACCTCTGCGGGGAACCGTTATATGCGATATTCCCGGAGGGAATAATGTGGAGGAGATACTGAGCGAGCTGAGGCCGCGCGTCACGCTGGTCCTCGAGTACCGGGGCGAGGCGGTGATAGACGACAGGATGGCAAAGATCCTCGAGGAGATAGAGAGGAGGGGGTCGCTCCTCTCGGCGTGCAAGTCGGTCGGCGCCTCCTACTCCCGGGTCTGGGAGAGGATATCCGACCTCGAGGGGGTCCTCGGGAAGAGGATAATCGAGGTCCGGAGGGGCGGGCCCGGCGGAGGGGGAGCGAGGCTCACGAGGTTCGGGAAGGCTCTGCTCAGGCTCTACGCCGAGGAGGCGGCCAGGGTCAGGGGAGGGTCGAGGGTGGGCCCCCTCGGGAGGAGCGTGATGACCCCCCCGGACTTCCTCCTGATGGGGAGCCACGACCCGGCCCTCGACATCCTCCTGTCCCGGGTCAGGGAGTCCTCCCCCGACGTCGAGTTCAGGAGGGAGTGGCTCGGATCCGCCGGCGGCCTGGCGGCGCTGATGCTGGACTACGCGGACGCGGCCGGGACGCACCTCCTGGACCCGGAGACGGGCAGGTACAACGTGCCCTACGTCTCCAGGTACTGGCTGGAGGACAGGGTGACCCTCATAAGGGGGTACCAGAGGGAGATCGGCCTCGTCTTCCGTCGGGGCGAGGAGCTGGGCCTGGAGGACCTCCTGGAGGGGAGGGCCAAGCTCGTCAACAGGAACCCGGGGTCGGGGAGCAGGGTCCTGCTGGACTACCTCCTGAGGAGGGCCGCCCTGGACGCCGGGGTGGACCCCTCCGAGATACCGAGGAGGGTTAGGGGGTACAGGATGGAGGTGAGGACCCACATAGGGGTGGCCAGGAAGGTGGCCTCCGGCGACGCGGACGTGGGCGTGGCCATAAGGTACGTGGCGGAGAAGTTCGGCCTGGGCTTCAGGAGGCTGGCCTGGGAGTGGTACGACCTGGCCGTGAGGAGGGACTCCATGAAGAAGCCCGCCGCGCGTGAGATCGTAAGGATGCTCAGGTCCGGCGAGGTGGGGGAGATCGTGGGAGGGCTGCCCGGGTACCGCGTCACGCCCGACACGGGCCGGCAGATCTACCCCTGAGTGACTCAAGCATTTCCCTGCTATAACAAATGAAATGTTGTTAGTTTAAATAGAGAACTTGATAGAGATAAGGGAGAGGTTAGGACAGCTTGAGCGTAGTCTGGGGAGGGTCACTGTCGGCCCTGTTTCTCAGCGGTGCCACCGCTGCCGGGGCCGCCGTCGGATCGGTTGGCTCCAGGGTGGTAGTGGAGCCGGAGATGCTCCGGCTCTTCAGCGAGCTGGGATATCCGTGGCTGATGGGGGAGACCTACGACGACATGCTGATGGACCGCGAGCTCTGCGCCGCCAGCGCGGACGAGGTGCCGTGGGGGCTCTACGTGACAGAGGAGCTTCTGAAGACGGCCCCCTCTCCCGAGGCGGCCTTGAGGCTCGCGGGAGAGCTTCTGGGGCTGGGCCTCTCCGTGGGGGAGGCCTCGACGATAGCCTCAGCCATAGCCACAGCCCACGACATGGTGTTCCTCGTGAACGAGCGCGCCAGGGCCGTGGCGAGGGAGTTCGGACTCACCCCGGCGTCTCCGATGCAGGTGGTGGTGGACGCCTTCAAGAGGGATCTGATCACCCCCGAGGAGTTCGTCGAGCTGTCCAACAGCCTGCTTACATGGGAGAAGGGTTGAGTGAGATGACTGAATCGGTCGGTCTGGAGTACGGAACCGCCCCTCCGGAGGGAGCCGTCAGGTCCCCGGAGGAGCTGAAGTCGGCCCTAGAGAGGGCTTGGGATGAGGTTGAGAGGGTCAGGAGGGCCCGAATGCGTAGGTACGCCATAGCTGCGGGCTTCACCGCGACGGGGATATTCCTCCTATTCCTATCCCTCATGATGCTGCTGGAGAGGCTGGCCATATGGCCCCTGGGGGTCGTGACCACCTACGTGGCCCTGACGTCCCTGGGCGCCCTCTCGTTCGGGTACGGCTTCTACCGGATGGGGGCCCACTGAGGTGAGCGGGGGCGGAAACCCCCTCCCCCTCTCCGTCACGGTCGTGATCCCTGCCTACAACGAGGAGGAGGGGATCGGAGCCTGCCTGGAGAGCGTCCTGTCCCAGTCCATACCCCCTGATCAGGTCATAGTGGTCGACGACGGGTCGACCGACTCGACGCCAGAGATCCTGAAGGGGTTCAGGGGCCGGATCGAGGTGGTCACCCTTCCCGAGAACTCGGGGAACAAGGCGCTGGCCCTGAGGGCGGCACTCCCCTACATCAAGGGGGACGTGGTGGTCTACACGGACGCCGACTCGGAGCTGGACCCCCGCGCGGTGGAGCTACTGCTCGTCCACTTCCTGGACCCGAGGGTCGGCGCCGCCTCCGGCGTGGTCGTTTCGAGGAGGCACAACGCCCTGACGTCCGTGAGGGAGCTCCAGTACATCATGGGGCAGGAGGTGTACAAGCGGGGCATGGGCGCCCTTGGCACCGTCATGGTGATCCCGGGGTGCGTCGGGGCCGTGAGGAGGGAGCTCTTCGACCCGAGCCCGGACACGGCCACCGAGGACATGGACCTGACTCTGTCGGTCATGGAGGCCGGGTACAGGGTGGTCTACGAGCCGAGGGCCGTCGCCCACACCAGCGACCCCCCCAACCTGAGGTCCTACCTCAGGCAGAGCTGGAGGTGGTTCTCGGGCTACTTCCAGAACGTCAGGAAGCACTTCGCCACCCTCCCGAGGAGGATGAAGTTCCAGATGGCGTACCTGTCGGTGGAGAACGTCATGGGTACGCTGGTCCCCGTCCTGGCGGTTTACGCGGCCGCGGCCCCCAGGAGGGGCCTCTTCGCCCTCGCCCTCCTGCTGGGCGAGGTGATCACCTGGGCCGCTGTTGGCGTGTACGGGGCGATCAGGCTGGGGAGGCCCGACCTCGTGCCTGCGGCCCTCATCTCTCCGGCGATCCGGGTCGTCGACGGGCTGATCTGGACCGGGACCATGGTGAGCGAGCTGATCCTCAACAGGAGGGACCTCAAGTGGAGGAGGGCAGACCGGTTCAGCCTGAGCCGATCGGCCTCCCAAGATCCCACGGGCGTGAGAGAAAGAGGAAGGGGGGCGTGAGTGAGGGAGAGGGTGATGGAGGGGCCGCCTCGCGGAGGCCCGCGGTCACGCCGTGGACCTCACGCGACCCCCTCGAACCGCCACCAACCCCCTCTCAGAGAGCCTCCTCACTGCGGCCACCACCCAGTAGCGGTCCACGTTGAGGCGCTCCGCCAGCTCACCGACGTCCGCCTCGCCGTCCCCCAGGACCGAGAGCAGGGATCCCTCCAGGAGATCCATGACCTCGTCGGAGGACGTCCTCACGTAGCCCAGCACGATGGCAGCGAGCTTGACCCCTATGCCGAGCGTCTCCGCTATGTCTAGGGCCGAGGGGGAGGCCGGAAGCCCGGGCCCCTCCATCTTCCTCCTCACGTACTCCAGGGCCATGCTGATTATCCTGTCCTCCGACCCAGCCTCGGCGTAGAGCGGGAGGTCGACCTCTATCACCACCCTCTCCGTGGAGAGGACGTAGAGCTTCGCGGGCCTCCCCCTGCCGACGCGGGCGTAGCCGGCGGTCCTCACAAGACCCGCGGCCTCCAGGTCCCTCAGGTGCTCCGTGACGACGCTGAGCGCCATGTTCAGCTCCCGCGCCATCGAGGCGGGTGAGGTGGGCCCCCTGGCCAGGACTCGGATAAGCCTCAGCTTGGCGTCGCTCGCCAGGGCCTGCATCACCCTCCTGGCCAGGACGGGCCTGTTGGAAGGTATCCTCAAGGACCGGCCACCCTGACCTCTGCGTCACCTGTGCCCAGCCTCACCTCCAGGGTGAAGCCCTGCCCCGTCCCTAGGATCGCCTCCGTGCGGCCGCGGACCTTGGAGACCGAGCTGAACCCCTCAGCCCTGGCCGACCCGGCGCCGGAGATCCTGATCGAGACCGTGCCGTCGGGGCCGCCCGGCCTGAGTTCCACGCGCACCTGTCCCACTCCGACCCTGACGCTGGAGTGACCGCTCGCCGCCAGCGGAATCGTGCCGGAGACGTCCCCCATCCCGACGTCCACCTCCAGCCGCTCGAACGAGAACCCGGGCGGGAGGTAGACCACGACCTCCCCGGTCCCGACGCTGATCCCGTCGACGTCCCTCCTCAGCCCGGTCCCGCTGACCTCTATCACGACATCTTCAGAGCCCTCTCCGCCCTGGCTGAAGGTCACCTCGCCCAGGCCCACCTCCAGGGTGAGCTCCGCCGCTTCTCCCGGGTCCAGCTCGATCCTCCACTCCCCGGCGGCAGCGGGGAGGTAGGTCTCGTTGGGGGCGAATGTGACGTTCCCGACTATCCAGCGGACCAGCCGGGCCAGCTCCCTTACCTCCCGCTGGGTCGGCTGCGGCGCCAGCGCCGGGGCCGCCAGGCTGGCCCCTATGCTGAACACCACCAGGACGACTATGAGCGCCCCGACGGTCTCCTCAGCCCTCATTCTCCTCACCCTCCGCGGTCTCCCCGGGCGCCCCGGGCGCCTCCACCCAGGCCCCCACGGCGGCCGGCCGAGCCCTGGGCTGCCTGCTGAAGTAGTAGGCGAGCGCGTAGGCAGCCAGCAGCAGGACCAGCCCGTACTTCCCCAGGAACAGGACGACGAGCAGGTCTACCAGCGGGATCAGCACCGCGGCGAGGAAGGCCGACCCCCCGTCTATGTTGTAGGAGACCGAGACCCCTATCACCAGGAGGGCCACCCCCCAGACCGCGGCGACCAGCCAGAGCACGCCCCCGAGCGCCAGCCACCCTATGGCCCCCAGCCCGCCCACCAGCGCGGCGAGCGAGAAGGCGAACAGCGGGAGGGCCGAGGGCAGCACGGAGTAGGCCACGACGCTCAGGGCCCTCGTCACGTCGCCAGATCCGCCCATGAGCTGGGCGTCAAGGTGGATCAGGAGGGCCGCGATAACCATGAGGACCACGTTCCCCACGGCGGCCACGATCCCCACGACGGGGCTGGCGACGGAGATCACGGGGGCCAGGGGGAGCGGTATGATTCGGAGCACGGCGGCGACCAGCAGGGCGCCCTCGGCGAAGAATATCCCGGCGGCCAGCAGCAGGGGCACGCCTATGGACACGTCCTCGTGCGCCATCACCTCAAAGGCCTGTCTCGGGTGGAGGAGGACTCCCCCGACCCGGTACAGGCCGCTCCTGAGAGGTCCCACCATCTCGTGTTCACCCAATAACTTCGGTTTCTTAGATTAAATCCGAAGTTATTCGAATATAAATCTTTCCTTGGGGCAACGCATATAACGGGGAGGGGGGAGGCGGGGCAAATGCCCTCCGTCACGCTGGAGCTCGCGCTGCTCTCCGTCGAGTTCGTCCTCCTGATAGCCACGGTGATACTGCTCTACCTCAGCCGGAGAGAGCACGCTGGGAGGCACGAGCTCCTCAGACTCCTGAGCCAGGCGATCACCGCCCTCACCAGGAGGGAGTACTTCTCGGCGGTCCAGGAGGCCATCAGGGACGCCAGAGAGGGCATAATAGCCGTGATAACGGGCACCCCGCCTCGGGACGAGGAGGAAGAGGAGGTCCTCAACTCCATCGCTCGGCGGGTGAGGGAGGCTTCCGCGAGGGGGGTGAGGCTGAGGTACCTCATACCCAGGTCCGCTGCCCACCTCTACGTCGGTCACCTCCTCTGCGGGGCCGGGGCAGAGGTGAGGTACAGGGCCGGCCTGGCCGTCTACGACCTGAGGTACATGGTCGTCGACGGGAGGAGGGTGATCCTGGGGCAGCCCAGGGGGCAGGGGGAGGAGGAGCCCACCAAGAAGGGGTACGTGATAGAGTCGCCGACCCTGGCCTCGATGCTCGCGGAGAGGTTCGAGACCCACTGGGGGGCGGAGGAGACCATCACGTACGAGGAGTACGTCAGGCAGGAGGTGAGGTCGCTGTACGAGACGAACCCCGGCCTGACTCCCGAGACGGCGGCGGGCCAGCTCAACCTCCCGGTCGAGGAGGTGAAGAGGCTGGCAGGGGACCTGTGGCGATCCCTCCCGCCCGGCTAGGCCCCCTCCACGACCTCTGAGGGATCTCCCTCCGCCTTCACGCGCCCGTCCTCGATCAGGATGGCCCTGTCGGAGATCTCAAGGGCCAGCAGGCGGTCGTGGGTCGCCAGGGCGACACACACGCCCTCTCGCGCCAGGTCCCTCAGGACGCCCGAGACCCTCCTCCTGTTCTCTCCGTCCAGGTTCGCCGTCGGCTCGTCCAGGAGGAGGAACCTGGGGGACACGGCGAGGGCTCTGGCGAGGGCCACCAGCTGCCTCTGACCGGCCGACAGGGACCTGGCCCCCTTGCCGGCGAGCCCGCCAAGCCCCATCGCCTCCAGCGCCTCCCGCACCCTGCCCTCCAGCTCCTCCCCGGATATCCCCCTGAGCCTCAGGCCGAAGGCGACGTTCTCCTCGACGGTCCCCCTCAGCACCACGGGGGTCTCGTGGACGTAGACGACCGACCTCCTGAGCCTCAGCCTCTCCCGCGGGTCGGCCCCCCACAGGTCTACGCCGGCGATCAGGATTCTGCCCGACTCGGGCCTGAGGAGCCCCGAGGAGATCTTCAGGGCGGTGGTCTTGCCAGAGCCGTTGGGCCCGACCAGCGCCGTCACCCCTCCGCCGAGCGAGATCGTCACACCCCTGAGGGCCTCCCCGCCCCCCGGATACCGGAACCTCACGTCGACGAGGCGTATCTCCGCCCTGGGGTCCAACTCAGGTCCCCCTCCCTCCGAGCCTCCCCACCGCGAGGTTGACCGCAATGGCCGTGCTCAGGAGGACCCCGCTGAGGGTGAGTGCGAGCTTGAACTCGCCGCGGGACACCTCTAGGGCTATGGCCGTGGTCATCACCCTCGTCACGCCCCTTATGTTCCCCCCCATCATGAGGGCGATCCCGAGTTCCCCGAGGGCCCGGTTGAAGCCCAGCAGGATGACCGTCAGGATTGATGGAAGGGCCTCGTTCAGCATCGCCTCGGCGGCCTGCCTCTCCGTCGCGCCGAGGGACATGGCCATCTCCCAGACCTCCCCGTGTACCCCTGAGAGGGAGGCCGCGGCCGCCGACGCTATCAGGGGGGTGACCAGCACGGCCTGACCGATCGCTATGGCGGCCGGCGTGTACAGGAGCTCCAGGAAGCCCAGCGGCCCCGAGCGAGAGAGCAGGAGGTACATCAACAGTCCGATCACGACGGTGGGGACGCTGGTGAGGGCGTTTAGCAGGTCAAGGGTGAGCCTTCCCCACCTCGAGCCCCGGGCCATGACCAGCCTGAGGGCGAGGGGTACGCTCCAGAGGGAGGCCAGCAGCGTGGCCGAGCCGGACACGATGAGCGACCTCGTCACTATCCTGAGAACCTCCGCCGCGAGTTCCGACAGCCCTTCTCACCCCCGAATCCCTCCGGCGCCCGACCGGCGCCGGGCGCTCGATCGAGGGGGAAAATAAAGGTGGGGGGATCACCCCCGGGAGGCAAGCCTCTCCCAGGCGGCCCTGAGTTCCCCGGTCGGATCTCCCCTGGCCGGGTGGAAGAGGGGCCTACCAAACTCCTCGACGCCGTAGCTCCCTATGAGGTCCTGGGCCTCTTCGGAGACGAGGAAGTCCGCGAACTCCCGGGCAAGCCTGTGGTTCACCCCCGGGACCCTGTCGGGGTTCACGAGGTAGACGCTGTAGATGTTTGTGAGCTCCTCGCCCCTGTCCAGCAGGACGGTCAGCTCTCCCAGCTTGTCGGAGAGCTTGAGGTACGTTCCGATGTCCGACAGGGTGTAGGCCCTCTTCTCGTTTGCGAGCATCAGGGTCTGGGACATCCCGGACCCGCTCTCCACGTACCAGGGCTTCCCCCTTGGGTCGAGGCCGGCGGCGGCCCAGAGGGACAACTCCTTGACGTGGGTCCCCGAGTTGTCTCCCCTCGACACGAACTCGGCCTCCCCCCTCTCACCCGCCTCGTATATCCTCCTCATGGCCTCCACAGGGTCGGCCCCGGCCACGCCGGCCGGGTCGTCCGGCGGGCCCACGATGACGAAGTGGTTGTACGCGAATATTCTCCCATCGATCAGGTACCCCTCCTCTGCGTACCTGGCCTCCAGGGATGGGGCGTGAACCGTGACCGCATCGGCGTCCCCCAAGGAGGCCTTCCTCAGCGCCTCGCCGCTCCCCACCGGTATGAACTGCACGCTGACCCCGGGGTGCCTCTTCTGGAACTCGTCCGCCAGGAGGTCAAGGAGACCCGTGGCGTAGAGGCTCGTCGTGGTGGTCACCCTCAGGGTCCCCGTGTACCGCCCCTGAAGCCAGGTCAGTCCCGCGAGAGAAGCCACGAGGAGAACCGCTATCGCGACCGCGATCGCCCTCCATCCCCACCTCAACTCGAGAGCCTCCCGGATCGTTATCTCAAGTTGCTATTTCGCTTCGATTTAATCGTTATTCCCCAATGAGATAACAGTGGTGCTTCAAGCCTCCCGCTCGCGCGGTGCCCCGCCGGACGCGGAAAAGAATTTCATGGTGACCGCTGGCGGCTCCATGACCGACGATGGGCAAGAGGGATCTCCTGGCGCTGGGAGTCGGCTGGGCCTTCGTGGCGTCCAACTCTGGCCTGATATCCTTCGCCCTACCCCTGATCGCCTCTGAGTGGAGCCTCAAGGGCACGCAGATAGGGCTCCTGCTGAACCTGTACCTGCTCGGCATGCTGATCGGCGCCTTCGCCCTCGGGAGGGTCGCGGACGCGCTGGGCAGGAAGCCCGCCGCCGTGATCTCCCTCCTGCTCCTGGCCGCGGGGACCGCGGCCTGCGCCCTGGCGGGCGACTGGGTGACGATGGGCCTGATGAGGCTCCTGGCGGGCGTCGGCGCCACCGGATACATGGTGGTGGCCAGCACCCTCCTGTCCGAGCTGTCGCCCACCGAGGTCAGGGGGAGGAACGTCGCGATACTCGAGTCGTTCTGGGCCTACGGCTGGCTCCTAGCGTCGCTCCTCGGGCTCGTGATCGCCCCCTCGAGGGGGTGGAGGCCGGTGTTCCTGGCGGGCGTGGCCCCAATCCTCGCCGTGCCGCTCCTCGGCCTCGTGCCGGAGTCTTCCCGCTTCCTGGAGGAGGCGGCAAAGCCGGAGAGGCCGCCCATATCGACGCTATTCAGGGGCGAGTACCTGAGGAGGACCGTGATGCTCTGGATCCACTGGTTCGTCATCGTGATGGCCTACTGGGGGGTCTTTCTGTGGTTCCCCAAGATCCTGGTGGCTCAGAGGGGGCTGACGCTGGTCAAGTCCCTCCAGTGGTCCTTCCTGATAACGCTGGCTCAGATCCCGGGGTACTGGAGCGGAGCCTGGGTGATCGAGAGACTGGGGAGGAGGCTGAGCCTCTCCCTTTACATGGGGCTCGCCGGCCTCGGCGCCCTGCTCTACTGGTTCGCGTCGACGCCCACGCAGGCCCTCGTGGGGGCGCTGGCCCTGTCGTTCTTCAACCTGGGCGCCTGGGGCATAACTTACGCGTACACGCCGGAGCTCTACCCGACGAGCCTCAGGGGCCTGGGCTCGGGCGCGGCCAACTCCTTTGGGAGGCTGGGGGGCATCCTCGGTCCCTACCTGGTGGGGGCCATCCTGGACGCCACCGGCAGCTACTCGCTCGCCTTCCTGACGTTTGCCGCGGCCCAGCTGCTCGCGGCCGGGGTAGTGGCGGCTCTGGGCGTCGAGACGGCTGGCAAGACCCTGGAGGAGGTGTCTCCGGGGCCCTGAGGGAAGGAAGAATCGGGGACTGGGGCGGAGAAGTCGACTCCGGGCCCGGCGGGTCGTACCGCCGGGCCTCACCACCTGAGGCGGTCGATCGGGAGTCCCGCGGCGCCCTCACGGGGGCAGGAGCCTCCCCTGGCTCGTGACCCTCTCGTGGATCACAATCCCCCGCCTGGAGAGCCAGCTCGCAACCTCCAGCATGAGGCCCTCGTCCATGCCCAGCGCCTCAGGGGGGATGACTCCGGGCCCTGGCACCTTCCCCTCCGACACTAGCCCCGCTACGGCCGTCGCCGTGAAGGAGGTGGTCCTCGCCGTGGCGGTGAGGCCGGTCGACTCGTCGTACCTGTCGACGACCCGATACTCCACCTCCACGGTCCCCTCGGGGGTCGAGCCCCTGGCCCTGACCAGGAGGACCACCAGGTCGCGGGCATCCCCGGCGAGGCGGAGTCGGAACAGCTCGGCAGTCAGGGCCGCGGGCCTCACCTCCGAGTTCCCCACCCTCACGGGTCGCGAGTCGAACAGCCCAAGCTCCCTCATCAGGGCGACCTTCTCGGCGTGTCCCGGCCACCTCAGGGTCTTCTCCTCCATCCTGTGAACCCCCTTGAGCGTCCTGAGCATGGTCCTGAGTCCGTCGGTGAGGAAGGCCTCCAGCTCGCCCACGCCCTCCACCTCCACCCTCTCCACCTCCGAGAGGGCGGGGAGCGCGGCCACGCGCCCGTCCCTGACGACCCTGGCGGGCCTGGTGTACTCCTCGATCAGGTCCTCCGGGCTCCAGGTCACCGTGTATCCCAGCGGGGTTGTCGGCCGCTCGGGGATGGCCCCGACGTACACGGTGAGGTCGTGGACCCTCCCCTCGAGCCTGGCGTAGGCCCTCCCTGCCAGCATGTTGCTGAGGCCCGGCGCCAGGCCGGCGTCGGGGACTATGGTGACCCCGGACTCCCTCGCCTGGATGTTGAAGGCGAGGGGATCGTCGGGCGAGTAGGACACGTCCACCAGGTCCACCCCGGCCCTGATCGCGGCGAGCCAGGCGCTCCTCCCGAGCCTCCCGGGGAGGGCCCCGATCGCGACGTCGACGTCTCCCAGCGCCCTGGCCAACGCGTCAACGTCTGAGGCGTCTACCTTCACCGTCTGGCAGCCCCTCAGGCTGGCCGAGGCCTCCCTCAGGGCACTCTCGTCCCTGTCGATGAGGATCAGGTCGCGGCCCGTGGCCCTCTCGTAGAGGTCCCAGGCTATCACGCGCCCGATGAGGCCGAGCCCCACGACAGCCGCCCTTATGGGCACCACCCCTCCACCCGGCCCGGACAGCACTAAAGGTTGAGGTCGCCGCCCCGCTCATCCCGCGGGCCGTAGACGATCTCCGCGTCGTCCTCGTCCAGAGACCTCCACCTGACCTCCAGCCCGACGGCCTCGATCACCGGGGCCGCGAGGTCGCCCGGTATCCCGACCCCCTCCAGCAGGGCCCTGGCCCGCCCGACGGTTTCCGGCCTCTGGCTGAGGAGGGCCTCGCCGGCCCTCGCGAGCAGCTCCTCGGAGATCAGGTGTCCGGACACGAGCCTGAAGCCCCTCAGATCGGCCACCTCCAGCGCCTGCTCGGGCGTCAGGCCGTGCTCCTCCGCGAACTCCCTCAGGCTCACCACGCCTCCCCTCGGCCTGAGCCTGCCCCCCAGCCCACCTGAGGAGACGATCCCCCTCCACTCCCTCTCCTCGATCTCCCGGAGCCTCTCCAGGAGGGGCTTCACGTCGCGCCTCCCCTCGAAGTACAGGACGTCCTCCACCACCTCCTCGACGGGGGCGCAGGCCAGGTCCCTCCTGGCGACCACCAGGGCTGGCTCCTCGACCTTCTTGAGCTTCTCGAGCTTCCTCCTGATGTACTCTGTCGTCCAGAAGCCCATAACCTCCACGTACACCCTGACCGGCCCCTTCTGTATGAGGAAGTCGGGTATGAGGACGGACCTGCCTGCGAGTAGGGGCTCCGGCTCCCTCGTGACCCTCCAGCCGTCGAGGGAGCATGCAGTAGCGAAGTCCCTCTCCAGCGAGCTGTCGTACTCCCCCTCTCCCTCGCCCGCCCCAGGCTCCGGGGCGGCCGGGAAGAGGTCCCGCCTGGAGGAGTCCACCTCGAGCCTCAGGGCCACCCTCCCCTCCCCGGAGCCGGACCTCCTCACAACCCACGCGGAAAGCGACCAGTCGTCCATGGTGACTATCCTCGGGACGAGCCTGGCCAGCGAGGTGCCGTACCTTGTCGTCATCTTGAGGACAGTGGCCGGGCCGTCCACGTCGAGCCTCAGGGCCCCACCCTCCCTGGAGGCAGAGTACATGAGGCCCAGGGCCTTGACCGCCCTGAGCAGGCGCTTCACCTGCCCGCCGGGGGACCTCGTCCTCACAACGAGCCTCACGCACCTGAAGAGGGCTGTCTGCAGGAGGGACAGGTTGTAGATCCTGAGGAGCTCCTCGGGGCCCGGCAGGTCCGCCTCCTTGAGCCTGAGCGCGTCGTCCGAGTCGGCCCAGAGGGCCTCCTCAAGCTCGTCGACGGTTAGGCCCAGCTCCTCCGCCGCGAGCCTCAGGGCCTCCCCCCTCTGGGGCCCGGAGGCGAACCCGTGGAACCTCCTGTTGACGACCCTGTAGACCGCGAGCCTGGCCCTCTCTGGGCTCACCCTCGTCTCGGGCCTCTCGAAGGAGCACCTCCTCTCGAGGAGTATGGCGAGACCCCTCACCAGCTTGAAGTCTATCCCGGCGGCCTCGTAGGCCTCCTCGATCTCCTCCACGGCCGAGTGGATCTCGGCCAGGCTTCGCCCGGGCCTGAACTGGGATGTCAGCTCCCCGGCGAGGGCCAGCTCCTCCTCCCTGCCGGTGGCCCACCGCAGCAGGAGCCTGTCCCGGAACCTCCTGGCCCGCAGGAGCTGAGACGGGAGCAGGGCACCACCCCCCTACCGGCCGCCCCCCGAGTCCTCCGACCTCAGGGCCCTCCTCCTCCTGCTGGAGGTCCTGACCTCCGCGGTCCCCGCGGTGACCACCTCGTAGAGGACCGCCCTCTTCCCCTCCCTCTTCCTCAGTATCCTCCCGAGCCTCTGTATGAACTCCCTCCTGCTGCCCGTCCCGCCGAGTATGATGCCCACCCTGGCGTCGGGGACGTCCACGCCCTCGTCCAGCACCTTGGACGTCACCACCTTCGTCACCCCTCCGGTCCTGAACGCCGAGAGTATCTCCTGCCTCTCCCTCTGACTGGTCCTGTGAGTTATCAGGGGGATCAGGAACCTCCTGCTGACCTCCTCGGCCATCTCGTTGTACTCGGTGAATATGATCACCTTGTCATCCCTGTGGCTCTCGAGGAGCTCCTCCAGGACCTCTAGCTTCCTCCTCGCATTTATCGCCAGCCTCCTGGCTCTGTTCCAGCTGATAAGGGCCCGCCTGGCCGCCCTGCTTGACCCGCTCCTCATAACCAGCCTCCTGAAGTCTTCGAGCGAGCTCATGCTCAGGCCCGTCCTCCTCAGCCCGTCCCTGTACTCAGAGATCAGCCTCTCGTACTCCCTCCTCTCCTCCTCGGTGAGCCTCACCCTTATCCCGACGGTGTCGAACTCAGCCAGGTGCTCTCCGGCCAGCTCCCTGGGACCGAGCCTGTAGACCACCCCTCCCACGCGGGTCAGGAGGTGGACGTGCCTCCCGTCCTCCCTCTCCAGGGTGGCCGTGAGGCCAAGCCTGTAGGGGGAGGCCAGGCTCTCGGCTATCTCGATGTACCCCTCGGCCGCCAGGTGGTGGACCTCGTCGAACACCGCCAGGAGGAACCTGTTCCCTATCTCGGGGGCCCTGAGGTAGGCAGAGTCGTAAGTTATGACCGTGATCCCCCTGAGCTCCGACCTCCCACCGCCGACCACGCCCACATCCACGCCGAAGGCCTCCGAGATCCTCTCGGCCCACTGTGTGAGGAGCGGGAGCGTGGGGACCACCACCAGCGTTGAGACGCTGAGCTCCTCCATGGCCTTCAGCGCCACGAACGTCTTCCCCGCGCCGGTGGGCAGGACCACGATTCCCCTCCGCCTCTCCATCCAGGCGTCGAGCGCCTCCCTCTGGAAGGGCTTCAGCCTGATGTCCGACCTGAGGGGCGGGACTGGGAGTGGGTCCATCACCTGGTCGACGGCGTGGGGGAGGGCCTCCCTGATCTCCCCGTACCTGTAGGCCATGGCCCGCAGGGCCCCCACCCTCGAGTCCCAGGAGCAGTGGGGGGCCGACCTGGCTCCCCAAACCAGCATGGTTCCCCTGTCGTACGTGATCCTCACAGGGCCCCCCAAACTCACTCGGGCGTTGGAGAACGGGTCAAATAAAGGTTCTCCGAGTGGGCGACTCTTCGGGGACCGCGGGGGGAGGGTGCCTGTAGACCCTCCCCCGGGACCCGAAGTTGCACTCCGCCTGCCATCGCCTCGGGGCCTGACGCGGGGACCGGTGGGCTCTCGGGGCGTGCTCCCCCGGTCCCTACCCCTCGTACTTCCTCTTCAGCTCTTGGTACAGCTCCTCAGAGATCTCCCCCCTCCTGTACCTCTCCTCGAGCTTTTTCAGGACCTCAGACCGATGGTCAGCCTTCTCCAGGCCTTGACCGCCCCTCCTCCTCAGCAGCGCGAGCGCCGCAAGCGCAGAAGCCAGGGCGGCCGCGCCGAGGATCGCCCACGTCCGACCTCCGAGACCCCCGGCGGACGCGCGTCCCGGCTCGGTGGTCGGAGAGCTGGTGGCAGCCCCCGTTGGCTCGGTGGTGGGGGGCGCGGTCGAGCCGGGGACGCCTCCGGGGCCGGGCTGCGCGGGGGACATCGGAGGCCTCGGCGTCCCGCGGGGGCGTCCGCCGAACTCGTAGGGCCCGATGTCGGGCCCGTCTCCCACGGGTCTCCGTGCAGAGTCAAGGTCGAAGGGCGTGTACCTCTCCGGGTAGCCTGCGTCGATCGCCGGGGAGCCTGGGGAGAGGTGGTAGTCGTCCGACTCGGGGTCGACGAACTCGGGGTCAGCGGTCAGGCTGTGGGCCCCGTTTCCGGTCGCGCGGGTCCAGGCGCCCGAGGCGATGTCCTCCCGGGTCACGTCCCTCTGCTCGCCCTCCAGCCATATCTCGGAGTCGGCCCTGCTGTACCATATGTTGTGGTCCTCCACGAACTCCACGCCCGCGCCGATGTAGATCCCGACGGGCTCGTCCGGAGGACCGTTGAACGCGAAGATCGAGCTGTACACCATGACCCTCAGGTCGTCCTGGGGGGCGAGGGGCTCGGGCTCCGGGTATCCCGCAACAAGGGAGTAGGCCCTGTTCTCGATGGAGTTGAAGGCAACGAGGGAGTTCAGGACCATGTAATTTCCGTTGTAAACCAGGTCTATCCCCGTGAGGCCGTTCCTGTAGATCGCCGTGTTCTGAACGAACCCCGTGGTCCAGAGTTTCACCCCCTCCATGCCGTTGTGGTGGACCTTGCAGCGGTCCACGAGCCCAGCGTAGAAGATGCCGTAGAGGGGGTTTCTGGACCCCAGGTCGACGCCGTCCCCGCCGTTGTGGTGGATGTCGCACCCAATCACTATCCACTGCTCCCCCGACTCAGCGCCTATCCCGTCGGCCCCGAAGCCGCCCTCGGCCCCGTTCCCGTAGATGGACGACCAGGCCACGGTCACGTCCGAGCAGGGGCCGGGGGTGCAGTCTATGCCCGAGTACAGGTTGTCGTGGATCAGCGAACGGGCCACGGTGACGTTGTCCACGGGCCCGTTCGCCGGCTGCTGTCCGCTGTAGCCCGTGGTCATGTGTATCCCCACCTCGCAGCCCGCCGCCTCGACCTCCTCCAAGTGGACGTGACTGTTGCCGCCGTGGAGGGAGATGCACCAGACGTCCGCCCCGAGCACCCTCAGGTTGAGGAGCCTCACGTGAGACACCCCGGGGGCGAGCGTGATCCCGTTAGAGCCCAGACCGGAGGCGTCCACGATCACGACCTCGCCCTCCGCCCCCCTGATCTCTATCGGGGCGTCCGGGGTACCCGAGACGTTGATCACAACCGCCTCGTGGTAGGTCCCTCCCCTGATCACGAGGGTGTCCCCGGGCTCGAGCTCGGAGACCCCCCTTGATATGGTGGCCCAGGGCCTCGACTCGGTCCCCGGGTTGGAGTCGCTCCCGTCGGGCGACACGTAGAACGTCCTCCCGCCCCCCTCCGCCCAGCCCCGGGCGACCGCCAGCGCGAGCAGGGTCAGGGAGAGGAGGGCCGCGGAGAGCACGAGAAGGTGCCTCTTGTCCATTAAAGGGGTCAAGTTTTGTATGTCTTAAGGTTTTTCGAACTAGTCTGTTTCAGCGTGAAGACTCCCCGCGGGGAAGAGGGGGACTGATCCCGCTCCAACCGCCTCCGCGCTCTGCCCCTAGTGAAACCGCCTCAGGACCGCCCCTTCCGCCCGCCCGCGCCCCTGCACACCTGTAATCATTTATTACAGGAGGCAAATACAGTACGCACGTCGAGAATTGAGCGCCGTGATCAGCTTCAGAGTTGACAGGAAGCTCAAGGAGAGGATGGACAGGTTGAGGCACGTCAACTGGAGCGCCGTGGTGAGGAGGGCCATCGAGGAGGTCGTCAGGCGGGAGGAGGCGATGATGCGTCGTAAGGGCAGGTCCGCCATGCGGGCGGCCGCCATCAGGACGGATACGCTCCGCAGGGAGGTGCCCGGTTGGAGCGGGGTGGAGGAGGTAAGGCGCTGGAGAGAGGCGAGGCGGTGATCGACGCCTCCGTGGTGGTGAAGTGGTTTGTGAGGGAGGAGTACACGGAGGAGTCCCTCAGGCTCAGGGACGCCTACGTCGACGGCCTGGTGGACCTCCTCGCCCTGTGTCTCCTGCCCATGGAGGTTCTCAGCGCCCTGAAGCACTCCGGGGGATTCGGGGAGGATGAACTGAAGGAGGTCTCCTCGGTCCTCGAGGGCTACCAGTTCACCCTGTACGACCTATCGGGAAGCTACGCGGAGAGGACCGTCGAGGTCGCCATGAGAAAGGGTCTGACAATATACGACGCCTCTTACGTGGCGCTCGCCCTGATTAACAAGACCCTCCTGTACACGGCCGAAGAGAGGCTCATCAGAAAGGCGTCGAGCCTAGGAGTGGTGAGGCACGTGGCCGAGTTCACACCCTGATGGAGGCTGGCGGCTGGGCGGCCACCGGCTGGTTGACACCTTCTCCCTCCGCCGCGGTCGCCCGGGGCTCAGGTCACCTCCGGGGGGGACTCGGGGTAGGCCCTCAGCCTGGCCTCCAGGGGGCAGCCTCCCCCGCACGCGCTGAAGAACGGGCAGGCCCGGCAGGCGTCTCCGGCGAACCCCCTTGACCTTATGGCCTCGCAGAGCGGGTGGTCCCATATGGGGCCCCAGTCGTCCCTCAGGATGTTGCCGAGGGGCTCGTAGTAGCTCTGGCAGGGTATCACGGTCCCGTCGGGCTCGACGGCCATGGTTATCGAGCAGGCCGAGCAGAACTTCACCCCGAACTGGTGCTCCAGCGGGTTGAGCTCGCAGTACCTGGTGACGCCGTACCACCTGAACTCCATGTCCCTCTCCGCCGCGGCGTCCGCCATCTCCTCCAGAGCCTCGAGCGTCTCCTCCGGCGTGGGCTCGAACCACTCCCTCACCTCCAGGCCCCTGCCGCTGTATATGAGCCGGTTGGCCGACACTGCGTCCGCCCCCAGCTCGTCGGCCAGCTCGACCAGCCCGACGACGTCGCCCAAGTTCAGCCTGCTGAGGGTGGCGTTGACGTCAACGTATATCCCGAGGTCCGCCACGTTCCTGATCCCCTCGACGGTCTCCCTCCAGCTCCCGGGGACCTGGGTTATCCTCTCGTGGACCTCAGGCCTGTGGGACTCCAGCGTGACCTGAACGTAGTCCAGCCCCGCCCGCACGAGGGCCTCGGCGAAGGACCTGTCCGCCAGCCTCCTGCCGTTCGTCACCAGCCCCGCCACCAGCCCGAGCCGCTGGGCCTCCCACACGAGGTCCACCAAGTCGTCCCTCAGGGTCGGCTCTCCTCCCGTGAATACGACGTTCGGTACTCCGAGGTCTGCGACCCTCCTCAGGACCTTTCTCCACTCCTCCGTGCCCAGTTCGGGCTTCTGGGACTCGGGGGATCCGCTGTAGCAGTGGACGCACCTGTTGTTGCACCTATAGGTGAGGGCTAGGTCCATCCTGAATGGCGCCGAGGTCCTGACGGAGAGGGGGTCGACCCTCGCGAACCCGAGGTCGGTGATGGGGCAGACCTCCTCCGCGTCTAGGAAGGCCTTGAGCCTCCTGACGAAGTCCCAGTAGTCCCTCTCCGCCCTCTCCCTCGTGAGCCCGCGAAACGCCCTCACGGCCCTCTTTACCGCGACCTCCGGTGGGTCCCCGCTGAGAAACGACTCAGCGAAGAGGGTGCCCGATCTGTTGAGGTACGCGGACCTCCTGGCGGCCACCACCAGCACCCCGACGCCCGACGGGTCCACCCTCAGGTGGACCTTCTGGCCCCTGTAGACGAAGCTTCGCATCCGCGCCTTCCCCCTGCCGCTCCTCCCTCCGACTCCCATCAGCCAGCACCCCCTCCGGCGCAGGCGCAGGCGCACGACACGCAGGCGCACGCGCACGCGCAGGACACGCAGGCGCAGACGCAGGAGCTCACGGCCGCCCTCGTCCGGCTCCTCGGCCTGGTCCTCTCGGGCGCTATGAGCCGGGCCACCCTGTCGGCCAGCCCCTCGGCGCTGTCCGCGACGGAGACGAAGACCGACTCGACCCCCCTGGCCACCTCGTCGGCTGCCTTCTCCAGGGACACGACCGGCCCCTCCGCCCTGCGCTCGATCTCCGTGACGGTCCTGGGCTCCCTCGCGGGCTCAGCCCCGGGGGCGCCGGGGGCGGGCCTGGTGGTTATGACCACGCCCCTGTCCCAGTCAGGCCACGTCCACCTCCAGATCCTGTACATCCACCAGTCGCTCGGCAGCACGACTTGGGCAGGCTCCGGAGTTCTCATTGTCTCCCTGAGCCTCTCGAAGAAGTTCTCGTCTATCATGAGCCACTCGATCCACTCGTCCAGGACCTCCCTCTTCCTCTCGGGAGGCGCGGACTGGAGCTCCCTCCAACCCTCCGCGATCTTCTTGCGGTAGAAGTCGACCGTCTCCCTCCTGGAGAAGCCGGACAGCTTGCGGTAGGTGGCCCTGTGCACGGCCTTAATCAGCCTCGCGAGGCAGTCCTCGTCCAGGGAACCGTCGTCCTGGACGCAGCGGACGAGCCTCCTCAGGTAGTACCTCAGCGGGCCCCTGTCGTCCTTCACCCTGACCCTCAGGGGCCTCAGGCCCTCGAGCTCCAGGACGCCCGACTTGAGGCCCTCGACCAGGGCCACCGTAACGACCCTGGAGAACTCCCTCTTTCCGGATTCCAGCAGCATCAGGTATGCCGCCTCGGGCGGGTTCAACCTCTTCTGAGGACCCAGGGCCTCTATCCCTATCCAGGGGGGCTCGTACTCTTCCAGGTACCTCCTCGTCCGGGAGTAGAGGACGTAGGCCGCTATGAGCGCGAACGGGGCCAGAATAACCAGGACGCCGAGCAGCTGCCCGATCCTGTACAGCAGGCCCTTGGAGCCGGGCGCCTCGACGTAGTGCTCCACGTAGCGCGACGGGAAGCTCACCCCGACCTCGAACCTCTCCCCGGGGTAGAGGCCGCGCCTCTCCCAGTACAGGGCGACCCTCCCGTCGGCGCTCACGAGGTTATCGTAGTCCGGGTAGTTCCTGACTTCAGAGGGCTCCACGCCCTCCGGGAGGATCACCATGAGCCTGAGGTCCTCGACGGGCGCGTCCTCAAACCAGGAGGGGGCGAACTGGATCCCCACGTTGCCGGGGTTGGTCTCGTCGGCGTAGACGAAGTCCTCTACCAGCGCCGTGAACGTGAAGGTCCTAGACTCCCCCGCCTCTATGGGGCTGCTCGGGTGGAGCTCCACCGCGTAGTAGTCCCCCTCCCTGACCTCGTCGTAGTCCACGGGGAGCCCGGTGTCCAGCTCGCTCGCGTCCAACACCTCGAAGCTCCCGACAGGCATTCCGACCCTCACGAACCTCCTGATGGACCCGGAGTCCACCGTCACGGTCAGATTGTAGCTCAGGAGGACCGTCCCGTCGCTGTCCACCTGCAGGACCACCCACTCGCGCGCGATCCTGTAGGAGAGACCCTGCGCGGCCGCCGGCTGCGCCGTGGCGACGGCGGCTGCGGCAAGCAGAATCAGAGCCGCGGCCCTTCTGGACATTGGTCGAGTGTGTGGGTGGGAACCTGGCCTAAAAACGGTTTGGATCAGGTCGGCTTCACGGGCGGCGGCTCCTCCCTCCTGGCCGGCGCCTCGTGCACAAGCCTCCTCACGACCCTCCTACTGGCCTTGTTGATCAGGTACGCGACGGCGAACATCCCGAGGATCGAGATGGGAGAGGAGAGCGATATCCGGGGACCTCCCATCCTCGAGACCGTGAAGAGAAGCCCCTCCAGGACGCTCATCACCGGGGCGAGGGCGAGGTAGGTGAAGAGCAGCCTGAGGGCCAGTATGAGCGAGGCGGCGCCCCCGGTTATCACCGTGATTATCCTCCTCTCAAAGTAGGTGTAGGTGTGCTGGAGGGTGGAGATGAACACCCCCATCGAGAGGACGGTCAGCAGGAACTGGAGGAGGGCCGTCTGGGTCACTAGGAGCTTTGATGCGCTGAGTATGAGGTAGATTATCACCAGCCTGATGAGGGAGCCGTACATCCACCTCCTGAACTCCACGTCCTCGACCACCCTGTTGGCGCCCTCGCTGAGTTCCTGGAGGAAGGACCTGACCACCTGGGGCAGCGTCCCGATCGCGGTTCCGGCCAGCCTGTGGACCCTCTTCGTCACCTCGGAGACCAGAGTGAGGTTAAACCCGTAGGCGAACATCGCCGCCAGGGCGACCACGAGCGGGAGCTGATTGAGGAGGCCGGCGATTGCTATGAGCCCGAACTCCCCGGTGTTGGCCAGGACCATGGCCATCTCGGCCGCGTCCTGAGGCTCGAAGCCCGCCAGTATGGCCGAGGAGAAGATGACGAACCCCCTCAGCGCGTAGGCCACGATGGCCCAGATCAGGCCGTAGCCCGCGGCCAGCATGAAGGTACCCAGGTCGACGCTGGCCCGCAGGCCGAACGGGAACGAGGACACGAAGCCCAGGAGCGCGAGCATGAGGTACCCCTCGACGACGTGGAATGTCTCCCTGTCGAAGCCCCCCAGAGAGAGCATTATCGACCCTATGAAGACGGGTATCGCCTCTGGCACGTGGAGGCTGTGCCCCACCGAGATGAGGAGGAACAAGTAGAGGAGGGTGGTCAGGACCCTCGCGTCCACCCGGTCGGTGGCCTTGAGGAACCTGTCGAAGGGCTTCGCCGCCAGGTACAGGACGGGTACCAGGAGGGCCGTGATCGCCAGGAGGTCTATCACCTCGGGCCTCAGGGCCGAGATGTCCCCCTCGCCAGCGAGCACGCCGAAGCTCACCAGGGCCACGGCCAGCGAGTCCTCCATGACGGAGAGGGCTATGCCGACGTTCGCGATCCTCTCCTTCCCGACCTTCTTGAGCTCGAGGACGAAGTACTCGTTGGAGGCTATCATGAGGGCCACGAGCGCGAAGGGGGTGGGTCCCTCGAAGCTGCTGGCGAGCAGGTACAGGAGGCTGAGCATTATGGCGGCCTCTATTGTGAACATCAGGAAGAGCCTCTCCTTCTCGGCTAGGAAGACCTCGACGTCCAGCTCGAGCCCGGCTATGAAGACGATCAGGGCCGCCGCTATCGGGGCGATGGCCAGCAGGCTCTCGTGGGCCTCAATCCCCAGGAGGAGGGAGATGAGCGAGGCGAACATCACGGCAGGGAGTATGACTATCGACCGCCTCTTCGCGTACACGAGAGCGAGCGAGGACGCTATTCCCAGGTGTATCAGCGCTCCCTCAGCCCTGATGAGGTCCACGATCGCCTCTATCATCGTGCCCGCGCGCCGGGCTGGCGTTAAAAATCTGCCAAGGTCGGATCACAAGGCCATGAGCTGGGTGGGTCTCCCGGGGTACGACTGCGGGCTCTGCGGCCTGCCCTCTTGCGCCTCCGCCGCCCGTCACATGGAGGCGGGGAGGCGGGACGTGTGCTGCCCGTTCTCGAGTCCGTCGATCGGCCCTCCCTGGATAGCGAGGCCCTCCGGCGTCAGGGTGGTCAGGCCGTGCCCGTCCCGCCCATCCCTGGCGGAGGTTGTGGTCTCCCTCTCCCCCGAGGGAGCCTCCTTCAGGCCGATAGACGCCGAGGCGGCGGCCCTCACGCTGCCCGCGCTCGGCCTGAGGACTAGGACCGCCCTGAGGGGCCAGATGGTCGTGGGCGAGGGGGCTGACCTCAGGGTGAACGCCTTCATAACGGGCAAGGTCTCGGTGAGGTCGGAGCGAGGGGAGGAGGCGGCCAGGGAGGCCCTCCCCGCGATCCTGAGGTGCCTGGCCGCCGCCCACGTGTGCCAGGAGACCGGCCTGTCTGAGCTGGAGGTCGCCGCAGGGTGGGCGGGGCCGGGTCACCCCCTGCTCTGCAGCCTGCCCGACCCGTACCTCGGGCTGGCCGGGCTGAGGCGGAGGGGGGTGCCGGCGCGGCTGGCCCTGAGGGAGAGGCCGGAGGTGGAGGACGCCGTTCGGGGAATGTCCTCCCTCCAGGAGCGGGATCTGAGGTCCGCGGAGGGTCTGGCCGTGGAACTAATCGTCCAAGGTGACCTGCTCGGCCTTTGGCTGCTCGGGGTGGCGGTCGAGGTCAGGAGGGCCCTGAAGAACGACCCCTCGGGGTCGAACCTGGGCCCCCTCTCGGACGTCCTCGCCGGCAGGTCCCCCGACCTCGGCTCCCTCAGGAGGAGGGCGGAGTCCAAGGATCGGTCCGCGGCGAGGCCGGCGCTGGCCGCGCTCAGGCTCGTCCACGCGCCGGACGTGTCGGTTTGACTATCGACGAGGCGGCCGGGGTCTGCCGACGACCCCCGGCTTTGATGTATTATTACCCGCCCCTGACCGGTGGGGTCGATGAGAAGCGCCCGGGCGGCCCTCGCCGCGGCGGCCCTAGTGGCCGTCGCCCACGCTCACCTCGCCTCAACGGCCTCGGCCGCGCCGTGCGGGATCCACGAGTTCCCGTCCGGGGTCGGACTCTGGTTCACGCTGTCCACGGGGACCTCCACCCCGCCCTTCTCGTCGATCTACCCCCACCAGCTGGCGTATCCCCTCGACGGGCCGACCGAGCCCGCCTACCTGTTCGTCCCGAGGGACCTGACCCTGGAGGAGCGCGCGGTGTACTCGTGCCCTGCATGCCCGAGGGTGGGGGAGAGGGTCTGCCTCCACCCAGTCGTAACGTACAGCGCCGCCTCCAAGCTCGACTCCCTTCCGTCGGACACCTACTCCGCTCCCCTGGATGGGATCACGTGGATCGAGGCATACAACGACGCCGACACCCCCTCTGTGACGTACGAGGAGGTCGTGGTGAAGTACGGCGACCACCTCTTCTACAGGGGCGGGGTCACGGCCGATCCGGAGGTCAACGCCACCGACATGTACTCCGGGGCGGATGTGGAGTACTCCCTGAACAGGCCGGGCTTCTTCCTGGCCTTCGCCCCCTCCGGACCCTCGACGACGGCGATCCTGAGGGAGGGGGACAGGCACTTCGTCCAGTTCCTGGGCTACTGGCTCGAGCTGAAGAATGTCTCCGAAACGGGGGCCCAGCTCGTCATCCTCGACGGGTCCCTGTCCCCCGTCACGATACTGAACCTCGGGTACTCCGCCGCGCCGGACGGGACGGTCAACAGGCTCTTCATATACCGCGAGGACCTGGGAGGGAACAGGCTCTCCTCCCCGGCCAGGTACGGAGGTAAGAGCGTCCCCATGATATTTTTCCTCCACGTCTACAGGGTCGACACCGACCACGACTACCTGGAGGTGCTCCTCAGCAGCCCGTGGATCGACGTCCAGGCGTTCGAGCGGCTCGACCTGGACGGGGACGGCTATCCGGACGTGACCGATCTGGAGGAGAGCTGGCCCTCTGACTCCCCGCCGTCGGGCTTCGACTGGTGGATCCAGTACACGTCGGACGGCCCCTACTTCGTGGGCTTCGTGATCCTCGACGGGTCGAGGGAGGGACCCTACGCGGTGAGGGCGTCCACGTGGCAGTCCCTGGGGAGGTTCTACGGGGTGACCTCTTACACCTGGGCGTACGGCGACCCCGTTGAGGTTCACGACCCGGTCTGGTATCTTGTGTTCGAGAACGGGACCTGGGAGGTCGGTGAGGAGAGGGAGTACGGGGGGCGGGTCTTCGCGCTCACGTCGATAGAGGTGGCCTCCTCCCCGAGCGGGACCTGCTGCGGGGCGAACTGCACAAACTGGTCCAGGTTCGGCGTCTACAGGGTGACCGAGGGATTCTGCGTGCCGGTGGGCAAGTGCGACCTCAACTCGTCCGTCGGGTACCTGGCGATCTCGACAGCGCACTCTCCGAGGACCCTTGAGGTCAAGGACTGGTCCCCCGGCACTGAGGTCCCCCTGAAGTACTGCGGGTGCGCCTACCGCTCGGGAGAGGCTCCCCCGCCCACTACCCCGCCCCCGTCTCCACCGCCGCCACCGTTCAGGTACGTCCTCTCGCCCTCCCCCGCCGACGCTGAGGCCGCGCTGGAGCTTGCCAGGTTGAGGGGGGCGTCCGTGATGTCTCAGCCTCCGGCCGAGGGGGACTACGTGATCTTGGGCGGCCCCTTCGCCCACGAGTTCGGGTCGGAGGCGGCGAGGAGGGCCAGGGTGATCTTCTACAGGGAGTCGGGGCACCTCGTCATGAGGGTCTCGGCCATAGACCAGACCTGGAGGGTCAACGGATCGGACTGGGGCGTCAGGGACTACGCCGTCGCCTTCTCGTATGTGGACGGGGCAGGCAACAGGGTGTACGCCGCCATGGGCCTCACGAGGTACGGGACTAGGGCCGCTGCCCTGTGGCTGAACTCCCACTGCGGCTGGCTCACCGGCGGGTACGGATCCGTGATAGAGTGGAGGGACTACGACGGCGACGGGGAGGTGGAGCCCTCCGAGGTGAGGCAGGTCGCCAGGTTCCCAGTCTCCGGGTGAGGGCGCCGGGCCTGGCGTGCCCGATCCGAGGGGCCGGCCGATCTGATGCGACGATCCTCGCACCTGACCCATCCCACTTTTTACCGCCGCACCGGGCTGGGCTACCGTGCCCCGTAGAGCCGCGGCGGCCGCGCTGACTCTCCCGCTCATCCTCCTCCCGCAGGCGCCCACCTCGCTGGCGTGTCCCCCCACGGGTGGATACGTGGGGGCGATCTTCCCGGGGGGAATTGAGGCCGAGCAGGCGCTGAGAGCTCTAACGGAGTCTGGGATAAACGCGAGCCTCACGAACCTGACTTTCCCCTACGCCGGGGGAGTCCTGAGGCTGAGCGCCGTGGAGTTCGTCGTGGGCCGCTGGCCGGGCGGCAGGCCGCTCCGCGTGTACCTGGTCCCCGGTCACCGGGCGACGCTCGTCCTATCAGAGACGTCGGCCGATCTGGACGCCGGGTGGCTCGGCCTGGCCCTGGCGATCCTGGCCTCGGTCGGGGTCTTGGATCCGCGAACCCAGGTGGCCGGCTCCTTGGAGTCGCAGAACAACGAGTCTCCTCCAGAGGCCGTCGTGAGGTGGGTCGATCTCGAGATGGGCATGGACCTCTCGGAGAGGACCATCGTGTGGAGGTGCGGCGGCCCTCTGGGGACGCCCCCAGCGATCGAATCTTTGCATCTTGGGGCTGCCGTCGTGGCCAACGAGATAGACGCGAACGTGAGCTACCCGCTCCTCAGAGGCGCCCTGGAGGATGCCGGCCTCCGGGCGGTGCTGCTGCCTCCGGAGATGGCTGCAGAGGCGATCCTCAGCTACCCGATCGTGATATTCCTCGGCGGCCACCTGGCCCCCGGCACGGGCCCGGCGGTGTCGCCGTTCCTGGACCAGGCCGTCGCCCGTGAGCTGGCAGCCGGAGAGACGCCGAGGCTGATCCAGGTGCGGCCGGTGGGCGGGGTGACTGTGGTTGTCCTGGCCGGGGCGGACCGCTGGGAGACCAGGGCGGCGGTCGAGGAGTTCGCCTCCCTGGGGTGGCCGGAGAGGCTGGCGTCCGCGCAGGCGTGCCCGGAAGGCGTCTGCGTGAGGATCGTCTCGAGCTCCGGGAGCTGCGCGGTCGGAGGGGAGGGCGGAGTCACGGCGGTCGCAGATGGGGCCTACGCGCTCGTCACCTACAGGGAGGGCGCTCCGAACCCCTGCGCCTTCCACGCGATCTCCTCGGTCTCGGTCTCCGCGCCCGACAGGACCGTTGAGGTGACGCTGACGCTCCAGAGGCGAAAGGTCATCTGCGTCCAGTGCGTCGGCGTCATAGCCACTACGCTTCGGATCGGCCCGCTGGAGCCCGGCGAGTGGACGATGGTGGTCAACGGGCGGCCGGTATCGTTGACGATACGGGGATAGCTCTGCCCTCAGCGGAGTCGTCGCTTTAGGCGCCGAGGGTGAGGGCGAATAAGACTGGATCGGGCGGGGAGGGGAGGGCGCTCAGACCCCTCCCGACTCGTAGTACCTGAGGACCGCGTCGATGAACCCCCTCATGGCCCTGAGCTCCGCCAGTCTGGCCGAGAGGACCTGCCACCCGGCTGGCGTCAGCTGGTACACCCTCTTGCCCCTGGGGTCCCCGGGCACGGGCGTTGAGATCACCAGCCCGGAGGCCTCCAGGCGGCGGAGGGTCACGTAAATGAAACCCTCGGGGAGGGGGGAGCCCGTGAGTTCCTCTATCCTCCTCTTGATCTCATACCCGTGTGAGTGCCCCTTGGAGATCATCAGGAGGACAAGCGTCGGGTACAGGCCATAGAGGCCCGCACCCCGAGCCCCCCACCTCCACCGCCTACCCATCTCGGCTCTCTCCCCGGGGCGAACTATATATACTCAAAATATGGATAGTGATGATATCCATAGGGGTGATGCCCATGGCCTGGTGGTACCCGGCCTACGGCACGGGGTACTGGTGGCCCTGGCTCTTCTGGTGGGGCTGGGGGAGGGGCAGAGGGAGGGGATGGTGCTGGTGGCTCTTCTGGCTCCCGCTCCTGAGCCAGTACTGGCCTCAGTACTTCCCGCCGCTTCCCTGGCCCTGGTTCCCGTGGGCGCCTCTGGCGCAGCCCTCCAGGGAGGCCCTCGAGAGGGAGCGTGACTACCTCAGGAGGCAGCTGGAGGACATAGAGAGGAGGCTGAGGGAGCTGGAGGGAGGGCAGTGACCCTCCCCCGGCCGCAACATTTTTACGCCCCCTATGGGTAACAACGTTACATATGGAGGTGGGTGATATGGGATGGTTCGGTTGGGGATGGGGATGGGGAGGATACGGCTACGGCAGGGGTAGGAGGGGCAGAGGGAGAGGCGGAGGCTGGGGCAGAGGATGGGGCTACGGAGGCCCTGGGTTCGGATTCGGCCTCGGATGGGGCAGGGGTTGGGGATGGGGAGGCCCGGGGTGGGGCGCGATGCTCGGGTGGCCCCTCATCAGCTCCGCGATGTCCAGGGGATACTACTACGTGGGTCCCTGCAGGAGCGGGCTCGGCCCCTTCGCCTTCTACGTGACCCCCGACGGCAGGCTGGTCCACGCCTGGCAGGTGTACGGGACCACCACCGGACTCCCGGTTCCCCCGTACCCGTATCCGTACGCGTACGGGTACCCCTTCTCGGCCTCGGCCCCCCTGCCTACTGCAGCGGCTCCGGGGACCCAGCCGCCGCTCCCGTCTGACCGCGACTCGCTGCTAAGGGAGCGCGACTACCTCAGGAGGCAGCTGGAGGACATAGAGAGGAGGCTGAGGGAGCTGGAGGGGGGAGTCTGAGGTGAGGATAGCGGTGGCCGCGGAGGGCCCGGAGGGCCTCGACGCGGTGGTCTCCTACACCTTCGGCAGGGCCCCCTACTTCGTCCTCGTGGAGGTGGTGGAGGGGGAGGGGAGGATCTCGGGGGCGACCTCCCACTCGAACCCCTACGCGGGCGCCCCCAGCGCGGCTGGCCCCTCGGCCGCGCAGTTCGTCGCCAGCCTCGGCGCCCAGGTGGCCATGGCAGGGGACTTCGGGATCAACGCCGTTCAGGCGCTGATGAGCCTCGGCATACAGCCCGTCTCGGGATTTGCGGGCATGAGGGTCAGGGACGCGGTCGAGGCCTACCTGCAGGGAGGGCCCAGGCTCGCGCCGCCTCCCGTGAGGCCGCCCTCGCCCACGCCTACGACCTACCCGCTGAGAGTTCCGGCGACGCTGCCTCAGCCGCCGCAGCCCGTTCCTCCACCGCCGGCGCCCCCGATTGGGGTTGCGCTCCCGAGGGAAGAGGAAATCCGCCTGCTGAAGGAGCAGAAGCGGTGGATAGAGGAGAGGCTGAGGCAGATAGAGGAGAGGCTCAGGGAACTGGACAAGCAGGAGAGGGAGGGTGAGTGAACTAGCTAAGAAGGTGAAGGAGGGAGAGGAGGTAACGAGGGCCGAGGCTGGAACTCGCCCCTCATCTCTCTTGACCTTCCCCGACTCTACTCTAGGATAAACTTTCAATATTTCGAAGGTAAAAAAAGTGGATTTGTCTATCCTACTCCAATTACCTTCTCCAATGCGTAGAATGACGGTGGAATGTAGTCGATTCCCAGTTGCCTTGGATCCCCGTCAACAGGCACAGCTTGACCAAAGACATATATTGTAATGGTGATCGGTCTCTGGTCCAAGAAGCAGCAGTGAGAAGGGAGCCTCTCTATTGTAGCAGGATCGCCAGAGCTCAAGAGTTCGATGGCATACCAATACTTAGTTATGGGATCATATGCCGCCAAGAGGTGATGTCCACATCCCTGAATAGGGTTAATAACATATGACACCATTATGTTTTCATCAGCTATCCATTTGGCAAGAGCCGACGCTACTTGGCACGAGAATTCACCTTCCTTTAAAAAATTTGTCTCTATGTTATAAGGCTCTGACACGCCAAATACCCTCTTGACCCCCGGAAAGTTGTTCATTATGTACCTGAAGTCATCTACACTCGAAACTGGTGGCACGCGAGAGAGTATTTTTTCCCTAATGAGTTCCGGATCATCTCCTGTATAGCCGCAATAGCACGGAACCTTATTAGTAGAAGAGTAAGATAAGGCGCTATAGAACCCCTCTTCAATCCCCAGCTTTTCCACGCGGCGGTTTATTCCGTCAGGAGAGATTCTCTTGTTTCCGAGCATCCAACCTAATGTGGCCCTCCTTATCGGAGAAGAACTAACATAATCGAGCAGTTGAGGAGTCAACGCACTAGTGTTTTCACCCGGTAGGTATGGGAATCTTGAGGTTTCCTCTTTCCTCAGGTAGGCCGTCGAGATATTGCTTAACCATAACAGGGCTCGAGAGAATTCCTTCTCAAATTCTGTATATATTCTCGCCAAATGATAAATATTCTCGCCAACTTCACTCGACCTATTTATAGACCAATTCAATATGTTTAAAGCGACTTCCGCAACTTCCATTAGGTCCGAAATTCTGATCTCTACTCTCGTCGTCAGGTTCAGGAATAGCGAGAACTCTGAAGCGTTCCCGTTGTTAAAGTTCTCTATAGCGCCTACCAGTACTCGTGAAGACTCATACTCTGGAGCGGGCCCTCCATCTGAATTTCCTAACAGCAGCATGTTGAGCTCGGGTATGGCGGAGTTCTTCTTCAAAACCTTTGAAGCAAGATCGGTGAACTCGTGCAGATAACAAATATCTGCCTCCAATTTGTTTAGATCATTTTTTATTTCATCTCTAAAACATTCCATCTCTTTCTGCCAAGTCAAGGTAACTTCTAAGTCTTTTGGCACTTTTCCTTTAAGTCTACTGAAGTACCCCCAATGTATGACAACATCAAACTCTCTATAACACTGATAGGACGAGTAGGGATCTCCGCAGACATCCCTAAGACTGATATTTTTCAGACCATGAGGTCCCTTTGGCACGTTTCTCCACATGTCTATCTCCTCAACATCTTTCTCGAGTCTCTGTATCAGTTCGTTCCAACCCTCCACAACTAGCGTAACATCTGGACATCTCGGGTCGGTGCCGGTAATCGCCTCAAGAAAGTTCGGCGTGCGGTCTTCATCTACGTCCCCAATTGAAAATTCCCTCGTTCCGAACCTGTCGGAGCCAGCAATTACTATCACCTCTTTTCCGCCAAATTCTTTTACGAAGACGCCCCCACCCCTATCTACTTGCCATTTTTCTTTAGGGGTCAATAGACTGCTTACAATGTTGCCTATGCCGTCGTAAGCTCTATGCCCCCCGAGAATGACGATTCTCTTTATTGTTTGATTCCTTACATAATCATAAAAATCTCCTGCATCACCCTTTATAACTTCTATTCCGTATGATTCCAGGGCGCGTTCTATATCCTCCCCAGCAACCTCCTCATCAATGGAATTCGCAATTATCGCTGCCATTGGGTTTTCTGTGGAGGCACGTGCCGTCGTCGGGGCGCGAGAGAAGTACTCCTGAGGGATTACACCAGGAGTTGTAAGAACGATGGAGGAGACCATCGCGTGAGAAAGCCACATCGAGAACAGGAGTAAGGAAAGGGCCTTGAGCGCCACTCTCGATCGGACGCTCGTTCTACTCTAAATTTATTATAACCCTTGCCCTTCTGTTTCTGCTTCTGACCTCAGCCAATCCGAGCGTTAATCTACTCGCTGGCATCGCTGAGTGTAAGGGTCCCCCCTCCCTTGGCCAATCTACGAACTCTCTGCGAGATTTTAGTAGTTCCACGAGTTTCATGGCCCTCACATGCGCGTCAGCCCGTTGTGATCGGTACGGTGTTCGGGATCGGCCCCATGTTGGAAGGTGAGACGACGGGCGGAGTTGGTTATATAATCGGCGTTTCTCTCAGCTTAGGTCGTGGAACTCCTCTTTTTCGAAATACCAAAGATTCATCTTTGTAATAGTAGCTGGTGTGAATTGGGAAAAAATAAATCCAATCAAATGGTCCCCATCCCACTCCTCTTGAAGAAACTTCGGAAGGTCCCCATTCCCCTCCCAAGAATCTAGGGATCCGCTTGCCGAAGGAACAGAATTGCTGGGTAGGGGTAGAGGAGAAGCTCAACGAACTAGAGCAACGGGAGGAAGAGAGCTATGCTAAGGAAGATCAGGGTGAGCCCACCGACGAGGACTTCAAGACCCACGTCGCCAGGGGTTGACGAAGCTTGCCTGGAGAGAGGTCCGAAGGGGCGTGGACGAGCACCCCGCATTCATTGAGAGTTCCAGGGAGGATATAGAGGCCGTTGAAGGGGCCTAGTCACAAGGACCCTGATGACCATAAAGAGTACTGACTTCCCGATCGAGAGCGACGACGCCCTCGCGGAGAGGCCCAAGGGGATCGAGGCTTACGGAGTCGACCTGGCCATGTGGGCCAGGGAGTTCAAGTACCCACCCCATCAGAACCCCCCGCCGAGCTGCGGGAGCTTGCTGAGAGGCTAAAGGGCAGTAGGGGAGGCTGATCGCCCCTCCACCATCCTCAATCTTTAGGGGGCATCTCTCATTATGGCGTGGGTCCCTTTGTACCCTCCCCGCCTCCCCTGGGCTGCGCGGGCGCGGGTATGAACTCGACGGTCCTGCTCCTCTGGGCGAGGGGCTGCGGGTAGAGGTCCATGAGCAGATACACCTCCTCCGGCACCTCGTCCCTCACGGGCAGGCCCAGCTCCCTGGCGTGCTCGAAGGTTATCGGATAGTCGTGCGTCCAAGTGCCCTGAGTGAGCAGCTCAGCCAGCTCCCTCGCTCTCTCCTCGCCCATCCTCTCCTTCAGGAGCCAGGTGACGAAGTCCCTCACCTGCCTGATCGCCTTCTCGCTCACGTCGGCCATGATCAGCGTCTGGTCGTCCACCTTCTCGGCCCCCTTTCTCTGGACCGCGGCCAGGATCGAGGGGGCTGGAAACTGCCCTATCTGGGGATCGACCGGGCCGAGGACCGCGTTCCTGTCCATGAGGATCTCGTCGGCGGCGAGCGCTATGAGGGTGCCGCCGCTCATGGCGTAGTGCGGTATGATGACGGTGGTCTTCGCTGGGTGCTCCCTCAGGGCCCTGGCGATCTGAGTGGCGGCCAGCACGAGACCTCCCGGGGTGTGCACTATCAGATCGATCGGCCTGTCCTTCGGGGCCGCCCTGATCGCCCGGAGGACGCTCTCCGAGTCGTCTATGTCGATGTACCGGTAGATGGGTATGCCGAAAAGGCCGATGCTCTCCTGCCTGTGTATGAGAGTTATGACCGTAGAGCCCCTCCTCTTGGCTATGGCCCTTAGGACCTTGGCCCTGGCGTTGATCAGGGCCTGCTGCTTCAGCTGAGGGGCCATTATCAGCGCGAAGAGGAACAGGAACCAGAGGAGCGAGAACGGGTCGACCATGTTCCCCCGCCTCACAGTAGCTTTGAAAGGTAATTGAAGTTCTGGCCCCGGCGACCTGCCGGCGACGCCAGGCCAAAACTTGTTAAGCGACGCCTGGCCCTGCAATCCAGTAAGGGGAGAGGCGCGGCGCTGGCTGTCCGAGGCGGTCTGGGACCTCGAGACGGCGAGGATACTCCACGAGAGCGGTAGGTACAACGCGGCCTCCTTCTACTGCCACCAGGCTGCCGAGAAGGCCGCGAAGGCCATGCTGTACAGCGTGAACGAGGCACCGTGGGGATACAGCGTCAGGGTCCTGCTGGAGAGGTACTCCAGGGCCTCGGGCCAGCCCCTCTCGAGCGACCTCCTGGCGGCCGCCAGGGAGCTCGACAGACACTACATCCCATCCAGGTACCCCAACGCCCACCCTCAGGGGACCCCTCACGAGTCCTACGACGCGGAGACCTCTGAGAGGGCCCTAGAGGCCACCAGCAAGATCCTGGAGGTGGCTAGGCGTGCCGTTGAGGGAGGCGGTTGAGAGGCTCAGGTCGAGGTACAGGTTGCACGCGGTCGTCCTCTTCGGCTCCAGGGCCAGAGGAGACCACGGACCTTGGAGCGACTACGACCTCCTGATCGTCGCCGACTTCGACTCCCCCTACCTGGATAGGCTGGGCGAGGTGATGGAGCTGCTCGAGGGGCTCGGCCCCGTCGAGCCGCACCCCTACACCCTCGAGGAGGCGCTCTCCATGCTGAGGAGGGGGTGCCCGACCCTGGTGGACGCGCTCGAGGAGGGCGTGACGCTCTTCGAGGGCCCCGGACTCTCCGTCCTGAGGGACACGTACGAGTCCATGAGGAGGAGGGGGATGAGGAGGACGAACACCTCGATCGTCCTCCCCAGAGGGGGTTGAATCTAGATAATCTAGATCAGCGGGAGCCTAGAGAGGTCGCGCTTGCGCTATTCTGGTGGTGAACCCGCCAACGCGACACACGGCGGCTATCTGAACCGGGGAGAGGCACTAGGGTCACCCCGCTCCAGCTGGGGTGCTAACGCTCCCCCTCGCGGGAGAGCAGACGCGCTCCTTGAGTCCCTGCTCTGTCCTGCTCCACGGCTCGGAGGTGGCCAGTTAACCGACCCCTCCCCGCGCGAGCTCTCCCGCGACGCGGGCCCGGCTAGGCCCTAACTTTAATACGCCGATCCCGCAATTTCCCGGGAAGGCGGTGGGAGCGGAGTGTCCGTCGGTGATGTCTCCCTTAAGGAGAAGATGCTGAGGCTGCTGGAGCGAGACGCTGAGTTCAGGTACGCTGTAGCTGGCCTCCTTGGGTACAGGGACATACTCGACAGGATGAGGGAGCACGACCGAAAGTTCAACGAGATACTCGAAGAGCTGAGGAGGCTGAGGATAGATTTCCAGAAGCTCAACATGAGGGTGGAGGTCACCATAGGGAGCATGGGCAAGAGGTGGGGGAGGGACCTGGAGAGGACCGTCCTGGAGATATTCAGGGAGGCCCTGGAGCGGAGGGGGATAGAGCCCGGCAGGGTGGAGAGGTTCTCTAGAGTGGACAGAGACGGCAGCGTGACTGGCGTCCCGGGCAGGAGGGTCGAGGCGGACATACTGGTGAGGGACGGCAGGCTCTACATCCTGGAGGTCAAGTCCCACGCCACCCTCGACGACGTGGAGTGGTTCCACCAGACCTCGCTGTGGGTCATGAAGTACCTGGGGAGGGAGGCGGACAGGCTCATCCTGGTGGCGGTCAACGTGGACGACGACGCGCTGGAGAGGGCGGGGGAGCTGGGCATAGAGGTCATATTCGGGAATCTCATCAGGCTGGTGGACTGAGCAGACTTATCCTCTCTCGCTCAGACTTCGTCTAGGTCGACGTGGATCGATCTGATGATCCGGAAGGTTTCCACACGCCCAGACGGAAGCCTAATTATTTCCTCAGGGTTTCCACCCCCTGGCTGGTCGAGTTGGGGAGAAAGAGGGTGAGGCTCAGCGACGAGGGCCGCGCCCTGATCATGGGTTGGCACCTCCTCAGGGGGATATTGGTGAGGTCGGGCTCGAGCAAGGTATACCACTTCTCGAAGGCCGCGTATCACGCCCAGAAGCTGGTGAGGAAGAGGCTTGAGGCCGGTGAGGCTGAGAGGCTCGGCCTCACCAAGTCGGAGTACGTCATGCTGCTGACGATGGCTCAGGGGGACGAGTTTACCGCGAGGGAGCTGGCCGAGGCCACTGGTTTGAGCGAGAGCACCGTCCGAAAGAACCTCAGGACCTTCGTCAAGGCGGGTGTGGCCCTCGAGGATGCCTCTCAGGTGCCCCACATTTATAGGCTGAGGGAGGACGTGAGAGAGGAGCTAAGGGAGGCCCTCGAGCGCGAGGGCGATGAAGAGGAGGGGGATGAGGGTTGAGCGACGAGGAGAGAGAGGAGGGAGGAGGCGGCGAGGGCGAGGGGGGAGAGGAGTCTGGGGGGCTCGACCTACTCTCGATGGGGTCAATGGGGAGCGCGCTTCAGCTGATGCTCATAACGCAGGCCCTGGGGAGGCTCATGAAGAAGATCGAGAGGGGAGAGTTTGACCGCGGCTTCCTGAGCGACGCGGTCTACGTCATAGGGGCCCTGATGCTCATGGTGGGGATGAGCCACCCGAAGGCGTTCTCCGAGCTCAAGGACTTCCTGGAGAGGCTGGTGTCGTCGGAGTCCGATTCGGGCTCTGAGGAGGGCTAGCTCACGGGGAGGGGGGGGTATTTGGAGGTGCAGACGCCCGAACTCTCCTCGGCCCTTTGGTACGGCCTCCTGATCGCCCTTGCACTCTTCCTGGTGTACAGGGTCGCCGTGGCTCTCGCCTTCGGGTTCCTGGCCAAGAGGATGGGGAGGAGGTTCAACGTCTCGTCCAGGGAGGCCGTTAACGTGGCTCTCGCAAGCTTCCTGGACACGGCGCTGGGCCTGCTGGTGCTGGCCATGAGCGTCTTCACCCGCGAGATGGACGTTGAGTCGGCGAAGAGGCTCGTGGAGAGGGTGAAGTCGGACTCACTCTACGTCGTCAGCATCCTATCCGGGGTTGACGACTACCAGGCCAGGAACCTAGCGAGGGACGCTCAGCTTCTCGTGGAGAAGCTCGACCAGGCCCAGAAGAGCCCGACTTTCGGTAGACTCGACGTGATAGAGGAGCTGGAGACGATTGAGCAGGATCTGATGTTCATCAGGGACAAGGCCGACGACATCTCGCTGTCAGAGGATCCGAAGCTCAGGAGCAAGCTCCTGTCGGAGTGCGTCCGGAGGATGGACTCCGCTAAGGACAGGCTTGAGAGGCTCCTGGGGAAGCTTCAGTGAGGACCAGTCGCTGGATCCTCTACTCGTCTCCTAACTCCCGCTGACCGCGGCGCGGATGAAAAAGGTGAAGGAGTCGGAATTGTTTGGGGACACCGGGGGGGTCTACTCCCCCGACTCCTTCACCTTCTTTATCTCCTCGGCTATCTCCTTGAGCGCCTCCTTGGGATCCTTTCCCTCCTTCTCAGCCCTCTCCCGGGTGGCCACAAACACCCCGGCTAGGGCTGCCGCGGCAAGCTCGACTATGTCGGATGGGGACCTCTCGGGCAGAAGCTCCTTGGCGATCATCTTCGCCTTCTCGGCAGGGGTCAGGTCGTCCCTCTTGAGGATCTCGGCTATGTCCTCCCTCTCAGAGAGGGCCTCCAGCAGGGCGAACACGGCCGCCGCGGCGGCCACGCCCTTGAGGGCCTTCTTGGCATCTTCGGGAACTCCAATCTTCTTACCCTTCTCCTCGGGCATGTTCGATCTGATCCTGATCCTCCGAGTTGGCAATATTAACTTTCGGTGCCGGGAAGCCAGCAGGACACCCTCCGGTGGGCAGCCCGCCCCCGTCGATCACAGGGGCTTGCAGAGGATCACCTTGACCCTCAGGTCGAAGAAGTTGCTAGAGTGCGCCGGCCTCACCACGGCGGCGGTGTCGGCCCCCTTCCCGGTCCCGGCCACGCAGATGACGTCCCTGTCCACCGGTATGAGGCCCGCGTCCGCGGCCATGACCGCTATCTCGACGCACACCTTGATCCCCTCGCCGAAGAGCCTCAGCGCGTTCGCCATAAGCTCAACCGGTCCATAGGTCCCCAGCTGCTTCCTCATCGCCCTCTCCACCCCTGACAGGGCGTGCGTGGCCACGAGGACCTTGGCGCCGAGTTCCTCCATTCGCCTCCTGCTATCGGGATCGAGCTCAAGTGTGCCGGGGGATTTGAAGCCGGCCATGTGCGTGACTATGACCAGGTTCCTCCCGGGGAGGAGGGTCTCGGCGGCCCTGACGCCCGTGTAGCCCCTAGTAGACGCCACCACCACGTCCCTCACTCCAAGGCGGTCGGAGGCCTCCTTGACAATCTGCAGAACCTCGTCAGTGTGCTCGGGACCCTCTGTCTCGAAGTAGGTCGACTCCCACCTGAGCGCCGACATTGTGGAGACCTGGAAAACTATGGATATAATGGGTTTGAGATGGGTCCAAACGACCCCTCGCGGCCCCAGCCTCGCGGGAGGTCTGCCCGACCCCAAGCGACGGGATTTGGTGAGGAGCTGCTCCCGGGGAGGGGCTTGGGGTATCGGTCAGGGCCTCGCGGCCAGGCCGCGCTCAGAGGGCCTCCCGGGCGGCCCTCGACGCCGTGTCGATGACCTGCCTGACGAGGTCATACCTGGAGGAGTACCCGCCGCCGGAGAGCCTCATCTCCACGAGCCTCCTGGGGTCGGGTATCAGCCTGTGGTTGAGCACGGCAAACGAGACGGCGTCGACGTCCTCGGGCTCGGCCACCTCCGACCCCCTCAGCGCCGCGTGGGCCTTTGCGGCCCGGAGGAGGGATATTCCCGCCCTCGGGCTCGCGCCCAGCGTCACCATCCCCCTCACAGGCTCGAAGAGCTCGGGCCTCGTGTACCTGATCAGCCTGGTCACGTACTCCAGCGTCTCCTCAGACGCCTCCACCCCCCTGGCCACCTCCTCCTGGGCCCTGACCACCCAGCCCGGCTCGACCACGGGCTCCAGGTCGAGGATTGGCTCCGTCAGCCTATCTGAGTGGAGCCTCAGCACGGCCTTCTCCTCCTCCAGGTTCCTGGGGTAGCCGACGATCACCCTCATGAGGAACCTGTCCAGCTGGGCCTCCGGCAGCGGGTAGGTCCCCTCCTGCTCGACCGGGTTCTGGGTGGCCAGGACGAAGAAGAACTTCCCCCTGGGCCGGTCCTCGAGCGGGTACGTCCTGTCCCCTATGGTGACCTCCCTCTCCTGCATGGCCTGGAGAAGGGCCGACTGGGTCCTGGGGATGGCCCTGTTGATCTCGTCAGCCAGAAGGACGTATGAGAAGACGGGCCCGAACCGTGGCTCGAACCTCAGCTCCCTAGGGTTGAACACGAGGCTCCCGGTCACGTCGGAGGGCATGAGGTCGGGCGTGCACTGGATCCTGCTGAGGCCCCTGAAGGGGACGCCGCCCAGGTCCACGCGGAGGCCGTCCAGACCCAGCAGCCTCGCCAGTCCCCTGACGGCCGTGGTCTTGGCGACACCCGGGACCCCCTCGAGCAGGACGTGACCGTTCGCCAGCAGGGACACGAGGGTCAGCCTGACCTGCTCCTCCATGCCGATGAGGACCTCTCCCAGCCGATCAAGGATCAGCTGAGACTTCTCGGCCACGTCAGCCCCCAATCCAGTCTCCCCCCTCTACCAGAACCACGTCCCCGACCCTGCGGACCCTGGGCCAGGGGACGTCCACCGACGCCCCCTCGCCCTCCTCCACGTGCTCCCGCAGGATCCCCTCCTCGGCCTCCCCGGCGCCCTCCTCGCGCAGGATCCGCAGGAGGTCCTCCAGCCTCTCGGCCGGAATCCTCGGATTTCTGTAGGGGTCGATCCGGGCCTCGAGCCTCTCCGCGAGCCCGGGGTCCCTGGACCTCAGGTCCCTCAGGTACCTCAGCCAGGCCACCTCCCCCGAGGAGGCTCTGACCCTCAGGCCCGGCACCCCCGGGCCCACGACCACCTCGGACACCGTCCCCAGCACCCTCCCGTCCAGCGTGATGGCCAGCCTGCCGACGGCCCTGCCGAGGTCCGCCGGGGAGGGCTCCCCAACCCTGACCCCCCTGTAAGATGCTTCCCTGGGCGTGGAGAGCAGGACCACCGGTCCGCCCGGGCCCTCGGCTATAGCCGAGATCTCCTCAACGGGTATCAGTCCCTTCTCGTGCTCCATCTCCCTCCCGCTCTCGGGGTCCCTCACCGCCTCCGTCACCCTGAGGAACAGGCCGTCCTCGGACGCCTCGAGCCCCGAGGCCCGCCCGTAGATGAGCCCCTCGCTGTCGACGACCGGAGCCCCCGCCAGCTCCCTGTCCGAGTAGAACCTCACGGTGGGGACCCGGCGCCGGCGACGAAAAAAGGGTGACCCCCCTGGCGCGGGCCGCTTAATTTCTGCTCGGCGCCGGACGGGCGGTGCCGGCGCGGGGGGTCAGGAGGGTCTGCGAGGAGGCCGCGGCCCTGGTGGAGATGGCCAGGACGCACGCCGACTCCCACGCGGTGGGGGTCACGCCGCTCCGGGCCAAGGGCATCGGCCTCGAGTGGGAGGACTACAGGGACTACCAGCCGGGGGACGACTTCCGACTGATAGACTGGAGGCTCTCGGGCAGGGCGATAGGTCCGGAGGGTGGGATGAGGATCCTGGTCCGGGAGAGGAGGGCCGAGCGGCGGCTGGAGGTGGTCCTGGCCCTGGACGCCTCCCTCTCCATGGAGTTCGGGGAGAAGCTTCACGCCGCCCTCTATGCACTCTCGTTCATGGCCTCTCTGGCGAGGTGGCTCAGCGACGTCACGACCCTCCTGGTACTGGGGCCGGAACGCCCATCCGTGATCAGGCTCCCGCCGTCAGAGCTGGCCCTGGCGGCAGTTCACGAGATCTGCGAGACCTCAGGGGTGGAGGGGAGGGTTGACCTCCGGGACGTCGCCCGCGCGGCGACCTCGATCACCTCCAGGAGGGCCTCGCTGGTCCTGATCACCGACCTGGCCCACGACCCGGGGGAGTTCGAGGACCTCGCCTCCTCCCTCTCCTCGGCGGGCTGGGGCCTCGGCCTGGCCCTGTCCTCCCACCCGTCGGAGGTCTCCCTGCCGCCCGGGGGGGCGGCCGAGCTGGTCGACCCAGAGGCTGGGCCCGTCAGGGTGGGCGGCGTGAGGGAGTGGAGGGCGCTGTCCGACCGGCTGGCGGAGCACAGGGCCCTCGCGTTTGCGGCCCTCAGGAGGTGGGCGGTGCCCCACGTGGAGTTCGTCGGGCTGGAGGGGTGCAGGGCCGCCGCCCCCTCTCTGGCCTGGCTCTACCGCTCCGCCAGGGAGGGGGCCGGCAGGGTCCGGGCGGCCCTCGCCGGGCCGGGCTGAACCTCGTTAATCTAATTACTGCCCGGCTCCAAGAGGGTCAGGTGAGCCCCTCGCCAATAAACCTCCGCGTCCGCGGGGCCAAGCCCGAGTACGCCATCGCCCTGGCGATAGCGCTCACCCTCCTGGCCTTCTTCTGGCCCGCCATAGCCCCATCCGGCGCGGTTGACCCGGAGGACTTGACGCTCGTGGGGCCGGGCGCAGAGCTGGCGTCTCGGGCGCTGGAGAACTCCTCCTCCCTGGCCTACGACTCCCTCTGGGTGGACGTCGACCAGGCCCCGATAGCCCTCGCCGGCGCCGCGGCGTCGCGGTCCCTGGAGATGCTGGCCAGGGCGGAGAGGGCCGCGGAGGAGATGAGGGGCACGGATCTGGCCCTCAGGGTGCTCGAGGCGTCCAGGTCCTATCGGGCCGAGGCGGTCGCGGCCGGCTCGTCCTCCAGGGCGGCCTCGGCGCTCGACGCGGTCCGACCATCTGTCTGGAGGGCCGTGGACCTCCTCACATCCGGGGACGTCTGGGGCGCGCTGGACGTTTGGTCCGGAGTCGCGTCGGACGTCAGGAGGGCCAGGGAGGACGTGGGGTGGGCCCTCCTCAACCTCTCCACGGTGGACGAGTCGTCCCTCCTCTCGGAGTCCCACGTCAGGTCCCTGGGGGAGTCCAGGGAGAGGCTCGAGGCCCTGGCCAGGGAGCTCGACGTGATACTGGCCCTCTTCTCCCTCGTGGAGAGGAATCCCGAGGCGGCCCAGAGGGCCCTGTCGGCGGCCGCGGCCGCCAGGGACGGCGAACTCTCCCCGGAGGAGGCCCTGAAGGTCCTCACGTCCCCCGGCGTCGGGGAGTTCGTGTCCGGGGTGTCTGCGCTCAGCCCTGGCGACGCGGGCAGGTTCGGGGGCCAGGTCTCGCAGCTCAGGGCGCTCATCGACGCCCTGAGGGGGGCGGCCCAGGGAGGTCAGGCCGGGGCCCCGGGTCAGGGGTCCGGGGCGGGGTGGGGAGGGAGGCCCGATGACTAGCGTGGGGCTCGAGAGGCCTTGGGCCCTCCTTGCGGCGCCGGTTGGGCTCTTCCTCCTCCTCACCCTGGCCAGGAGGGCCCTCGGGCTCGTGAGGGCGATCGAGTCCTCCATGGACCCCGCGGGAAGGCCGGCCGGCAGGAGGGCGCTGGTCGCCTCGCTGGCGGCCAGGGCGGCGCTCGTGATCTCGCTGGCGCTGCTGGCCGCCGGCCCATACGTCGTGAGGGTCGAGAGGGTCTCGGTCACGCCCGACAGCCCCCTGCTCTCCCGCGCCGAGGCCCAGATCGTGATCCTCCTGGACGCCTCCAAGAGCATGGGCTACCCCCTCGGGGCCGGCGGCGGGACGAGGATGGAGGCGGCTGTGGAGGCGGTGATGGGCATCCTCAGGTCCCTGTCGCCCGGGGACCTCGTCACCCTGATAGCCTTCGCCGGAGACGCCGAGGTCCTGGCCTCAGGCCCGTCCGGGGAGGTGGCCCGGTACCTCGAGGGGCTGGAGGCGGACAGGAACTTCACGTCCCTGGGAGACGCCCTCGTGGCGGCCCTCGCGGCCGCATCCTCCTCCGGGAGGCCCACGGCCGTCGTCCTCGTCTCTGACGGGGGTAACAACGGCGGGACAGACCCGATCGAGGCTGCGAGGAGGTTAGGGGAGGCGGGGATCCCCCTCCTGGTCATCCAGGTCGGGCGGGGGGCCAGCGCGGACCCGGCCCTCATGGCTGACGTGGCGAGGTCGGCGGGCGGGGAGTTCAGGTGGCTCGGGGAGATGGACGAATCGGCCATCGAGTCCCTGGCCGCCGAGGCCGCGAGGACGGCCAAGTACGAGGCCCTCAGGGCGGCGGGCAGGGCGTACGTCGAGGTGGAGGTGACGGACGAGAGGGGCCCAAGGACCCTCCTGAGCGCTGCCTCGGCGGTCCTCCTCCTCCTGGCCCTGGCCGGGGGTGCGTGAGATGGAGCTAGGGGTGGGCGCGTGGGCCGCCGCTCTGGCCTTGGCCTGTCCCATACTGGGGCTCGCCCTCAGGAGGAGGCTCGCCTCGTCTCCCCCGGTTAGGGTGACCTACCCGCTGGCCGGACTGCTCCACCCACCTGAGAGGCGGGCCCGCGTCGGGAGGAGGGCCCTCCTGGCGGCGGCCCTCGTCGCCCTGACGGTGGGCCTCCTGTCCCCGACGATCACCGTGGAGAGGGAGGTGAGGGTCCAGGCCTCGGGCGAGGTCCAGGCCTCCCTCCAGATAGCCAGACCGGCGGTCGTCCTGCTGGTCGACGTCTCCGGCAGCATGGGCGAGCCCCTCCCGGGGGGCGTCAAGATTGAGGCCGCGAGGGAGGCCGCCCTCAGGTTCGTGGAGGGCCTGCCCGAGGGGGTGGACGTGGGCCTGATAGCGTTCTCCGACCGAGTCGAGCTCTCAGTCCCCCCCACGGGGAACAGGTCCAGGCTCGAGGGGGCGATCTCGGAGCTGACGGCCTCCGGCGGGACAATGTACTCCTATCCCCTCTCCTCGGCCCTGGCCTGGGTCAGGGGATACAGGGCCTTCAACGCCACCTGCGCGGTGGTCATCGTGACCGACGGCCTGCCGGCCGACAGGGTCGAGTACAGGGGGCTGCTGAGCTCGTTCAGGGAGATCGGGGTCCCGGTCCACGCGGTCTTCATAGGCCCGCCGGGCTCGGAGGGGGAGGGGGAGACCAGGCTCATAGCGAGGGAGACCGGGGGCACGCAGCACACGGCGGAGACCGTCGGCGACCTCGTCGACGCGCTCTCCGAGCTCTCCTCCCGGATATCAGAGGCCGTCGCCAGCGCCCAGTTCGAGGCAGAGGTGAGGGTCCCCGTCTCGGAGAGGGTGGACCTCGGCTGGCCCCTGGTCCTCGCCGGGCTGGCGCTCTACGCGTCTTACTGGGCGGTCGCCCTGCGGGACGAGGGGACTCGGTTCTGAGTACACCGAATGGACCAGTCTCGGCCGCCGGAGGACCTCACGCGGTCCAGCAGGATGAGGAGGGCCCCGGCCGCCGCTAGGTAAAGGGTCCTGAGGGCCTGGCTGCGACCCGGGTGGACCCTGGCCTGCAGGCTCATGAAGGCGTCGCAGTCCACGGTCGCGTTGGGGGGCAGGGGGTGGTCGAGCTCCGACACGGCGACGACCAGGGCGTGCCACCTCCCCTCCCCCGGGACCTCTGCCTCCCCGCTCAGGTACCCCCAGGACCACTTCGGCCTCTCCAGCTGGGCCCGGCTGGAGGCCAGCTCCTCAGCCCTGCTGGCCAGGTCCAGGGGGTCGCTGGACAGCACGGAGAGCGGGAGCCCCAAGGCACGCCCCTCGCTCGCTGGCAGGACGAGGACCTCCCCGCCCACCGGCCTGGGGCTCAGGGTGGCCGGGGGTGTGCCCTGGGGGTGGGGAACAGGGGGCGCCGCGAAGGCCTGGGGCACGGACGCGCTCACCGAGATCTGGACGCCCTCCACCTCCCCCACCTCGAACTCCTCGCTCGCCGCCACGGTCACTATCCGATCTCCGGAGGCCAGGCACCTCACCCTCGAGCCCAGGGGGGATATGTGGCTGGCCCCCGCCCTCTCCGCGGCAACGAGGCCCAGGATACCCCCGACCGCCAGGCAGATGATCAGGACCCCGGCCGCCCCCACCGACGACATCCCTCAGGTCACCTCCAGCCTCCTGCCGACCCACAGCGCGAACCCCGCCTGGACGGCGGCAGCGAGGGACCCGGACACGATCGCGGGGACCCACCAGGGGCTTGGGACGGCGGCGCCGATCAGCTCCGAGGTGGCCGGGAGGACCCACCCCACCAGGCCCGCGACCAGGGTCTGCCTTCCCGTGAGGGCGCCCAGCGACGCCAGCGCCACCCCCACGACCGCCGGCATCAGGAGGACCACCGCCAGGCCGTAGGCGGACACCACACCCTTCCTCCTCAGGAGCGCGACCCAGAGGATCGACCCGAAGACGAGGCAGTCCTCGACCGCCCTGTAGATCAGGGGCTCGGTCACGACTCCGGTGACGAGCCTCGGGTCGAGGATGGCTATCGGCACCAGCGGGGCCAGGACCTCGACCGCCACCGGGATCCACACCGCGGCGGCCAGCCAAGCGGCGGCGTACTCCTCCCTCCTGATGGGGAGGCTCAGGTGGAACGCCGCCTCGGATCTAAGCTCCTCCGCCAGGCCCGCGGCCAGCGAGAAGGACACGATACCGAAGATCAGGTGGGAGAACATCAGGCTCGTGCTGACGGCGTTGGTCGGGATCCTGCCCGGGAGGATCGCCACCTGGGAGACGGCCGCCCCGAGCCCGAACACCCCCGCCGCCAGCGAGGCCACCAGCGCCCCCAGGGGGACCGCGTAGGAGTTCCTCCCGAGGGAGACGGACAGGTACTCCTCCAGCACTTCAAGCAGCCTCACGGAGCACCACCCTCCTGTACAGGTCCATGAGCCCGGCCGACCCGGACGAGATCACCCGAATCCCGGGGATCGAGGCCACCTCGGCCTGGGCAAGCTCCAGGGAGCCGGGCGCCACCCTTGCGGAGACCGATTCCCCGTCGACCTCCACCGCCTCCACAAAGTCCAGAGAGATGAGCCTGGCCGCCACCTCCCTGGGCCTACGCGCCCTCAGCACGATCCGGGCCTGGGTCCCGTACCTCCTCGCCAGGTCCTCCAGCGGGCCGTAGTCGAGGATCACGCCCTCGGATATGAAGGCGGCGGAGTCGCAGACCCGCTCCAGCTCGGGGATGATGTGGGACGACACCAGCATGGTCACGCCGAGCTCCCCCCTGAGGGTGTTCATCAGGTCCAGGATCTCCACCCTGGCCGCCGGGTCCAGGTTTGCGGTGGGCTCGTCGAGGAGCAGGAGGTCCGGCTCCCCCATGATCGCCAGAGACAGGCCGAGCCTCTGGAGGTAGCCCCGGCTGAGGGCCGAGACCCTCATCTCCAAGTGCTCCGAGAGCCCGGCCAGCCTCGCCGCCCTCCGGGCGTCCTCAGGGCCGAGGCCCCTAACCCTCGCGGCGTACCTGAGCAGCCTCCACACGTCCACGTCCGTCGGGTACATCGGCCTCTCGTGGAGCATCCCGACCCTCTGCCTGACCCTGTGCCCCTCCTTCCAGGGATCCATGCCCAGGACCTCAACCTCCCCCCGGCTCGGCCTCAGGAGGCCCACCAGTATCTTGAGGGTGGTGGTCTTCCCCGCCCCGTTTGGGCCCAGCAGGCCCGTGGCCGATCCCTCTCTCACCTCGAACGAGACCTCGCGGAGCGCCTGAACTCGGCCAAACCGCTTGCTCAACCCCCTGACCGAAACGGCGAGCCCCAACGGGTCCCGTCCTCCCAGGGGCGCTCACTCCTGCCTCTTGGTGAAGGAGTGAGTCGGGATTATGGTGTGGGTGTCCCTCACGCCGGGGATCTTGGTTATCTTGTCGAGCACGACGTCCATGACCTCCTCCTCGGAGGGGGCGACGATGTCCCTCCTAACCCTCAGGACCGCGAGGACGTCGTAGTCACCGGGGACGATATGGGCCTCCTCGACCTCCGGCAGCTCCATCACCCTCCTGATGACGTCCTTCTCCTTTCCGAGGTCCGTGGACAGCAAGACAAATGCCCTGGCGTACCTCTTCATCTCGTACATGCTATCCACCGTGCGCGGGCGATGGCCGGCCAATTTTAACGTATCTGAGGTTGGGCCGCCGGTCGGCCGGGCGCCCAAAGTCCAGCCTCACGCTCGGCCCCTCCAGATTGCGCGGGGCCGGGGGCGGACCGCCGAGGCGGTCACCCGACCCCCTTCAGCGCCGACTCCAGGATGCCGGCCATCTCCTCGATTGAGAGGACGCTGGGGGGAACCCCAAGATCTCCGAGCCTCTGGGCCAGCCTCGTTATCTGCGGCGGCTTGATGTTGGCCCGGGCCAGCACCTCGGCCTGAGCGAAGACCTCCCTCGTGGGACCGTCGAGGAGTATCCTGCCGTCGGCCATGGCGACGGTCCTCTCCGCGTACTTGGCCACGATGGGCATGTCGTGGGTGATTATGATGATCGTGTGCCCGTGCTCCCGGTTCAGCATCGTCAGGAAGTCCATGATGTCTATCGACTGCTTGAAGTCCTGCCCGGTGGTGGGCTCGTCCACTATGATGACTCTCGGCCTCATGGCGAGTATGCTGGCTATCGCGACCCTCTGCCTGAGCCCCTTGCTCAGGAAGAACGGGTGCTCCTCCCTGTACGACTCGTCCAGCCCGACGATCCTCATGGCCTCCGTCACGCGCTCCTCGACCTCCTCCTCGGGGAGCTTCAGGTTCCTCGGGCCGTAGGCTATCTCGTCGTAGACGGTCTGGTTGAACAGCTGGTGGTCCGGGTTCTGGAAGATGTACCCCACCAGCGTCGCCAGCTCGGACATGGGCGCCTCCTTGGTGTTCCTCCCGAACACCCACACGTCCCCGGTGGTGGGCTTGAGCAGGCCGGAGATGTTCTTGCTCAGCGTGGTCTTTCCTGATCCGTTCTGCCCTATGAACGCCAGGAACTCGCCCTCCCGTATCGTCAGCGAGGCCTCCCTCAGCCCCACGGTCCCGTCCGGGTACACGTAGCTGATGTGATCTACCCTGACCGCCTCTCCCACGCGCGTCACCTCCTCCCCAAGATCTCCCTCACTATCCCCTCGGCCTCGTCCACGGTCATGGGCACCGGGCCGTCGTAAAGCCCGCGCCTCCTCAGCTCGTTGGCCAGCACCATCACGTCCGGCGGGAACACGTCGTGCTCCAGCAGGAAGTCGATGTCCTGGAAGAACTCCCTGGGCGGGGCGACCTTCGGTATCGTGCCGTGGTAGACGAGGACCATCTTGTCCGCCAGCGGGGCTATGTCCTCCAGCCGGTGCTCTATGACGATCACGGTGGCGTTGTACCTCCTCTTCATCTCGGTCAGGACCTCTATCACCTCGGTCTTGCCTATCGGGTCCAGCATTGAGGTCGGCTCGTCAAGCACGATGATCTTGGGCCTCATGGCCAGCACGCTCGCTATGGCCACTCTCTGCTTCTCCCCGCCGCTGAGCTCGTAGGGGGGCTTCTCTAGGTAGTCCTCCGGTATGTTCGTCAGCTCCAGGGCCCACCACATCCTCTCCTCTATCTCCTCCCTCGGCAGCCCCCTGTTCTCCAGGGCGAAGACGACCTCCTCCTCGACCGTCATCGAGAGGAACTGGCTCTCCGGGTCCGGGAACACGAAGCCCACGCTCTCGGCTATCTCGGCTACGGGGTGCTCCCTGGTGTCCATCCCGTCCACGACCACCCGGCCCTGCATCACGCCGGGGTAGTTGTTCGGGATCAGCCCGTTGATGCTCATGGCCAGGGTCGTCTTCCCGGAGTCGTTCGGGCCAACTATTCCCACGAACTCCCCCTGGTGAATCTCCAGGTCCACGCCCTTCAGGACCCAGTCCCTGGAGCCCTCGTACTTCCACCTGAGCCCCTCGACCCTTATCACGGGTTCCGCCAATCCCATCACCTCATATCCTGTAGAGGAGGGAGCTCTCCAGCGCGAGCCAGTCGGTGTAGATGCTGATCAGTACGATCCCGACGAGGAAAACTCCCATTCCGGCCAGGACCAGGTAGTCGAGCTTGGTCATCCTGTACTTGGAGAGGATGTAGTCGGTCCTCCTGCCAGACTTCAGCCCCGTGAACCTGAACCCCCTGGAGTCGAGGGCGTTGGACACCTCGTCCGACCTCCTTATGGCAAGGGCGACGAGGGGGACGATGTACATGCCGAACTTCTTCACCTTCTCGGAGAAGGGGAGGGCCTGCAGGTCGAGGGCTCGGGCCTTCTCGGCCTCCCTTATCGTGTTGAAGTCGATTATCGAGAGGCCTATGGACCTCAGGGCCAGGCCGGCCATGTAGGCCAGCATGAAGGGCACCTTGAGGGCCCTGAGCCCAACCACAATGTCCCTCTCCCTCATGGTGCTGAGGAAGAAGATCATGATCAGGATGGCGAAGATCAGCTGGATGTACACCACCATTGCCCACCTGAGGTTCTCCCAGCACACCTTCACCGGCCCCAGCTCGATCAGCACCCTGTAGTCCGGGTTGTACCCGCCGAAGAACGTGTAGGCGATGGCTATGACGAAGAACAGGTTGACGAAGGCCATCTTGTAGTTCTTGATCACCCTCAGGTCCACCTTCGACGCCTTGAACAGCGCCAGCATGAAGATGGAGCCCGCGACGTTCAGCTCCGGGAGCCTGACTATCATGGGGTAGGCGCTGACGATCAGGAGGAACATGAGCCTCGTCATGGGGTGCAGCCTGAATATGGGGGAGTCCACGGGAAGATACCCCAGGAGGGACCTCCTCATCTTGGCGGGCATCTCATCTCACTCTCTCCACTGGACCCATTCGCCTGGGCGGAAAAATAGGGTTGGAGAGCCGGGCCCTCAGGCCCACCAACCCTTGACGAAGGACCTGTGCCTCACAACCAGCGGCGAGAGCGCCTTGAGGAGGATGGCGCCGAAGATCAGGGCCGGGACTCCGTTGCCTATGGTCCAGCCGGAGAAGAACAGCGGAACGGACTCCACGGTGATGAGGCCGAACCACTGCAGGGCGGTCACGGCCCAGGCCGCGCCGAGGATGTTGTTCACGATGACGCCGAAGACGAGGAAGAGGACCCAGTCCCTGCCGCTCTTGAGGCTCGGGTCGGCCTTGAAGTACCTGAAGGCCCAGGCGGGCAGGAGGCCCTGAATGAGGTTGGATGGCAGGTAGGCGAAGCTCACGTACAGGGGCGCCCCGGCCAGCGAGTTGGAGATGAAGGGGAAGAGGAAACCGGCGATTACCCCCCACATCCCGAACCATATCCCGCCGACCGCCTGCACAGCCACTCCCGGCCAGAAGCCCGTCACGCCGTATCCCAGCGGGACCGACAGGCTACCGAAGGTACCGGCGACGGCTCCCACTCCTATCAAAAGGGCCATTATGGCTATGTGGATCGTGCCGGGCTTCCTGATCTCCCCCGGCTCCCTGTCCCAAACGGTCTTGGCCATCATTCTCACCAGTTTCAGATCGGGTGAGGGTTCGACGGGAGCAGGACAAAATTAAGGTTACCTTCGACAAACGTACCAGGGCCGGCCCCGGGCGCAACGCTTTTTAATCGGCGCCCGAGCGTCCCGGCAACGCCCCCAGGGAGGGATGGAATGTGGGGGATCTAGTTTGGTCGCGTGACTAGGTCTGTCCGCCCCGGCGTAGGCCCTGTTTCGGAGATCCTCGCCATCTCGGCGGGGGAACCGACTCTGAGGGTGTCTCTGGTATCCATCTCTTCTCTGAGGCCCCACGAGCGGCACCTGCCTTTCAGGAGAGAGGAGCTGAGGCGCCAGATCCTCGAGGATGGTGCCTTGAGGGTCCCCGTGCTCGTCGACGGCCTGACCGGCGCCCTCCTCGACGGCCACCACAGGGTCGCGGCCCTGAGGTCCCTCGGCGCGGGCCTCGTCCCGGCCGCGGTCGTGGACTACTCATCGCCGGAGATAGAGGTTAGGCCCAGGAGGGTCGACGTGCCCGTCTCCAAGGCGCTCGTCAGGGCGACGGCACGGTCTGGACGCCTCCTGCCTCCCAAGACCACGGGGCACGTGCTTCCAACGGAGCTGCCGGAGGTGGACGTACCCCTGAGCGACCTTCTGATTGAGAGGGAGGTGGATGAGGAGTGAGCGCACCCGAGAGGATAGACCTTCCCCTGGAGGAACTCCCCCGAAGGTGGTACAACGTGACGGCGGACCTCCCGGATCTGCCGCCCTACGTCCACCCGGAGACCAGGGAGCCCCTCGGTCCCGAGGCGTTCGAGCCCCTGTTCCCGAGGGAGTGCGTCAGGCAGGAGTTCTCGAGGGAGAGGTTCATCGACATCCCCGAGGAGCTCAGGGAGCTCTACGTCAGGATAGGGAGGCCCACGCCCGTCTACAGGGCCAGGAGGTTGGAGCAGTACCTCAGGACGCCTGCCAGGATCTACTACAAGAGGGAGGACCTCAGCCCCACGGGGAGCCACAAGCTGAACACCGCCCTGGCCCAGGCCTTCTACGCGGCCAGGGAGGGGCTCGAGTACCTGACCACCGAGACCGGCGCGGGGCAGTGGGGCTCCGCCCTGTCGCTCGCGACTGCCCTGAACGGGATAGGGGCCCTGGTGTTCATGGTCAGGGTCTCCTACAACCAGAAGCCCTACAGGAAGTACGTCATGAAGCTCTACGGGGCCGAGGTGGTTCCCTCCCCGAGCGAAAGGACCCGCGCGGGCAGGAGGTTCCTGGAGGAGGACCCTGACCACCCCGGCTCGCTGGGGATAGCGATAAGCGAGGCGATAGAGGCCGCCATGTCCTACGAGGGTGCGAAGTACTCGCTGGGAAGCGTCCTCCACCACGTGCTCCTTCACCAGACCGTGATAGGCGAGGAGGCCAGGAGGCAGATGGAGATCGCCGAGGAGGAGGTGGACGTTCTCATCGGCTGCGTCGGCGGGGGAAGCAACTTCGCTGGCCTCACGTTCCCCTTCGTAAGGGACGTCCTGGAGGGGAGGGCCAGCTACAGGGTCATAGCGGCTGAGCCCACTGCCTGCCCCTCCCTGACCGGGGGGGAGTACAGGTACGACTTCGGAGACGCGGCGGGCACGACTCCGCTGATAATGATGTACACCCTGGGCCACGACTTCGTCCCGCCCCCGATACACGCCGGCGGGCTGAGGTACCACGGGGCCGCCCCCACAGTCTCGCTGCTGAGGAGGAAGGGGGTGATCGAGCCCGTGGCCTACCCGCAGGAGGAGGTCTTCGAGGCCGCCAGGATCTTCGCGATGACCGAGGGGCTGATACCGGCTCCGGAGACCTCCCACGCAGTGAAGGCCGCCGTGGAGGAGGCCCTAAGGGCGAAGAGGGAGGGAAGGGAGGAGGTCATACTCTTCAACTACTCCGGGCACGGCTTCCTGGACCTGCAGGGCTACGCTCAGGTGCTGGGGCTCTGAGCCCGGGCCCCGCCTCAAACCTTTTTTCTCCGGACGCGACCTAGGGCCGATGGACTTCCCCACCCCTGAGGACGCCATCATGGCCGCTTGCGGGGGGAGGGGGATCCCGTCCGGACCCGCCCTCGACGTGGGGTGCGGGAGGGGGAGGAGCACCCTGGCGCTGTATAGGGTCCTCGGCCGGCTGGTCGTCGGGGTTGACATGGACGTGGGGGCCCTCCGGGAGGCGAGTGCTGGCCGGTCAGCCGGGCGGGCGGAGCTCGTAAGGGCCGAAGCGTCTCGGCTCCCCTTCCGAGACTCCTCCTTCTCCCTAGCCCTCCTCTTCCTGACGCTGCACGAGCTCGGGGCCGACGCCGTGAAGGAGGCGCTGGCCGAGGTGAGGAGGGTCCTGAGGCCCGGGGGGATCCTAACCCTGGTCGACAAGTGCAGGGTCTCCGGCCTGAGGCCGAGCGAGATGATCCCCCTCCTCACCGAGGAGGCCTACCACGGGGCGAGGGAGATCGTCACGGGGGAGAGGTCGGTGGGGGTCCTGTCCCCTCGGGGGGTCGTAGAGCTGGTCGAGTCGGCGGGGTTCTCCCTTGAGAAGCTCGGGGTGGGGAGGCTCGGGAGGTGGCTGGATCCCGACGAGTTCCTGTCGGCGTGGGGCAGGAAGACGAGGGGGTACCTCAGGGAGGCCGAGGGCAGGGAGGGCGTCGGGAGGATCGAGGCGCTGGTGAGGAGGATAGAGGACCTCGCCAGGAGGCACGGCTACGGCCCCGCTCCAGTTGTGGTGGCCAGATTCGCGAGATAACTGCCATCCAGCGGGCGTGAGCTCCATGGGGGCAGTTGCCCAGCCGGACGCGGTGCGCACGCGGCTTAATACGGAGCGGTCAAGGGGTCGTCGGCGGGGTGAGACCCATGGTCGACCTCTACATGAAGGACCTTGTCACGACCCAGGAGTGGACGATGGACGAGATCGAGGAGGCCCTGAGGGTCGCCACGAGGTACAAGCAGATCGGGAGGGCGGGCAAGGAGTTTCCGCCCGTCCTGAAGAACAAGAACTTCTTCATGGTGTTCTTCGCGCCCTCCACCAGGACCAGGGGCGCGTTCGAGGCCGGGGCCACCCTCCTGGGTGGGCACGGGGTCTACGTGGACGTGAGCACCACCAGGCTGGGCGCCGGGGAGGCTGTGAAGGACGTCGCCAAGATGTACGACATCTACGCCCACGGCATCGGCGTGAGGCTCCTGGACAAGGTGATAGACTTCAAGTACGGCACCGGCAACCCAGTGATAAGGGAGTTCGCCCGGGTGGCGAGGAAGCCAGTCATCAACATGGCCGACGACATGTTCCACCCGACCCAGGGGCTCGGAGACATAATGGTCATGAGGGAGAGGCTCAGGAGGCTCCAGGGCAAGAAGTTCGTGGTCATGTGGGCCTACGCCTCCAAGATCAGGGGCCCGTGCAGCATACACGCCGACCTGCTCATAGCCAGCAGGTTCGGGATGGACGTCGTCCTGGCGCACCCGCCCGGGTTCGAGCTCGACCCCAAGGTGATGGACTGGGTGAGGGAGAACGCCAGGGAGAGCGGAGGGAGCTTCGAGATAGTGAACGACTACAGGGAGGCCCTCAAGGGCGCCCACGCCGTCTTTCCGAGGAGCTGGCACACCTGGCAGCTGGGGCAGGTTGGGCTGTCCCAGTTCGGCCTGGAGAGGGAGCTTGAGATCCACAGGAAGTACAGGGACTGGATGCTGACCCAGGAACTCGTTGACGACCTGATGGAGCCCGGGGCCATAGTGACCCACGTCCTCCCCGTGTTCAGGGGCGAGGAGGCGACCGACGAGGTCATGGACGGCCCCAACTCCGTCATATACGAGCAGGCGGAGGACAACCTCTACGCCAAGATGGCGGTCATGGCGCTGACCATGAACGGAGACCCGGGCGTGTGACCCAGTCTCCTCCCCTCACTTTTCCGCCCTACGGGCTCAGCCGCCCGGCGTCCCGTGGAAGAGGGCATCGAACCACATCAAGTGCGCGAGGTCCTGATCCATGAAGGTCTCAGGCTCCACCACCAGCCTCTGAATCCCCAGCAGGAGGGCGTGGTGGCGCCGCTCGTCCCCGAGGATGTACTCGATCAGGAGCCTGAGCTTCTCGTCCTCCAGCCCCTTCAGGATCTCCGAGTACCGCTCCATGGCCTCCCTCTCCATCTCGATGTGTCTCTCTATGGCCCCCCTGATGGCGTCGCGCTCCTCCTCCGTGAGGAGGGGCGTGGAGCCCGCCATCCTGGCCTCGATGGCCGAGAGAATGTTCTCGTGCTTCATCGAGTCGAGGGCTATCCCCCTTATGAGCTCCCTCACCAGGGGGTTCTTCACCCGCTCGACGGACTCGTTCGCCTGGGAGACGATCTCCCTCTCAAGGGCCTTCTGCCTCCCGACGAACCTCAGGAACTCCTCCCGCTCCACTCAATCCACCTGAGTCACCGTCGAGGCGGTCGGCCTTAAGGCGCGCGAGCTTGGGCGGGCGGCCGAGGGCCGGGACCGGGGCGGTACCCGTTATTACTTGTCCAGCCACCCAGGCGCCGGGTCGGGAATGGCCAGGGTGGCCATCACGAGGAGGTCCGCGCTCGTCATAGTGGACGTGCAGAGGGACTTCATGCCCGGCGGGGCGCTCCCCGTGCCCAACGGGGACGAGGTCGTGCCGGTGCTCAACTCCTACATCGAGCTGTTCGACAGGCTGGGGAGGCCCGTGGTGGCGACGAGGGACTGGCACCCCCCGAACCACATCAGCTTCAGACCCAGGGGGCCCTGGCCGCCCCACTGCGTTCGGGGCACGGAGGGGGCCGAGTTCCACCCTGACCTCAGGCTCCCGGCGGGGACCATAGTGGTGTCCAAGGCGACCGAGCCGGGCAGGGAGGCGTACTCCGGCTTCGAGGGAACCGACATGGCCGAGGGGCTCAGGGCCCTCGGGGTGAGGAGGCTGTTCGTGGGCGGGGTGGCCACCGACTACTGCGTGAGGGCCACCGTGCTGGACGGGCTCCGGCTGGGCTTCGAGGTCTTCGTCCTGACCGACGCGATAAGGGGCGTAGACGTGAATCCGGGGGACAGCGAGCGGGCCCTGGAAGAGATGCTGAGGTCCGGAGCCGTGCTGGTGGAGCTGGGGGAGGTGACGGCGCCCTGAGATCCGAGGAGGCTATCCTCTAGGCTCCCCGAGCCTCCACCCGCCGGCGACCCTGCCCACGCCCCTCCTGCCGAGCTCCCTAGCCCGCCGGAGGAGCCCAGAGATACCGGCCTCGTCCAGGAGCAAGATCCCCTCCTGAAGAGCGTCTAGAAGTATGGAGGAGTACGGGAGCAGCCTCTCCGCCTCATCAGGCGTGAACCAGTGCACGTCCGCCGGTATCCTGGAGGACCTCAGGGCCCCGACCAGCCTGTCCCTGACCCTCGGGTCCTCGGCGATGAGCAGGATGTCGAAGTCGCTGGCTGCGGCGGCCTCCCCCCTGGCCCAGGAGCCGAAGAGCACGACCGATGCTCCGGATCCGCTGAGGGACCCGATCACGCCTCGGAGGGACCTCAGTCTCCTCTCAGCCCTCCTCTCGGCCGACCTCGAGAACCCCCTCAGCATACCGCAGGATCACCTCCGCGCACTCCACCGCCCGTTCGGCCTCCTCCCTGGTGTACTCCCCCACCCTGGCGTCCGGGTACCTCGCCTGGACGTAGTGCTCCTCTATTCCGGAGCACCCGGAGACCTCCCCGGGCACCTCTGCTATCTCGGAGATGGCCTCGAGTAGTTCAGTTATGGAGTGAGTCAGTGGCTTGTAGCCGGTCTTCCCTATGAGCACGGCCTTGAGGGCCATCTCCGCGGCCTGCTGGGCCGAGAAGGCTGCAATGTCGTAGTACCCCTCCTCAAGATCCCTCCTCGCCACCTCGGCGAACCTCCTGGCCTTTCTTAGCCAGGAGAGGGCGATCGCCCTGAGCCCCATCCCGAGGGGGTGCCGCGGGTGAATTAAAACGCTCCTTCAGGGGTGCCGCGGAAACCTTATTCCTTGCACGCCCTCAGCGCCTCAGAGGGGAGGGAGACCATGAGGCTGGCTCTCCTCGCGGTCGTCCTCCTCCTGATATCCGCCGGAGTCGGGTACTACTTCCTCCTGGGGCCCGGCGCGGAGCCCCGCCTCTCCGTCGAGTCCGTGTCCTCCGGCGCCAGGCTCGTCAGGGAGGACGGGGTCGTCGCGGTGGAGGTCCCCCACGGGACGAGGTTCTCGGTCACCTTCAGGATCGAGCGCGGGAAGAGGGGGGACAGGGTGGTCTGCTACTGCGAGACCCTCAACGGCGGGCCCCACCCGGGCAAGGGGCGGGAGTGCGGGTCCGACTGCATCCTCAGGGAGGGCGAGCTCTGCGTGTCCGACGGGTGGTACGCCGACGCCCCCCCTGGGACGGAGATGGGACTCGCCTGCTACGTTCTGAGGGACGGGCGGAGGATTGAGGGGAGCAGGCTCGACCTGCTGATGAGGTCGACCGCGCCCTGAGCGACCGGCGGGGCCGGCGAGCCCCCTGCTTCCACCCATCCCAACTCGGAAGGGAGCGCGGAGGTGCTCGCCTCCTGCTCCCTCCTGACCCCGGCCCAGATCTCCACGACCTCCGGGATCACCTCCTCCACCAGCCTGTCTTCGGGCTCCCCAAGCCTCAGGCCCGGGCACCTGGGGTCCGCGTAGACGTACCAGGTCCTCCCGAGGTGCTCGAACCTGGCCAGGTCCCGGCGGCCGTGCTCGGGCTCCCTGCTCACGCTGAAGGGCCAGACCTTGCACGCCCTGGGCTTCAGCCCGAGGGGCTGGAGGAGGCACCTCCCGTCACCCGACAGGAAGGCGCACCTCCCGCCAACCCTGGCCAGGTAGGGCCTGCCTCCCCTGACCTCGACGGCCCACTCTCCCACGATTTTGGCGATGGAGACGGCCTCGTCGGGCCTAAGGGGGATCCTGAACCGGGTGCAGCACGCCCCGCAGGCGAGGCACCTCCAGTCCGCCACGAGCCTCCAGGGCACGAGGCGGCGCAAGGTGCACCCTCCCCTCCTGCACGTGGCGCCCCCGGCCCATAAGGGTTCCGATCCGCGACTCCGGCTCCCAGATCCTCTGGTGGCGGATTATAGCGGGACAGTCTGACGTCTTCCGTTCTCTGGGGACGAATTTCACAAATCATGCTGAAAATGGAAAATTCGTTGAGATGGATTTATCTCCTGCCAACCTTCACCCTGCCTTATGAGGATCGGCGCCTCGGCGTCGCTCCTCCTCGCCGCCCTCCTGCTGGCCTCAGCGATTCCTCAGGCCGTCTCGGCCCCTCCGGGCGGTTACTGCTCCGGTCGGGTGCTCTACGACCTGGCCCACCGCGAGTCCCTCGGCAGGTACACCGACGGAATGGACTGCGGGATCTCGGTCCCGGAGCTCCTCGAGGAGTGGGGCTGCTCCGTCGATCTGAACCACGAACCCCTTGATCAGGTCAACCTGAGCCAATACGACCTCCTGGTGATATACTCTCCCTGGGAGGAATTCAGCCCGGCTGAGAGGGCGGCCATAGAGGAGTACGTGAGGCGAGGGGGGAGCCTCCTGCTGCTGGCGGACACCCAGTTCCACTACGGGAACCGGGCCCCGAACCAGGTCGCCGGGGAGTTCGGCGCAGGGTTCGACGGGGACGAGGTTGAGGCCTGCCGGATCTCCGCGCCATACCACCCGATCGCCTTCGACCTAGACGACGGGGACCTCTTCAACCCCTTCCTGCTGTGGGACGCCTACGTGAACTCGACGCCGAAACAGGCCGAGGTGGTGGTGAGGTCGCAGCCCGGGGCGAGGGCGCTGGCAGCGGCCGGGAACGAGTCCATCAGGGCACTCGCGAAGTCGGGTGGGTCGCTCATGGCAATGGTCGCCTTCAGGCACGGACTCGGCAAGGTGGTGCTGGGCCCGAGGAACGGGCTGGGCCAGCCCACGGGAGGGCCGTGGTACAACAGGCCGGGCGAGGAGAACCGGGTCCTGGCCGCGACCGTCAAGTGGCTCACGGACAAGGACTCGTGGCTGGTGAGGCTGATCTACGACTACTTCCCGGTGCTCATGTTCTCTCGGGGGGAGAGGTGGTACCCGACAAGCTTCTACTTCGACGGCGATGCCGATCTGATGAACAACTACGAGAACTACCACGAGGGGGCGCCCTACTACGTTTACGTGCACGTGGCGAACGCGACGATAGTCTACAGGGACAACTGCAGGTGGGTAGGCGCTCCGCAGTGGTCGCCCCCGCGGTGCGACGTCGTGGAGAGGGAGGGGATAGCCGTGGAGTACTGGTTCTACAGCGTGTACAACTACCACCCCGGAAGAATTATTGTTGATAAGGATGTTCACGAGCACGAGTGGGAGAGCGTCTTCGTGTTCTTCACAAACGAGTCTGGTCAAATGGTTCCCGTCGGCGTGAGGTACAACAGGCACAAATGGCCGAGGTCGGTCTCTTGGGACGACTTGCGAGAGTACGGCGCGCTTGTAGATGACACCCACCCAATAGTTCATGTCGCCAATGGGTCTCACGCGTCCTATGCGCCGTTTGAATCAAGTCGGTTTGATAAGTGGTACCCAGGAGGTCTTATTCTCTCTTGGGAAGACTTGGGCGACACTTTGAGCATGATTTTAATGCACGCGCGGAAAACCGAGGTTCCGGGGTCAGGAAAGCTTTACTGCGTCCCATCGCCACTTGGCCGGTTTTGTACGTGGGTAACTAAGTGGAAGGTCATGCATGAGACTCTCAATGGGTCGACACAGTCAGAGATGAAAAGTAAAGGTCTCTGGCTCGATAAGTTTGTAGGGAATAACAGTGAGAAGGTTGGTTGGCTTTACTGGTACCTCTCTGCACCATGGGCGAGAGAAGCTTGGAGCCTTGCTGAACTCAACCTGGGATACCAGCCGGTCAGGCTCAACTTTTTCGTTGCCTGTCCTGTCGACCTCCACATCTATGACCCGCTCGGCAGGCACGTCGGCCTCAACTACACGACCGGGGAGCTGGAGCTCCAGATCCCGAATGCCACCTACGAGGTCTCGGGGAACGTCACGCACGTGATGATCGACTGGGCGATGGACGGAGAGTACAGGATAGAGCTCGTCGCTAGAGGAAGTGGGAATTACACATTCCTTGCGGTCGAGTCCGTCGGCGGGGTCGTGACCGACTACGTCGTGGAGACTGGCAACGTGACCGAGGGAGAGAACATAACCTACAAGTTCTCGACCGCAAATCTCAACGCCACCCTGAGCTTCCTGCCTGGAGAGGTGAGGCCGAGGATGCCCACCCTGGCGAACGTGACGCTGGTGAACTCCGGGACCGTGAACATCACGTGGGTCAACGTCACTCACCTCCTGCCTGAAGGATATGTCAGGTACGTGGATCACGCATCCGCGTTCTTGGAGGTCAACGGATCAGTCTACCTGATCCACCCCAGGGACGTGCGAGTGGAGGCCGAGGGTAGCGTCGTGAGGGTATACCTGAACTTCACCTCCGGCGTGAGGCTCATCGGGCCGGGAGGGGTGAGGGAGATTCACGCCCTTGAGCCCGGCTGGGTCCTGAGGCTGTACTACCTCATTAGGCCAAGTGGATACGTAGAACCTGGGAGCCACGAATCTACGGTTATAGTGGAGTACCTTCAGGAGTTCACTGGGGCCATGGCGAGCAGGCTCTCCACTGCGTCTGCGGAGCTGATGGTGAGGTCAGGGAGGTGGTGCCCTTAGGCCTCAGGGACATGTGGCTGGAGCTCAGGGCCGAGCTGGAGGGGATGGAGAGGGTCGCGCTGGCCGGATTCTTGGGCCCGGCGCTCATCCTGGCCTTGGTTGCGATCACCGACCCACTGGCCTTCCTCCTCACACCATTCCCACTGTTTCTGGCCTCTCTGGCCTCTAGAGAGAGCGACAGGACCGGCCCGGCCATAGCGCTGGGAGCCCTGCTAGGATACCTGCTGCTGACGGCCTTCTCCCTCTCCCCCCTCTACCCTCCATTCTATCGCTGGGTGAACCGTGGCGCCCCGGCGCCCAAGGTGGAGAGCATCCCCCTCTCCTGCAGGGTCTGCTCCCCATCCCTCTTCGCGCTACTCTGGGCGTTCGCGGCGTATATCATAATCGCGCTTGAGGCGGTCCCCCTCCTGGCAGCCTGGGTCGCCCTGTCCGCCTACCCCGCCTATATCGCCAGGTCCAGGTTCAGGCGCGTGCCGAGGCTCCTGCTCATCATGTACTCCCTGACCCTCCTCGGCAACGCCCTGGCCTGCGCACTCTGCCTCCCCGTGTGGCTCGAGGAGCCCCCTCTCTTCTCGGCGCTGGCGGCCCTGGATCCCGCCGCCTCCGTCACCCTGGCCGCAGCCTGCCTGTGGAGGGCTAGGAATGGGGGAGGTCAGGACCTGCTGGCGTTCCTGACGTTCTACTCGCTGATCGGCACCATAAGGTGGTTGATGTGAGCGCCTGGACATTCCTCTCCCGCCGTGGCGAGTCTCTGCGCGATCGACCGCTTTCACGCTCTGCGCTAGGGAATCTCCGAGGGCCGCGGCGTCGAGAGAGCTTCACACAGCCGCTCACCATCCCTGCGCGCGGCATGTCTGGCTCTGGCATGCGCACAATCGACCCCCTCGCGAGTGGACGAGGGAGCGACAGCAGGGCCGCTCGGCGAGCGGAGGTTCACGTGGACCCCGTCATCACGCACCGAACTGGGGGGTGGTGCGGGTGAGATTCGGTGAGGCGTTGGAGGAACTCGCCGAGGATATCAGGGGAGTGAGATTCCTCGTGGTCCTCGCAGGCGCGCTGGGGCCTATACTCTGCGACCTGCTCATGAGATGGGCGGCCGAGGTCTCAGGGGCTGGCCCCCCCATCCTGCTCACAGCTCCAGCCCCCATACTCCTCGCATCCCTCCTAGCCCTCGAGGTCGGCGGAGGGGGCCCCGCCGTGTCCCTCGGAGCCCTGCTGGGCTACTCCTCCCTGGCAGCCCTGAGGCTCCTCCACCCGCGCCTGGGCGGTCCGCCCCCACTCTGTGGGGCCTGCTCCACCCCCCTGATCTACGCGCTTGCGGGCCCGCCGGGATTCTCGGCCGTGGTCATGTCCCTGGTGCCGGCGTCCGTCGTCTACAGGGAGACCTCCGAGGTCCCGAGGCTCCTTCCCCTCATGTACGCTGCGGCCCTGCTGGCCAACTTTGCGACCTGCGCGGCGTGCCTGGCTCACAGGTGGGAGGCCTACCTGGGAGACTCCTTCCACCCGATCTTCCTCTCCCTCGTGGCCTCAAGCATGGCCCTAGACGTGATCCTGTCGGCGATCTCCCTCCGGAAGGCGAGGGCCGGGACGGGCGGGGGCAGGCTGCTCCTGGCGGCGCTCACGCTCTACGCGATAGTCGGTAGCCTCGGTTGGGGGTGACCCTTGGGGATCGACGGCTCTATCTGGGTGCCCGCACGTGGGGCGATGGGGGAAGGCCCATGAGGCTCTCTACATCCTCTGCCGAGCTGTTGGTGGGGAGACAATGGCCCTAAGCATTAGAGAGATGTGGCTCGAGCTCAGGGAAGAGGTCGGCGGCCCCATGGTCTGGGTCGCCCTGGTGGGAGCGATCGGCCCTCTGACGGTGGGTTTAGCGCTTGGGGAGTCCTCCTGGTGGCTCTTCCCCATCCCCATCCCCCTCGCCGTGGCCTCGGCTGCGGCCAGGGTGAGCGACAGGTCCGGCCCCGCCATATCCCTCGGAGCCCTCCTCGGCTACCTGCTGCTGATGGCCTTCGCGGCTTCCCCCCTCTACCCTCCCTTCTATCGCTGGGTGACTCGAGGCCTGCCCTCGCCCAGAGTGGGGAGGATACCCCTGTCCTGCAGGACCTGGCTACCGGCTCTGCTCCTTCTCTCTTGGATCACTCTCCTCGCAATCTACATCCACCTCGTCGTATTCCTGATCGAGGCGGCCTGGATCCTCATCTCGGCCTACCCAGCCTACGTGGCCAGGTCCAGGTTCAGGCGCGTCCCCAGGCTCCTGCTCATCATGTACGCCGCCGTCCTCCTTGCCAACGCGATCGCAACGGCGTCCTGCCTGAGGAGCGGCTGGGTGGAGTATCTGCCGCGAGTTGCTGGGCTGAACTCAGTCGTCGATGGCTTTCTGGCCCTGGCCTGCCTATGGAAGGCTCTCAGAGGTGGTGGCAGGGATCTCCTTACCTTCCTCACGTTCTACGTCACGCTAGGCTCCCTCCTAACGTGGTGGTTATGGTAGTTGGGAATGCTCTTCTCTCTTGCGACGAGCGACGAGGCCCGCTTGATCCACCCGAGAGACCTGCGCGTCGAGCCGGAGGGGGGTGTTGTAAAGATATATCTGAACTTCACCTCAGGCGTGAAGCTCATCGGGCCGGGAGGGGTTGAGACGATCCACGCCCTTGAGCCCGGCTGGATCCCGAGGCTGTACTACCTCATAAGGCCGAGTGGATACGTAGAGCCTGGTGGCTACGGGTCTACAGTTATAGTGGAGTACCTTCAGGAGTTCGCTGGGGCCAGGGCGAGCAGGCTCTCCACTGCCTCTGCCAAGCTGGTGGTGAGGGCAAGGGGGAGGTGTTGGCCTTAGGCCTCAGGGACATGTGGCTGGAACTCAGGGGTGAGCTGGAGGGGTTGGGGAGGGTCCTGCTGGCCGGAGCCTTGGCCGGCGCCCTGGCCCCCGCGCTCGTCCTCGTCATGGGCTTCTTCCTGGTCCCGCTCCCCCTGGCTCTGGCCTCCAGAGGGAGCGACAGGTCTGGCCCCGCAATCGCACTGGGAGCCCTTCTCGGCTACCTGGCCGTGACGGCCTTCGCCCTCTCCCCCCTGTACCCCCCTTACTACCGCTGGGTGAATCGAGGCGTCCCCGCTCCCAGGGTGGAGAGCATCCCCCTCTCCTGCAGGGCCTGCTCCCCTTTCCTCACTACACTCTCCACAATCTTTGTAGAATTCCTGATGGCCACACCTTCTCTGACTCTCTTCCCGATCGCCTGGGTCGCCCTGTCCGCCTATCCGGCCCACGTGGCTAGATCGAGATTCAGGAGCGTGCCCAGGCTGCTCCTCATCTTCTACTCCCTAGCCCTGCTGGCGAACTCAGTGTTCTGCGCACGCTGCTTTCCCCTGTGGCTCGTGGAGTGGCCCCCGCTGTACTCGGCGCTGGCGCGCCTCGACCCTGTCCTGTCCTTCCTCCTCGCGGCAGCCTGCCTTTGGAAGACTTGGAGAGGGGGCGGAGGGAATCTACTGTCCTTCCTCTCATTTTACGCCCTAGTGAGTGCCTCAATGTGGTGGTGGCTGTTGTGAGGTCAGGGAGGTGGTGGCCTTGGGCCTTAGAGATATGTGGCTCGAGTTCAGGGCCGAGCTGGAGGGGATGAGGCGGGTCCTGCTGGCCGGAGCCTTGGCCGGCGCCCTGGCCCCCGCGCTCGTCCTCGTCATGGGCTTCTTCCTGGTCCCTCTCCCCCTCGCCCTGGCCTCGGCCCACTACCGCCGCAGCGACAGGTCAGGCCCCGCGATAGCGCTGGGGGCACTCCTGGGCTACCTGCTTGTGATCGCCCTCATGGTATCCCCCCTGTACCCCCCCTACTACCGCTGGCTCACCAGGGGCATGCCGGTGCGCGGCGTAGAGAGAATATTCATGTCCTACAGGGCCTGCTCCCCCTTTCTCTCCGGCCTGTTCGTGACATTCCTCGGCTGGCTGATGTACATGGGCGACTTTGCCTCGCCGTCCTTTCTGACACTCGTCCCGATCGCCTGGGTCACCTTGTCCGCCTACCCCGCCTATATCGCCAGGTCCAGGTTCAGACGAGTGCCGAGGCTGCTCCTCATCATGTACTCCCTCGCCCTCCTCGCCAACGCCCTGGCCTGCGCACTCTGCCTCCCCGTGTGGCTCGAGGAGCCCCCTCTCTTCTCGGCGCTGGCGGCCCTGGATCCCGCCGCCTCCGTCACCCTGGCCGCAGCCTGCCTGTGGAGGGCTAGGAGGGGAGGAGGTCAGAACCTGCTGGCGTTCCTTACGTTCCTCGCCCTGTTGGGGACCCCGAGGTGTTGGTGGTGGTGGTCGCTCTAGACTCCCGAATGTCACCGGAGTTCCCCTTGAGAGTGAGGGGAGGTGGTGTAAGCATCAGAGAGATGTGGCACGAGCTCAGGGAAGAGGTCGGCGGCCCCACGATCTGGGTGGTCTTCGCGGGGGCGCTTGGACCCCTAGCGGTGGGCCTGGCGCTGGGCATGTCCTTTTGGCTGGGCATCCCCCTTTCCCCTCTCCCCCTCGCCGTGGCCTCGGCCGCTGCCAGGGTGAGCGACAGGTCTGGCCCGGCCATATCTTTGGGCGCCCTGCTGGGCTACCTGCTTGTGATCGCCCTCATGGCCTCTCCCCTCTACCCTCCTCTGTACGAGTGGGCGGTGAGCGGCTATCAGCTAGCCCCTTCCGTGAGGGGAGTTCCTCTCTCCTGCAGGGCCTGCTCCCCACCGCCATTTTTCTTCCCCATGCTGAGCCTCCTGTTGGCGTATGCTTGCTCTTACCTCGGGCTGCTTCTAGCTGCTGCCTGGCTGCTCGTATCATCCTATCCTGCGTATGTCGCCAGATTCAGGTTCAGGCGCGTGCCCAGGCTTCTCTTGATAGCGTACGCATCGGCCCTCGCAATAGACTCCTGTCTCTCAGCATCTTGCGCCTCAACCGGATGGATGAGATACGCCCCATGGCTCTTGGCCGTGAGTTCAGCTCTCGATGCTACGCTGGCCGTAGCCTGCCTATGGAAGGCTCGGAAGGGAGGCGGCAGGGATCTCCTAACCTTCCTCACGTTCTACCTCCTCTCAGGGAGCGTGCTCCGCTACTGGTGGTGGTGAGGTCGGGGAAGTGGTTGCCTTAGGACTCAGGGACATGTGGCTCGAGCTCAGGGCCGAGCTGGAGGGCTTTTTTCGAGTCCTTTCGGCCGTAGAGCTAAGGAAGTCTCGCAGAAAAGGTGAGTAGGTTCGTCGCCTCCGGTGGGGAACCGCTGCGCCCCGAGAGGTAAAGGCTCCCAGCTTGCCCGGGCTACTCGCCGCCCAAAGAGAACTTGCTCAACTCCCCCGCCTTCTCCTGACCGCGCCAGCCGGCGCCGCGAGACCCTTTTTTATCCCAGGGACGAGGTGTATTGGACGCTCAGATGAAAATCGACGAGGGCTACGTGGGGCGCATCGTGCGCGACGCCGAGGAGGCTCTCGACGAGATCTCCTCGGCCATCCGAGCGGGGAAGGAGGACTTCATCTCCAGCAGGACCCTCAGGTTCTCCGTGAGGTACTCGGTGATCCAGCTGGTGGAGGCCCTCGCCGACCTCGGGCTGGCCATACTGGAGCGGGGGTTCGGAGAGGGGGCAGAGGGCTACAGGGATGTGTTCAAGAGGCTGGCCCTGAGGGGTGTGGTGAGCCCGGAGGCGGCGGAGGGTATGATGAGGCTGGCCTCGCTCAGGAACATGATCGTCCACAGGTACTGGGACGTGGACGACTCCAAGATCTTCGACGAGGCCGAGGGCGTGGGCATCGCCGCCGTGAGGAGGTTCATAACGGAGGTGGTGAGCTACGTCTCTCAGGACTGCTGAGGAGAGGAGGAGGTTTCGTTTCCACAGGCTGAGCCCTCGGGAGAGGGAGGAGGCGCTCGGCGAGATTCGAAAGGAACTGGTCAAGGAGGATCGAATCATCCTTGCGGTGGTCTACGGAGGTTTCCTTCGCTCTGAGGTATTCAGGGACGTGGACCTCGCGGTGTTCACCGGGTACTCCGTGTCCCCGAGCGAGGAGATGGAGTTCTGCGAGACCCTTAGCAGGAGGCTCGAGAGGGCCGTCGGGCTCCCCCTGGACGTGAGGCTCTTGGACTACGCGCCCCCTGGGTTCCGACTCTCCGTCTTGAGGGAGGGAAAGATCCTGCTGGAGAGGAGGGCTTGCCTCTCCGTCGACCTGAGGGCGGCAGCCAGCCGGGAGATCGCGGACATCCGAGCCAAGAGGGCGATGATCAGGTCCAAGCTGGGGCGCGAACCGAGGCGGGTCAGGTCCTCGGGGTCCGGAGGTGCGTAATCTCAGCCCGATAGGGCACACGGTCCCCCTGCTCCCCACCTTGGTACGATGTCGCTGATCTACCGAGGGGCGAGGGCCCCCGGTCGGAGGAGAGATCAAGAGCCGCCAGGAGACGCGGCCGAGGGGGAGAGGCAGCGAGGCCGCCGACCGAGTTCCGACGACCCTCATCGTCACCTCTCGAGCCTCACGAGCTTGAACGCCGCCGACAGGAATGCCAGCCCCACGGCCACCGCCAGCAGGCCGCCCAGCACCTCCCACGGTATCTTCAGGCCGAGCAGCATGCTCAGGCCGCCGCCTATGAAGACGAGCCCTATGACCGCGAGCAGGGCGGACCCCTCCCGCCTCCCGATGACGGCGGTCTCCTCGGCCCTCACCTCCGCGTACCTCGACCTGAGGACGGCCATGGCCAGGAAGCCGAGCCCCATGCCTATCGCCCCTCCGACGTCCGGCCTGCCGAACAGCAGGCCGACCCCCGCGCCCATGAACATGAGGGCCACGAACACCAGCCCCGCGCGCTCCTCCTCCTCGTCGCCCACGCCGGTCACCCCCAGCCGGGAGGGTTGGCCGCCGAAATTAAACCCTCGGCGACGTCAGCCCTCCGGCGGGCTGGAGGGGACCCCCCTCTCGTCCCACCCCCTTATCCGGTAGTAGAGGTCCAGGGACCTCTCCACGTCCCCCCATCCTATCCTCCTCTCCTCTCCCCCGTGCCTCAGGGGTTCCTCCACAAGCCTCCTTGGCAGCCTGTCGTCCTCCCTCCCAAGGCCCTCCCTCAGGTTGTACCACTTCGCCAGGTCTATGATCCTCCTGGCCGCCTCCCTCAGACCCTCCCCGCCCAGGTCGACCCCCGTGACCAGCCTGTAGGACTCGGCCATCTCTCTCCAGAGCATCACTGTCCTGGAGAACTTGCAGAGCAGGAGGGAGTCCATCATGACCCCCCTCTCCTCTAGGTCGGCTATCGCCCTCATCTTCTCCTCCGTCACCTCGTCCGGACCCCCGCCCATTCCCTTGATGTCGGCATAGTAGCCCATGAGGCGGAGGTGGCAAGCTCCGCGGGAGCTGACCCCGAACGAGACGATCATCCCCCTCAGCGTTCTGGGGTCGTAGCCGGAGGGCTCCAGCCCCTTCACGTGGACGGCCAGGTCCTCAAGCCCGAGGGCCTCGGCGGCCCTCCTCACTCCTCCTGCCAGCAGGTCCCCCACGCCTTCCCTCCTGGCGATCATCTCCGTGAGCCTGCCCAGCGCCTCCGAGTCGCCGCACTCCAGCCTGAACCCCGGGTCAAGCCTCCCCCTCCTGCGGGCCTCGATCGCGAACCCCAGGACGTTGCCCAGCGATATGGTATCCAGGCCCAGGTCATCGGCCAGGCTGTTGAGCCAGGTCACCTCCCTGACGTCCGTCACCCCCACGAGCCCGCCCAGGGCGAAGAGGGTCTCGTACTCCACCTCGGCCCTCGCGCCGGCGCGCCTGCCCCCGTCCACCTCGGCCAGCCTGCCGCAGGGCGTCGGGCACCCCGCGCAGCCCCTGGGGCCCAGGAATATCTCCCGGAGTGCGTCCCAGCTGAGGCCCTCCCACCCCTCGATGGACCCCTGGGACCAGTACAGGCTGGGGAAGAAGCCCATGCGGTTTGCCAGCTCCACTATGCCCGGCGTCCCGCGCTCGAAGTAGGACTTCAGGCCCTCCCTTATCCTCGGCATCATCGAGGCCGCCAGGGATCGAACGCCGTCGGGGTCGTGGGCGTCCCAGTCGGGGCCGTCGTGCGCCACGACTATGGCCTTCAGCCTCTTGGAGCCCATGACCGCCCCCGCCCCGGTCCTGCCGGCCTGCCTCCAGTACTCGTTCCCCACGCAGGCGAAGCTGACCAGGTTCTCACCCGCCGGCCCTATCGCGGCGACGCTGGCGGTCCTCCCGTGCTCCTCCTTGAGGAGGTCGGTGGTTTCGTATATGCCGAGGCCCCACAGCCTCCGGGCGTCCCTCACCTCGACCCCCTCGGGCGTCAGGAGGAGGTAGACAGGGTCCCGCGAGGCTCCCTCGACGACCAGGGCGGTCACGCCCACCCACCTGAGCGCCGCCCCCAGCGTCCCGCCGACGATCGACTCCCCCAGCACGCCGGTCTGGGGAGACTTGAACGAGAACGCCGCCTTGCCGGAGAATGGGATCGCCGTCCCCGTGAGAGGTCCGATTGCCAGGACCAGAGGGTTATCCGGTCCCAGGGGGTCGGTCGACGGCGACGTCATGTCGCACAGCATCCTGAGCCCGATCCCCTTTCCCCCAACGTACCTGAGGGCCAGAGACTCCGGAGTCGGACTCACGGAGACCTCGCGGATCGAGAGGTTCACCGTGACAATCTCTCCGTACCCTGGGAGAGTCAGGGCCATACCCCGATCCCGATCGGGGTCTCCAATAAAGGGCCGACTGCGGTCCGGCCGAGTGGGGCTCACTTATTTTCGGCCGGCTCCCGCCCCCCGGGATGGGCGCAGGGTCGTCGAGGGCCGCCCTGGCAGTCTTGGGGGGCGCGCTGTTCGTGCTGGGTGGGCTGGGGGTCATCTACTACGTGTTCCTCTACCCCCAGATGGTCCCGCACTACGGGGGCGGCGAGAGGATCTACCCCGAGGGAGGGACGGCGAGCCTGACGCTGGAGTCCTCGCGAGGCCTGCTGGCCTGGGTCGAGGCGGACGGCGAGGTGCAGGTCTACCTGGACGGCAGACCCGTTGGATCCGGGATGAGGATCACCGTGGAGGTCCCGGCCGGGTCCCACGAGCTGGAGGTGAGGGGGAACTTCACGGAGGCGTACGTGAAGCTCAGGCAGGTTCCCCCCATCCTGAGGGTATTACTGCTGGCCTCGGCGTCGGTGCTGGGGCTCACCCTGTCCGTCGTCGGCGTGGCCGGCGGGTTCCTGGGGAAGGGGGTTAAGTCAGAGCGCGAGCCCAAGCCCGAGCTGGAGATCTGACCTGACCCCGACCCGCCTCGGTCTAGGGTGGGAAGATCCTCCTGCCGAGGGCCCTGTACCCCTTATCGTAGATCTCCCTCACCCTGAAGACGAGGGCTGGGCACCAGGGGTGGGTCCTCTTCTCGCCCGGCCTGGCGTGCATGACGTCGTGCAATAGGTTCGCGTACTCGTACCACGGACCAGACTCGTGGATCTCCGCCGACGCCTTCACCTCGTAGGCCCCCTCGTCCGGCGGGATCAGGAAGCCCAGCGAGGCCTCCCCCGTGGCCCTGACGTTCTCCCAAGTCCTGCCCCTGGACATGAGGTGGGTCACCAGCGTGAGGGGATCCACCCTCTCGGGGTCGTAGACGAGCCTGAGCAGGAGCTTGGCCGCGTCGGACGTGTCTCCACCCTTCTCCAAGAACCCCCTCAGCTCCGAGATGGTCTCGCCCAGCAGCTCCTCCCTGACGGCGAATCCGACCATGAAGGGCGCGACGTTCAGCCCTGCAGGACCGTGCGTGGCCACCATCGGGGCCATCCTTGGGGCCAGCCGGATGAGCTCCACGGGGTCGAACCTCCCCCGCACAGCGCCCTCGACGAGGCGACGCCTGGACCAGAAAAGGGCCTCCACGAACTCCCTCGGCAGGTCGTCCAGTCGCACGCGCGGTGGGCGGGGTGGGGAGAATTAAACCCCCGACCCCGTCACCCGCCCCACGCGCCGGTGAGGTGGCCAGGCCCGACCACCAGTCTCTCCAGCCCGGACGGGAGCGGCCACATCCACAGCAGCTCGTAGCTGAGCCTCGGCCCACCGGCCCGCGAGCCGGTCCCGCCCAGCAGGAGGTCTAGAAGCCCCGGGGTCGGCGGCCTGACCCACTCGGCCGGGGCGTCCTCCGGGAGGACCGCCATCTGCCTAGCCAGGTCGATTGCGTCGTCAAGCGTCCCGAGCCTGTCCACCAGGCCGGCCTCGAGCGCCTGAGTCCCGGTGTACGGTCTGGCGGTGGTCACCTCCTCCCAGTCCCTGATCTCGTCTCCCCTGACCTCCCTGACCCTCTGCCTGAAGACCTCGGCCGACGAGTCTATGAGGGACTGCATGAGCGCCTTCTCCTCCTCGGTCATCTCCCTCCAGGGGTTCCCCACGTCCTTCAGCTCGCCGCTCTTGAAGGTCTCCCCCCTCACGCCGAGCTTCTCCGCCAGGCCGGCGTAGTTGATCAGGATGGAGACCGCCCCGACGGATCCCGTTAGGGCCGAGGGCGAGGCCACTATCTCGTCGGCCGCCAGCGCCACGTAGTACCCACCCGAAGCGCCGTACTCGGCGATGTACGCCACGACGGGCAGGTCCCTGGAGAGTTCACTCAGGCTCTGGTATATCTCCTCGGAAGCCGCCGCGCTCCCGCCGGGGCTGTTTATCACAAGGACGACGGCCCTGTAGGAGGGATCTCCCCTGACCCGGTCGACGAGTCCCCTCACGGCCTCGGGGGTTAGGCCCCCTCCCCCCAGAAGGGAGACGGAGTCCCCGTAGGAGATTACGCCGGAGAGCTCCAGGAGGGCGACCTTTCTCGTCAGGGAAACTCTGGGGGCGTACCTGGGGAGGACGTAGCCTACAGCGGCGCCTGCGGCTATCACTGAGAGGAGGATCGCGAGTCCCCTCCTGTTCCTCAAGCCCCACCACCCGTGGCCCTGGTCGCCGTCGGGAGATAAAGCAGGCGCCCGGGATGACACCATGCGGCCGGCCACCGCATTCGGCGGGCGGCGAGGAGACCCGGACTTAAACGGGCTCTGGTCGATGGGGCCAGGGGCCGAGCCCGCACCCCAGCGGGCCCTCGGGGTCGCCGTCCGCGCCGACCTGGGGCAATGAGATCCGTAAATTTCGAGTTAACTACTTGTTTATTAAGGACTGAGCTAGACCCCCACACCAGCATCGGGGTGATCTCCATTCCTGTACCGGAATCTGAGGCCGCGCTCCTCCAGATGGAGCGCAAGAGGGTTCTCCTGAAGAGGCTGGAGGACATCCGGGAGACCACGAGGCGGTATCGAATTTTTGGGGCCGCCCTGGTCGCCGTCGGGATGTTCCTCACTCTCCTGTCCTGGATCGTGCTGGGCCTCGGGACGACCTACCTCATAGTCGGCGCAATAGGGTCCGCCCTGGTGGGCGCCGGGCTCTACTTCCTCGTCGTCGACCCGCGCCTCGGAGAGTGGGTGACCCTCGCCGACGAGGTCGATGAGGCTCTGAGCGCTGGCATGACTCCCTCCGAACTTCGGGCCGCCGTTGAGGAGGCCATCGCGAGGCACCCCGACGAGAAGGTCCTCGGGGAGGCGCTGTCGCGGGTCCTGACCACGGCCAGCGACTCGAGCCTTCGTGGGGATCTGGAGGGGGTCCTGAGGAAGTACCGTGGACAGGAGGTCTGATCCTTGCGCTCCAGGCTCAGGGGCCTGGTGGCTCTGGCTCTGATCGCGACACAGCTCTCCCCCATCGCCGCGGTCCTGTCGCAGGGATCCACCCCCGCGATCGATGTCGAGGCCCTGGCCCCGGACAAGGTGGGGGAATGCCTCCCCGCCAACTTCACCGTGAGACTGGAGAACTCTGGAGACGGGAACGCCACCAAGGTGGTAGTTCGGGTGACCATCCCAGGCGGAGTCTCCTACGTCTCCGGGACCGGGCGCGTCAACGGGACGCCCGCTGAACCCACCGTCTCCGGGGCCGACCTGGTCTGGAACGTCTCTGACCTAGGCTTCGATCCGATCGGGCCGGGCGAGAAGCTGGCGGTCGAGTTAAACCTCTCCGCCGGGTGCTCCTCTTCCGAGAGCGCGGACATAACGGCGACGATCACGTACGAGGACGAGGGCGGGAACTCCTACGTCTCCTCGGACGTGTCCGATCCATTCCAGGTCCTGAGGCCGGCCCTCGTGGTGGAGAAGTCGCCCACCACACAGGAGGCCGAGGTCGGGGACGTCGTCCAGTGGACGCTCCGCGTCAAGAACACGGGCTTCGTCAGGGCGGTCAACGTCACGCTCGTAGACGAGCTTGGCAGCTCTCTCGGATACCTGGGGGCCACCCCCAGCCCTGACGGCTTCCTCCCGGATGGGAGGGCTTACTGGACCAACATCTCCCTCGCCGTCGGGGAGACGTTCGAGGTCACCCTGAGGGCGACCGTTGATGGGTGCGAGGGCCTCGTCGACAACGCCAGCGCCTACGTCACCTGCTCCGGCCAGTGTCACAGCGACTGGGCCCTGGGCTCCATAGCCCTCAAGCCCAGGACGCCGAGGATCAGGATGGCGGGTCACTCGGTCTCCCCCTCTCTCGTCACCCCGTGCGCCGAGTCCAAGGTGGAGGTCACGGTGGAGAACGCCGGGGACGGGGAGGCCAGGTCCCTAAACGTCACGCTCAGGCTCCCGTCCGGGCTAAACTACGTTTCGGGAACCGGGTCACCCCAGCCGGACGTCTCAGGGAACGAGCTGACATTCCACCTCGGCGACCTGGCCGCTGGGGGGTCTAGGGTAGTGTCGTTCAACGTGACGGCCGACTGCGGGGCCAGCGGGTCGGGAACGGTTGTGTTCTTCCCGCTGTACAAGGATCAGTGCGATCACGTCTGGAGGCCGAGCGTTGACTCCTTCCAGGTCCCCATGGCCTCCCCCTCCATATCCGTGGAGAAGAACGGGCCCCACGAGGCCCTAAACGCCACGACGTCCAACTACACTCTGACGGTCACGGTACACGGGTCGGACGCATGCCCCGACCCCCGAATGAAGGTTACAGACCGCCTGCCCGACATCCTGACCCTGGTCTCCGCGGAGCCCCAGCCCAACTCCACGGCAGGCAGGGTGATCACCTGGGACCTCAGGGCCCAGAACATCACGATCAACCTCACGACCCGGAGGTCCGACGGCGCGTCCTGCGGGGACTGGGGCGAGAACTCCGTGGACGCCGAGCTCAACTGCTGCGCCAGCTGCTCCCCCTCCTCCTCCGACTCCCACTCGATAAGGATCACCTGCTCCAATCAGACGGACTGCTTCATCGTGAGGAGCGAGGCCAACGCCTCCTCGGTCGAGGCGTGCTCCCCGCTCGAGTACACGACCAACGTGACGTTCAACGTGGACGGGATAAACTCCACGCTATCCAACATGACCTTCTCCCACTGCGCCGCGGAGACCGGCAACCTGGAGGAGACCTACCTTGGGCCGACCACGGTGACGCTCCCGAACGGGACGCAGGTCACGCTGGATCCCTACCTCCACACGAGCACGTGCATCTACTGGAACCTGAGCGAGCTGAACTTCGTAGTAAACTCGGGTGACGTGCTTGAGATATCCTACCCGATGAGGGTGAGGTGCTCGGCCGAGGGCTACATTCACGACAGGATGGGGCTGTCCCTCAACGCCACGGCCTCTGACGGGACGAGCCTGGACTGCGAGGGGGAGGAGAGGTGGGCGGTATACGTCGAGGTCAGGAGGCCCCACCTGCAGATCTCGGAGTCTCACCCGCCCTACACCACCGTGTGCGAACGCGAGGAGAGGAGGGTCAGGGTCTCCGGGGCCACGGCATCCTCCCCCGGCTACAACCTCACCGTGACGAGCGAGGTTCCATCGGGCCTCGAGTTCCTCGGCCCCTCCGTGGTCGAGTTCGACAACGGCACGGTCGTGACCAACGTGGACCCGATCGTCCAGGGGGACCTCCTCATCTGGAACTCAACCAACGTGCCCCAGCTCTCAAAGGTCGACACGGGGTTCACGATCTCCTACAACATGACCCCCTGCTGCTCCGTCAGGCCCGGCTACGTCTACAGGTCCACGCTCGACTACTCGGACAAGTGCGAGGCCCTTGGAATCTGCGAGCCCCAGTGCACGTGCGTATGGCACGAGACCTACACGAGCGGGGGTCAGCCCATACTCAGGGCGAACCTGGTGATCTACAAGACGCCCGAGAGGATATACGCCGAGTCCCAGATGGTCGAGTGGAGGATCTGGCTTTACAACTCGGGCAACGGGACGGCCAACAACGTCACGGTCGTCGACTCCCTCGGGGCCGGGCTGAGGTGCAACGCCAGCACGGCCCCCGCGGGCTGGTCCACCAGGGTCTCGGCGGACGGGAGGACCGTCACCTTCACGAACGGCACGTTAGGGCCCGGAGACAAGGTAAACTTCACGCTCCGCGCCAAGATGGTAGCCTGCTCTGGCCTGACCGACCACGTGAACGCGTCCTGGGGCTGCTGCTCCGAGTCCTGTCAGGTCGTGGAGGACAGCTCCGACGTCGTCGTCCCCGACGGTGAGCTCTACATAACGGACGACCTAGAGCCCAACCCCGTGAACCTCTGCGAGGGGGCAAACGTCACCGCCGTCGTGAAGAACGTGGGCGCCGTCGACGTCTACAACGTCACCGTGAACTACACCCTCCCGCCCTGCTTCTACTACAACTCCTCCGCCCTGGCGACCGCGTTCAACTCCACCTACTCGGCCCCCATCTCCCCGGCCCAGGTGGATCCAGAGCTGAGGTGGGTCGTCTGGGACCTCTCCGGCACCCCGTTCTCAACCCTGGACAGGGAGGAGACCGTCAACATCACGTTCGGGGCGGTGGCGAGCTGCCCCTGCGACGACGGGGGAGGGCACTCCACCATGAGGGTCACCTACGACAAGCCCTGCGCCGAGCAGGCCGCGGAGATAAGGACGTCCGGCTCCACGAACTACGAGCTGAGGAAGCCGGACCTCCAGGTGGAGGCCGCCACCAGGGTCTGCGGGGAGAATGGCGATGAGATCGTGTGGGACGTGACCGTGGTCAACAGGGGAGATACGACCGCCAGAAACGTGGGAGTCACGATAGAGCTCCCCTCCGCCACGTCTTACGTTTCGGCGACCCCGACGCCGGATTCGGTCACCGGGAGGGTGTTGGAGTGGCGCCCGACCTCCGAGGGAGGCTCGCTCGACGACATACCCCCCAACGGGTCCCAGGCGTTCTCCATAACGGTCAGGGTGGTGGACTGCAAGAGTAGGGCCTACATCCACGTGAGGGTCAGGGACGGCTGCGAGGGGTGTGTGTACGAGGACGAGTGGTACAACAGCACCTCCTACCTCCACAGCACCCCGTACCGCATCAGCGTCCAGATACGAGACGACACGGCGGAGGCGTGTGAGCAGGCCACCTGGAGGTTCAGGCTGAGGAACTCAGACCCGTGCCTGCCCCTCTACGTCCCGAGCGGGCGGCTGATCGTCAACGACACCCTCGCCACGGGGGTGCAGGCCGTCACCCCCCTGGAGGACAACACTGTGGTCAGGTTCCACGACAGCTCGGAGGGCACGGACACCTACCTGCCGGTGTACCCGTACATGGTGGCCCCTCCGCCCGGCGTCACCATGTACGTGTGGGTGGAGGGGCTGCCAGGCGGTGGGATCCAGTGGTACATCATCAACGACACCTGGAGGCTCGACCCCCGGGACTACTTCGAGGTCAGGTACAACGTCACCTCCCCCGACTGCAGCCTCGTGAGGGCCGACCACACGATCCAGACCGACGGGGTCGAGGACTCCTGCGGAAAGGACAAGGACAGGACGAGGTCCAGGACGGACACGGTGCTCGTCCCGGTCCTCCAGGTGACCAAGGAGCCCAAGACCCAGTACGCCGACATCAACCAGACCGTGTCCTGGACGATCAGGGTGACCAACGTGGGGAACGCCACGGCCCCCAACGTGACCGTCGTGGACCGCCTGAACTCGAGGTTTGAGTACGTCGACGCCACCCCGCCGCCCGACAGGACGGAGGGGATAGCGGGGAGCTACACCGAGCTGACGTGGACCAACATAACCCTCGGCCCGGGCGAGAACTTCACCTTCGACCTGAGGGCCAAGCTCGTCAAGTGTCCGCCCCCGAACGCCACGGACAACGTCACGGCCTACTGGGGGTGCGGGCCGGCCTGCTCGGACCCGGTCTCCGCCGAGGCGATCGTGCTGGCCTGCGGCCTCCCGTCTCCCATAGACAAGAACCCGAGGAGGTTCGAGGTCTGTGGAAACGAGACGATCACGATCACCGTGCACAACAGCGGTGCCACGATGTATGGAATATCCTTCAACGAGACGCTTCCGTTCGGCCTTGAGCCGATCGACATACTCCCGGATGGCAACGTCAGCGCCAACATCTCGGTGTCCGGGGGGCCCTCATACACCAACGTGCCCAGCAACTTCACCGAGGTGCAGGCAGGGTCGCACAGGACGATCATCTGGACCCTGGAGGACGTGACCGTCCCAATGGGGGCGGACGTCTACCTGAGGTTCAGGGTGCACGCCAACTGCAGCCTGACCTCCACGAGGGAGGTCGTGAACTTCACATACTGGGACGCTTGCAACCACAGCTACACGAACGTCACGGTGTTCTCCACGTCGGACCTCAGGCCCGACCTCTCGAACAGCGAGAAGGTGGTCGTGTCCCCCGCGGGGAGGGTGGACAGGTGGGAGGAGGTCGTTTGGGACCTGATAGTCAGGAACTCGGGGGACGGGAGCGTCTACTTCCTGAACCTGACCGACTCGCTGGGCGAAGGCCTGGAGTTCCTCGGGGCGAACGTGACCCCCACCTCCGTCTCTGACGGGGTGATAAGGTGGAACCTCAGCCTCGTCCAGGACCCGCTCGAGCCGGGGGAGAGCATGGCCATTCGCGTGAGGGCCAACGCCACCGGCTGCCCGACCCGGTACACCGACACCGCCTCGTTCAGGTGGAGCTGCGACGGGGTCATATGCGCCGGAAACGAGGTCCAGTCGGAGGTGAGCGTTGACAGGGCCAGGGCCGGGATAGACGTGAAGAACGGCTTCGACGGGGAGCTGGAGAGGTGCACGGACGAGAGGGTGAACTTCACCGCCAGGAACACCGGGGACGGGACGGCCTACGGGTTCAACTCCTCGATGCCGGTCAGGCTCACCTACAGGTTCCCGACGTCGGCCTGCGCCTCCTACGTGAGCGGCTCTGCCAACGTCACGCTCCCGAACGGGACCGTCCTCCACATGGACCCCGGCGTCTCGGCCGTAGGCGGGACGGTCGAGCTGCTGTGGGAGCTGACCGGGGTGGAGGTGGAGCTAGGTGAGTCGATACGGGTCGAGTTCCTCCTTAGCGTCGGCTGCTGCTCCGTGCCCGGCGGCACCTTCGAGGCCAGTGGAAGCTGGTACGGCGCCTGCGGCGAGGTACTCACAGACTCGGACGACGTCGGTCCCCTGGAGGTCCTCATCCCGGACATAAGCGTCTCCAAGGAGCCGCCCCAGCAGAGGCAGGACTGGGGCGACCTCGCCGAGTGGACGATAGTCGTTTCGAACAACGGAAACGGGACGGCGAGGGACGTCAACGTCACAGACACCCTCTCTGACATGGAGTACGTCTACGACAACAGGTCCGACGTGAGGGTCAGCTCCTCCCCGAACCGGGTGGAGTGGAGGGTCCCGTCCCTCGGCCCGGGCGAGCGCTTCGTCGTCCTGCTCAGGGCCAACGTGACGGGCTGCTGGATCATGGAGGACAACGTCGAGGCCAGCTGGGGCTGCGGAGGATCCGACTGCGAGAGCGAGACCGACTCGGCCGAGGTGAGGCTCCTCTACCCGAACGTCTCAATATCGCTCATACCCTACACAGGCCACTGCCCGGTCTCCCCCGAGCCCGGAGACCTGGTGAACTACACCGTCAGGCTGGAGAGCCTGCCCGACACCGGCACCGCGTACAACCTGACGTACTGGGTGGACCTGCCCGAGTTCATGGACTACGTCTGGTCAGAGGGCGGGAGCTACGACCCCGTCCTGAACAGGATAACCTGGACGCTGGACTCCATGGGACCCGGGCAGACCGTGGACAGGAACTTCACCGCCACGGTCAGGGCCCTCACGCCGGACCGCACGAGGGCCGACGTGAACGCCACCCTCACGTATCACGACTCATGCGGCAGGACGGCCAACCCGGAGACCGGAGCGGAGTACTTCGACAACGACTCCTGCGGGGTCGTCGTGGTCAGGTCTCCCGTCCTCGACATCACGAAGGAGTTCATCCCCAACCAGACGACGGAGTGCTCGAAGGTCGTGGTCAACGTGACGTTCTGGAACAGGGGCCTCGGGCACATGTACAACGTGTCGATAGTCGACGACCTGCCCGAGGGGCTGAGGTACGTCCCCAACACGACCATAGTGGTCAACGGGTCGACCGGCGAGATCATCTCCACGTCCGACCCGACCATCTCTGGAAACAGGCTGACCTGGGACCTGGGTCTGACTCTGAATCCTGGCGAGGGCATCAGGATGAACTTCACAGTCAGGGCGGCCTGCGGGACCGGAGGGTGCGTGAACTGGGTCACCGGCTACGGCGAGGATGGGGCAGGAGGCCGCAACTCGAGCACGGCCCACGCTAACCTATCCGTGTCATACGCGGTGCTCCGACTCAGCAAGAGCATAGGCGCCTCGGTGGTGCCCCAGGGCTCAACCGTCAAGGTGTACCTCATGACCACGAACCGCGGGAACACGACCGCCTGGAACCTTACCTTCAGGGACGTGCTGCCTGTAGGCATGAGCTACGTCTCCGGCTCCACCAGGATCGGGGGAGCCCCAGCCCCCGACCCGGTCAGGAGGGGGAGGGAGCTGATCTGGAGGACAACCCACTCGCTCGACCCCGGGGAGCGCCTGACCCTGGAGTTCGAGGCCGAGGTGACCGGCCTGGGGTACATGACGAACAGGGGTGAGGTGAACTGGACCTGCTCCTGCGGACCGGCCAGGGACTCCGACGTGATACTCGCCGTGCCGCCGCCATCTCCACCGCCGCCGACCCCGCCGCCACCGTCCCCACCGCCGCCATCTCCACCGCCGCCATCTCCACCGCCGCCGACCCCGCCGGAGAACAGGACCCAGCCGAGGCCGGTGATCCACATAGAGAAGGTCGCTGATCCTGACGTGGCCAGGAGGGGCCAGGTGGTCCGCTTCCACATAACGGTCTGCAACCTCGGGAACGCGTCCACCGAGGTGATTCACGTCGTGGACCTGCTGCCGGAGGGGCTGCAGCCGATGGGGCAGACTGACTGGACGGTTGGCCCCCTGGATCCGGGAGAGTGCGTCAACCTCACCCTGGACGCCAGAGTCACGGTGATCGAGGGCGACCTGATCAACGTCGCCAAGGCCGACGGGTCGAACACCACGACCGTGGTCTACGTCAGGCCCACCTACGTCCCGGCGATAGGGGTGACCAAGACCTGCCCCGACGAGGTGAGGAGCGGAGAGCAGGCCAGGATAGTCGTGACCGTGGTGAACAGGGGCAACGGAACCTTCACGGGAGAGCTGGTGGATCTCCTGCCCGAGGGGTGGGTCCTGAGTCCGGAGAGCGTCGAGGTCGAGGGCAGGGCCGAGGTGAGGGTGGAGGCGGGGAGGCTCGTCCTCAACCTGACCCTGGATCCCGGAGAGACCGTCAGGATAATCTACACGGTGACCGTGAACGATGAAGGCTGCAACAGGGTCACGGTGGCGGGAGAAGAGGTCGAGTGCTGCGTGTCGATCGTGCCCGCCACCCTGTCGACGATGCTGCTGATCTTGGCGTTCCTGCCCGTGAGGAGCAGGCCCGTGGTCGTGGACAGGGAGTCACTTAAGAGGCTGATCCTGTCACTCGGGGAGGAGAGGATCTCAAAGAGGTGGAAGATCCACATATCCAGGAGGACCGCGTCCGCCCTCCTGACGGATCCGGCCGTCGGGGGGAGCGTCGAGCGCCTGATCTCCACAGGCGTCCTGAAGGTGCAAGACATGACCTCTGAGGCTGAGATGGCGAGGCTCGTGAGGAGGCTGGCCAGGAGGCTGGGCGTCGACAGGGACGAGGCGGAGTCCCTCGCGCTGGCGATGGCCATGAACGCGAGGGCGCTGATATCCTCCAGCGCGATCCTGAGAGAGGCCGGCGCAGAGATCTCCCTTGACGTGAGGACTCCAAAGGAGTTCATCGAGGAGATGATCTCCACGGGGACCCTCACAGAGAGAGAGTGGATCCTGGCCCTCAGGAAGGCCGGGTGAGGGGATCCTCCCCCTTCCCCTATTTTTTCCCCCTCAGGACCTCTACGATTATGACCGCCAGGAACGCGAGCGCCGCCCACCTCAGGTTCCCGGTCAGCCAGTAGACGGCCACGCCGACGGCCCCGGGGATGAGGAGCATCAGCACGGCCTTGAGGATCAGGATAACTATCACGAGCCCGAGCACGACTATCAGCATGGACAGCACGTCGTGGAGGATCGACGGGTCCACGTGGTCCCATGTGGTCCGACTCCAAATTAAAGAACCGCGTCTCGACCCGGCCGCCACGCGGGCGACGGGGGGGTGGTTTTTATGGACCCAGGTCAACTCCCCCCAGCTGGGCGGGCCCTTCTGGAAGCGCGCCTGAGGTGGAGGATCTGCGTTGCCCGAAGATGGAGAAGTCAAGATGACCGCGTGGAGGAGGAGCGCGTCGATAGGAAGAGGAGGTCCCTGCTCAAGGCTGGGATCGGGCTGGGGGTGACTATGCTCCTGGCCTATCTCCTCTGGCCCGATTTGGAGAAGCTCATGGGGAGGAGGGGGCGGAGAACCAGCCCGCCTGGGACGGGCGTCCCGGGCCTCACAAGCTCCCCGCCTCCCACGACCGCAACCCCTCACGAGACTCCGGCGCCCACGACGGGGCCGACGACCGGGCCTCCTGCCACCATCTCCCCCGGAGATCTGGGCGCGGAGCTCCCGGGCCTGCCGGGAGGGTCGCCGCTGGGGTCCCTGAGGCCCTACCTCACCCTCGAGCCCCTCGCGGCTATGTCCAGCACGGCGACCGACTGGGACAAGGTCCACCTGTCGGTCCAGCTGAAGTCGTCTAACTTGGGCGGCGCCCCGTCCTCGGCCCTGCTAGAGGTTCTGCTCCTAGAGGACAGCCTGACCCTACCCCTCAACCTCTCCTCGCTCCCCAGGATCGGTTTCGACGCGGTCTACCTGCCGCCCGGGAGCGGAGTCGTCCAGTGGTACTTTGCAGACATCCCCGCCGACGCCACTGGCGTTTTCTTCGCTATAACTGACCCCCTTCTCGACCCGTGCCCGAGGTCCCTCTCCAGCCAGCCGGAGATCCAGGCAGAGATCGGGAGGCACCTGGTCTACTACGGGAAGTGAGAGGAGGATGCCGAAGTACGCGGTTCACACCCTGGTGGCCCTGAAGGTGGCCGAGGCCCTCCAGAGGGATGGGCGGGAGGAGGGCGGCGTGATGCTGGAGCACAGGGGCCTCACGGTGGTCGGCGCCATAGGCCCGGACCTCTTCTTCTGGGCCCCGGACTACGAGGTCTGTCAGGTGATGTTGGCCATACTGGAGGCCTGGGACGAGGTCAAGGGGCTGTACGACGCCACGATCGGGAAGGTGGAGGAGGCCCTCGAGGCCATCGAGGAGCAGGTCGAGGACCTCGCCAGGCCGCTTGCGCCGGGTCTAGCGGCCCTGATCGAGCAGATCCTCGAAGAGGCCGAGGAGACCTCGAACCTCTTCGAGCAGACCTTGAGGAGGGGAGCCCTGGCCCTCGCGCTCGGCGTGGACGACTTGTTGGCCGACCTGGGGGACATGCCCACGGTCACGGCCCGCATCTTCGACGCGTTCAGGCCCCCGCTGCAGGACGGCAAGGGCGAGGAGGAGTGGTACTGGTTCGACATGCTCCACTACAGATACACGGGCGACTTCGCCAGGGCCCTGCTGGAGAACGCCGAGACCCCCGCGGAGAGGGCCTACGCCCTGGGTTACCTCACCCACGTGGCGACCGATGTGGTGGGGCACGGGTACGTCAATCAGATCGTCGGCGGGCCGTACAGGACGCACGTCCAGAGGCACGTGGTCGTGGAGAACTTCATGGACGCCTGGGCCTTCAGAGAGTACGTCGGCGGAGACATAGCCACAGACCTGGTGGGGTGGCTGGGCCTGCCGGACCGGCTCCCGGACGACGTGGTGGGCCTCATCTACAAGGCGTTCAAGGATGCCTATGACGGGCGCCCGCACCCGACGCTGATCAACAAGAGCCAGGGGGGCTACCTCACCAAGGAAGACATCAGGATCACCTACGAGCTGTTCAAGAGGGTGACCGAGTACCTGGAGGACAGGATCAGGCCCCCCAAGGAGCCCTTCTCCGCCGTCTTTGACGTGCTGGAGGAGGCGCTCGAGGACTGGATCGACTCCCTGGAGCCTCCCTCTCCGCCGGACACCGGCGGCGGAGGAACCTGCTCAGTCCTGGACTACCTGTCCTTCGGCCTCACGGAGAAGTCCCGGGAGTGCTACGAGGACCTAGCCGAGAGCATCGGCGACTGGCTCGAGTGGATGGGGGAGATGGTGGCCTGGTCCTTCGAGACCATCCACAAGCTGGTAAACCTGCTGACGACGGCCCTGGCATCCCTGCCAGCCATGGCCATCCTCAGCATCCTGTACCTGATTCAACTCACCCTCTACAGGCTGCTGATGATGATCAGGGAGGCGCTGGCGCTCCACGGCCTCACGTACCCTCCCAACTCGCTCTTGGACACGGCCCACGGCAGGAACCTCGTCACCCCCTACCAGTGCCAGTTCTCGGACGGCCCCTACCCCGCCGTCGAGGGAGACGAGAACTGCCTCCAGTGCCCCAGGACTGCCTACGAGAATCCCAAGACCCTCCCGTCCTCCTACCCAGAGGACGCGACACCGAAGACCTTCATGGAGGAACTCCCCCTGAACATAGAGGCCCTGATCTCGTACGCCGTCGCGCAGAGCCCGGAGGACACCAGGAGGCTGTACCTCCCCCCGCCCCCCCTTGCGGCCGCCCCCGGGCAGGCCAAGCCTCACGTCAGGCCCATGGGAAGCGCCGTCGAGGTGGCTAAGTGGATGATCCAGTCCTGGCGGGAGAGCCCGTACGCCACGGTCAACTGGAACCTGGACTCGGACAGGGGCTTCGGGTACAAGCAGTGGACGGGCAGCCTCCCGACGAGTCCCCCCGATCACACGGTCGGGGATGAGGCCTATATCTGAGCCCCTACCTTGATTTGAGCCGACGCGCTGACTCGGGGGACCGCCGACGGCGGTGCGGGCGCCCCCTCTATGGCGCGCAGGCGCGGGGGGTCTCCCTTGAGGGTAGAGGTTAAGGTAGACCCACGGGAGTGGTGGTCGCTCTACGCCCAGAGGGGCCGCGGCCTCGGCTGGACCTCTTGGGGAGAGTACGCGCGCTGGAGGGAGGGGATGGCCACCCTCCAGATATTCTGGGCAGAGGAAGAGCGGCGGGTCCTCTTGCTTGGAGTCAGGGACGGGAGGAGGCTGGTAGGGGTTGCCAGGCTGGCGGAGGTTCCGGTCAGGTTTCGCCAGAGGTCGACGTGGCGTGGGGTCGCGGAGAGGCTGGAGCTGCAGGACCTGGCCGCGGAAGACCCCGAGGTCCTCCGGGAGACCCTGCGCTGGGCCGAGCGGCGGGCCTCCAACGCAGGCCTCCCGCTCGGCGTGTCCTCCTGGGATCCCGTCCAGTGGGAGGTCCTCGAGTCCGAGGGGCTGTCCCCCTACGCCCGCTCGGTCCTCCTGGGGTGGGACCCTAGGAGGCCGATCCCGCTCGAGCCCAACCCCAGGGTCGAGGTGAGGCTGGGCAACCGGAGGGACAGGCCGGCGCTCAGGAAGATCCAGCTCGAGAGCTGGGGATTCTTCATCCCGCCCAGCTTCGACCGGCAGGACGTGCTCGTGGCCGCTCTGGACGGCGAGCCGGTGGGCAGCGCGTACCTCAACAGGGCGTCGGGGAACGTAGACTTCGGCGTCCACGTCAGGAGGGGCTGGTGGCGGAGGAGGATAGGCACAGCTCTGCTTGAGGCATGCAGGCGAAGGTGCCTAGAGCTCGGGCTCCCCAGGATGACCGTGGTCAGAGTGATTCCGCTCACGAAGGTCAGGGAGTCTGACGCTAGGGCGCTCGGGTTCTACTTGGCCTGCGGCGCGGTCCCACTGAGGGAGGTGAGGGGGTTCAGGAGGAAGGCGAGGAGGCGGGCCCTGAGGGTGGTGAGCCTGAGTGAGGCAATCCCCCAGCTCTACCCTGAGTTGGCTGTGATTTGAGCCGCCCGAGATCGACCTGAGACGGCTGCTCAGGAGGTCCCGACCCCGGCCCCCTTTGGGCGCTGCGCAGACCTCGCCCACGCCGGCTCGCTCAACCTTTTTTGGGGGTCGACCGCAGGCGCCCGGCCGCACCGCGTGCCGCGCTTAGTCATGAGACCTCTTTCTCAGGGGGATTCCATGGATCAAGTGTTTGGATCGCGATCGCGGGACCGCCGGGAGTAAAACTCATTTACAGAGAATCCCAGATGGCCGAGCGCTGTCGAATGGGTAGGGCCGCGTTCCTCGGAGCCGCGCTGATAGCTCTGCTATCCTTTGCCTCTCAGCCCTAGGCCAAGGTGATCTGGGAGATGCCCGAGGGGTCCGTGGGGAATACGATCAACGTTTTAACGTCCTGAGTGGAATGGTATGACAGCGACTCCCGGAGGAATTGAGCCGAATGAACAGGAGAGACCTCATGCGAGTTAAGGAGGCATTGATTCGGAGGGAGGAAGTTCTATTTGCCTACCTATTTGGCTCTGCAGCGGAGCGTAGGGACTCGGGGCTTAGCGATGTGGACATTGCCGTCTACTTAAACCCCTCTCTGCCACGCGCCAGGATGCTGGAGATACTGGCAGAGATCGCGAGCGAGCTTGAGCCTGGGCTCAAGGTGGATCTCGTTCTCCTCAACACGGCGTCTCCGAGCCTCTCCTTTGAGGCGATAAGGGGGGAGCCAATCGTCGTTAGAGATAAGGGCGCGATGAAGGAGTTCGTCTACAGGACCCTCAAGGTGTATCACGACAGGAGGTACTACGACCTGAGGTGGGCGAGGACTGTGCTAGCGAGGTGAGAGGGGGAGTGTACTTCGCCGAGAAGGTGTCCAGAAAGATGGCCACCCTCGAGAGGGCATTGAATTACCTCAGGTCTAGGGCTGACATGACCCCCGAGCAGATCGAGGAGAATTACGAACTGAGGAGCGCACTGGAGAGGAACTTCCAGATCGCGATAGAGGCGGCTCTGGATATAGGAGAGATGATAATCGCCGAGGAGGGGCTGCCCAGGCCGGAGGAATACAGGGGGGTCTTCCTGGAACTCGGGAGGGCGGGCATCCTACCGAGGGAGTTCGCAGAGAGGATAGCGCCCATGGCTGGCTTCAGAAACTTGCTGGTGCACCAGTACGACGTGGTAGACCCAGAGAGGCTGTGCGAGTTCCTGAGAGACAGGCTTCCAGACTTGGAGGACTTCATTAAGTACGTGAGGGCCTACATGAGGAGGAAGGGCGTCACTCCATCTTGAGCGCTTGAGGTCACGTTGCCGACGCTGGATACCTGCGGTGATCCGGGCGCAGAGGAGCCGCGTCCTCTGGCCACCGACTCTAGACGGGGGAGGCCTCAGGATCGCTAGGATCAACAAGCCTAGGAGCGTGGCGGACATCGAGGAGGGTGTGCTCGCGCTCGATCGGGCCGGACTCTGCAGCAGCTCGTCTAGGCGCCCAGCTCCTCAAGCTGCCTAGCCAGAGTCGAAGCCAGCTCACGTAGAACCCTCACCTTCTCCCGCGCCATTGCGTGCACCCTGGTGGGGTCGACCGTGGCGTATGCGTGTACTAGGAGATTTCGGAATTTGGCCATGCCTATTCCCTCCTCGACTAACCTGGGGCTGAGCCTGCCTGCCTCGCCCAAAACCCTGAAGACGTCTGCATAAGTTTCGGGCGACCTCCTCCCGACCTTAGAGGCGAGCATGTTGGCCAGGTCTATCACAACCTCAATGGCCACCTGGAAGCTCCTCTCAGCCGCGGCTGGCGCGAATCTATCTTTCAAGAAGTCCTCCAAGCTCATAGCCGATATCTCATCAAGCCTCCTGAGCGCGGACTCCAGCACCCGGATGCGCGCATTCACCCTTTCTCCCACTTCAGACCCCCACGTAGGACCTGGCCCTTGCGGTGTGAGGCTCTAGGATTCTCTTGAAGTCAAAGTACTCCCTCAAGGCTCTCGATCTAAACTCGTGAAAGTCCCACTCGTCTCCGTAGACTAGCACCCCGTCAACGGCTATGAGGCAGGCAAGCACGGGAGGCACCTCTCGCAGGTCCACTACGTCGGCGCTTATCCCCCTCCTCTCCAACTCCTCGGCCAGCTCCGACACGTCGCAGTCGCACAGGACGGCCACATCCACGTCGCTCAATTTGGTAGCTTCTCTCCTGGCCCTAGACCCAAACAGCACGGCCAGCCTGATTCCGTAGCGAGCGGCCAGCTCTTTGATCGCTGCTTTCAAGGCCGCTACCTGAGGGTCGGTCATGTTCCCTTCCAACCACCGGGAGGTGGCCCTCAGGGATAATTTAGGATTGTCAGACGGGGCACCTTTAGGACGGTGGCCGCGACGAACACGTCGGCGAACCGGAGCCCATCAGCCATCAGGCCTCCCTCCCCGATTGTGTGAAAGAGGCTCTCAGACCTTCTTCAAATCGGGAAGGCAGGGATCGGCTCTGAGGCGGCGCGCAAGGGCCCCCCCATCTGACTCGCGAGTTCTCTAAGGGCGCTCACTCTTATCTAGGGAGAGCCTCAAAGTCCAACTCAAATGAGATCGGGGATAGAAGGGGTCAGGAGGTTCTACGATCTGACGGCAGAGAAGGAGGACGCCAGGCTCTTCAGGGACAGGTATCACCGGCTGGAGTTCATCGTCACGATGCGCTACCTCAAGAAGCACCTCCCGGGCCCAGGAAGGGTCCTCGACTGCGGGTCTGGCTCGGGTCACTACGCGGTTGAGCTGGCGAAGATGGGCTATGAGGTCGTGCTCTTCGACCTCAGCAGGGAACTCCTCAAGCTGGCGAGGGGCAAGTTCGAGAGGGGGGCTCGTCGACCGCCTCCTCGCGGTAGTTCAGGGATCCTCGACGAACCTGGGATGCTTTGAAGACTCTTACTTCGACGCGGCGCTCTGCTTTGGCCCCCTCTACCATCTGATAGAGGAGGGCGATCGAGACAGGACGGTTAGGGAGCTCTGGCGCGTCTTGAGACCGGGAGGCGTGCTCTTCGTCTCCGCCATCAGCCTTTTCGGCCTATACGGGACGATCGTGGCGGAGTTTCCCTGGGAGCTGACCGACGAGAGGCACCAGGAGATGCTGACCCGGGGAATCCACAGGGGAGAGTGGCATGAAGACCCCAAGGTGTTTCCAGACGCCTACTTCTGGAAGCCCCTCAACCTGAAGGCGTTCATGGAGGAAAGGGGATTCGAGACCATCGAGATGGCCGCCTGCGAGGGAGTGGTCACTCACCTGAGGGAAAGCGTCAACTCGCTGAGCGAGGAGCAGTGGGAGAGGCTCAAGCAGATAGTCGTCGAGACATCCAACGAGCCCACGATAATAGGCCAAAGCGAGCACTTCCTCTGGATCGGCAGGAAGCGCCCCATCGAGTCCTGAGGGCGGGCATTCCGGCCCAAGAGCCAATGCCGAGATGGCCAGCGGATCCGTCAGATTAGCTACCCTCCAGGAACCTCCGCGCGAACTCTGCGTACACGGCTGCGGACTTCACCAGGTCCTCAACCTCGACGTACTCGTCGGGAGCGTGTGCCGCCTCTGCCAGGCCTGGGCCAAACTGCGCCGCTGGGATCTCGAGCCAGTTCCTGAGGAACCTGGCGTCGGACGCTCCCGGCATCACGATCCTGATGGGCCGCTCCCCGTAGACCTCCCCGACGACTGCCTCCAAGAGCCCCAGCTTACCCTCGGCCCCCCTCAGTACGCTCGGCTCGACGAAGAGCTTGACTCCGACCTCGACGGGGCCGACGTTGAGGCTCGATGCCAGCTCCTCAACGGCCTCGATCACTTCCTCCGGCGTCTGGCCGGGGAGTATCCTGAAGTCCACAGTGGCCTCGCATAGGTCGGGGACGACGTTCTCCTTCTCTCCTCCCCGGACTATGCTGGGGCAGACGGTGACGCCCGTCATCGCCCTCAGGGCTGCGGACTCCCTTCCCCCGCCTCCGGAGATCGCGGCCCTCAGGATCCTCCCCCACCCGAGCCTCCGGGCCAGCTGCCTGACGAGCTCCCACCTCGTTATGGGGGGCCTGACGGGCCTCACACTGACCCTGTGAATGTTGGAGAGGAGCCTGGACATCTTCACGACCGCGTTGTCCCCCATCTCCGGGACGGAGGAGTGGGCGCTCCTCCCCCTCACCCTGACCGACACTACGACGGACCCCTTCTCCCCCACCACGACGAACTTCCCGAGGGAGCTGGAGCCTGAGGGCTCGCAGACCAGGGCGAAGTCCGCCCTCAGAAGCTCAGGCCTCTCCCTCGCGAGCCAGGCCATCCCGTACTCGCTGCCCATCTCCTCGTCGGCCGTCGCCGCCAGGACCACCCTCCCCCCGATCCCCGCGTCCGCCAGGGCGGCCATGGCCACGGCCGAGGCGACCACTCCGCCCTTCATGTCGGTCGCCCCCCGCCCGTAGATCCTGCCGTCCACCAGGTCCCCGCCGAGGGGATCCACGGTCCACCCGCCGCCCGGAGGCACCGTGTCGAGATGACCGGCCAGCAGGAGGGTCTTCCCGCCGCCCTCGCCCACGCTGGCGATCACGTTGGCCCGCCCCTCCCCCCGAGAGAGGACCTGGTAGTCGATCCCCACCCGGTCCAGGTACTCGCAGAGGACCTCCGCCGCCCTGACCTCCTCCCCGGGCGGGTTGTAGGTCCTCGCCCTGATCAGCCTGCGCGTGAGATCAATCAGCTCCCCACGACGCGTCTCGATCAACGACTGAACGTCCACAGCCAACGCGGATTACCCCCTCAGGATCTCGTCGAGGGCGGCGAGGGCTTCGCTGGCCCCCATCCTCAGCGGCACGTCCACGCGCCTCGACAGGACCGTCTCCTCGGGGTTAACCTCAATAAGCTTGGCTCCGGCGGCCTTGGCGATCAGCGGGAGCTGGGCAGCGGGGTGGACGACCGCGCTGGTCCCTATCACGAGCATGGCATCGCACGAGTTCGACAGTTCCACAGCCTCTCTCCAGGCATCCTTCGGCAGGGGCTCACCGAACCACACCACGTCCGGCCGGAGCAGCGACCCGCACTCTCTGCACCTAGGCGGGACCTCCTCAGGAGGGGCCTCGAGTTCCAGCGCCTTGCCGCACCCCGTGCACCTTGCTCGGGTTATCCTCCCGTGGAGTTCCACGACCCTCCTGCTCCCAGCCCTCTGGTGGAGCCCGTCCACGTTCTGAGTCACGACCCCCGCCAGCCTTCCCTCGGCCTCCCACCTGGCGAGCACCTTGTGGGCTGGCGTGGGCTCCGCGCGGAGCACTAGGTCGATCCTCCAGGCGTACCACTCCCACACCCTCCTCGGGTCCCTCTTGAATGCCTCGGGGGTGGCGAGCTCCTCCGGCCTGAACCTCTCCCAGAGACCTCCCCTCCCCCTGAACGTCGGGACTCCGGCCTCGGCCGATATTCCCGCTCCGGTGAAGGCCACCGCGTTGGATGCCGAGGAGAGCATGTCGGCGGCCCTGCGAAGGTACGGCTCCGCGGACACCGGGCATACCCTGGGTCGTCAGTTATTAGAAATGGGTGCCCGGGGGGGTTGGGTGGGCCCTTGATAAGGGTCTGCGTCATAGACGCCTTCACCCGGGAGCCCTTCGGGGGAAACAGGGCTGGCGTCGTCTACTGGGCCGACTCCCTCGCCGACGCCATCGTCAGGAGACTTCCCTCCGAGATAGCCAGCTCTGAGACCGTGTTCGTGTACAGGCCTGTGGGGGGCTCTCCGAGGTTCAGGTTCCTCACCCCGACGGGGGTCGAGGTCGACGCCTGCGGGCACGGCACCGTCGCGGCGCTCCACGCCCTGCACGAGGTCGGACTGGTTAGGGAGGGCCTGCTGAGGATATCCACCAATGCGGGAGAGCTCGTGGCGAGCGTGGGCGGGGATCCCACCTACGCCATAAGGATGGCTGAGACGGGGGTCAGGCCCCTGGAGGTGGAGAGGGTCCGTGTGGCCAGGGCCCTCGGCGTCGACCCCTCCGAGGTGGAGCACTCCCTCCCGATCGCCAGGGTGTCGGTCGGGATACCCTGGCTCATGGTCCCCCTGAGGTCCGTCGAGGCCGTCCTCTCCGCAAGGCCTAAAATGGAGGATGTGAGGGCCCTCAGCGTGGACCTGGGATCCGTCGGGATCTACGCCTTCTCCGGCTCTGGAGAGTTCGTCTCCAGGGCCTTCGCTCCGGCCATAGGCGTGGACGAGGACCCGGTCACGGGCACGGGCGCCGCCTGCCTGGCCGCCTACGCGAACTCCTACATGAGGCTCGAGGCCGTCGAGGTCAGGCAGGGACACGCGTTCGGCAGGGTGGGGGTCGTAAGGGCCTGGATCGACGAGGGGGGGAGGGCCTGGATAGGGGGAGAGGCTGTGACTGTCGTCAGGGGGGAGCTCGCGGCGGAGCCCTCGGGCGCAAGGAGGGTGGCCTAGGCGCGCCGGACCCAAGCCGCCCCGGCGGCCCCAAAAGGCTTAATCAGGGGGACCCGTCGGCGACGGGAACTGCGAGGGGAAGATCATGGACAGGAGGAGGGCTGCGGGAGGGGTCGCGGGGATCCTCGGGGTGGCGGCCCTCTGGGGCGGGTCCTTCCCGGCCATGAAGCACGCCTTCACGACCTCCGATCCGATGCCGTTCCTGGCCGCCAGGTTCGCCCTGGCCTCTCTCGCGCTCTACGTCGGGCTCAGGCTCTCCGGGAGGAGGCCCGTGGTGACGGGGTGGACCGTGGCGACTGGCGCCCTGGTCTTCCTCGGCTTCGCCCTCCAGCTGGAGGGCCTCACGGGAACCTCGGCGACGAAGTCGGCGTTCATAACCGGCCTCAACGCCCCGATGGTTCCACTACTGGAGTTGGCCATCTTTCGGAGGAGGCCGAGCCGGAGGTCGGTCCTGGCGATGCTCATCGGGGTGCTGGGCCTGTCCCTTCTCACCGGGGCCATCAGGGGGATCCCGCTCTCCAGGGGAGACCTGCTGACCGTCCTCTGCGCCTTCGCCTGGGCGGCCCAGGTGGTTGCCGTGGATCGCCTGTCTGGCTCGGTGGATCCCGCCAGCCTGGCCCTCGGCCAGGCGCTGCCGACCCTCGGGCTCTCCCTGCTCATGACCCCCCTGCTCGGGGAGACCTCTCCCCCGACCTCCCCGGCGGCCCTGGCCTCCGCCGCCTACACTGGCCTCTTCTCCACGGCTCTGGCCTTCTCACTCCAGGCCTGGGCTCAGGCCAGGATACCCCCGGAGGCCGCGGCCCTCGGGCTCCTCGCCGAGCCGGTCTTCGCCTCCGTTTTCTCCTGGGCCCTCCTGGGGGAGTCCCTGACCCTCGAGCAGTCCCTGGGGGCAGCCCTTATACTGACCTCCATCCCACTCTCCGCCGAACCCGCGGGGCTCGAGGCCGAGTCGCGGGAGTAGGGCGCCGGACGGAGAGGGTGGTGGGATCGATGATACCGCTGCGCTCGCTTCCGGGAGGGCCCAGGATACTCGGGGCCAACTTGGTGAAGTGGTTCATAACGGCCGCCCTGATCGGGGTCGTGACGGGCGTCGCGGTGGCCAGCCTGGACTTCGCCGTCGCCAGGCCGTGGGAGGCGCTCAGGCGCCTCATGGCAGAGTACCCCCTCCTCGCCCTCCTGGGCCCGTCCGCGGGCCTGACCCTCACCGGCCTGATAAGGGACAGGCTCACGCGTGAGCCCGAGATCCACGGCACCGAGGAGGTACTCGTGGCCTACCACGAGAGGAACGGGCGGCTCGAGGTTGGGGACCTGCCGCCCAAGTTCGTCGCGTCCGCGGCCACCATAGGCCTGGGAGGGAGCGCCGGGCTGGAGGGACCCAGCATCCACATCGGGGGCGGCGTTGGGGTCGCCCTGGACCGCCTCCTGAGGAGGCTGGGCGTCCGGGCCGACAGGAGGATCCTCCTGATGACAGGGGCGGCCGCCGGCATAGGGGCCGTGTTCAAGGCCCCCCTCACGGGTCTCATATTCGCCCTGGAGGTCCCGTACAAGGAGGGCCTCGAGCACAGGGCGGTCGTTCCGGCTCTGGTGGCCTCGGTGGCCTCCTACCTCACCCTGGGCTCGATACTCGGCACGGAGCCGATATTCAGGTACCCCTCGGTGTACGCGTCCGTGGACATCTTCATAGTGCTGTTCGCCATAGCGGAGGGGCTGTTCGCCGGAGTCGCCGCGGTGGGCTTCGTCAGGCTGATCGGCGCCGTCGAGTCGGCCTGGGGGGAGGACGCCCCCTACGCCCTCAGGGGCCTGGTGAGCGGGGTCGGCGTCGGCCTGATAGGCCTCGTCAGCGTGATGTTCTTCGGGGGACCCCACCCGCTCGGGATGAGCTACGACCTGGTCAGGGGCGCCCTCTCCTCCAGGTGGGACGCCGAGTTCTTCGCGGCCATGCTCCTCCTGAAGGCGGTCGCCACCGCCCTCACCCTCGGCGGATCGGGCGTCGGGGGGGTCTTCATACCCACCATAGTGATGGGCTCCTCCATCGGCGCCATCTGGGGCCAGACGCTGGGGAGGAACGAGGACCTCTTCGTGGCCCTGGGCATGTCGGCGATGCTCTCGGCCAGCTTCAAGACCCCGCTGACCTCCGTCGCCTTCGTCGCCGAGACCACGGGGTCGGAGTTCTACCTGATCCCGAGCATCGTGGCGTCGGCCGCCGCCTATCTGATCTCCGGCCCCACCTCCCTGCCCAAGAACCAGAGGCTGATGGAGAGGATCGGCCTGCAGGACATCGGGGACATCCCCGTGAGGGAGGTCATGGGACCTGCGCCGCCCACCGTGGACGCGGGCGCGACCCTCAGGGAGTTCGTGGAGGAGGTGCTGGTCAGGAGCCCTGAGTTCCTCACCTATCCGGTGGTGGAGGGCGGCAGGGTGATCGGAGTCCTCGAGGTCGAGGACGTCGAGAGGCTCGCGCCCGAGCTGTGGGACAAGGTCAGGGTGGGGGACGTGGCCAGGCTGGGGTACCCCTTCGTGGAGCCGGAGGAGACCGTCGAGGCCGCCGTCCACAAGATGTACGAGTACGGCGTGGCCTGCCTGCCGGTCGTCGAGGACGGCTCGAGGGTCGTCGGCTCCATCTCGGCCGTCAACGTTGTGGCGCTCATGGAGCTCAGGGCCAGGCTGAGGAAGTTCTCCATATTCGCCCCACCGTCCTGATCCCCCCTAGGTACTCCGTGGCCCCTCTGCTCACCTCCCCAGCCTGAACCGCTTGGCGACCGCTTGCCGATACAAGTTGAGGCCCCTGGCCGTCCGTCGGAGGGAGGCCGCCCTCGACCTGACCCTCCCCACTAGAGTACTGGCCTCTTGGGCTGCCTCCCTGGCCTCCCTTAGGGCCGCCTCGCACTCCTTGATCCTATCCCCTACGCCTTTGAGCCTGCTCAGCTCCCCTCGGGCTGCAGCCAGGGCAGACTCACAGTCATCCGGCAGGTCGACAGGCGGTGGCACGGCGAGGCCGCCCAGGCAGGACTCCACGCCGTCCAGGCAGGACCTGGCTGACTCGATGCCCTCTCTGGCCGACCTCACCTTGGATGGATCCTCTCCCGCCTGCTTCAGCTCACTCCTGAACCCCCTGAACGCCCTCTGGATCTCGGCCCACTGCTCGGGCCCGCCGGCCGCCAGCAGCAGTCCGCTGCCGCCTGCGGTGAGGGGATTCAGGAGGGAACTCATGATGGAGTACATGCCCCCGACGGCCTTCACGAGGTCGGTCGGGAGTGGGGTCGAGGCCAGGTCCTCAATCGCGTAGCCTGCAGCCGATCCGAGGGCTCCTAGAAGGCCATTCCCCCAGTCCCATAGCCCGCTGAACCTCGAGGGATCAATGTCGGCCCCGGCCAGCTTCAGGACGTCGGACACCTCTCTCAGGGCGTCGAGTAAGGAGGAGAAGGAGTCTCTCCACTCCTCCACTCCGTCGCGGAGGTCTCCATCGGCGGAGTCTACTCCCGAGCGGACCTCTGACACCCCCCTCTCAATGGCCAGCAGTCGTCCCTCGAGGTCCGACCTCGAGGCCTGGACCTCTCCCACCAACTTCTGGAGCTCGGCCTCGCACTCCCTCCTCCTCTCGGCCTCCTCGGCCCGCGCCCTCTGGACGCGCTTGACGCAGTCGTCCAGCCTCCCCTGAACTTCCTCCCTCTCCCTCCGCAGGCGCTCCAGCGCGGAGCGGGCCTCCTCTATCCCCTCGAGTTCCGCCTCCCTCTCGTCCAGCTCCCTCAGGCGCCGCTCCAGATCGGCCAGCTTAGACTCTCCCTCCCCGATCTCCCGCTCGACCTCGGCCAGCCTCGACCTGATGCCCTCCAGCTCCCCCTCCAGCCTCGCCCTCTCCTCGAGTTCGCCTGAGTGCCGCCTCCTGTAGGCAGAAACCCTCTCCTCGGCCCGCCGTAGGCGTTCCTCCATCCTCTCGACCTCCCTCCGACGGCTCCTGATGGTGGAACTGTTCAAGAGACGCCTCTCCATCTCCCTGACCTTCTCCTCGATGCTCTGCTCGTAGGCCCTCAGCCTCTCCCTGGCCTGGGCCAGCCTGGCCTCGGCCCGCTTCACCGCCCTCCTGCGGGACCTGCTCTCCGGCCTCTCCCCCAGCCTCTCCGCGGCCCTCCTGAGCCGCTCCTCCTCCGCCCTCACCCTCCTGCTGAGGCCCCTGTACCTGAAGCCCCGCCTCAGCCCCTCTGACTTTCCCTCGACGCGCTTCCTCACGTTCTCGATGGACTCTCTCAGCCTCTCCTTGGCCCTCTCCAGCCCCTGAGCCGACCTGTCCCTTCTACCCTGGAGGATGTCCATCTCGCGGAGCCTCCTGTTCAGCGCCCCGAGCCTCTCCCGAGCCTCACTTGCCTCCCTCCTCAAGGACTCCCTCTCATTCTTCAGCTCCTCCGTGGAGTTCCTAAGCCGCTGGATCTCCCCCTCAAGTTCCTCCCTCTCCGCCCGGAGCCGCTCCCTCTCATCATAAACGCCGTCCTCCGCCCAGGGCGGGACCCTCGGGGCGGCGTTCCTGATCCTCTGATCCAGACCCCTGAGCTCCACTCGGAGTTCCTCACAGGGATCAATCCCTGCGGCCGGGGCCCTGGATCGCCGCCTCGCCGCCAGCGCGGCCCCTCCGACCGCCAGACCGGCGGCCGCGAGGATGGCCGGGACGAGAACCCCTCTCTCGCCTCCCGGACCGGCGGGCGGGGCGGCCGTCTGGCCAGTCGGCCCGGGCTGGCTCGGGACCGGGACGTCTACCTGCAGCCGGGCCTCGTTGTTTTCCTCGTCGGACTCCGAAATGTCGTTGCCCGGATCGACAATCGCGGATATGACGTGGGTTCCAGGCTCGGCTGGCTCGTACTCGATGAACATTCTCTCTGAAGACCCGTTCTCGACGGAGAGCGAGCCCGAAAAGACCAGGACCCGGGCCGTCTCGTCGTAGACGCTTACCCGGACGGGGGAGGAGAGCCGGCCCGTCGACTCGAGCACCGCCAGGGAGATGTTGAGCGCCCCCGGCCTCGACGAGGCCTCAGATCCCACGACGACCGTGAGGTCTGGGGAGAGGGGGGTCACGAAGATCTCCAAGGTCCCCAGATGCACCCTCTCACCGGTCTCCGGGGATATCAGGGAGATCGAGACCCTCCACTCGCCCGGGACATCGAGGTCCTCGCTGAACTCGAACCTCCCCTCCGGGTCCACCGATCCCCCGTGGAGGGACGTCCTCTCCATGCCGCCCGGGCCCCTGAGGGTGACCTCGATATCGGCAGACCGTCCAGGCGGGGGAGAGACCACGCCCCTGATGATCAGGCCCTCCCCCAGCCTCAGCGAAGGAGGGGCGCTCACGGCGGCGAGCTCGTACCTGGCTGCGGGGACGAAGCCGACCACCACGGTGGTGGACCACGAGACTCCGCCAGCAGTCGCGGTGGCCTCGATGGCGCACTCTCCCGCCCTATCGGCCTCGGCGGACACGTTCACCCTCAGGGGTAGGGGACCTACGGCCGAGTCTGGGGTGAGGTCGGCGCAGTCGGAGCTCACTCGAAGGCTGGCGAACTCGGGAGGCGGCCCCACGGGACTCACGACGATCTCCAGCGAAGTCGGCTCGCCGACCCTCGGGTGGGGGCTCTCCACGGTAGCCGAGACGTTGAGCTCCCCTATGGCCACCGGGACGACCGTCTGAGAGCAGACCTCTCCGGAGCGGGCCAGGACGAGGACCTCGTACTCCCCGACAGGCCCCCAGCCTGCCGAAGAGAGGGTGAGGTTCGCCTCGGCGCTGGACCCGGGGGCCAGCTCCACCGTCCGGGGGGAGAACCGCCAGGAGATGAAGTCCGGGGCCTCGGCCGTGAGTGCCACCTCTCCGGACAGGTCCTCCGTCCCCCTCACCACTATCCTCACGGTCCCCTCCCCCCCGGGCGGGAGCCAGAGGTAGCGCCCCTCACCCGAGCCGGGTCGGGCAGGAAGGTAGGTCAGGGAGGCCAGGGAGACCAGAAGGTACAGGAGAAGGATTGCTCGAGTGCGCGAGATCAAGACGAGAACCTCTTTTCGGGTCGCGCCCCCCTGGAGAGAATATAAGCGGCGGCGGTCCCGTCCTCCCCCGCCTGCGCGCCCTCCAGGGCCCGAGGAGTTATTTTATGACTGTAAATTGATAGCGGGCAAAGAGTTTAAGGCGGGGAGATCCGGGCGGCCCTGTGAGGCGCCCCCCAGCCCTGATTCTGGCGGCCGGAAGGGCAACGCGTATGCAACCCTACTCCAGGGAGATGCCCAAGTCGCTCTTCGAGCTGGCGCCCGGCCTCGCGATAATGGACCTGACCATCAGGTGGCTCAGGGAGGAGGGCGTACAGAGGGTTGTGATAGTCACCAGGCCGAGCCTGGTCCCGGCTCTCCGGGAGAGGTACGACGACTCGGTGGAGATAGTTGCCACGGACGTCGAGGAGGGGTTCGGAAACCTCTACTCCCTGAGGGCGGGAATGAGGGCCCTGGACTCTGAGGAGTTCCTGCTCCTCATGTCCGACCACATCTTCGAGCCCGACATCCTCAGGAGGCTCTTGAGGAGGGGAGGGGGCGCCGCGTTCACCCTCTGCCTCGACAGGAACCCGCCCTGGGACAAGATAGAGGAGGGCCTCAAGGTCGTCGTCCGCGACGGGAGGGTGGAGCAGGTCGGGAAGAGGGCCCCTCCCTACTACGGGGTGGACACGGGCCTCTTCTACTGCTCCAGGGGGGCCAGGAGGATAGTGGAGGAGACCATAGCGGAGGTGGGGCCGAGGGCGACGGTGGCCGACGCGCTGAGGGCGGCCATCGCCAGGGGCGAGGTCGACTACGTAGACGTCACGGGCCTACTCTGGATGGATGTGGACACGCCCGAGGAGCTCGAGGAGGCCCGGAGGCTCCTGCCCAGCCTGCTAAGGAGGAGCCTCCTGAAGCCCGGCGACGGGCCGGTCTCGAGGTACATGAACAGGCCCATCTCCACGAGGATCTCCGTTTGGCTCTTCCTGCGGGGGATCTCGATCAGCCCCAACCTGATCTCCGCGGTCTCGTTCCTGACCTGCGTGGGGGGCGCGGCCCTGGTGGCTCTTGGGAGGGCCTTGATCGGCGGGGCGCTCATCCAGCTCTCCTCGATACTCGACGGAGTTGACGGGGAGGTGGCGAGGCTCTTCCAGAGGGCCAGCAGGTTCGGTAAGGTGTTCGACGCCCTCCTCGACAGGTACGCCGACCTTGCGGTGGTGGCCGCCTTCGGCCTCGCGATGTGGCCCCTCGACAGGCTGGGATTCCTCTCGGTGGCCGCAGCCGCCGGGAACGTGTTCATCGTGAGCTACGTCTCGCACCTGGCGGGCTGGGGGGATGACCCGAGGGTCGCGGAGATGCGGGCGTGGAGCCCGGCGGGGAGGGACGTGAGGCTCCTGGTGGCCGCCCTGGCGGCGATGGCCGGGAGGCCGGACCTCTTCCTGATTTACATGGCGACGATCCCACTGGCCTTCTCTGCGGCCCTGTTCTGGGCCGTCCTCGTGGGGCCGAGGCCAGCCGGGAGGCCGGCCCTCCAGAGGCCCGAGAGGAGGGAGCCAATCCCCAGGGTCGAGGCCAGGCCGGTGAGCAGGAGGCGAAGGCTGCGGAGGGCGGAGAGAGCCCTGGGAACGCTCCTGTCCAGCTCCATAAAGCTCGCCCTCGCCCTCTTCATAATTAGGGTCGTCGAGAGATTGATGTCGGGATTCAGCCCGATCCCGATGGGCCCGTTCCAGCTGGTGCCGGCCGACCTGCTCTCTTTCGTCGAGCTCGTGGCGGTCGTTTACTTCGGCTACAGGATCCTGATGGCCCTGAAGTATCTCGTGGACCTGACCTCGGGGTGGCTGGTGAGGAAGCTGGGGGCCGTCACGGAGGCCGCGGTCAACAGGGCGCTCGTGGACCTCCTCTACCTGAGCTTCCTCGCGGTGCTGATGTGGATAGCGCCCTCCAGGGTCTCTAGCCTGCCGGGCCTCGGCGAGGTGGCGGAGAGGGTCGTGCTGCTGGTCCTCCTGGTGTTCTTCGTTCTGATAGTCTACGACCTCATGAAGCTCTTCTACAGGAGCTTCCGCGGGGCCTACGAGCGGATGGTGGCCAGGCTGGCCGAGAGACTGAGGGCGGTGGAGGAGTCGAGGTCCAGGCCCGAGGCCGCCCAGTGAGGGTCCCGCGTCTTGAAACGCCGACTCGGGCGGCTTCTCCGTCCGACATCGGGCCCCCGTAGACCCTGGCTTCGGGGATTGGATCGACCCGGCCCGACGCCGCCGTTTATTTGTCTCCCGCCGCGCTGGGACGCGATGATCCTCCCCGACATCATCGTGAACCTGAAGCTCTACAGGGAGTCGGTCGGGAAGAGGGCCGTACAGATCGCGAGGCTAGCCGAGGAGGTGGGAAGGGAGACTGGCGTGGCCTTCGGGATCGCCCCCTCCCTCATGGATGCCTGGGCTGTGGCCAGCGAGGTGGACATACCGGTGTTCGCCCAGCACGTGGATCCCGTGGAGCCGGGGGCCAGGACCGGCCACGTCAGCCCGAGGCTTCTCAGGGAGTACGGGCTCAGGGGCTCTCTCATCAACCACAGCGAGAGGAGGATGAGGCTGGCCGACGTCCGCGTGGCCGTGCAGATGCTCAGGGATGAGGGCCTCGCCTCCATAGTCTGCGCCGGAGATCCGGCCGAGTCTCTGGCCGCAGCCGCCCTCAAGCCCACGGCCGTGGCGTTTGAGCCCCCTGAACTCATTGGGACGGGGGTATCCGTGTCGAAGGCCAGGCCGGAGGCGGTCACGAGGGCGGTGAACGCCATCCGCTCCAAGTTCGAGGAGGTCGCGGTGGTCTGCGGGGCCGGGGTCTCGACGGGAGAGGACGTGAGGAGGGCCTTCGAGCTGGGTGTTGACTCCGTTCTCCTCGCTTCAGCCGTGGCCAAGGCTCCGAGACCGAGGGAAAAGCTTCTGGAGCTCGCGAGGGGAGCCCTTGTGCCCGAGTATTGACCCGACCCCGGCTAGGGGGGCGAGTCGCGGGGGCGCCGGGGGGGCTAGGGGACCCCTACCGCCCGGCTCAGGATCGGCCGGTAGACCGCATTTGCAACGGTCGCCTTGAGCGCGAAGTCCAGGGCTATGCACACCAGCGCCAGGGCGAGCTGACCCCTCGCGTCCCTCAGGCTCAGGTCTGTCTGCCTGAGGAGTCTGAGGAGGGGTATGGAGAGCACCACCCCGAGGTTGACGTACCCCACCACCCTGATAATGGCGTAGACCGGCCATCCGAAGATCAGGGGGACCCAGATCATGCCCGGCCGGGCGCTCATCACGAGGCACCCCACGTAGTAGTTCATGTAGTTCAGCAGGAACGACCCCAGGAAGAGCCCAAGCAGACCGGCGCTGGCCAGAGAGAGCGCGGAGAAGACGAAGATCTCTCTGATCTTGGGGACGAGGAAGAGCCTGGGATCTCCCTCCGGACCCGCCCCCGTCCTTATCCACTCGAACATCTCCCTCCTGTAGGACTCCCCGTGGAGCACCAGGGGACCTATCCGCTCACCAAGAAGCGCCGTGAGCCCTATCATGGTGGCCGTGGAGGAGAGCGCCCAGAGCAGGACGTGCCCGGCGGCGCGCCAGTTCCTGCCAGCCCTGAGGTCGGCCAGGTAGAGGGGGTAGATGGCTGCCGTCGTCGCTGCCGGGAGGAGTACGGGGTGCAGCTTGGCGAGGGCGAGCCCGAGCGCGGTAGATCCCAGCCCGAGCGTCAGGGCTAGCAGGTCTCCCTTCCGCCCCGAACTCAGCTCCTCAACCCTGGATAGGGGCACGGGCCCAGCTGCCCTCGCTCCTAAAATAATTCACCCCCCGCGGCCAGACCCCAGGACCAAGGGGTGTGGGGACTCCCACGACGACCCATTCGCGCGGCCCTCGCTGGCTCAGCCTAGATCCCGCGCAGGTCCACCGCCCTCACTCCCAGCCTGTCCGCGTTCTTCAGGATGTACCTGTCACTGGTCAGGAGGGGCAGGCCCTGTCGCTTGGCCAGGGCCACGTGGAAGGAGTCAAAGTAGTGGAGCCTCCTGGGCCCCCCGTGCTCTCTGTACATTCTGAGCGCCTCTGCAGCGATCTCGGCGGTTACCGGGATCGTCCTGTGTGGGATGGCGGCCACGTCCCTCAGGAACGACTCGACCTCCTCCAGGGTGCTCCCCTGGCTCCTGAGCGCCGAGGCTATGTCGTCGTAGACCTCGCTCGACGCGCGGGGCTTGACGGTCCCGCTGAGGATCAGCCTCATGACCCGCCTGCTGTGCTCGAACAGGAGGTCCCCCGTGAGGTAAGAGATGAAGAAGTCGGCGTCCAGCAGGACGGGCCCCCGAATCATCAGACCCTGCCCTCCCTCCTGAGGAACTCCTCCTGGGCCTCCTCAAGCTCCTCAAAGCTTTCGACCCTGATGACCCCCCTGTACTTCCCCCCCAGCCCGTCTACCTCCTCACCGATCGGCCTGAGCAGGAGGGCGCCCCCGCTTAGGAGCCGTATGGTGAACAGCCTTGACTTGAGCCTCCTCCTGATGTGGCTGGGTATGAGGACCCTCCCCCTGTCGTCCATCTCCACGGTCTCCTCTGTGGACAACACATCACCCACGTGGGATATCCCACTCCCACATAATAAGCTCGATCCCTCTAGCAGCCGACTTGGGCCGCCTCAGCCGACTACGGGCTTGACCCAGGCTCAGAGGTCGAAGTTCCCGGGGTTCATGATGTTGTTTGGGTCGAGTATCCTCTTGATCTCCCTCAGCAGGTCCAGGTAGTGCTCCGCCCCCCTGGCCCTCAGCTCCCTCCTCAGGGCCTCGGTCTTCTGGATCCCTATCCCGTGCTCTCCGCTCACGGCACCCCCGAGCTCTATGGCCACGTCGCATATCTCCTCCGCCAGCCGCCTGGCCCTCCGGACCTGGTCCTCGTCGTCCGGGTCGTAGCAGATGGTTGGGTGCACGTTCCCGTCCCCCGCGTGGCCGAACGTGGGCAGCGGGAGGCCGTACCTCCTCGCGAGCTCGTCGATCCTCCTGAGGGCCTCTGGGAACCTCGACAGCGGGACCGTGATGTCCTCAATCTCGACGGCCTTGTACAGCCTCGTCAACGAGGCGTAGGCCATCTTCCTGGCCAGGTAGAGGCGCTCCATCTCCTCCGGGTCGTCGCTCAGCGTGACCTCCCCTCCAGCGCGCCTCATGCACTCGGCCACGGCCTCGGCCAGCCTGGAGATGGCCTCCCCGGGCCCGTCCACGTCCGCAATGAGCATGGCCCCCTCCTGCGGGAGGTCGATCCCGGTGGCCCTGGAGACGGCCCTGAGCGTCTCCGCGTTCATGATCTCCAGGCCCAGCGGGAGGATCCCGCTCGCCCTGATGTCAGCCGCCGCCTTGCCTGCCGACTCCATGTCCGGAAAGACTCCGACGACCCTGACGACCCTCTCGGGGGCCGGGATGACCTTGAACCAGGCCCTCGTTATCACCCCCAGCCAGCCCTCCGACCCCACGAAGAGGCCGGTCAGGTCGGGGCCCCACCTCCACTTCAGGGTGGGCTCACCGACCCTGAGCACCCTGCCGCCCGGCAGGACGACCTCCAGGGCCAGGAGCCAGTTCTTCATCACGCCGTACTTCGCCCCCCTTATCCCCCCGGCGTTCTCAGCGAGCGCACCGCCGACCGTGGCCACCTTGGAGCTTGCCGGGTCCGGGGGGAACATCAGGCCGTGCCTCCTGCACTCCTCGTCGACCTTCTGCACCGTGGCCCCCGCCTCGGCCATCACCACCATGTCCTCCGGGTAGACCTCCACCCGGCTCATGGGGAGGAGGTCTATCATGATCCCTCCCCTCTTGGCGACCACGGCCCCCGTGAGGCAGCTGGCGGAGCCCCTGGGCACGACCGGCACCGCGTACCTGTCGGCCACCTCGAGCACGGCCGCCACGTCCTCGGTGGAGCTCACCCTGACGACGGCCCACGGAACCCCCTCGAACCTCTTGCTGGCGTCTATGGAGTAGGGGATCAGGTCCTCGGGGTCGGTGAGGACCTTCTCCCTCCCCACCCTCCGGGAAATCTCTTCCAGCGCCGCCCGGAAGGACTCGCCCCCCTGCTCTACCGACATTCCAGTCTCACCTCCCGCCCGAGTTCCCCGACGGGACCGATATCCGATCCCGGCTCACGAGGCCCATCTTGATGGCCAGGGCCCTACCGTAGATTATCATGTCGGGGACGGGCAGGCCAGCCGGGCAGGCCAGCTCGCAGGCCCCGCACAGGACGCACGTGTAGAGCCTGTCGAGGACCTCTCCGGGTCTCAGGTCGCGCCCCTCGACCATCGCCCGGATCAGCGTAACCCTCCCCCTGGCGCTCCTGCTCTCCAGGCCGTCCAGCACCTGGGCAGTGGAGCAGGTCGGGTTGCAGAACCCGCACCTCACGCACCTGCTCGCCAGCTCCGCCAGCGTCTGGGTCAGGCCCTCCACGGAGAGCCCCTTGGGCCTGGTCAGCCTCAGGGGTTTCCTCGCCCCCCTCCAGGTCACCTCCCTGGGCTCCCCCGCTCTCGCGGACCTGAGGGCGTCGTGGACGAGGTCCACCAGGTCCCCGAAGAGCATGTTCACGCCCGCGGAGCGGAGGGTCAGGAGGCACGCGGGGCAGGAGGTCAGGGCCAGCTCCGCCCCCGTGTCCCGCAGCTCCTCCCCCCTGGCCCGGGCCAGCCTCCTGGCGATCTCCGGCTGGACCAGCTCGAGCCCCCCGTCCCCCGAGCACCCCGTGTTGACGCCCCGCCTCCTGGGCTCCACCAGCTCCAGGCCGGGGATCTCTGTCAGGAGGAATCTCGGCTGGTCGACTATCCCCATGATCCTGCTCTGAACGCACGGGTCGTGGTACGTGACCTGCATGACCCACCTGGAGACCGGGCCCAGGCGGATCCCCTCGGAGGCGACCCTGTCGGCCACGGCCTCGACCCAGGTGAGGGCCTCCACGTCCCACCCGTCCACGAACTCGGGGTAGTGCTTGCGGAAGAAGAGGGCGGCCACCGGGTCCGGGGTCACGACCGTCCTCACCCCGGCCTCCCGGAACCTCCTCCAGACCTCCCTGGCGTGCTCCGCAAACTCGTCCAGCAGGCCGTAGGTGTGCAGGACGGCTCCGAAAGACGGCTCCCGCTCCCTCATCAGGGCCGGCCTGATCCCCAGCCTGGTGAGGGACTCGACCGCCCTCCTGAGGGTCCCCTGGTACCTGGAGTTCGCCCGCCTCCCCAGTAGCCTGAGCGCGACCGGGAGGACGCCGAGCCTCATCAGCGCCCCCCCGAGGGAGGCCAGCCTCCTGGTGCTCAGGGGGGACCTCGTGAGCCTGAGCAGTATCTCGGCGTACCCCATGATCGGGTAGAAGTCGCCGGCGTAGAACAGGAGGTCCCCCCTGGAGGGGAGGTCCAGCCCCCTGGTCCATGCCGAGCGGGTCCCGGGGCCCAGGCCGAGCGGGTCCCCGCCCCTGGCGAGGCCCCCCCTCGTGAGTTCCACCTCGGGAGGTATCATCGCGGCCGGCGGCCTGATGAAGGCTAAAAACCCACCGAGGGGTCCACTCGGCGGAGGGATCCCTCAGACGGCCCACGCGCTGTGCTTGAACACTATCACCCTCAGCACGTCGGCCGCGTCCTCGGCCACGTCGGCCGCGTACTCGAGGAACTGAACTAGCTCCCTCAGGTTCAGGAGGGTGAGGACGTCGACCCGCCCGGCCGCCTCCTCCAGCTCGTGGAGGGCCCTCTGGTGGAGGGAGTCCAGCTCGCTCTCCACGTCCCCCACCTCGTCTATGAGGGGCAGCGCCCCCTCTATCTCCACCCCCAGCAGCTCCAGGGCCCTCGCCAGGACCTCGACCTCCCTCTCAAGCCCGGCGGCGAACTGGAGCAGAGTCGCGCGAAGCTCATCCGGCACCTCGCCCGGCTCGACCAGGAGGAGCCTCCTGGAGGACCCCAGCGCGTAGGCCGCCACCTTCTCCATCCTGTTGGTGAGCCTGGCGAAGTCCGCCTTGTCCTGGCCGCTCAGGGCGCTCAGCCAGAGGGTCCTGTCAATGGCCACCCGGAGCGCGTCCGCCTCGTCCTCCAGCCCCTTGATCTCCGAGGCCAGCCTCCTGACGCCGTCGACGTCACCCCTGGCGTGGGCCTCAAGGGACTCCCTGAGCAGCCGGACCATCTCCAGGACCTTCCTGGAGTGCCTCACGGTCTCCGGATAGGCGGGCCAGAACGGCCGGGTCTCCTTGATCCCCACGGCGAACGCGAGGATCCCCACGCCCAGGAGGGCAGCCGTGAGCGCGAACGCGTATTCGAGCCCCAGGGAGCTCACGAGCCCCAGGGCCAGGGCCCCGGTGAGGTATCCGTAGTCCCTGATCGCCCTGTAGAGCCCGAGCGCCCTCCCCCTCACCGCCGAGGGCACCACGTCCGTGGATATCGCGGGCATTATGGGGTAGTAGAGCCCCACCCCAAGGCCTATCACGGCGGCCGAGGCCACGGACTCCGCGGGTCCCCCTCCGAGGTAGACCCCTACGATCCCCAGGGCCTTTAGGGCCAGGCCAACCGCCGACGGGAGCCTCCTGCCCAGCCTGTCGGAGATCCTCCCGGTGAGCGGCATGGAGGCCGCCCATGCCAGGGTCGCGGCCCCCTGGACCCAGCCCACCTCGTGCTCGGGGAATCCCCTGCCGACGAGGTACAGGGGGAAGGCCCCCCAGATCAGGGTGTCCGAGAAGTTTGCCAGGTGGCCGAGGAAGTAGACCACCCTGAGCGTCCAGCTCCTCAGGCACCTCCTGTACACCTCCCTCGAGGGCATGTCCCTCCCCATCACCCTCCGGGGGACCTCCCTCGCCAGGCCCCTGGTCTCCCTGGCCGCAGCTGCGGCGACCGAGAAGGCCAGGGCCGCAGAGGCCACCGAGACGACGAAAGCCTCCCTGTATCCCCTCATCCCGGCGACGTATCCCGCCAGCACCGACCCGACCCCGTACCCCCCGTAGACGGCGGACTCCATCAGCCCGAATCCGAACGCCTGCCTCGTCCCGCCCACGTCGGAGAGGGCTATCATGGCGGCCGAGAGGGTGAGCCCCTCCCCGGCCCCCACCAGCAGGTTGCCGGCCACGAGGGCCTCCAGGGTCCCGCCGAAGTAGATGGCGGAGGCGCCGGCGAGGTATATCGCGGAGCCCACGACGAGGCCGAGCCTCCTCCCGAACCTGTCGGAGAACCAGCCGCCGACCAGGTCGACGGTCCCCTTCAGGAGGCCGAAGCTCAGGATCGGCATGTAGGCCAGGAGGTAGGAGGCGGCCCCGGTCAGACTGGCTGTGTAGAGGGAGAGGACCGATCTCTGCACGCCTGTGGCCGCGCCTATCGGCATGGCGGTCAGCAGGATTGCGGCTACGAGCCTCCTTCGCCCCAGTTCCGCCCCCACCGCCGATCCCACTCGCCGCCGGCCCGCGCCGTTATAATCATAACTTTCCATACTTTACTTACTCGCCCGGCGAGCGGAGGGCCGAGAGGATGGCCTCGGAGGCGGCCTCCGAGGAGGAGAGGATCCTGTTGAGTCCCTCGTCGGGGCGCGCGCCCCTCCTCCCGCTGGACTCGACCACGACCGGCGGCAGGCCGGTCGGGACGACGACCCACACCCTCTGGAAGATCGGCTCGACGGCCTCCAGCTCAAGGCTGCGGGCCTCCTCGCCCCAGGAGAGTCCAAAGAGGAGGTTGAAGGCCTCCCTCCTTCCCTTGAGCCCGGCCAGGTACCCCTTGAGCTCCCTGTCGGCCCTCGCCAGGGAAGGCGACCCGGGGAGGATGAGGCTCCTCTTCGCCTCCCTGCTGGCAGCCCTCAGCTTATCGGAGAGGTCGCCTATCTCGTCGTTCAGTTCCGAGACCCACCAGGAGATCTTCTCGCCGAGCCTCCTCAGGTCGCCACCGGAGGGCCGGACGACTGGGGCCTCCCGCACCTCTGCGGGGGTTCGCCTCATCCCGAGGAGTCTCGGCTTGAACAGGGAGAGGGCCTGTCCCAGGTCATCCGGGTATGGGTGGAGCGCGGCGTTTACGGCCGTCAGGCCCGACCTCTCCGCGCCTCCCCTCGAGGCCACCCTGTACCGGGCCACGAGGTAGGGCATCAGGACCCTGCGCGCGGAGAGGACGCGCCCCCTCGGCACTCCCGCCGCCCGGAGCGCGGCGCGCTCGTCTGCCCACCTGTCCACGGCCTCTCTGGACCAGTCACCGGCGCCCGACTCACCTGCCTCCCGCGCCGGCACGGGTTCCCCCACCTCCGACCCTTTCCCTTCTCCCGGAGGATCTCCTCCTCAGCTCGTCCGCGGCGAGGGCGGCGCCGACGACGGCCGCCACGGCTGTGGCCGCTGTGGGAACAGAGTCGAGAGACGGTCCCTCAGAGCCCGAAGCGGGCAGGAGATCCGAGAGTAGGACGACCCTGTAGCCCCCCTCCCGGAGCAGACGCATGTGGGCCCTGAACTCCCGCGCGCCCGTTGTGGCCTCGCCGCGCGGGTCCTCCCTGACGTGGTGATAGACGAGCACCACAAGCTGGTCTGGGCCGGCCGAGTCCAGTATGTACCTGACGTCCTCGGCGCTCTCGTTCGTGATGGACCACCCGCATATCCGGAACCTGCCCTCCCCCTCCAGATCGCTGACGTTCGTGTAGACGGGGTCGAGTGTCCTCGCACCGCGGTACCCCGCCTCCTCGACGTACTCCGCCACCGTGTCGTTCCACTCACCGTAGGGGTAGACGAAGATCACGGGGGGAAGGCCCATCGTCCTGAGCCTCGCCATGGAGTCCTCCAGCTCCCTTCGGAGCGAGCGGGGACTCGCCTCCGTGAGGTTGGGGTGGGTGATAGAGTGGGAGGCGATCTCCATCCCCAGCCCCTCCAACTCCCTGAGCTCCGAGAGGCTCATCCTGGCCGCGGGGGTTCCCCTGTCCCAGCCTATCGTCTCCACCTGTATCGCGAACGTGGCGGGGATTCCGTACTCCACCAGGACGGGGAGGGCGTTCCGATACTGGTCGAGCCACCCGTCGTCGAACATCACGGCCACCAGGGGCCCGCTGGACGCCCCGCCAGGCGATCCCACCTCCGCCACCGCCGTCGCCGGAGCCAGGATGACAGCGGCCCCGAGCCACGCCATGACGACGGCCTTTCCTAATCCGAGCACCTCTAGTCACCTGTCGCCCTCGGGTTAATAAAGCGCCGGTCAGCCGGCGCTCAAGGTTTTCTGTCGGACGCCCCCATGGGTCAAGCGATGCCCCGATGGAGGACACGATGCGTATTGGGCGCGCCGCGTTGGCGGCCCTGGCCCTCGCGACGCTGGCGGCGACCTCTCACGCCCTCGCCTCGGCGGAGCCCGTGGCGTCCTGCGGCGGTGTGGTGATCGAGCTCTCCTCCCTCCAGCTCGTGAGGCCGGGAGACGAGGCGCTGGTCGTGCTCACGAACTACGGTTCGGAGGTCGTGAACGTCTCCGTGACAGTGTCCGGGGACCTTCAGCCCACGAGCTTCGAGGCGACCCTGATACCAGGTCAGCAGGTTGCCCGGGGCGTCCCCATAGAGCCCACCAAGGAGGCCGGGACGATCGAGATAGTCGCCACCCTCGTCACCCCGGACGGTGAGTGCGGCGTCAACCTCTCCGTTAAGGTGGCGAGGGGGATGTCCCTGATCAGGGCCGCGGCCTACGCGGCCGCCGTCCTGATACTCGCCCTGGCGGCCTACCTGGCGCTCTTCGCCCACAGGGGGCCAGTTCCCGGGGAGCCGTGAGGCAGGGACGATTCTGAGAGTCCGGCCGATCTGGCTCCGCTAGACTCCCCCGGCTGCCGAGACCAGGGCGGCCCACGCCGCCCCCTCGTCCCCCGTCTTCAGGGCCCGTGTGGCCAGGTTCACGAGCCTGGCCACCTCCCACGCCTCGATCGCCGGTTTTAGGTCCTCCCAGGAATCGACCCTCCAGGGAGCCGGCGCCTCTGGCCTGCCCTCCAGGTACCCGCGGGCCATCTCGGCCACGGCGGAGTCCACGGCCTCCCCCAGCTCGCGGAGCCCTCCCCTGAGGGCGGCCCTGGCGGCCTCAACCAAACCCCCGAGCTCGCGAGACGCCTCCAAGAACGCGGCGACCCTCAGGTCGGCCGAGGCTGCGCCAAGGTCGCTCAGGGGATGGCCGTCTGGCCCGCACGGGGAGGAGGGCCACTCTCCGCCCTGGAGGCTCATCGGAGAGGGCCCGTCCAAGGTCTGAGCCGTCAGGGTGGGGATGAATGACCCCACCGCCCCGCCGGGGGAGCCAGCCATGGTCACGACTACCCTGGCGGCGTTCTTCACGTGGCCCGCCGCGAGCCCGGCTAGCCTCCCCAGCAGGGGTTCCCGGGCCCCCGCGGCCAGGGCGGCCAGCTCTCCGTACCCCCTCATGATGGATTGGGCCAGCTCGGTGGCCCCCCTTTCCCCGATGATCCCGCCCCCCGCCTCGGGTCCGTAGGCGGCAGTCTGCAGCTCCGCAAGCCTCCTGCCGATGCCCAGCGCCAGCCCGGCCGGCCTGCCCGAGTGGAGGGGCGAGATCCCGGCGAGGGCCAGCGCCAGCTCCCGGCCAAGGTACTCCACCCTCGAGAGCGCGTAGACGGCGAAGGCCGGCGCCGACCCTCTCCAGGCCAGCGAGACTGGCTTGGGAAGCCAGTCCAGCCGATCCGCCTCGCGAACGAGCTTGAGTTCCCTCATCGCCCAGTCGACTCGGCGGAAGCCTCTGATGACCACCGAGCCGGCCGGGTGAGCGAGCAGGTGGACGGGCCCAAAGGGATCCACTAGCTTCTCCTCGAAGAACAGGTGCGTGGGGGGCTCACTCAGGGCCTCAAACCTGTATCCCCGGAGAGATCCCTCTATTATCCCAGAAGCGAAGCTGGCCGCGAGCTCGGCCTCCTCCCCCTGACACGAGAGGGCCAAGTGGTAAACCTTCCCCTCCAGCCCGACAAGGACCCCCACGAACCCGTCGGCCGGGACCCACGAGTCCAGCGTTCGAGCGGAGGCCAGCTCTTCAGGCGGCGGGGACCAGGGTCTGCCCGCCATCATGGCTATCGGTTCGCAGCTCACCCGCGACCCCCTCCGAGGGGGCTCATAACGTTGTCCCCGCCGACCCTCTCCCGAGACGCTCCAAACGTTTATGCCCTTCTGGGGAGAGGCTCGCTGGTCTCCCACGCTACGATGCTCGCGACCAACGCCCTCCTGGGGCAGGAGGGGCTGGAACTCCCCCTGGTGGCTCTATTTACCACTGGCTACATTCTAAGAAGCAGGAAGAGTAAGGCTGAACGTAACGCTCATAGAAAAATGGGGAGGCACTCTACCAAGTTGAAACCACAGTTAGGTTGGTCGCTGGGACTCCCATAAATAGCTGCGGTTCTCTATAGGGGCTGAGGGGCTGCTACCCTGTTTAGTGATCTGCTGTGTGTATATCCTAATGTTAAAGAGAGGTTGGAGAACCTTGCGACGAACTCCAAGAGTCTAAAAGTGATTGTTATTAGTACGCGCGATTGAATGTCGGCTGGCCGAGCTTCGCCATTAGCTTAGCCTCGCTGCTGGCTTCCACAAAATTCTCAATCAGCTTGTCAAACTCTTTGGAGAGAACTTCATGCGTAGGACCTTGCTTTACGAGCCTTCCGGCGAGAAGCAGAGCGGCGTAGTCAGCCACCCTCCGCGCCTGTGACTGATCGTGTGTAACTATCACTACGGTCATGCCACGCTTGAGTTCTACTATGAGATCCTCGATCTTCTTGGCGCTGACGGGATCCAAGTTGGAGGTCGGCTCGTCCATGAGGAGAATCTTGGGCCTCATAGCCAAGGCCCTAGCTATGCAGAGCCTCTGCTGCTGTCCCCCGCTAAGGCTGGGGGCCGGGGCCTTTAGTCTGTCTCTGACCTCGTTCCACAGTGCGGCCTTCCTCAGGGCCCACTCTACGAGTTCATCTAACTCTCGCCTTGATTTAACTAGCCCGTTGAGCCTAGGACCGATGGCTACGTTGTCATAGATTGAGAGGTGAGGGAAGGGGTTTGGTACCTGAAACACCATGCCGATCATTCGGCTAATTGGGGACATGCTGACGTTTGGAGCATAGATGTTCCTTCCGAAGAGCTTGACAGTGCCCTTTACTCTGGCCTCCGGGTTCAACGTTATCAACTTGTTGAACGTGCGGAGTAGCGTGGATTTACCGCTGCCAGAGGGGCCCATAATGGCGAAGACTGCATTATGAGGTATGCGCAGATCCACATTATCTATGGCTTTCAGGGAGCCGTAAAACACCGTTAGACCGTTCGTCTCGATCGAATATCTTGTTTCGGTCACCTTCATAACTTCACCTCCCTAACCAAGCTCTTTAACGCGAGAATTGCAGTAACAACAGCCACAATAAGGATGAGAGTCGCTGCCCAAGCGATCTGCTGCCAGTTCTCATAGCTCGTTTGAGAGAACTTGTATATTAGGAGTGGTATCGCTCCAGAAGGGCCGAAAAAACCGTAGAAGCCGTGAAATGCCGAGCCTGCTGTGAACAGGATAGGCGCGGTCTCACCAATGGCCTTGGCCAGTCCAAGGAGAGCGCCTGTGAAAATTCCTCTTCTGGCTATCCCGAAAAACACGTAGAATACAGCTTTCGGTCTTGGTAGGCCTAACGCGAAGGCTGCCTCCCTATACGTGTGCGGAATGCTCCGAAGAGCCTCACACACTTGGATGGTCACGTAGGGCAGCATCATTATTGCCAAGCTAACTGAGCCAGCTAACGTCGACGGCGTGCCCATCGGGACTACCAATACTACATACACAAACAGGCTCACGACTATGGATGGGAACTCGATTAGTAGATGTGAAATCGTCTCACTGAGTCTAGAAAGGATTGACTTTGGATACTCGGCCATGAATGTCCCGGCCAAGATACTTACGGGCAGGCTAATCAGGGAGGCGATAGTTACCATTGCTGCAGATCCTTTGATAACTGGTCCTATTCCACCAAGCTCGGAGCTCCCTGGGGCTGGGGGAGAGTCTATGAAGAACCTGGGGCCAGCCGAGATTATCACGGGGAGACCTCTTGAGAACGCCTCAAAGACTATGTGGAGCATTGGCGCCACGGACGCGGCCGTTAGCACGAAAATAGCCAGCATCAGAACTCTATCCTTAATTATCCTGAGCTTAGAAACGGATTCCATACTTTTTCACCCATCTAGATGCTATGTAGACCCCCAGAGTAGTGCTACCCATGCCTATCGCGAGCATGACCAGAGTGGCTCCGTACAAGGCCGACGACATGTACCCGTACGTGAAGGCGTTACCGAACTGGCTGGCCAATAAGCTGGAGACTGTGTAGCCCGGGGCGAAGGGTGAGAGACTCATGTTGAATGCGTTACCAACAGTCATAGACACGGCGATGGTCTCACCAATGGCCCTGCCGAAGCCCAGCGCCGTTGCAGACACAATAGCCGGCTTTACCATTCCTATGAGCAGGCGTATAGCCTCCGTTCGAGTAGCCCCCAGACTCCAGATGGCCTCTCGGTATGTAAAGGGCACCATCGCGTAGCTCTCTCTAATGATCGCGGTGGTGTAAGGTGTAATCATAGCGGCCAGAACGACGGCAGCCGTGAAGATGCACTGCCCAGACGGCGAGTATGTTGCGAGATATGGGATCCAACCAAAGATTCTGCTTATCGGGAAGGCTACGTGATCTCTAATGAAGGGAGCCAGGACCTTCATTCCCCATAAGCCATAGACCACCGTCGGTAGGCAAGCCATGACGTCCAAGACTGTCGAGAGCATCTCTCTCATCTTTTCTGGTGCGAATTCGTTGACAAATATAGCAGTAGATGTAGATAATGGTAATGAAAAGATTATCGCTAGCGATGAAGTGTAGAAGGTACCCCACAAAGCAGCGGCAATGCCGTACTTCTCCGCCTCTGGGTTCCCTTCTGGGGCCCTCCAGACATTGGTCAAGACAAAGCTAACCCCCTCCCTGCTGAGAATTGGTATTGACTTATACGTAATGACTGCAAGCATCGCAACAAGCAAGAGGAAGAGGGTTATTGAGAAAACAGAAGTGAACAGCTTGAACCTATCGTGCATTCCTACTTATCACCTCCTCGGGCGAGAGCGTCGCGGTAGTAGTCGCTCGCTGCCATCTCAGCCCCTCAGCTCTTGAGCGACCTTCAACCCTATACTGGCGGCCTCCGGGGGTAGAGGAACGTAGCCCTCGACGATGCGCTCAGGTTTCTGTCCCTCAGTCACTATCCACTCGATGAAGTCGGCCAGAGTTCTGGCTTTGAATGCGTCATAGCTGTCCTTCCCCTTGACGATGAAGTGACTGAAGGCTATTATGGGGTAGGACTCATCTCCAGGGGGATTGAGTACGATTTCAAGCTCTCCCTCCCAATTTGCGTCTGGCTCGGGGAGTCTCAGAGTAACATTGGCTACGCCCTTCGCTATGCTATCTGTGGTGGGGAGGACGAACTTTCCGTTCCTATTCTGAAGAGCGGCCACACCCAGGCCACCAGTGTAGGCGAGTTCGACGTAACCAATCGAATACGGCGTGTTCTTCACCGTCTCTGCGACTCCTTGGTTACCTGGGGCCCCTACCCCGCGACCCAGGGCATCTAAGGGCCACTCAACCAACTTACCAGCCCCCACTCTCTCCTTCCACTCGTCCGACACGAGGCTGAGGTAGGTGGTGAATACGCAGGTAGTTCCACTGGAGTCGCTCCTGTGGACTAGAACTATCTGTTTGTGGGGCAGGCGGCCAGCCACTTCTGGATTGAGTTCCCTTACCACGCTGTCGTCCCAGTACTCCACCTCGCCCAGCAGGATCTTCACTAGCACTTCCGGAGTTAGCTTCAAGTGGTAATCAGGCGGAATCTCGGGGAGATTGTATACAACCGCTACTCCGCCGACTATTATGGGGAACTGATAGATCTTGCCGTACTTCTGAGCGGCGGTTCTCCAAGTCTCCGTGGTCAAGGGTGGATCGCTTGCGGCAAAATCAACAACGCCGTTAATTATGTCGTTCTGACCCTTCCCGCTGCCACCACCAACGTACTCGACGTAGACGTTGGAGTTCTTTGAGGTATACTCTTTAATCCACGCCTGGATTTGCGCCTCCGGAAATGTGGCGCCACTCCCCTTCAACAAGATTGGTTGGTGGCTCTCGGGAGCCCCCCTGCCTTCTGAACTTTTGGGAATTCTAGAGGGGCCTCCTAGATACAAGATCCCGAGCATCACCAACCCTAGGACAACACACACGGCCGCTGCCTTCTTCCCTCCCATGATTCTCACTACTGCTCAAAAAGAGTGAATTAGAAAAAAAGATTTCCCAAAAGGGTCCACATGGTATATTACACGTCCAGCTTTGAGTGGAGAGTCGTGTGGGCTCCCTGGCGTTCAATCCATATGGTTATCCTAATATCTTAGTCAGCGGCTCGCAGAGTTCCATAGGATACATATGCCAAGATACGGGGACATACGAAAAGTGCAGTCCATCAAGGACTCCTACCTAGTGTACCTCCCCAAGGAGTGGTGCAAGAGAAATGAGGTCGACAGGGGGAGTGAGGTATCCATACTTGATCTCGGAGATATCCTACTCATCGTTCCTAGAAGAAATCAGCAAAGTGTGGCTAAGATCTCCTTAGATGGGTTGTCCCCAGAAGAGATAGAGGTCTACATATACGCATTCTACGTAGCTGGGTTCGACCGGATCGAACTGGTTAAGGAGGCCTCTATTAGCCTCGATGAGAGGTACTTCACAAGATCCTTGATTAAGAGGCTCCTTGGCATGGAGATAGTCCACGAAGAAGCAAATAAGTTGATTTTGGGGGAGGTGATGTCTCCCGGGGATATCTCGTCATTAATTCTGAGGAGCTTCCAGCTGGTAGGCCTGGCAATGAACTATCTCCTCTCTTTGCTAGACGGAACTGGTAGGCCAGAGATTATAGGAGAGGCCGAGGAAGAGGTAGATAGATTCTTTTTCGCCGTCCAGAGGAGGGCCCATCGGCTGACCACATCTCCATCAGACGCCGCGGTCTTTGGCCTGCTGGATCGAATGAACTACGTTCAAATAATGAAGTACTTAGAGCGAGTATCGGATCACATAAAGGAACTGGCTTTTGAGATTGCGGCTGACGGCACGACTCTCCCAAAGGGGTTTGTTGAGGATGTGATAGATCTCTATAACAGATGCTTGCAGGCGTTTACAGAGAAGAGCGCCGAAAAGGCGTTCAATGTAATCAGGAGAAGACAGACCCTCCGTGAGAGACTGTTTAGAGAGGTGAGTAACAAGACCGTCCTGATGCATCTAATGAGGATTGTTGACTACGTGTCCGACATATCCGAAGTTGTGCTGGACATGGCGCTGAGATCCAGGGGGAAGGTCGGCATAGAGTTCGCTGAGAAACGTAGCGAAGACGAGATCTAAAAGAAGCTATTTAGCCAATAACTCCGCTTAAAGAGAAAGAGTAGGGTTCTATGGTCCTGTCTTCTGTTAGAGGGTTTTACGGGGGGCCTCCGGCTCTTGCTTCGGCGAGATACTCCCTCTGAGGCGCCACTGGCTGGTGACTAATGATTCCCTAACCTGCTGGTTCTCGCAAGACAAACACTTGGTTCAATTGCCTCCCGGATCAAGTGGCGATGTGTCATGGCGAGGGCTACATTATCGACAATTAAAGTTGCGCCGGAAGCCCGGCACAGCTACAGGTTGTCTTCCTTCTGCCTAGAACTCTCCTCTCGGATCAAATTCGATTGGGGCTTGGGCTCTTTAGAGCTACCGCGGCCTCTTGAGCCTGGGCGATTTATACACACCTCTTCAGAACCAGCTACTCGATACGAGATCCATGTCGTGGCCAGGGCGCCCGGCGGATGAGTTACAGGAGCTCGACGGAGAGATCCAGGGGCCTTCCCGAGATGTGGCGGACGGTCTGATATCCCCGAAGGCCGCCGCGGAGTACTACGGAGTCGCGGTCGCCGCGGACGGGAGGATAAATTGGAGACGGACTTCAGAGCTCAGGGCCGAGCGCTGAGAGTCGTGCGTCCCCGGCCCCAGCCAGTCTCCTTGGCAGGATCCCCGAGAAAATGGCGCCTCCTGTCCGCCAGCGGCCGCGCTGAGTGCGAAGGGAGTGAACCTCCAAAAAGGGAGGCGGAGGAGGTAGGGGCCTCAGATCGGCTTGACGAACCCCCACTTCTCCAGGGCCCTTTTGAGCTCCCTGTGGGTCTCCGCGTACTCGTCCAGCGGGACCCCCTCGGCTATCGCTTCGAGAGCCTGCCTCACGGCTATCGCCCCGGCCCTGGGGCCGTCGGGGTGTCCGATCACCCCGCCCCCGACCTGTATGACGAGGTCCCTCCCCAGGGCCCTGACCACGTCCGGCAGGGTGCCGGGATGCAGGCCCCCGGACGAGACGGGGAAGGCGGGCCTTATGTGGTACATCCTCTGCTCCAGGTGGAAGTCGTCGTCCGGGTCCGGCCTGAAGTGCTCCTCCCTGAGTATGGCGGCGTACCTGATCACCTCCTTGGCCTTGGCCTCCAGCTTGCCGACGCCCGGGGTGCCGATGTGGATCTGGTCGACGCCTACTATCCTGCAGAGCTTTGCCAGGACGTACATGGAGATGCCGTGGCGGGGGTTCCTCGTGAAGGCAGAGTGCATCGCCCTGTGGGCGTGTATCGCGACCCCGTGCTCCTCGGCCAGGTCCCTCACGTAGGTTAGGGAGGACCAGCCAGCCACCACCACGTCCACCATGACGAATGGGTTCCCGAGGTCCGCCACGAGCTTGAGCCTCTTCTCCATCTCCCTGACGTCCGACGTTATGTTGGCGAACCAAACCTTCTTCTCGCCGGTCTCGCTCTCCACCCTCTCTATTACCTTCATTATCGCCTCCGCCCTCTCCTCGAACCTGCAGTAGCTGGGATCGGTCAGGTTCTCGTCGTCCTTGATGTAGTCCATCCCGCCGCTGAGGATCTCGTAGGCGAGCCTCTCCACCTCGTCCGGGGTGTAGCCGACCTTGGGCTTCGGCACCGTCCCGACGATCGGCCTGTCGCGGACCCCGAATATCTCCCGGACCCCGCTGATCCCCCTGCTGGGTCCCCTGAAGTCCCTGAGGAACGCCTCCGGGAGGTAGATGTCCTCCACTCTCAGTCCGTCGATCCTCTTCATGCCGAACACGTTGCCCGCGACCGACGCGAGCAGGCCTGGCATGTTCCCCCTCTCGAAGAGCTCCACGGGGTACGCCACCCTGACGAGGTAGGACCCGTCCCCGAGGTCCTTGAAGAAGTAGGCCTTTCCCATGAGCCTGTCGATCCTGCCCTGGTCGTACCAGTTGTAGAGCGTCGTCCAGGTTCCGACGCTGCTCTCCGCCGCCACGGCGCCGGCCGCGTCCTCCACCGTGAACCCAGGGGCCGGCTTCACCCTGAAGGTCACGATCACGTCGGCCTCGGGATCGGGCGAGTAGTCCCTCCTGACGAAGCGGGAGTATGGCTCGAACTCCTCGGGCAAGTCTCGCACCTCCCGCCTCCACCGGACGTCCCCTCTATAAGTCTTCCAGAGCCCCCGGATCCCCCAAAAGGAGTCTCCCGGCGACTTAGAGGCTGAGGCTTCCCGTCCGGGTGGGAAGAACTCGCTCGGGACCCCCTCAGACGGTGAGGAGGCTCCGCCGGCCTGCCGCCGGCATCTCGCCGGGGGTCAAAACATTTAGCCCGTTTCGCGGGGTCACCCCGGGTGACGTCGATGGTCAGGACCACACTCTCCGTCATCAAGGCCGACGTCGGGAGCCTCGCCGGTCACCACGTGGCCCCGCCTCAGCTGCTGGAGGTGGCGAGGCAGGAGCTGGCGAAGGCCAAGAAGGAGGGCCTGATAGAGGACTTCTACGTAACGAGGGTCGGGGACGACCTGGAGCTCATAATGACCCATCGGAAGGGCGAGGAGAGCGAGGAGATACACACCCTGGCCTGGGAGACCTTCAAGAAGGCGGCAGACGCCGCAAGGGAGCTGGGCCTCTACGGCGCCGGACAGGACCTGCTGAGCGACGCCTTCTCCGGGAACCTCAGGGGGATGGGCCCGGGCTACGCCGAGGTGGAGTTCGAGGAGAGGCCGGCAGAGCCCGTGGTCGTGTTCATGGCCGACAAGACCGAGCCGGGGGCCTTCAACCTCCCGGTGTTCAGGATGTTCGCAGACCCCTTCAACACCGCCGGCCTCGTGATAGCCCCCAGGCTCCACAGGGGATTCACCTTCGAGGTGATGGACGTTCACGAGGGCAAGATCGTCGAGCTGAACGCGCCTGAGGAGACGTACGACCTCCTCGCCCTCATCGGCGCGCCGGAGAGGTATGTGATCAGGCGGGTCTACACGAGGGAGGAGCCGAGGGACGTCGCTGCCGCGGTGAGCACAACCAGGCTCAACCTGATAGCTGGCAAGTACGTTGGCAAGGATGACCCCGTGGCCATAGTCAGGGCCCAGAGCAAGTTTCCCGCCCTGGGAGAGGTCCTCGAACCCTTCGCGTTCCCGCACCTGGTCGCGGGGTGGATGAGGGGATCCCACAACGGCCCCCTCATGCCGGTGAGCGAGGCCGACGCCAGGCCCAGCAGGTTCGACGGCCCCCCGAGGGTGGTGGCGCTGGGCTTCAACGTGAAGGACTCCAAGCTCATCGGCCCCAGCGACCTCTTCTCGGACGTGGCCTTTGACAGGGCGAGGAGGCTCGCAAACGAGATAGCAGACTACCTCAGGAGGCACGGCCCCTTCATGCCCCACAGGCTCGGCTCGGAGGAGATGGAGTACACCACCCTGCCCCAGGTCTTGGAGAAGCTGAGGGACAGGTTCAGGGAGGCCTGAGTTTCACCCACCCGTCCCCCTCGGCGCCTGCGGGGATATTCGTCGGCGGATCTCCCCGCCGACAACAGCTTCTTTTTCTCCACCCCCTGAGGCCCGTGTACCCACCACCGAGGCTGTCGGCCACCCTGGTAGGGGTCATCCTGGCGATCTCTGCTGGGACCCTGTTCCTCTCCGGGGCGGTGAGGGTCGAGAGGGTTCCCCCGCCCGCCGCCCGAGTCGAGGGCCTCATCCGCCTCCCCCAGCCGGAGCTGACGGGCGAGGTGAGCGTGGAGGAGGCCATCGCCCGGAGGAGGTCGATCAGGTCCTACTCCGACTCCCCCCTGAGGCTTGAGGAGATCTCCCAGCTCCTCTGGGCCGCTCAGGGGATTACGGATCCGGTCAGGGGGTTCAGGTCGGCTCCCAGCGCCGGGGCGACCTATCCCCTGGCCGTGTTCCTCGTCGTCAGGGAGGGAGGGGTCCCTGGGCTCGGGGCGGGCGTCTACGAGTACCTCCCGGCCGAGCACTCCCTCAGGCCAGTTAGGTCGGGGGACCTCTCGCGTGAGCTGGCCGAGGCGGCCCTGGGACAGCCCTGGGTCAGAGACGCCCCCGCCTGCCTCGTGATCGCGGCCGACTACTCGAGGACCACGTCGGTCTACGGGGAGAGGGGGGTGAGGTACGTCCACATGGAGGCGGGCCACGTCGGGGAGAACGTCTACCTTCAGGCCACCGCCATGGGGCTGGGGACTGTGGCCGTTGGCGCGTTCCACGACTCGGAGGTGGCGGAGATACTCCAGACGGACCTCGCCCCCCTCTACATCTTCCCGGTCGGGAGGGTCTAGCGTGGGATGGGAGCTCGTGCTTGACCACTGCGCGGCGGGGCGGCTGGCCGTGTACTACGGGGCGGCGACCGTCCTCACCGGGGCGGCCCTGGCCCTCGCCCAGCGGTCGAGGGACCCCAGGCTCCTAAGGGTAGCTCCCTACCTCAGGCTGGCACACGTCACGCTGGGGGCCGTCTCGGCCCTCCTCGGGCTGCTGACGTACCTGGCCTGACGCCCTCAGCTGAGAGGCCGCTTGTGACTGGGGCCTTCGGCTACGAGACGTCGATTATTCCATCTGGCGCCAACACACCAGCCAGCGGGGCGAACCACCTCTATGTCATCGCAGACTCCCCCGGGAGATTCTCAAGGACCCGGTCAGAAGTCCATGGCCTCGTAGATCTCCCTTGGGAGTCCGGGGCAGTTCCTGTCGAGGTAGTACTTGCTGACCTCGATCTGAGCCCTCAGCAGCCTCTCGAACTCCCCCCTGTCCAGATAGGTGGTCGGATCAAGCTGCCTCAGCCTCTCCCTGCTTATCCCAGGGACCTCATCCGGGACGAGGACCCTCTCGCCCCAGACCGGATGGGGCCTGTACCTGACGGCCCCCCTGGCCGCCTGCAGGATGAAGAGCTCCGTCTCCTCGATGGTGGGCCTCTCCCCACCGACGGCCTTGGGGATGCCGTTCTTCTCTACGAGGACGGGCTCCGGCGCCTCGATGACCCTGTCCCCCAGCTTCACCTCGGTCCACCTGTACTCGGCGATTATCCTGCCGGTGTTGTTGAACAGGTAGACCTCTATCGGGTCGCCGCTCTCGATCCTCTTCTTCAGGAACTCGTAGAACCTGACGACGTGGGCCGTGTTCGGGACGCCCATGGTGAAGGGCTGGGCGAACCTCGCCACGTACCTGACCCTCCCCACGACCTCCCTGGCCTGGGCCGGGTGGCCTATGGTCCTGCCGTCGGCCAGCACCTTCGCGGCCAGGGCCGGGTCCTCTATCTTCACCCAAGCCCAGTCGGTGAAGTAGCCGGGGCTCAGGAAGATGGCGAAGTTGAGGGGCCCCGACGACTCCACGTCCCCGTCGAAGTAGCCGGTGTCCTCGAGCCTGAGCACGGACCTGGAGTTCCTGTTTGGGACCCCGAAGTACTGGAAGAGCTTCCCCTCGAAGCAGGGGTTGCCGCTCTCGTCGAACTCCGTGTTCTCGTGCAGGGCGTGCGGACTAGTGGCGGCCCGCCACATGGCCTCCTGCTCAGGCGCGAGGTCCTCTGTCTTGGTCCAGGAGCCCCTCTCGGAGCCGATGACCGTGTCCTCGAATATGGCGATTATGTCGTCGTTCTTGATCACCTGATCCCTGACGTAGTCCAGCGGGTTGATCCCGAACTCCCTCTCGTAGATCAGGGCGTTGTTTGGGGTCCAGACGTAGAGCCCGTGCGTCGACTTGCCCGTCCCGGTGAGGCCCCAGACGGCCATCACCACGCGCCTCCACTCGCCCCCCGCGGTCCTGACGGTGAACTCCCTCAGCGAGGCGTGCTCGCCCGTCCCGCCGCGCTTGTACACGTGGTAGATCCAGTGGGTGAGCACCGCCTTCTTCAGCTCTCCCTGGTAGGAGGACACCGTTATGATGGTGAAGTTGTGGTGCGGGAACCTCATCACCATGAGCATCCTGTCCGTCCCGGGGACGCTTGGGTTCCCCAGGTAGTGCGGGATGTGGAAGATCTCGACGTCGGGCTCCTCGTCCGGCGGGGCGTCGAAGACCAGCTGCTTCCACCTGTACGCCAGGTCGGGAAACTGCGGGTCGACGTAGGCCCGGGCGTGCATCTGAGCCCTGGTCCCGGGCTTGCCCACGTAGCCGTCGACCTTGATCAGGGGCCCCTGGGCGAGGATGTGCTCAAGGACCCTCAGCAGGAGGAGCCTGTGCTCGGTCTTCAGCTCGTCGTCGCTCTCTATGACGACGGTGTTCTTGGCGGACCTGCTCCAGATGTTAGACGCCCAGTTCCAGGACCCGTTCCTGAACCTCGTCCCGTAGAGCTGGGCCCTCTGTAGGAGATCCGGGGGATTGTCAAGTATCGGGGTGATTCCGGCCCTCTTTTTGACCTTAAGAATTCTCTGGAACGACTCCTTAAAACTCTTAGGGGTTATCTCTTCTAATGGGGGAATAATACTCTCCATAAGCCTTACCTCCCGCTCACCGGAAGCGGTCGTTTAAAACGAACATGCTCAGGCCCGGGTAAGTTCCCCGGGTAGTATGAATGGCTTTAGCATAAATTGAGGAAACCATATATCTATCTAAGCCTCATTTTGCTAAATTTTTTGGGGCATTGTCCTATCTCCCCAGATTTTTGTTGAATTACTTCGGAATTTGATGGACTATAGGCCGTTTGCCGAGATTAGCTAGTTATAGTATAGAGAGAGAGCGGCGACTTTCAGATAGTAAAGTCGTGTTCTTAATAGATTTACGATGATTCCACAAAATAGTTCTCTGATTTTGGGGATAAGGTCAAAAGCGGCGAACACACTTGGAAAGAATGTGAATAAGGCCGAAATAAGAAGCAGTCGTTTATCTGCTACTCCCAGATTGTATAAAGTTATGCTAATATTATTTACAAAATACGAATATAAGATTACAATAAATCCGATAATGGTGTTTAAATAGAATCTGAACCATTCTCCAAAGACTCTGTAGATATCGGGCTCACTTATCTCCAGACTTACCTTCTTCATCAATCTGTAGGATTTAATAATTATGTAAACCATCATCGGTATGAATATCTGGAGTCTGAACATCTCAGCTATCCCGTTAGTTGTTGCATTGGATGGCTTTTCAAATATATGCTTTAAGGTAACAAGTAATATTGAAAGGGTAGAGCCAGTAATTAATCTTAAGGAATTTCTCTCATATCTCGCAATAAACCCACGAGCTTCCTCCTGTGTTAGCCAAAGTGTCATTTATCCTCCCCGTGCCCTACTAACTAGAGCTTCCCTGAACGCATCCTCTTGCTTGAAGGTCTTAACTAAAATCTTTCGTCCCCATCTTGTTCTGATTAATATAGTCGGATCATCAATGACGCACTCCCCCACTCTTTTAGCTACCTCGATGCAAATTCTCTTAGTAAATTCCTCCTTAAACTCCAGTAAATACATAGAATTTCTCTCGAAAAGTGGATTCATGGTGACTAAATATCCTAAGGCAAGCTTCGTGGCCAAAGCTGATTTTCCACCAATTCCACTTACCGCGAGCACAGGAATATTCTTCTTTCTACGGGTACTTACTCCAAGCAAATCACCTGGAACATCAAAGTTAAGGACTAGAGCTGCAGTAGGTTCGACTCCTCTTCTGAACAATTTTGTACCTTCGCTGGTCCAAACTGCTGTTGATACTAGGGAAGAGCTATCAAATGCCGCAAAGGGATATCCCTTTTCTTCGCACTCTTCAATAAGCCTTTCGTCCCAGGCATTAGCTAAGTCATACAAGATCCTTGATCTTACATCAAGCTTTCTACTCAAAGACACCAAGTATTGAAGAAAGTTATTGCACTCTAAGCTACCTAATGTCAAGATAAGGATATCATCGATAATGTCCCCTCCGTTTATTAGCCTTAAGATGCTTGGGAATTTACTGAAATCCGAAATAATTCTGTACATTATCTCTCTGAATACTAGCCATCCGTCCCTAGTTTCAAAGACAGGCGCCCGACTTGAACCTTCTAATATACTTTTTTGATTATATACATTTATTTTTATTAGAGCCTCCTCACCTTCCTGAGCAACTCTGAAGGTTCTGGCATTGGATATAGTATAGAGAAGAAACTCATCCAGCCCCTGGTGTTTCCTTGGGGTGCCCTCTATTCCCGACACTTCGGCTACAACTTCGTTTCGCATACCTACATCCTCGGATAAAAATCTTTCATAATTATACAGAACTTTGCTTATTAATTTAAATCCTCGAGCGCTTGATCTTAGTAGGCTTGCCATTTTATCGGTTCGAGAGAATCTTTTATTGCCTGCGAACTCGTCTCTAACAGATATCTCTAGACCAATTACGCATAAATTTCTCGCAAAAGGCGAGTCACAGTAAATCGGATAGATTTCATAAGGCACGCGGCGGAAGAATAACATGGATACTGCTTGGGTATCTGATGGGTGAGCCGGAAGCACCTCTACGCTCGTATTGAAACTAAAGTGATTCCTGCCCTTTATAATCTCAATGAGGGTCTTTTTGTCGATTGCTGTACCGACGACTACTACAATCCTTTTACTATCATACAGTGGATAGAATAATGACATAGTTATCACCCAGTGTTAGAAAGCAATTTATATCCTTCAATCCTGAGTTTTCTTATCGTTTTTCTCGATCCAATATCCACCCAGCTCTTCAGTCTGCTATAGATGCTCATCCTCGGCTTTATTATATTGAAGGATTTTTGAAGGAAATCTCTACCAATATCCCCACCGTTGAAGAAAAATTTTGCCAAAATTCTTTCGTCTATAATCATTACCCCACCCCACACAAACCTGTCCCGACGAATATATTCGAGTGCATTAAGGTTTGGTTTCTCGATAAAGATAGCGTCCCTTAAGTCATAGGGATCTTTCGTGAACATTACCCCAAATCTGGAGAGGGATTCCTCGATAAGGAACTTTCCGGGGTCAACACCCAATATTGTAACACTTATTTCCGAATTTAGGGAACTCTGTATCAATCCCTCCAAATCAACTCCGATAATGATTATGTCGCCATACATGATTAGTATCTTCCTGCTGTCAGCTGGAGAGGATTTTCTTACGTACTCGTATGTCTTTAGTACTGCCCCCATAGTTCCTAACCTTTCCGATGGATGGGCCCACACTGGAACGTAGTGTTCATAGGCATAAAAGCCAGCTCGTTTTAGAGTTTTTACTACGTCTTTCCACCTATATCCAAGTATAACGATTTTTTTTTAGCATGAATTTCATTTAACTTTCTCATGGCCCTAACCACAGGGGGGCCTCCATCGATAGGAAGAGCACATTTTTGGGCACTATTCGTTAAAGGCTTTAGCCTTTTACCGTATCCTCCAGCTAGAACTAAGCCAACTACCTCCGTCATAAGCGCTCGAAAGGTGGATGAGGGGGTGAAACGGATAAGCTTTCTCGAGCATGTAGATATCCATTGACTCTGTTTTAATAGCAGAATTACGAGGAGATATTCAGGCTTTTCGCTATCTTGTTTACTAACTACTCAATAACGGAAAGAACCAATCTTCTTTAAAAACTATGTCTGCATAGTTCTGAGGACTGGCAAATATATTTAAATCAGAGGGCTCTAATTTTGCTTTCCAAACTGGAACGTCCCAGGGAGTAATTCCATTAAATAGAAAAAGATTTTTCCCAAAAACGTGGTAAAAAGCAGGTAAAGCAGAGACATCATAAATTTTAAGGGTAGCCCCTTTACCTTCGCCAAACCTAACTAGGGACGCCCTAAAGTCTAGGTACGCGTTCTGCTTGGCCAGAGAATCGATAAGTGCTAATGAAGTCGGCGCGATTGACTCGATCGAGATTCCGAGTCCAGCCAATGTTAATTTATTGATTATTTTACGTGCTGTTTTTGATAAATACCAACACGGAAACCCTTGGAATCCTAAAACTATAGCGGACGGGCTATTTCTGTTTGATTGGGAAAAGCCCACCTTTGAAATTTTTCGCGCAGATCTTAGCGGTACTAGATGATCTTTAGAGACGCGGATGATGAGGTAATCTTCTTTCGTTCTGTGATCGAAAATGCCATAAAGTTTGAAGTCATTCAGTTTAACTGATAGAGCTTTTTGCTGGGGAACTATTCCCAGAGATACTACTGTCGCAGACTGTGGTCCCCTTCCAACGAGTGTTTTATATGCTGGCCAAGTTAGGGAGGCAGAGGCTAATTCGCGGGACCCGTCAATCGGATCAATTAGGCCTACTACGACGGGGTCCCCTGAAATAATTAAGCGAGTAGACTCTATAACTGCATAAGCACCAAGGTTATGTCTCCTTGAAAAAGAAGAAATGAGCCTTCTGATCTCTTTTTCTAACTTTCTATCAAACCCATATTCGACGTGACCACCTGCTTTGGACAAAATCTTTTTGTGAGAACCATAATTAAGGACTTCGCTGACGACTCTACGACACAAAAGTGTAATTTTATCATATAACGTTATGAGTAACTCAGCTTTATCCATTCCACCCAATGATTGTGTGGACCCATATAATCGTAAGCGTTACTAAACTGGTCTTCACAGAAGAGTTAGAGGGAGATCGAATGGTTACGTCGCTTTCTCCACTTTGGCCCTCCAGTAGGGGTCAGATATCCTCACAGTGTCGTCCTTCGGCTGCGTCGAGACCTCCAGCACCTCGCTGTCCTCCAGGGGCACGAGCCTGTGCTCGACCCCCGGCTCGATGGTTATGCCCTCGCCCGGCGAGAGCTCGTACTCCCCCTCCGACGTCTCGACCCTGAGACGGCCCGAGACCACGTAGAGGGACTCCTTCTTCATTGGATGGACGTGGAGGCTCGTCGGCCTGCCTTCCCTCATCTCCAGGATCTTGGCGGCGTACTCCGGCTCGTCGGCGACCAGCACCTCTCTGCCCCAGGGCTTCCTGACGGACCTCCCCCTCATCAACTCACACCGGGGCCTCCCAACCTCCCCGCGGGGAGCTAAAAAGCCCGCACTACTTTCACGCCTGGAAAATATGCGGAGTTCGAACCACTCGAGTGGAGCCGGCTCACCAGGCCGAGCAGGACCCCCTGAACGGGCAGGACGAGCAGACGCTCAGGTCGGCCAGGAACTCGTTTGGGAGATCCTCCTCCGCCTCGAGGCTCACTCGGGGAACGAGGCGCTTTAGACCCACCGCCAGGAACCTCTCCTCCATTGGGTCCCCTCCCTCGGGGATGTGACCTGGATCCAAGAGGATCCTGCCCCCCAGGGACCTTATCGCCTCCCGAGTCGGAGACGCTCGACCCAGGCGACCTCCCCCTCCGCGATCGGCCCGGCCTCCGACTCGAGGATCACCCTCTCCCCAACCGACGGAGCGGTGGGGCCGACTGGAACCAGGACGACGTCTCTGACTCCCCGGGAGACCTCCTCCTCGGACCCTCTCGGGACCCTCAGTACCCTGCGACCGCCCTCACGCATTGCCCTCACCCAGAAATAACTGACGTTATATTAAAGGCCCCCACCCCGGGACGGCCGGGCCGCCTGAGGTGTCCCGGTGCCCTACCGGCGACCGGCCGACCCCCGGTCAGCCAGTGACCACCAGGGGCACCCTGACCTCGGGCCCCCCCTCCAGGCCCGCGAGTGAGGCCCTGATCCACACGATCCTGCCCGAGGGACCGGTCACCTTCAAGACCGCCGAGTTGACGACAGTTCCCCCCGGCGGGACCTCCCTCCTGGCGACGACCTGCGCGCATGGGGCTGCCGGGTCGTAGGAGGGGTGGGTGTAGATCACCTGCGCCCCTCCCCCCTCGGGCTCCAGGGCCACGTCGGGGTGGCAGGGCGTCTGGACCTCGTAGCTCACGGCCTCGGGTCCCCCGTTGGAGAACTCGGCCTGAATAGAGACCTCATCTCCGGGGGAGGCCCAGGGCCTCTCGATCCACACCTCCAGCGTCATGCCCCCAGAGGAGGACGCATCGGAGAGCCCGGCCTCCCATCCGAGGAGGTAGGCCCTGGCGTAGGAGATCAGGTGGTCAAGGGCGATGATCTCGTCGGGTAGACGGCCGCCGGACGCCCACGGGTCGACCCACCTCACGGAGACGCCGAGGTCCGGGGAGTCCAGCTCGTGAGTGAAGAAGTCGGCGGCACCCTCGGCGGGCGGGGGCCCGACCACCCCACCCCCTCCGATCCCCCGTATGACGATCCTGAGGGCCGAGACGAGCCCCTCCGGGAGATCTCCACCCGATGACATCCCACCACTGGTGAGGACAGCCCTCCCGTCCTCGTAGACGATCATCTCCTCCCTGACGCCGGCCACCCCTCCGGACCTCGTGTACCTGAGCAGGACCCGGGGCCGCGTCCTCTCGTGGGCCCACGCAAGCGACGTCAGGAGGGCCGCCGCGACGACCGCGGCCGCGGCGAGGCGGGCGCGCCTCATCGACTCAACCCCGCCGCGGCAGGCGAAAAAGGTGATCGGCGCTCGGGGGATCAACCTCATATTTTCTCAGGAGATGGTGAGAGGATGCGTGGCGAGGCGGGCGCGATCCTCCTGCTTGTCCTCCTCTCGCCGTCGGTCTGGGCTACGGCGGCGCTCCCCCCACCAGGCCAGGAGGCCCCGAAATTCGAACTGTCCGCGTCGGACGACCGATCGATCGGGCCCAGCTCACTCAGGGGGAGGTACGTCCTCCTCGTGTTCTTCGCGGCCTACTGCTCCGAGTGCCGGGACAGGATCTCCGCTCTGGCGGAGTCTTGGGGTGAGTGCGAGAACTCGGAGTCCATCTCCGTCGTCCTGGTCGGGGTTGGCGGGTCTCCGGACGCTAACCTGGAGTTCGTCCGGGAGCTGGGGGTGCCGGGCTGGACCTTCGCCCAGGACGACAGGGAGGTCTGGAAGGATTTCGGGGTCAGGGTGCTGGGCAGCTGGGTCTTCCTGGGGCCCGACTGGACCGTTCTCGCCTCAGGGGAGGGCGACGTCGATCTGGACCTGATCTGCAGGCTGGCGTCCCCGCCGCCCCCCGCGGCGGCCTCGGGGTACTCCGTGTACAAGGGGTGGGTCGACAGGGAGGCCGCAGAGCTCGTGGCGTCCGCCCTAGGGCTCCAGACCTCGACAGTCCCCCCGGCGAGGGCCGACGTCGTGCTGGTGATCGGCGGGCCCCTGGCGAACCCCTCGGCCGCCCCCCTGCTGGAGGCGGTGAGCATGTCATTCGCCAGGACTGCCGGCGGAGTCGAGCTCAGGCTGCCCAACGGTACGGTCCTATCCGTTGGCGGCGAGGACTGGGCCAGGCACGACTTCGCCGTGGTCTTCGCCCTGGACGTGGACGGGTCGCTCTGGGTCGGGTCCATGGGGTGCACGAGGTACGGAACCAGGGCGGCAGCCCTCTGGAGCGCGGATCACCGATCGATGCTCAAGCCGGGGGTGGCCTACCTTGTGGAGTGGTCCGACCTGAACGGGGACGGAGAGGTCCAGGCCGAGGAGATTCAGGTATCCAGCGCCTTCAACGTCTCCTGAGACCCCCGGGGGTCAGTCCTCGCTCGCCAGCCAGGCCGCGGCCGCCGGCAGGGCAAGGGCGGTCCTGTCCCCGGCCTCGGCCACCTCTCCCAGGACGTAGAGCAGGACGGGGCCGCCGACCTCGAGCCCCCTGAGGAGCCTGGACGCCTCCTCCCCCACCCTGGTCTCCCTCAGCCTCTCAAGCGCCTCGCTCAGCCCTATCACGCCCCCGAACGATATCACCTCCAGGGCCAGGAACCTCCCCGTGACGGCTCCCGCGCCGACGGCCCTCCCAAGCCAGTAGACCGGGGCCGGGACCAGCTGCCTGACCTGAGGGCCTAGCCCGGCCTCCTCGAGCCCCTCGTCGATCCGCTTGTAGTACCTGAACTCGGGCAGCTCCCTGACGACCTCCACGGCCGTGGCGGAGAGGTACTCAACGGCCTCCTCCACGCTCACCCCGTCCTTCAGCGTCCTTATCGAGTCCAGGAGCCTCCTGAAGGCCTGAGGCTTCCCCTCGATCCCCGCCTTCCCGACGAGGAGCGAGACGGCCGCGGCCCCCAGGGCGCCGGTGGGGGTGGTGAGGTCCTCTATGGCCCTCCTGATTGCCCCGAGCCCGCTCTCCACCACCTCCTCGGGGAGGGTCTCCAGCTCCTGCCTGAGCTCGGAGGCGCTGCCCTGCCCCAGGATTACGGCGGCCTCCTCCGCGGACTCCCCCAGGAGCTGGTCGGCCGAGGGGGTCTCCCCGCTGAGCAGGATGTGGAACCCCCTCTCGAGGTTCCTCCAGTAGGCGGCCGCACCACCCAAGATCCGCTCGAAGGATTCGCTCAACTCGCGCGAGTCCCCGGGCCGTGGATATAACGGTTGGCGCCCACCCGTGAGCGGCAGGGATATAGCCGAGTCCCCCGGCTGCCGCCGCGCCCCGCCGACGTCAGGCGGGTCGGAGGCTGCGCGCCATGTCTGACGAGAGGTTCGACGCCCTCGTGAGGGAGTTCTTCTACAGGTTCCTCGAGCTCGAGCCGGTCATGGCCACCTTCCTGGGCGTCCACGAGCACGACGGGCGGCTGCCCGAGGGGACGCTGAGGCAGATCCGGGAGGAGGCCAGGCTCGTCAGGGAGTTCCGCGACGAGGTTGAGTCCATTCCCCCGGAGTCCCTCTCAAGGGACAGGAGGATCGACAGGGAGCTAGCGATCCAGTCAGCCGATCTGGCGACCTTCCAGCTCGAGGAGCTGAGGAGCTGGGAGAGGTCCGACGGCGTCCCCGACACGGTGGGGGAGGGGGTGTTCCTCCTCCTCGCCAGGGACTTCGCCCCCCTTGAGAGGAGGCTTGAGAGCGTCGCCTCCAGGCTCGAGGAGGTCCCGGCCTACGAGTCCCGGTCAAGGGAGCTCCTGAGGGACCCGATCAGGATCTGGGTAGAGATCGCCCTGGAGACGACGAGGTACGCCCCGGCCCTCTTCGGCGCCGCGGCCCAGTCGGCGTCGTCCGAGGGGGTCCCCGCGGACCTGAGGAGGAGGGTCCAGGAGGCCGCCCAGGCTGCGGCGGAGGCCATGGAGAGGCACGCGAGGTGGCTGGGGGAGGAGGTGATCCCCAGGGCCAGGGAGGATTTCGCCATAGGCCGGATATGTTCGACAGGCTCCTGGAGCTGAGGGGCATAGAGATGAGCTCCGACGAGATACTCCGGCTGGGCTGGGACTACCTGGAGAGGATTAAGGGGGAGAGGGCCGAGATCGCCCGCGCGATAGATCCAGAGGCCTCTCCGGAGGAGGTGCTGGGGAGGATCAAGTCGAGGCACCCCGAGACCTTCGAGGAGCTGATAGGGGCCTACAGAACGGCCATCGAGGAGGCCAGGAGGTTCGTGATCGAGAGGGGTATCGCGACGGTCCCGGAGAACGAGAGGCTCGACGTGGCGGAGACCCCTGAGTTCCTCAGGCACCTGATACCCATAGCGGCCTACATGCCCCCGGCGAAGTTCGACCCGGTGAGGCAGGGCATATACCTCGTGACCCCGCCAGCCACGCCCGAGATGCTCGCGGAGCACAGCTACGCCAGCATCGAGAACACCTCCGTGCACGAGGCGTACCCGGGGCACCACCTCCAGTTCTCCTGCGCCCTCGAGAACCCCTCACTCGTGAGGCTCATGTCCCAGCCCATCGAGTTCCAGGAGGGCTGGGCCTTCTACTGCGAGGAGATGATGAAGGAGCAGGGCTTCCACGACGACCCGGAGCACAGGCTGATAATGGTCAACGACCTGCTCTGGAGGGCGGCGAGGATCATACTGGACGTCAAGCTCCACAGGGGAGAGATGAGCGTTGAGGAGGCCGTGGACTTCCTCGTGGAGCACGTGGGGATGGACAGGAGCGCGGCGACCGCCGAGGTGAGAAGGTACACCATGACCCCCACCTACCCGCTCTCGTACCTGCTGGGCAAGCACCTGATCGTCCAGCTCAGGAGGGACCTCGAGAGGAGGCTCGGGGATCGCTTCGACCTGAGGAGGTTCCACGACACCATGCTCTACGCCGGGAACCTGCCCTGGAGGCTCATGAGGCGCGTCGTGATGGAGGAGTTCGGCCTGGCCTGAGCCATCACCTAGAGCCAGGCCTCCAGGGCCCCTCCCTCGACGCTCACCTCGCCCGGCTCGAACTCGTAAATGTGGGGGCGCAGCCGGGGGTGTCCCCTGTATATCCCGGCCTTCGTGAAGACGTCGGGCTTGTAGATCATCCTCCCGGATATCCCCAGGCCAGCCAGCCACCTGGCCACCTCCGCCACGCTCCTGGGCTCCAGGAAGTTCGGGGTGTACACCATGAGGGCCTTCGAGTCCTCCCTCCTCCAGCTCAGCTTGGCCCTGAGCGCCGGTACCGAGCCGGAGGCTATCGCCGTCGCGACCTCTCGGAACAGGCGCACGGCCTCCCTCGTGGACAGGAAGGCTATCCACTTCCCCACGACCGTGGGGCTCCCCTCGAGCCTCGAGGGCCTCCTCAGGAGGGAGATCGCGTGGCTCAGCTCCTGTCTGAGGACCCTGAGGCCCGTCTCCCTGGCGGCCTCGAGGACCGAGACCGTCCCGGCAAACCCGCCGAGGGCGCTCGCCACGTTGGGGGCCGACACCCTCGGGTTCTCCGGCGACCACACCCATCCCCTGGCCGGCCTGAACGTCTCAGACCTGACCATGGCCGTCATGAGCCTCTCGAGCCTCGGCCTGGCCTCGATCTCCCCGAGGGCGGGGAGCTCCAGGGACCACCTTGAGGGTGGGATCGAGCTCAGGCACTTCCACACCTCAACGGCCAGGTCGACCAGCCTGGCCGCCTCCGTGCGGGAGAGCCCGTTCACGGCCTGAACCCAGTAGAAGGCCTCGCCGAACCTCCGCCTGAGCTGGGCCAGCCCCAGGTGGGTGGCCAGGTGGCACTTCGCGCACAGGCTCCTGAACCCCACCAGCCTCGCCACGGCCGAGCCGTCGGACTCCTCGTACTCCCAGACCTCGTCCAGCTCCTCGGCCCTCGAGCCGCAGATCTCGCACTCCCTGGACCTCCTGACGGTCCTGAGCACCGCCCGAGGGTCCGGGGCGTCCTCGCCCTCCTCCAGCCAGAGCTCGAGCACCCTGGGGTCCATCTCGGCGAGGCTCGAGAGGGAGACCCAGAATAGGGGCTCTGGGACGAGCTTGGGCCTGAGCCTCAGCCCCCCTGCCATAGCCCTGTAAGCCTTGACCTGCCGGTCGCAGCGGCCCAAGCTCCCCCTCGCGGGGTGGAGCCGGTAGCCAAAAATGGTTTCCAACCCGGACCCGCGCCCGTCGACCCTTAAAAGCCGGGGCCGAGACTACGGACGATGCGCGCCAGAGAGCTGATCGGCAAGGGAGTCGTGACCACCGACGGGTTCCTCCTGGGGAAGGTCTCCGACCTCATAATCGACCTGGGCGAGTGGAGGGTGGTGGAGCTGGTGGTCTCCCTGAGCGGGCAGGCCGCCCGGCAGCTGAGCCTCAAGAAGTTCATAGGGAGCCCAAAGGTCGCCCTCCCCGTGGGGCACGTCTCTGGGATCAGGGACGTCATATCCCTGTCGGCGGACACGGCGTCCCTCAAGTCGGCCCTGAGGGAGGTCTAGCCCCAGGCCGGAGGCGACTTAGGGCCAGCGCCGACGCTGCCGCTGCCGACAGCGCGAGGGAGAGGATCAGGGACCAGGGGCCCAGGAAGATTGTGGTCCCGTCGACGGAGGCCGCCGGCCGGCTGGAGCCCTCCATGACCACGTAGACCTCGACTCTGAGCCTGCCGACGTCACCGAATCCTGCGTCCACAGGCCTCTCGACCCTCAGGCCTCCCTCACCTACGGACACCGGAAACCACGACTCGAAGCGGCCGTTGACCCTCACCACGGCGGTCCCGTTCCACCTCCCCTCGACCTCGCCCGTGGGGGCCAGGGTGAGGCGAAGGTTGACCCTCCCGAGGGATACCTCGGGGAGATCCAGCTCCGCCGTCAACCCAGACACGCTCACCTCCTCCGTCCCGATCCAGCGTCCCAGCCGAGACTCCACATCGACCCCGACCCTCTGGGGGCCTGCCCCCTGGGTCCAAACGGTCAGGGACCCGCCCAGGTGGCCGTTGTGTAGATAGGCCTGCCTCGGCCCCCTCCACCTGCTCCCCCCGACGGGCGAGAGGTTCAGCTCCAGGAAGGCCGCCTCGGGGGCCTCCGGGTGCTCCGCCTCTGGAGGGGCGGGCAGGGGGTTGGGGCTGAAGGGGAGGGGCCTCAGGTCGAGGGAGAAGTTAACGAGGGCGCCGAGCACCCCTGGAGACGCCCGAATACTCAGTTCGGCATCGCCCACCGCGGCGTAGACCGTCTCCCGATGCAGGACATCCCCGGCCCGGTCGAGCACCACCAGGAGTAGCCTGTGGACCCCGACGGGCAGCTCCAGATCGGCAGAGACCCCATCAGGGCCCCCCGACACCTCGGAGATCGGCCGGGCATCACCGCTCCCCTCCTCCCACACGAGCAGCCTGAGGGGTCCGTCGGCCTGGCGCGCGGGGCGGACCTCGATCGAGAGTCGCCCGACCCCATCGCCGGCCACCACGTAGTCCGAGGGGAGGAGCCTGACCTCCCACTCTCCCCGCGGGGCTGGCCTGGTCTCCACGCAGGCTATGCCCTCGACCAGCGACCTCCCGGCCAGGGAGGTCGAGCCCACCAGGAGCTCGTACCTCCCGTCTCCGTCGACGTCTGCCGGCACGGCAAAGCCGAGGGTCCCCCCGAACCACAGCGTTCGCTCCTCTTCTCCGGTCAGAGCGTCCAGCACCTGGAGGACGCCCCCCTCCAGGTAGGACGAGTGGAACAGCAGCTCGAGGTCTCCGTCCGAGTCAGCTTCCGCCAGGAGAGCCCCCCAGTAGGAGCAGCCGGTCCGCCTCCTCCACTCAACCTCGCCCGTGGAACCGTCTATGGAGACCAGCTCCCCGATGCACCCTCCCCAGGCTCCTATCTCCGTCTGGACGAACACCTCCGCGGACCCGTCACCGTCCACGTCGCCGGCCGACACGTGGGGGAGGACCTGACCCCACGTCTCAACGGTCCACCTGATCCCGGAGGGGACGTCTACGCCCGAGACCGCGCCTCCCACGGCGGCCACGATCTCCAGATCTCCGTCTCCGTCCAGGTCAACGAGTAGGGGGCGGGGAGGGAGACCGCGCGGTGTCCCCCCGGAAGGCACCCTTAGGCGAAGCTCCTCCGACGTGGACTCGCCGTACACTATGACCAGGCTCCCGCCGGGGGAGAGGACGACCACCTCCGAGGCACCGTCTCCATCCACGTCGCCCGACGAGAGGGCCACGCTCGAGCCGAGGGCGGTCGACCTCAACAGGCCCAGCCGCGCCCCAGTCGACCCCTCCAGAAGGAGCAATCCCTCCGCGGTCGCGGCGGCGACCTCGGGCCGCCCGTCCCCATTCATGTCCCCGACCGCCAGGTCAAGAGAGGTCGGGCGGATTCCCTCGACCTTCCAGAGGACCGATCCGCTCCCGTTCACCGCGAGGATGCAGCCATAGCAGGCCAGGGCGATGTCCTGGATGCCGTCGCCGTCCAGGTCATGGAGGGAGGGCGGGCTCGGGGGAAGGATGCCGACGGTCAGCTGGATCCGCCACTCCTCGGCGCCGCTTCCGGCGTCCAGGCAGAAGAGGACCCCGTCGGAGGTGACGAACACGACCTCCAGATCCCCGTCTCCGTTAACGTCTCCGACCGCCGGATCTCCCCACGGCACGGCGTAGGCCCGCCAGAGTATCCACGGCTCCCCCGGGCCGAGATCGACCTCCACGGGAGGCGAGGGGCCCGCTTGAGCTGCGGCGCCAGTCTCCGGCTGACAGGCCCCGGGGAGGGAGGTCGGTGGCGACTGCGACAGGATCAGCGCCGCCAGGAGGAGACCGGGCAGGGGGAAGGGCACCGACCCACCGGCAGGGAGGTGAGGTCGGTCGATAAAAACCGGGCTAAGGCGCCCGCTGGCCGGATCCTTCACGCCCGCCGAGAGATACGAGCCGCACCATGTCGGCGTACCAGGCCAGCCAGGCCGCGACGGCGATGAGCTCTGGGACGGCGAGGCCCCACCGCACGTCGAGCCGCGAGTACGCGATCCACCCGGCCAGCGACACCGGGATGGCGGTCGCCGGCAGGGGCGATCTCCTCTCCCATGAGTAGACCCCGGCCGCCCCCATCAGGACGAGGAAGAAGACCACGGCCGAGAGGTTGTGCGGGGCCCCGTAGCTCTCGTCGAACACCGCCACGAGGATCAGCAGGTAGGAGGCCGCGCCGAGGGTAGCCGAGGTGATGGGAAACCTCCTGCGACCGTAGGCCGCCGAGAACGCCAGGAGGATGGATCCTCCCGTGGCCAGGCCGAGGTTGAAGGTCACGGCCGATGGGCTGAGCAGGGCGTGACCCAGATCGCTCAGGGCGTTGCTTCTCCAGCTGAACTCTGGACAGGAGGCGATCGAGGCCGCCACGCCGCCGAGAGCTGCCGTCGGGCCGAGCACCCCCAGGAGTAGAGCGGCCCACCTCACCCTTGGTCCCAGGCTCATCGAGTTTCAGGGAACAGCGTCCTAGATAATCCCGTCCCGCGCAGCGCCGGCCGGGCCCCCGCGAGTAGACCGCCTGGCGCCCGCCAGCCATCAAAGAGAGACCAGGCAACCAATCCGCAGGTCGAGGCCGGAGCAGCCGCTCAGTTGATCGCGCCGGCGCGGGAGGATCGTCGTCGGCGTGCAGCCGACGCTAGGCAAAATATTTTGCCGAATTCGGCCGGGCGCAGCCTTAAATCTGTGAGGAGTTCACTTGTTAAGTTCGCATCCTCTGAAGCTGGCTTCATGCCCGAAGGCGTGACTCCTTCTTCACGAGGCTTGCGGGCCGATCAGCGGGAGATGAAGTCCCTCATGAGGTCTCACCTCTCGGCGATCGCTCTGGCCTACTCGCTGCCCCTCATCCTCGTCCTTGCCCTCTTCACGCCCTGCGCACCGACTGGGGCCTCCGACACGCCTCCGGAGGCTGTCCCGCCCGCGCTCAACTTCGGAACCGTCTACGTTGGGTCCGTGGTGGAGGGAGGGTTCGGGATAGACGGCACCAACCTGGTCGAGGTAAAGTCCGCCCCCGCCTGGATTACCGTCTTGGAGGTCGATCCCGAGGCGGTTAACCCTGCGGGGAGGGGGAGCGTGGAGCTCAGGGTAGACACGTCCTCCCCCGGAGTCTTCAGCGGGGCCGTGGTGGTTGAGACAGAGGCCGGGGGACATCTCGGTGCCGGCGTCCGTGGAGGTGAGGGACTCCCCTCCCACCAGGCTGAGCGTCCTCGTATACGAGTCACCGTTCCATCCGATGGCGACGCCCGATCCCTCCCACTACGATCACCTCAGAGAGCTGATGGAGTCGGCCATGGTCAACGTCAGCTACGTTGAGCTGGTGGGCTGGCCTCAGATCTCGGATTCCCTCGACCAGTTCGACGTCGTGATCCTGGGGGCAGGGGCGCGTGGTGCCCGGATCCGGACAAGCTCAAGGACTACGTCAGGTCCGGCGGGTACCTCGTGGTCTTCGCCAGCAGGTCCTGGGGCGGCGGCCAGATGGACCGGGCGAACGGGGTGATCGAGGACCTCGGGCTGAGGTTCAGATACGAGGAGATAGGCTACAACGTCGAGGCCCACGAGATAGCCGACCACTGGCTCACTGAGGGGGTGTCAAGGATCAAACAGTTCCGCCCAGCTCCCGTGGAGACCATCTCGGCCGAGGCCACGGTGATCGCCAGCTACGCTGGATCCCCTCCGGGAGAGGGGATGATGGCCTTCTCCCGGGTCGGGGACAGTGGGGTCCTGGCGATCGGGTCGTCGCCCACCTGGTGGTACTTCTTCCTAGGGAGGGCCGACAACGACAGAGTTCTTCTGAACCTCTTCGATCAAGCGGCTGCCGGATCCGGAGGCGGAGGCGGGACCCCGACGACCACCCCTGCCCCGACCACCACACAGCCGCCCACCCAGACTCAGCCCCCCACGAGGCCTCCAAAGTCCCCCGCAGCGACGACCCCGGCCGGATTCAGAGGAGGCGGCTGGCTCTCCACCACCGTGGCCGCGGCCATCGGCGCGGTGGCGGGGGCGGTCGTGGTCGCCATGGCGGTGTGGGCAGCTTCGAGGAGCAGGCCCAGGGCTAGGAGAACCACTTCCCCTCAGGGGGACGAGAAGGCAATCACTTACTGAGGGGGGCGCC
>CAZQNA010000002.1:241899-248737 GCA_964594835.1 uncultured Nitrososphaerota archaeon
AGAACCACTTCCCCTCAGGGGGACGAGAAGGCAATCACTTACTGAGGGGGGCGCCCCGATGTCCCACCCTTTTTTGATGAAAGAGCCCTGCGCCCCTTGCGTGGCAAGGCCGCGTGGGTGGGTCGAGCTGGGTGAGCGCGATAGACCTGCCCTGCGGTCGGGGGACTTTTTAAATACGAAGTTTACTCCATACCCTAAGTAGGGTAGGGAGTATGAGCAGGGTAAAGACCAGCGTCATGGTGGACAAGGAGCTGTGGGACAAATTCAGGCGGAAGGTGGGAGGGGAGAGGGGACTGAGATCCCTCAGCGAGGCCGTAGAGGAGGCCATCGAGGATGAGCTGTCGGAGCTCGTGGTATCTGAGGGCCTGCCCCAGCCCGACGTGGAGGGGCTGTCGGCCGACCGGGTTGAGCCCGTCAGGCCCAAGGTCAAGACGAGTGCGGCCGAGACGCTTAGAGAGCTCAGAGGGGGCAGGGAGCCAGGATGATCGCCTACCTGGACTCGAGCGCCATAGTCAAGAGGTATCTGCTGGAGGACGGGACGCGGGAGGTTCAGGAGGTCTACCGGAGGGCGCTTGACGGGGAGGCGTCCCTGGCATTCTCCGCGTGGAACGTCGGAGAGGTTCTGGGGGTGATGGACAGGTACAGGAGGCGCGGGTGGCTTGAGGAGAGAGACTACAGGAGGGCCCGCGGTCTTTTCATTTTGGAGACCAAGCGGCTCGTCAGGCTCAACCTCTTGAGGATCGTCCCCGTGAAGACGAGGCTGCTGGTGAGGTCGTGGAGGCTCGTGGAGGAGAGGCACGTGTACCAGGCAGACGCCCTCCAGGTCGAGTCGGCCAAGCGCGTGGGTGCGGACTTGTTCATGTCCGCCGACGAGAGGCTCGTGGAGATAGCCAAGGAGGAGGGCCTGAACGCCGTCTTCGTAGGGTAACCACCCAGGGCCGTCACCCTAAGCCGTTCCGCGCCTTTTCGGGACTGAACCCTCAGCATAATCGGGGAGCGAGAGAGAATCTCATTGATCGCGCACGACCCTTCAGTACCTGTACTAAGGGTTCGACGCGAAATGCCGGTTTCACGACGGAAGGCGAGCCTCGGCCTGGGGCTCGAGACCTCACTAGAACTGACCTGATGAGTTGATTAGAGAGGAAGTCCAATATCAACCCGAATAGTGCCCAGTTACGAGCGGATTCGGGGATTTAAGCCACACACGGGTCTTGGGATCCATAGACTCCTGGGCGCTGCTGCAATTTAATATTCACAATGCTTAATAGTGAATGCCATTTTTCGCGCCTCGGATGAGCAGGACCACCCTCACGATCTCCCGCGAGACTCTGATGAGGCTGAAGAGGATGAAGGAGGACCTCGGCCTCAGGACCTACGAGGACGTGATAATCGCGCTCCTGGAGGAGTACAGGGCATCCAAAGCGAGGGAGTTCGTGGGTAGGCTCAGGCTCCGCGACCGAGAGGCGGAGAGGCTCAGGGAGGTAATTGAGGAGAGGAGGGAGTCGTGGTGGAGGAGGTCCTACTAGACACGGACGCCCTCATCGAGCTGCACAGGAGGCCGGAGGTCCTGTCCACAGTCCTGGCCAGGTACAGGTGCCGCATCTCTCAGATAACCCTCTACGAGTATCTCTTCGGTCTGATCTACTTGGGAAGAGACCTCGACGAGGAGAAGAGCGTCCTCGAGCAGGTGTACGAGGTCGTCCCGATCTCACAGCCCATCCTGAGGAGGGCGCTCTGGGTGGACCTGGAGCTCACCAGGCGGGGGGAGAGGCTGGAGTTCCGCGACCTCATAATCGGCGCCACCGCCATTGAGCTCGGGGTCAGCCTGGTCACGGGAAACCTGAGGCACTTCGAGAGGATGTCCGAGTTCGGGCTGAGCGTCCTCCACCTGGAGAGGCTCATGCGAGAAGTTGGGTCGGGTGGCGGCGCGGATTGAGGAGCCGACAATCGATCGGCCGCGGCAATGTGCTCGATCAACGCGACGATCTCCCTGAGCTTCGCGTCTTGGGCGATCCATCGTGGTGACGCGGCCCTGGCGTCGGCCGCCCTCATGGTGGTTGAAGGGGCGCTCCTCCTGTCCGCCAGCGGGAGGGAGGCCGACGCCGCCAGGGCGCTTGGGCTCGTGGACGAGCCCCAGAATGAGGAAGCCGTGAGGCGTCTGATCAAGATCATGGAGAGCTGAGAGTCGTCGAAACTCTCAGGGGGCCGGGAAATTCAAATTTGTTCGCGCCGCCGTGGGACCGGGGCCAGCGTTGCGATCCCGCCGCCTCGACCTCGCGCTGGGAGTGCTACCCTTCCTTGTCGCTCTCGCGTTCATAGCGTTCTCGATCTCCGTGTACCCTGGTTTCAGCTTCAGGAGGAATGCCCTCAGCGACCTAGGCCACGTCACGAGAAGCCCGACAGCAGTAGCCTTCAACCTAGGCCTACAGACCGCTGGTTTCCTGGTGGCGTGCTACGCGCTGGCGTTCGTCAGGAGGGAGTTCCCCCTGACCGGTTGGTCCCTGGTGACCTCTGCGTATCTCCTGCAGCTCGTGGCGGTCTTCGACGAGGTCTATGGGCCCATACACTACCTGGTATCGGTGCTCTTCTTCCTGTCCCTGCTGGTCGCGGCGCTGGTCCACTCTTACGAGAAGAAATCTCTGTTCCCCGCCGGTGCTGCGGCCGTTGGGCTCTTGGGGTGGATAGCCTTCTGGTTTGGCCCCTTCGAGTGGGGGGTGGCCGTGCCAGAGACGATCTCCGTCGTCGTCACGTTCGCGTGGTACCTCAGGATGATTCAGGAAGTTTCGCGCAGGATGGCAGAGCGGCTTGAGACTCCCGCCTCTGGGAGAGGGGGCCCCTAGAGAGAGAGGGGGAGGGAGCTGCCCAGCGCGTCGCTGGCCTGACCAGATCAACCACACGCCAGAGGGGGCAGGCCGGACACGTCGCTTACCGCCAAACGTCCCACCGCGCGCCGCCGCCAAGAACTGGAACACTCCGAGGACATGAGCGAGGACCTCGGGGACGCGGTGAGGGCCCTGATCCGTCTCAGGAGGGAGACGACGGAGCCCCAGCGGCGTTAAAAGGGTTCAAATCCGCCGCTCCGACGTGGCTGCTAAGTCACCTCGTAGCCCTCTCTTGACCATGCTGCTCCTATCCCCGGCGGTCGGCGAACTCCTGTCAGGCTCGTCCCCGCCGGAGGAGTTCTTCATCCCGTGGGTCTTCGCCACCCTGGTCGCCCTCTACGGGGCGGGGGCGGTGTTAGCCTGGTCGTCGCGGCCCTGATCGCCATGCTGGCGCTGGTCGCCCTGGCCAGGAGGGCCGGTCGAGAGTTCGTCCCCGCCCTCCTACCCGCCGACGGGGCGCTGGCGTCGGTCACGGTGGGCGCCGCCTGGGCGGCCTTCACCGTCCTCGGCCCGTTCGCCCTGGCCCACACGCCCGTGCACCCGATCCTCACCTGCGCCCTCGAGCTGACTGCTGCGCTGGTCTACTTCAGGTGGGCTCTCGTCAGGTGTCGTCCGGGCTTGGGGGCGTTCGACGTGGCCGCCGGCCCTCTATGGGGGCTGTGGTTCGTGGCCATCCTGCAGGGGTTCAACGTCCCCACCATGCTCCTGGTGGCGGCCGCCTTCCCGCCCCTCCTCGTCACAGCCAAGAGGAGGGTCTCGGCGCGCTGGGGCGTGCCAGCCGCGCCGCGAGATGCGCTTAATACCCGCCGCCTCGAGCCGGCCGAGGTGAGATCCGCTGAGTTCTCCGATGGACGTGCTGAAGTCTGACCTTGAGAAGCTGAGGGAGAGGCTCAGAGAGCTTGAGGAGGACTTGGAGTCCGCCAAGGTTAAGGTCAGGGGGTTTGAGGAGAGGTTCGGAATGACCAGCGAGGAGTTCGCCAGGAGGTACAGATCGGGCCGACTCTCGGGCGACGAGTACGAGGAGTGGTTCGCGGAGCTCACATACATCGAGCACCAGAGCCAGGGGGTGGAGTCGCTGAGGAACGCGATACGGATGCTGGCCAGGCAGATCGGCCTGCCGGAGTAGATATGCGCGTGATCGCGGGAACAGGGCAGGGCAAGGTTAGGGGTATAACTCACGCCGAGACCGCCTCGCCCGCCGGCCGGACAGGTCCCTCAAGTTCCTCCGCCTCCCAGAGGTGGGGACGGGGCGCCGGGCGGCGGGAACGGGCCCGACGTTGACAGTCCCTCCCGAGGCCCCTACGTCCGTCGATCCCTCGGCCTCCCTCTTGGGTTCTTCCCCCCCACTCTGCTCACCCAGGACTGAGGCCCACGACAGGACCACGACCGCCAGCGCCAGCAGGGCCAGGGCCGCGCGGATTGCCCGGAGGTGACTGGATCCTGAGGAGTCCAAGATCGCGTCGACCATCCTCCCCGCGTTGAAGCCCGCCAGGGCGGAGAGGGGCAGCTCCGGCCTCTTGATGGCCCTGAAGGTGCCGAGGCTGATGTAGGCGAACGCAAGGAAGACGTTCTCCAGGATGAGCCAGACCGGGGCGACCTCGACGGAGAGAGCCAGCGCCAGGTCCTGGGCCAAGTACGCGATGCCGAGCGCCGCGCAGAGGACCGAGAGGACCTTCCGGGCGAGCACGTCGGTCAGGTGGGGCCGGCCTGATTTAAAGTGGAGGCCGGCCCGCGCGGGCCCCCGCCTCTCGGCTAAGAGGTGCGAGGAGGTTCGCACCTCTCGGCGCAGGGTTAATACGGCCGCCCGGGCGAAGGCCCGTGCGTGCCCGAACAGCCGCGATCCTGGTGCTCGCCCTCTCGCTGGCCGCGGCCGCCTACTTCTTATGGGCCGGACGCGGCGGCGGTGGCGTGGTCGGTCCGAGCGGAGGCAGCTACAGACTCTCCTCTCTTAAGAAGCCAGGGATCCCCTCGCCCGGAACCTCCCCAGTCAAGCCCGTCTTGGCCGCCCTGAACCAGTCGCTCCCCCTGGAGGAGTCTCAGCTGGCCAACCCCTCTGCCCTGGACGTCCTCAACCTGGGACCGGCGCAGAGGCTCTCCATCCTGGAGAGGGGCTTCGTCCTGGTGAGGTGGGGGGCCTTCGACGACTTCTCGGAGGCCTACGAGGCCCTGCCCCCGACCGTGCCCGTGTACGTCACGGCCGACACCGTGCTGCACGCGTACCACGTGCTCTTCGACACGACGCTTGCCCAGATTGAGGAGCAGAAGATCTACCCTGACCTGGTGGCCGTCACGAGGGCGATGCTGGACGAGAGCCTCGCCCCCAGCAGGGGGTCGCAGGGGGAGGTGGCCGAGGCCGCCAGGAGGAACGCGGCCTACTTCGCCGTCGCCCTCTCGCTCCTCGACCCCGACTTCGATCCCCCCTCGGAGGTTGCCGACGTGGTCGAGGCCGAGCTCGACCTGATAGAGGCGCACGAGGGGCTCAAGAAGAGCCCGCTCTTCTGGTACGAGGAGGACTACAGCCAGTACGTCCCCAGGGGGCACTACACTAGGTCAGAGACCCTGCAGAGGTACTTCAGGGCCATGATGTGGTACGGGAGGATGGCCTTCCTCCTCAGGGGCGGGCCCTCCGGGTTCGTCACGCGGGAGCAGGCCAGAACGCTCACCCTCCAGGCATCCCTGATATCGGCCGCCATGCCCGCGGTCAGGCTGGAGGACGGCCGCACCGTCGGCGAGGTCTGGAGCGACATATACTCCGTGACCGCGTTCTTCGTGGGGTTCGCCGACGACCTGACCCCCTACGACTACCTGGAGGCGCTCAGGCAGCTCTTCGGCGACTCGGTCGACCCGGCGCAGATCCCCGGGCGGATAGACGAGGTCAGGGCCCTCGTCGCTGGCATGGGGAGGCCCAGGATATACGGCGGGACCGGCAACTGCGTCGTGTACCCGCCCTTCGACGAGGAGGACCTGGCCCAGTGCCTGGACGCCAGCGCGGGCATGAGGTTCATGGGGCAGCGCTACGTCCCGGACTCGTACGTCTTCCAGAGGCTCATCACGCCGTCCGTGGGCCTCTACACAGGGAGTGACGAGCCCTTCACCCTCGGATTTACCCCTGGAGGCCCTGCCAGGGTCTTCCCCAGGGGGCTGGACTGGTTCGCCGTCGCCGGCAGCGAGGCGGCCCTGAACGTGATCAGGGACGAGGGGGACGCCGACTACGAGAGGTACGAGGAGGTCCTGGCCCGGCTGAGGAGGGAGTTCTCCAACCTGAGCGCTGGGGACTGGTCCAGGAACCTCTACTGGTCGTGGCTCGACGCCCTCCGCATCCTCGCTTCTCCGAGACCCGAGGGGTACCCGGCCTACATGAGGACCGAGGCGTGGGAGCGCAGGCAGCTGGTGGCCGCCCTTGCGTCCTGGGCCGAGCTCAGGCACGACACGATACTCTACGCCAAGCAGAGCTACACCCCGAGGCTGGCCGCCGCGCCACCCCCGCCCCCCGCGGAGAGGGTGGCGTTCGTGGAGCCCATCCCCGAGCTCTACGACAGGCTCCTGGCGCTGACGAGGCAGACCAGGGAGGGGCTCCGCTCTCTGGGCTACCTCACCGACGACGTGGACGTGAGGCTCGCCGGGATGGAGGACCTCCTTGAGAACCTGGCCAGGATCTCCAGGGAGGAGCTGGCCGGGGAGAAGCTCAGCAGGGAGGACGTGGAGTACCTCCTCGACGTCGGAGACACCCTCAGCGGGATCCTCTCTGGACTCTCGGAGAGGTCGAGGTCGACGGTCATGGTGGCGGACGTCCACACGGACCTGAACTCCGGCGCGGCCCTGGAGGAGGGGGTCGGCTTCCTGGACCTTGTGGTGGTGGCCTTCCCGACGCCCGACGGGACCTACGTGGCCGCCGGGCCGGTGCTCACCTACTACGAGTTCAAGCACCCCATCTCCGACAGGCTGACCGACGAGTC
>CAZQNA010000003.1:0-197294 GCA_964594835.1 uncultured Nitrososphaerota archaeon
TGCTCACCTACTACGAGTTCAAGCACCCCATCTCCGACAGGCTGACCGACGAGTCGTGGAGGGAGATGCTCGTCCAGCGTCCGCCCGATTTCCCGATCTGGATCTCCGACCTCTACGCTGAGAACTGGTGTTAAAAGAATCTAACGCCCCTAGCACAGTCGCCCGACCAATGGCTAAGCCTTTCAGGGCCCTTTTTTCTTCTCTTCTTCCAGCCTCTACTCTTGAGTGCTCACGTAAGGCGTCATGATCGACGTATAATTCAACTTAGGCGACACAATTCGATGAATATCCAAAGATCTTTTATATATAATGTTGAACGCTGCACCCAGATATCCCATGTATTCAGGAGCCTGGAGGGACATGGTGCTCAGAGGACCTGAGGTGGAGCGCATGTACGGATCTTGGGGCAGGGCCAGAATGCGCACCTACCGTCGCTCCAGCTGTGGCAAGCAATACCAGTCCTCATCCACTCTGTGTTCAGGAAAAGGTAGCGGGGGGTGGCATTAATGGATAAAGAACTTCCCTTCTGGGTGCTAGTTGGCCTAGCTGCTGTCCCCTTTGCCCTCGGCCCGCTAGTGGCCATCTTGAACCTTGGGGCTTCCGCCCCCTTCGCCTTACTCGCGTCCCTAGCGGCCTCGGCTCTCCTTGCGGTTCTTGCCGCGGTGACCCGCAGGAGCCTACTCATAGCTATCGCCCTCACTATCCCTCTGATTGCGCACGCGGCACTCGTTCCGAGGCCTCCCCCCACCGACTGGGACTTCTACTCAGTCTTTGTTTACGAGAACAGAGAGTTCCCCATCCCGAGGAGGGCCGGATTCCAGAAGTGGGTCCGCAGCATGCCAGGGAGGCCAGTGTCCATTCAGATAGTCGTAGAACCCCCAGAGGGGTGGGAAGGAGAGGTCAGGGTCGAGTGGAGGCTAGCCAGCGGTGACGAGGTACTCTGGATGGGCGAGGAGTCGATCACCCCGTCTGAGCCAGTTTCTATCGTGGCGGAGGCCAGCCCAGAGGTTCTAGAGAAGTTGGGGCAGGGCGTGGAAGCGATAGTCCTGGATATCTGGGGAGAAGGACGCCTCCCGAATGGAACGACTCTGTTCGTCGCCGACTACAGGGGCGTTGCCAATGTCTTCTATGACCAAGACGGGAGGATTCGGCTAGTTCAACTAAAGCTCCCCAGAGGTCCGATAGAACCCCACGCGGCGCTGCCGACTCCATCCGAGTTGATTGGAGACTGGACCGTTGAGTGGATAGGGTTCGCTGGGAGCTTAGTGGATGTGACAGGAGTGGCATTCGCGGCTGGGGCGGTACTCTATAGAGCCTTTAGGGGGAGGCGGAGATGAGGCGCCCCGCCCTCCTTCTGCTCGCCTTGCTGTGGGTTCCTATGGTGTTAGGAACGCAAGCCCAGACCGCGATAGTTTCGCCTACACAGGTAGAAATCCAAGTCCGTTGGGATGGCTTGACATTCTTCAACCTGACCATAGAAGGCGAGAACCTGACCGTGAACCTGAGCGGATTTCCCGACGCTATATGGCCCCTCGACGCAGCCTATGCCGAGAACGCCAGTGTCACACTGGTGAACTACATAGGCAACGTGACTGGGTGGGTCAACGGCAGCTACTACTGGTCTCTAGGTTTAGAGGAGGTCACCGAGGCGGAGCGCAGGGACGGGATACGCGCTCACCACCGCTCCAGCGATGGGAAGTGGCAGTACCGCCTGCACTCGGAGCCATGGATAGTGGTGAGGCCCTGCTGTTCGGCCTCATAGGGTTGCTGGGGGTCTTTGGTTCACCTACACGGAACTGTGGAACTTGTCGGAACTGTTCGACAGGAAGGCCCGAACGGAGATTCTCAGACGACTCTTAGCGGGAGGAAATGGGGAATGTTCTGGAAGCTAGCTGGCGCCGCGACCTGGATATGCCCGCTCATCCTGTTCCTTTATCTCACGTGGAGGGATAGGAACAAGATGGGAGGTGTTGGGAGTGGGCAAGAGGCATAGGCCTTCGGGGTTGGATGTTCTCTTCTGGATTCTATACGCAACTGCATGGAACCTAGTCTTGGGGGCGGATCGGCTCCACGCGGTGGTTCCAGCGGAGGAGATCCCCTCTACTGCCCCGTCCTTCTCTCTCACGCTGGCACTCGTCCTCCTCGCGGCGGGAGCCGGAGGCGCCCTGGGATCTTGGCTGAGAATTGGTCGCCTGAAGGTCATGGCCCTCCTACTCACTCTCTTGGTGATAGGGGGAGGAACCTACTCTATAGTGGCCTCTCCAGCCCCGCGGCTGTTTGTCCTCCATCGGGCGGGTGGGTCTGAAGAGATTCTAGAGGAAGGCCTTCGCACGCTGAGCGGGGGAAGGCTCGCAATAGTGTACTCCGCTGAGCCAGAGACAGATGCTTGTGTGGCATTTGAATTGGGTGAAAACCCTTCGTGCGATTTCCCACAGATGAAGAGCAACTTGGCGGGAGTCCCACAGAACTGGACTATCGGGGAGATAGTGCTGAGCGAGATCCACACTCAAGCGCGCTTCTGCGCTGAAGTCGAGGATAGGTTCCTCAAGGAGAGGTACCAGGTGCGGGGCGTGGTCTATCCACTCGATGGGTTTTGGAGGCTGAACATCCACTACAGCTGGGAGGACACTGAGGCATCCTTCGCGGTCTGGGTGGCAGCAGCTTCTGTGATCGCCAGCACGATCTTAGGCTATTTAGTTGAGAAGAAGTTGAAGAAGTGAGGCACTTTGTCTTATTTGCTTGCATTGATGCCAAAAAACTTGAAGTCTGATGACGGACTCCATTTCTTTCGACCTCTTTGATCAGTTGGAATAAGAAGAGAATAAGGTTATCGTTTGAAAATTATAATTAGCTCATTATTAATCTAACTTTTTCAGGTCTGAAGAGAACCTTTTCTTCCTCCGGTGGTTCGGAAAGGACAAGCTCGACCTCCTGTCCGTTAACGCTGGCCTTCACCCTGTGGGCGGACCTGGATCTCGACACTGCCATCACTCTGCCGATCACGCCGTCTCCCGCGAGCTTTACCTCCTCGGGGTAGAAAGCCACCTTCACCTCCTCTCGTTCGATCCCCTCAAGCCTGATTCGGAATCTGTCGATTGCGTAGACCCCCTCCTCGACTCTTCTTAGCGAGAGGACGTTGGCCCCTAGGAACCTGGCTACGAACTCTATTCTCGGGTCGTCCACCACCTCGCCAGCGGGTCCCTCCCTCAGGATCCCGCCGGCCCTCATCACCGCCAGCCTGTCCGCTATGGCCAGGGCCTCAGCCTGGTCGTGGGTCACGTGAATGGCCGTGAACTCCCTCTCGGCGTGGAGCCTCCTGACCTCCCAGAGGAGCTCCTCCCTGAGCCTGGCGTCGAGGGCCCCGAAGGGCTCGTCCAGGAGGAGGACCCTGGGCTCGGGGGCGAGCGCCCTGGCTATGGCAACCCTCTGCTGCTGCCCACCGGAGAGCTGGTGCGGGTACCTCGACTCGAGGCCCTCGAGCCTCAGGAGCCTCAGGTACTCCCTCGCCCTGCGCCTGGCCTCGACCCCCTCCACCCCCCTGGCGACCAGCCCGAAGGCCACGTTGTCCAGGACGGTCATGTGGGGGAACAGCGCAAGGTCTTGGAACACCATGCCGACGTTCCTCTCCCTGGGGGGCACCTCCGTCACGTCGACCCCGTCGAACAGAACCCTCCCCGAGTCGGGCCTCTCCAGGCCCGCGACCACCCTCAGCATTGTGGTCTTGCCGCACCCGCTGGGGCCCAGCACCGCCGTGACGGCCCCCTCCGGGACCCTGAGGGAGACGGAGTCCAGCGCGACGACATCGCCGAACCTCTTGCTCACCGACCTCAGCTCGACCTCAACCACCTCATCCTCCCCTCCACGATCTGCTTGGCCCAGAGCGCCCCCCAGGTCAGCAGGGCGACGAGAGACGAGACCGCCGCGGCCTCCTGGAACCTCCTCACCCCGGCGTACCTCAGGGCCACCACGGTCAGGGTCTGCGTCGCCGGGGAGGCCAGCAGGGTGCTGGCCGCGGTCTCCGAGAGCGAGAGGGCGAGGGCGTAGAACGCGCCCGAGAGCACCGCCGGGGCAGCGGCCGGCAGGAGGACCCTGAAGGTGGCGTCCAGCCTGCTGAGGCCCAGGGTCTCTGCGGCGTCCAGCAGGCTCTCCGACAGCCCCGAGACGCCGGACTCCACGGCCCTCATGGCGAAGGGCGCCGCGATCAGGACGTGGCTGGCGGCGATGAGGGCCCAGCCCGGGGCACCCAGCCTGAGGCCGAGGGCATAGAGCCCTAGGGCGGCCGTGATGGACGAGGTCCCCAGGGGGAGTGAGGAGACCTCCAGCGCCAGCGACCTGGCCCTGGGGGGCGCCGACGCCACCAAGGCGGCGAGGGAGAGGGTGACTATGGCAGTCACGGCGGCGAAGAAGGCGCTGTTGAGGAGACCCCTGGCGGGCATGGTCCCGAGGGAGGCGTCGTAGGCTGTCGAGAGGATCCTGGAGTAGACCGAGGGGTCGAACCTGTCGGTCAGCGGGTCGAAGAGCGAGCGGGCGACCAGGTATGCGACTGGGTAGACCGCGACGGCGGCGGAGGCGTACGCGTAGAGCGCGCCCAGGGGCGCCCAGGACCCCCTCAGGGGCCTCCGCCTCCTGATCTCCCCCGCTGCCCCCAGGGACGACCACCTCAGCGAAGCCCACGCAACGGCCATCGTGGCCGCCAGCTGAATCAGAGCGGCGGCGGAGGCGCGCTCGGTGTCCAGGAACACCTTGTACAGGGAGTAGATCTCGACCTCGAGCGTCCTGTACCTGGGTCCCCCCAGGAGGAGCGGTATGGCGAAGCTGGTGAAGCTCAGGGCGAACGTGAGGGAGAAGCCTGCCGCGACCCCCCTCAGGGCGAGGGGGAGCGTGATCCTGAAGAACCTCGTCAGAGGCCCGGCGCCGAGGGTCTCGGCCGCCTCCTCGAGCCTCACCCCCACGGCCCCCAGGGAGGCGGAGATCATCTGGGCGCAGACGCCGAAGTTGAAGTAGGCGTGGGCCAGGACTATGGCTGGCCAGCCCTGCGGCACGAGGCCAGCCCTCGCGAGGAGCAGGAAGGCCAGGGCCACGGAGACCGTGGGAAGAGTGAATGGGAGGGCCACGAGGCTCTCCACGAGACCCCTGCCCGGATACTCATAGGTCGAGTTGAGGTAGGCGAGGGGCAGGGCGAACAGGACGGCCGCGCCCGCGCTGGCGAGGGCCTGGAGGAGGGAGAACCTCAGGGACCTCAGGACGACGGGGTCGGTTGCGGCTTCGGCCAGGGCTCGGAGCCCCTCGACCAGCAGCGCCCCCGCCGAGGAGGTCCACAGTGAAAAGAGCAGGGCGGAGGCGAGGAGGGCCGGGAGCCAGTCTCCCGCATCCCATCCCAGCCGACCGCCCTTGGGGAACACGCGTATCGCCTTTCCCGCCTCTGCCAAGTTAGGATCCCACGGCCCTCCTCCACTCGTCGAGCCACTGCTTAAGGTTGGCCGCCACCTCTTGGGGGGACAGGACCTCGTTCATAAGCTTGATCTTAGTGGGATCGATGGCGTACTGCACGTACTCCGGCGGGAGCTGGACGTTCTTGTTGGCGGGGTACATCCAGTTGTTCAGCGGTATGATCCTCTGCACGTCTGGGCTGAGGAAGAATTCGATGAACTCCTCGGCCAGCTCCCTGTGCGGCGCGCCCTTCACCAGGCCTATGCCCTCTATCTGGAGCCACCCCCACTGCTCGCCGTCGTGGGTCACCAGCGTCGCCCTGTACCTCGTCTCCTGGTAGAAGTGATAGGAGTAGGCCCCGTCGGTCCCGTAGCTCACCACTATAGGCCTGCCCTGGGCCTCGTCAAGGAAGACGTCATAGGCGTCTCCCCAGCTCCCCGCCACCAGGAGGCCGTTGTCAATAGCCCGGGTCCACCAGTCCCTCCAGTCCCCGCCGGTCATCTTGTAGTAGGCGATCTGCCAGAGCAGGAAGCCGAGTCCGGTGCTGCTGACGGTCGGGTCCTCCGCGACCAGCTTGGAGGCGTACTCCGGCTTGGCCAGGTCGTCGAAGGTGAGCCCGCTCATCTCCCCCTCCGAGATGCGCTGGCCGTCGTACACCAGGGCGATGAGGCCGTAGTCGTAGGGCACCACGTGGTGCGTCGGGTCGAGGGAGCTGACCAGCCAGTCGTGCACCTCGTCTAGGTTGCCTGGTGTGTAGGGCTCGAGCACTCCTGCCTCGATGGCCTCGTGTATGAGCACGTTGTCTATCCCTATGATCACATCCGCCTGCGGGTTTCCCTTCTCCTGGATCAGGGCCAGCAGCGCGGACCTCGCGTCGTCGAACTCCCTGACCTCGACCTCACAGTTGTACCTGCGCTCGAACTCGCCGTAGACCGCGTCTAGCGTGGCGTTGGGGTCGTCTCCCCACTTGAGCAGGCTCTCGTATGTGTAGATCACCAGCCTCCTCTCGGCCTCAGTCTCGCCGGACCTCTGCAGGGCCACGTACGCGGCGGCCAGCAACACCACCGCCGCCAGCGCGAGGGCCAAGATCCGGCCGGCAGTCCACCTCACACCATACCCCCTCCCGGCAGACACCGGAGGGGCCGCGGGAGTCGGCATAAGGAGGTGCCGCGGGCACGCTCCCTACGCCGGCATTACCCGGATCAGGTTCCAGGGGTCGGCGGCGCGCTAGCCGCCCTCTCAGCCGGGTTGCCCCAGCTCCCCCGGTGCCCGCCGGGCCCCCGCGTCGGGAGATGTATAAATCGTTTACACTTACCTGGAGGACGTCCGCTCGCTCCCTCTCATCCACCGCCCCCGTGCGGATCGACGTTAGGTCCCACCATCAGCCCTGTGGGAGGAGTTTACTTCGACAGGGACTGGGAGGGAGGGGTTCAACGCCCTTAGGAGTCCCTACAAGTCGGGTTGGCCTGTGACTTCGGATCACCATCCAGTCCGTCGGAGGTGGGGGGTCCTTCGAAGGGGGGCGGTCTATAAGGCTGGAGAGATTGACGGAGATCGGAGGGCGTGGGCCACTCTGAGTGCCGATGGATTTAATGGGGTTAATGGGAAGGGGCAGCGGGCGGGGCAGAGTTCTGGCGCGTGGTGAGGGTCTTGGGTGTTGAAGAGCGAGTTGAGGAGATGAGGAGGGCTTTTGAGGAAGAAATCGCCGAAGAGCTGGCCCAGGAGCCCGATCTGACTAAGAGAATCCTGACCTTTCTATCCTGGCTGAACGAGTACCTCGAGGCCCAGGGTCTGGGCAGGCTAATCCTCGTAGGCGGCTTTGCGGTGGAGGTGTACACGGGATCGACCTACAGGACCCTGGATGTCGACATAGTCGTCACGGGCGGGGCCGGTCTCGTGAGGTCCTTCCTCGACGCGATAGCCGACAGGACGGGGAGAACCTGGGTTCCCAGGCTTCGCCCCCTCGCCAAGAAGGGGATCGACCTGGTCGGGACCGTCCTCACCGGAGAAAAGAGGCCCGTGGAGCTGAGGATAAGGGGGAGGAGGCTGTACGTGGAGGCGCCCGAGGATCTGATTGTAAAGTCTCTGGCGGGCTGGAAGTTCTGGAACTCTGAAGAGGATAGAGATAAGGCCATCCTGCTCTTGGAGGCTCTCCGGGGGCGCATAGATCTCGATTACCTGAGGAGAAGGGCTAGAGAGGAGGGAGTCCTCGACAAGCTAGAGGAGGCGGAGGGCGTTGCCTGAGGAAGGCGGGCTCCAAGTCGTGGACTGGGATGAGCTCGAGTCCTCGAGGGATGAGGGGGCCCTGAGGAAGGCCCTCCTGGCCAGGGAGAGGGGGAGGCTCAGGGGGTCTAGGAGGAGCCTGAGTGACGTGAGGAGGCTTGGAGAGCTGGCAAGGCTCATTTTGGCGGAGATGGAGGAGAGAGGAGAGATCTCTTTCTTACTTGACGAGATGGGGGCGATAAGGGCTGTGTACATTGGGTCTCGCCCCTCAGGACGGAGCGAACGCTGACCCAGGCCGGAGTTTTAACGATCGACCCGCGCCGGGTTGGAGGCGGTGGCTCCCGTGTCCGGAAAGGCCCGTAGGGAACTCCTGGAGCTGATCACCAGGCTGTCCGGCGCCAGGCGAGGGGAGGTCGAGGTCCCCCCGAACCCGCTGCTCGACGCCGGCGTCGTGGCGGGTTCGAGGTCTAGGTACGTCTGGGCAACCGACCCAGCCCTGGGAGTTCCCAGGGAGCACCTGGGGATACTCGCCTTTCACTTCACGGCCTCGGACGTGGCCGTCCTGGGGGGGAGGCCAGAGTACGTAGCCGTTGACCTCCTGCTCCCGCCGGACTCCCCGAGAGAGGAGCCTGTGGAGATCATGAGGCAGATCCACGACGAGGCCCGGAGGTACGGGGCCTCGATCGTGACCGGGCACACCGGCTGGTACCCGGGCGTGGGGGAGCCGATCGTGGTGACAACCATCGCCGGCAGGGCGGAGAGGGTGCTGCTACCGTCCAACGCCTCTCCCGGGGATCGAATACTCCTCGCCGGCGTCATAGGCGGGGAGCTCCTGTACTCCCTCGCGCACTTCAGGCCCGACCTCATCGCCGACTCCTACGGCGAGGAAGGTGTCAGGAGGTGGGGGGGCTACTTCAGGGACCTGTCCGTGGTTGACGCGGCCCTGCTGCTGTCTAGGAGGGGGCTCGCCCTCGCCATGAAGGACGGGGCCGAGGGCGGTCTCGTCAGGGCGCTCCTCGACCTGGCCGACTCGGCCGGGCTCGGGTTTCACGTCGAGGAGGACAGGCTCCCCATCCCACCTGAACTCCTGGCGCTGGCCGACGAGTTCGGGTTCGACCCGCTGGCGGCCTCCAGCTCGGGCCTGCTGGTGGCCGCCGTCAGCCCCGAGTGGGCCAGGGAGGCGGTCTGGCACATGGGCCTGCTCGGCATCCCAGCGGAGGTCGTGGGGACCTTCCACGAATCCCCGGGGGACAGGTGGATACTGGGCCCATCGGGCAGGAGGAGGTTCCCCAGAGAGGCCGAGGATCCCTACGCCTCAATGCTCGGGGGCCGCCAGCCTTAGCTAGATCCCGCGGGCTGGGGGCTAACGGGCGACGATTCTCGAGGAGGCTAACCCTCGACCACGGGTGTGTCCGTCATGCCGCGGCCCGGAACTCACTCCAGGCCCAGCTCCCTCCTCCACCTCCTCCCGAGCAGGTAGAGGACCAGGTAGGTCACGAAGGCCGTGGCTATCACGAAGGCCGTGATGATCACCTTGACCCCCATCCGCGGCACCCTGGCCAGACCCCGCCGATCGTTAAAAATTGAAATCCTGTCGGCGGAGGGCCGCGCCGAGGGTCGATCGAGAATGGCCCAGGGGTCTGAGAGCCAGCTCGCTCATAACGGGCATGGATCTCCTGACTCTCCTGGAATGAACAAGCGAGAGAGGATAGACAGGCTCTACGGCGAGTACTGGAGCCCTAGACTGGTGACCACCACCTACATGCTGGTCTACCTGACCGAGGGCGCGGTGAGGAGCCTCGGGATCTTCCTCCCCTTCTACCTGTCCGAGAAGTTCTCCCTGGGGCCCGTCGACATTAGCTTCTTCGTCGCCACGGCCTACATCGCCTGGCACTTCAAGTTCATCATAGGCCTGCTCATGGACCTGACGCCCTCCGTGAGGGGCTGGAGGCGCAGGATCTACCTGATGGCGGGGAACGTCATGAGGATGGGCGGGTTCTTCCTGCTGGCGAGAGCCTCCGACCCCTGGACCCAGGCCTTTCCAGCCGCCCTGATCATATTCTCGGGAGACGCCCTCCTGGACATCTCGGCTGACGCCCTCCTGCTGGACGTCACCCCGCCCGACTACCACGGGATGGGGTTCGGATTCGGCTGGGGGGGCAGGGCCATCGGATACTCCTTCTCCGCCCTCTTCGTGACCTGGGCCGTCTCCAGGTTCGGGTGGGACGGGGCAATCTTGCTAATGACCCTCTACACCCTGCCCGCCTTCGCCATGGCCGCCGTCAGAGAGCCCCCGCTGACCGAGGAGAGGAGGATAAACAGGAGGGTCCTCGCCCTCACCTTCACGGACCCCAGGCTGCTCGCCGCCGTGATCTTCGCCATATTCGGCGCATCGGTCTACTCCTTCGACCCCAACAGGGGAGTTTTCTCCCTGATAGTCAAGGAGCTCTCGGGGAGGAGCCTGAGGGGAGGGGGGCTGGCGTCCGTCGCCTTCGGACTGGCCGTGGCCGTCGGCTCGCCGCTCACCGGAATGCTCGCCGATCGGATAGGCCACAAGAGGGCCTACTACTTCTCCCTGGCCGGGGCCGCCGCCTCCCTCGGGGGGATGGCCCTGCTGACACCGGAGAGGGTCTGGCTCATGTACCCGCTGTCGTTCTCGCTCGGGTTCTTTGAGGGGTTCAACTTCACCACGTGGGAGACGGTCTTGGGGGACCTCTGCCCGCCCGAGTTCCCGTCGTTCCTCTTCCAGTACTTCATGTCCATGCTGCACGTCTCCGCCTACCTAACGGCCGTGTTCGTGGGGTGGGGGATCGAGGCCCTCGGGCCCAGAATGACGGTCCTGCTGTCGGCCCTGTACATATCGGTGGGGTTCGTACCGGCGTACTTCGTCAGGCCACTGGCTACTGGAAAGGCGGAGAGGATATAGAAGCCCCTCTCTTACAACTGCGACTGAGATCGCACCTTTAGAGATCGGCTTATTTACTCTCACTCGGCGTCTCGGGCGGGGAGTATGGGTAGGAAGGCGCTTTACGTCGTCGGATTTGTCCTCGCGTCGGCGGTAGTCGGCGCCGTGATGACCGGCCTAGCGGGGTTCTTCCCTGCGGGGAGGAGGATCGGCCCGGTGATCGACGCCGGAATCGCTCCAGGGGTCAAGGGAGTCGGTCGAGGTGTCCCAGAGCCCCTGGCGGTCGAGGGGGCCTATGGCGGTGCGGTCCCCATGGCCCCGCCCACGACCGCCTACCCGACCGAGTGGAAGGGCGGAGAGGAGCCAGGGGTTCCAACGGCCTACGCCGGTCGGTCGCTGATAGTCAGGGTCGAGCTCACCCTAGAGGTCCCCGAGGGTCAAGTGGGTCAGGCAGCCGCGGCCATTCAGGACATCGCAGCCTCCCTCGGCGGGTGGGTGGAGCACTCGATGGTCACCGACGAGTACGCCACCGTCACCGTGAAGGTGCCGGCCGGCAGCCTTGAGTCCGCGCTCTCTCAGATAAGGCGGGTGGGCACAGTGAAGAGCGAGAGCAGGAGCGCGACCGACGTGACCGATCAGCTCGTAGACCTCGACGCCCGGCTGAGGAACGCCAGGGCGGAGGAGCAGAGGCTTCTCCAGATCTTGGAGAGGGCCGAGACCGTCAGCGAGATACTCCAGGTCGAGGATCGCCTCTCGTACGTCAGGGAGAGGATCGAGAGGCTGGAAGCTCAGAAGAAGATGCTCGAGGAGCAGGTGGACTACGCCACGATCACGGTCTCCGTAACGATCCCGCAGGAGGAGCCGGAAGAGCCTATACTGCCTGGATTCAGCCTTAGAGATCTGGTGAGATCAGCCCTCAGGGCCCTCGTGCTGGCTGTGACGATAATAGTGGTCGGAGCAGCCTTCCTAGCGCCCGTGGTGGCGGTCGGGTGGGCCATCCTGCTGGTCTACCGCCGGACTAGGCAGAGGCCGGGTGGTCAGGGGGCCTAGGCCGGGGGCGACGGTGGGGGGTGATCTCCCACCTCCTCCCGGCCCGGGCCGGGGCGGCCGTCGTCTACTGAACCCGCCTCGCATCCAGCTCTCTCCAGACGATCCTGTACAGGCGACTGAGGAGGGACGAGGCGGTCTCCTCGTCCACGCCCAGCATACCCAGGACCGCTAGGTCCAGCTGCCAACGCCCCTCCCGATCGAGCTGGTCCGGGAGGGCCGGTAGACTCCCTGAGCCGAGCCTCCCCAGAGACTCTGCGGCCCTCTCAACCCTCTCCCGGGAGAGGGAGGGGATGTTGGGCGTAGGGATACTCCTGTAGTCGTCCAGCAAGAACCTCAGCCAGCTGGGGCCTATCTCCCGGCCCGCCACCAGGAGGTACGCCAGAAAGGGCGTGGAGTTGTACCAGGCCGCCAGGGCGGCCTCCCAGACCGGGTCGCCGCAGTCGATCAGGTAGAAGTTCTTGGTGGCCGAGACCTGCTCCGGGCAGAAGAGGGCCAGGCTCCCCCTCCGGTTGGGGTCGAGCTTGTCCAGCAGGAAGAGCCTCGCAAAGGGCCTCTTGGTCCTCACCTGCCTTGACACGTGGGCCCACCATGCAGGCCCGAAGGCCCTGATGGCTGGCCCTGCCGCCCCCGACTCCTCTCCCCACCTCACGTACCTCCTGACGTCCTCCGTGGACTCTGACAGGTCCTCCGGCAGCGCCAGGAGGAGGTGGGACGGGAAGGCCACAGCCGTCCACCTGTGCGACTCCGGCTTCCTGAAGGCCGGGATCAGGAGTTCTCTGGGGATCAGGATCTCTCCACAGGCCTCTCCGACGATCAGGGCCCCCTCCTCCCCCAGGCCCCTGAGGGACCAGTGCCTGTTGGGGATGAGGAAGAAGTCCGGCCCGTACATCTCGACCCCCCTCAGGGCCCTGCACGGCGGCCCCCTCCTCAGCGCCCCGCTCGAGAGCCCCTCGAGCAGCAGCGGCAGGAGCAGGTCCTTGATCGGGTGCCTCCTGACGGCCGCCAGGAAGCTCGGGAACGCCCTTGCCTCCTCCCCTATCCTCTCTACTGGGAGCGTTCTCCTCCCGACGAGCCTCTCGGCCCGCTCCAGGGCCTCCTCGGTCAGGCGGATGTGCTCGATCCCCCTGAGCCCCAGCCCCCTGGAGGCCAGGAGGACGACCTCCTTGAACCCGCTGTCCACGCTGGCGGAGTGCCAGGGCCCCTCGACCAGGGCGACGTGGTCGAACCTGTCCCTCAGCATCCTGACTATACCCCTACCGTAGAGGGTGTAGAAGGTGGAGGCGGGCAGGACGCTCGCCAGGACGCCCGCGTCCCTCAGCAGCCTCTCGGCGAGCCCGAGGGCGAAGGCCTGCAGGGAGGGCTGTCCCTTCAGGTCGTCCGGAACGCCGAGGTCCCTCAACGAGCTGAGGAGGAAGGTCCTGTACTCGCGCCCCAGAAGCTCCCACCTGGTGAAGGGCGGGTTCGTGAGGATCGCGTCCACCTCGGAGGACTCCGAGGACAGCGTTACGAAGCTGTCCCCGACCCTCACGTCCAGGGGGTCCTCGTCCCCCCTGAGGGCCGTTAGCGCAGTCGCGTAGCACGCCAAGGCCGCCTCCGGAACTATCTCAGAGGCTAGGATCTCCCTGGGCGTCACGCCCGACATCACGGCCTCCCAGATGGTCACGCCGGCGCCGGCGAACGGGTCAGAGATGTCCGGAGAGGGCCCGAGGATCCTCCTGGCCGCCCGGGCCATCATCCTGGCGACTGGCCTAACGGTGTAGTATGCGGCCAGCCTCTTCCTCGCGTCCCCGAGCTTGGGGGCCAGCGAGTCCTGGAGCTCCCTGGCCAGCCTCATGGCCCCGTGCCTCGAGAGGCCCCTTGCCCTCCTGACGGCCTCCTGGATCAATTCGGGGTCAAGGTCCTCCACGCTCATGCCAGAGAGGCCCTCGGGCTGGTCGAAGCCCTCGGCCGAGGTCACCCCCCTCCAGAAGGCGATCAGGGCCAGGGACTCGACGGCCTCCCTCCTGAGGCCGGGCCTGATCATCACCGACCCTCTGGGCGCCCGGGCAAAATAAGGGTGTGGGGGGCAGGGCCGACCCGGCACCAAGATCTCCCGGGGTCATCAGGTCAGGCCAGCGCCCCCTGCAGGACGATCCCCAGGGTCGTCCCCAGAGGGGTGAGGAGGGTGGCCTGGACGTTGGCCGCCATGTATGGTACCAGCCTCTCAACCTCGTCTGCGTGCCTCAGCGCCCCTGACACGGCCTTGAGGGCGGGGACTGCGCCGATCAGCCCGAGAAGCGCCCCCTCGGGGAGAACTCCCGAGGCCGCCAGGGTCACCAGGCTGAGGAAGGCCAGCGCGTGGGTGGCCGCGAACACCTGGGCCGAGGACTTCCTCCCTATCATTATGGGGAGCGTCCTCCTACCGCCCCTCGCGTCCGCCTCGACGTCCGGGAATTCGTTGAGCAGGAGCAGGTTGGAGGTGAGCAGCCCCACGGGCACCCCGGCGAGGAGGCCGGCCAGGTCGATCCTCCCAGTCTGGACGTAGTAGGACCCGAGGACCATGAGCGGGCCGAAGTTCAGTCCCGTGAACAGCTCGCCGACCCCGAGCCTCGTCAGGAGGGGGGTGTAGAGGTAGGCCGTCGCCGCCCCCGCGAGCCCGAGGGCGAGGACCCAGGGGCCCACGGCCAGGGTGAGGTACGCCCCGACGGCAAGCCCGCCCGCCAGGAAGGCCACGCCGAGGGCGTACACCGACTTGGGCTCCAGCAGCCCCGCCGGCAGGACCCCGCTCCCCCCGGAGAAGGGGGTCCGCCTGGTGTGGAGGTCGACCCCGCTGACGTAGTCGAAGTAGTCGTTGAGCACGTTCACGGCGACGTGGAGCAGGAGGGCCCCCACGAGAGTGAAGGCGAAGAGGGCGGGGCTAAAGCTTCCCCTGTACCACGCCAGGGCGGCGCCTAGGGAGACCACGTCCGGCGTCAGGAGGAGAAAGGGCACCCTGACCTCAGTCAGCCATACCCTGACACCCATCCGAGCTCCTCACCCCGTCTCTCGCGGGGCGAGGCGCGCCGTGCCTATAAGCTTCTGCATCCGCCGGCAGATCCCCTCTATGTTGTCCTTCTCTATCGAGTAGACCTTGAACCTCCCGGCCCTCTTCTCGCGGACCAGGCCGGCCATCTTGAGCTCGGAGAGGTGGTGGGAGATCAGAGACTGATCCTTTCCGAGGAGCTTGGATATGGCGCAGACCGGGAGGCTGGCCTGGCTGAGGAGAGAGAGGATCTCAAGCTTGGGCTCGGAGGATATGAGCTTAAAGAGCCTTGAGACCTCGTAGATCTCCTCCTTGGAGGGGAGGATGATCCTCTCAGGTATCCCCTCCTCGGCGCTCACGACCCCCAGGCAGTCTTCCCCAATCAGCTCCCGGATGTTGTCCGACCTGAGGACCGCTCTGGCCATCGAGGCTCCTTTGCTTTCCTCAGCTTGACAGATTTAAATGTTAGAATAATGAAAAAGTGTATGTCTGACTCAAGCTTGGCCTCCGCGCCGCTCACTCCGCGGGGACCTGGGTTATCACCACCGGACCCGGGAAGAAGCCCTTCGACCAGAGCCTGGCCAGCAGACCGTGGTAGTCCCTGGAGTGGCCCACGAGCCTCCCCCCGAGGACGGCGACGAACTCCCCGGGGTAGCTCCTCTTAAGGCTCTCCATGTTCCTGTTGACCCACCGCCAGGATTCTGACAGCAGCCTGAGGTCCTTGGACGTCCGGAAGGCCATCCAAGTCTCTTCGGCGGGCGCCGGTTTTAACGGGTCGGGGTTGCTCGTAATACGTGGGTATGATGGGCCCGCCGGCCGCCGGCGGGTCTCGCCCACCGATCGGCCTGAGCGGCGCGCGCCTCCGTTAAGCGCACCGTTAAATCTAACGCGCCCAGGCCCCCTCCGGTGGCATCACAGGGAGGCTCCCCGGGGCGGGTGGGCAGGCTGACCCCCTCGAGGTTGGCCCTGCTTCTGGCTCAGATCGCCCCTATCGCCCTACTGATCTCGGCGGTGGCGGCCCGCCCGGACCTCTGGCCGGTCAGGCGGTCCCAGACGGCCGCGGAGGCCGCCTTCATGATAGTGATGTTCGGCGCCGTGAGCTGGGTCCCCCCCTTCTCGCTCCGGGAGGCTTGGATTATACTGAAGAGGCCGACGCTTGGGAGGGTCCGACTCTTGATGTCCATGGGCGCCGCGGATGTCGCCCTGGGCCTCTGGATCCTGGCGTTCGGAGAGTTCAGGGAGATCCCTCCGCCGGTCCTCGGACTCACCGCGCTATCCCTGTATGCGGGAACCCTCCTCATCTCTCTCGAGGGGGTGGGCGCGTTGTCCAGGCTCTCCGAGGTGGAGTACTCCCCGTTTGAGCTGGGCGGGCTAAGCCGCCTGTGGTACACCGTGGGGCTCGCGGCCACCATCCCACTGCTCGCCGCGGCGATCTCTATCCTGTCGGGGGGCGTCGGGGTGGTCCGAGACCCCAGGCTCTTCGTCGCCCTCGCCGGCCTCGCCCCCGGGCCGGCCCTCGTCCTCGCGTGGTGCCTCAGGGCGAGAAAGTCCCTCCCGCTCATGGCCGGGAGAGAGGGTGAGTGGCTCTGCGCAGCCGTGGCGACTCACCTTATCTCGATCGCCCTTTTCTCCGCCTCCTTCTCCCTGACGCCGAGGCTCCTGTGGCTGGCCGCGACCCTAGGCGTGGCCTCCGCCAGCTCCATGGCGTTCGACAGGGCCATAACCTACTGGTCGCTGAACTCCCTCTTCCAGCGAGTGACCATACCCGTGAGGCCCTCCAGGGAGAGCGTCGTCCTCCTGGAGGCGGAGCCGGCGGCCTACACCGGGAGGCTGCTTGCCGCGGTTCAGGACCTGATCGGCGAGTCCAGGGCGGTACTCCTGCTGACCAAGAGGGGCTCCCAGCTGGCCCGGCTCGTCCGGGGTCTGGAGGGCGCGGCCGTGGCCTACCTGACCTCTACCTCGCTAACTCACCCCAGCCCCCTCGACGAGGCCGGGCTCGAGTACGCGGTAGCCCCCTCGGTGTCCCAGCTGACCTCCCTTGTCAGCATGGTCTCCAAGAGGATGGGCGGTCCGCTAACCGTCGTGATAGACTCCTTCAACGACCTCCTGAGCAGCCTGGGAATGGGGGAGGCCTACTCCCTCGTCAGAGTCTTGTCGGACCTGGTCCTGTCCCAGGGGGGCAGGGTGATACTGATCTCCTTCCCTGCGGCTCTGGGGGCCAGGGAGGCGGCCGTCGCGAGGACCCTCGCCACGGAGATAGTCCTCGTGTGATCAGATCAGGTCAGGTCAGATCAGGTCAGGTCAGGGTTATATCGAGCTCGAAGTCGGCCGAGGGGGGCTCCGGCATGATCGAGGTCACCGCCGACGCCTCCCGCCTGGGGGCCTACGTGGCCGCCGGCTCGGTGACGGGCGTTGAGGTGAGGGACGACTGGCCCGGCCTAGCCGACCTGATCTCCTCGGCCGAGGAGAGGCTGAGGTCCAGGCTCGACCTGTCCACGCTCAGGGACGACCCCACAGTCAGAGCGTTCAGGGACTTCTTCTGGAGGATCGGGATAGACCCCACGAAGGTCAGGCCCTCGGCGGAGGCGCTCGCGAGGCGGGTGCTGGCGGGCAGGGGGATGCCGAGGATAAACAACGTAGTGGACGCCGGTAATGTCGCCAGTCTCGAGCACCTCATACCCATAGGCCTCTACGACGCCGACAGGGTCTCGCCGCCCCTGAGTCTCAGGCTCGCCGAGCGGGGCGAGAGGTTCACGCCCATCGGGGGGAGGGAGAGGGTCCTGAGGGGAGGAGAGCCCGTCCTGGCCGACTCCGCCGGCGTGATACACCTGTTCCCCCACAGGGACAGCCTGAGGACCATGATCAGGCCGGAGACCACTGAGGTCCTCGTCGTCGCCTGCGGAGTCCCGTCCGTGGATCCCTCCAAGGTCCTCGAGGCCGCGGGGCTCGCCGCCCGACTGGTGGCCGAGTACGCAGGAGGCAGGGTGGCTGGGGGTGTGAGTCTGTGCGGAGCACACGAGGGCGACTTAACGTTTTAACCTTCCCCGCCCCGGGGCCCGGGGGTGAAGCCTCTGTCCATATCCGAGGAGCTACAGAGCCTGATCAAGGAGATGAGGAGGAGGATACCGGATCTCCTCTACTCTGCCGTGATAAGCGCCGACGGGCTGGTCATCGTGGCAGATCTCCCCCCAGAGGTGGACGAGGACCTCTTCGCCGCCACCCAGGCCGCCCTGATCAGCGTCAGCGAGAGGGTGGTCGGCGAGGTCGGCATAGGACCCCTCAGCGAGATCGTGGTGGCCGGAGGCAAGGGCCGCGTTGTGGCCATGCAGGCTGGCCCAGAGGCCATCCTAGTGTCTGTAGTTCCGGCGGACGTGAAGCTCGGCCTTCTCCTGGTTGAGATGAGGAGGCTGGCGAAGGAGATCGCCAGCAGGTTCTGATAGCGTCCCCTCGGGGTGGGGCCGGAGATGGCCAGGGAGTTCCCGCGAGGCGCGCTCGAGTTCGACGACGAGGGCAGGCTGACCCTCTTCGGCAGGCCGGTCATCCTCATGGGGAGGGACACGATAGCCCAGCTCCAGCACTCGGTCGAGACGGTCCTCGGGTCCAGGACCGCCAAGCTCGCCTTCTACCACGCGGGGATGTCCGTGGGGAGAGACCTGGCCGAGAGGTACTCCGACGTGGGGGACCACGAGTCCGCCCTGAGGGAGCTCGCGGGGTGGGCCTCCCTGGCTGGCTGGGCCTCTAAGATGGAGGTGGTCAGGATCACCCAATCTCCCCCCGGGGCGATCGTCAGGGCGTGGGGGACGTACGCCGAGAGCTACCCCACGAAGCCCTCCGAGGGGGTGTGCCACCTGATAGCCGGGCTCCTCGCGGGCTTCTTGTCGGCCCGGCTTGGCCAGAAGGTGGTGGCCAAGGAGACGTCCTGCCTGGCCAAGGGCGACGAGTACTGCGAGTTCGTTATATCTGGGAGGTGACCGCGCGGACCCGGGGGTTCCCCCGAGGGTCTCCAGGGTTGATGCGGGTTGGGGGGCTCGACCAGGCTGATCGAGGCTGCCGCCATGGCGGCCGCCCTGATGCTCGTCGCCGCGGCCACGGCGGGCGCGCCCAGGCTGTCCGAGCCCGCCCCTCCTCGGGGGGAGCGGGCCGGGACTGGCAGGCTGCTCGTGGTCGCGGGCGCGGTGTGGTCACTCGCCCTTATAGCCGCCTCCCTGGCCGCCGTGAGGAACGTCAGGATCGTTCAGGCCGGTGGAAGGTCCAGCTGGATGAGGCTGGTGAGCCCCCTGATCTCCCTGATACTCATCCTGGTCGCCCTGAGGTTCGCACGCGGGTCCGCCACTTCGGAGGGGTACGGCCAGGTTGCCGGCGCCGGAGACAGGTTCTCACCGCCCGACTGGCTCTCCAAGGCGCCGATAGGGGCGCTGCGAGACGTCACGCTCATCCCCGCCCGGTCGGGGGCCGAACTTGCCCTATGGCTGGTTGTGGCGGCCGGCGCCGCGATTCTGGCCCTCTCTCTCGTCGCCCTGCTCAGGCCCGGGGTCAGCCTATACGGTGGACTGCTCGGGTGGCCGACGGGGGCGGGCGGGCCTATGGCCCCGGCCCGCTCGGAGGACGCGGGCTCCGCGCGGAGGAGGACCTGGAGGGGGGCGCGCCTGCGGATCATCGAGTCCTACAGGTCGGTGGTCGACCACCTTCGGTCTCTCGGAGTACCGATGAGGCCCAGCTGGACGCCCAGGGAGCACCTGGAGTACGTCCTCAGGATGGGCCTCCCCCAGGCGTCTCCGCTAGGGGAGCTGGAGAGGCTCTTCGAGCTGGCCAGGTACAGCGAGAGGCCTCTGAGCTCCGACCACGCGAGGCTGGCCGAGCGGCTCGCGAGCGCGATAAGGGGCGAGTCAGAGGAGGGGGGTGTGGGAGGAGGTGGAGAGGGGGAGGCTTGAGGTCGCGCTCGTCCTCCTGCTGGCTCTGGTGGCGGCGGCGCCCCTCCACTTCCTCCTGAGGTGGCTGGCGCTGGTGGCGCTCACCGTCTGGGCGGGCGTGACTACGCTGTCCTCACTCCCACCGCCGAGCGGGCGCGCGGAGCGCCCAGAGTCCTCCTGGAACAGGCTCGAGGTCCTCACCGGGGTGGTCAGGTCGGCTCTTGAGGGCTCGGCCCAGTCGAGGCGGATACTGGCCGAAGAGCTGGCAGACCTGGTCAGGGAGGCCGGGCTGCCGGCCGGTGACGTGGAGCGCGCCCGGAGGGGCCTCGCGGAGGGGGACCTTGCGTCCTCCCTGGAGGCCTGGCTGTCCAGGGTCAGGGCCCCCGGTGGGTACCGCGGGAGCGTTGGAGGTGCCGCCGATGGAGGTTGAGCGAGTCAGGGAGAGGGTCGGGCTCGTCCTCGACGAGGTCTCCAGGGTGATAGTCGGCAAGAGGGACGTCCTGGAGCTTCTGATGGCCTGCGCCCTCTCTCAGGGCCACGTGCTCATAGAGGACGTCCCGGGCCTGGCCAAGACCCTCATGGCCAAGACCCTGGCCGGGGCCATGAGGCTGGAGTTCTCCAGGATTCAGTTCACCCCCGACCTGCTCCCCGCCGACATAACCGGGACCTACGTGTTCGATCAGTCCACCGGGCAGTTCAAGCTGAGGAGGGGGCCGGTGTTCGCCAACATAGTCCTGGCCGACGAGGTGAACAGGGCGCCCCCCAAGACGCAGTCGGCGCTCCTGGAGGCCATGCAGGAGCTCCAAGTCACGATAGAGGGGGAGACCCACAGGCTGGAGAGGCCGTTCATGGTCGTGGCCACCCAGAACCCCATAGAGTTCGAGGGGACCTACCCGCTCCCGGCCGCCCAGGTGGACAGGTTCCTGGTGCGCCTGAGGGTGGGGTACCCGACGGAGGACGAGGAGGTGGAGATCCTCGCCAGGAGGCTGGACAGGCGGTCGGACGAGGTCTCCGTCGACCCGGTGATAGGGAGGGAGGAGCTGCTGGAGATGCAGGAGGCCGTGGAGTCCGTCCACGTCGACGAGTCGCTGCTAAGGTACATGGCCAGGGTCGTGAGGAGGACGAGGGAGGTGCCCGAGGTGGAGCTCGGGGCCAGCCCCAGGGGGACGCTAGCGCTCCTGAAGCTCTCAAGGGCGCTGGCGGCCATGGACGGCAGGGAATACGTCACCCCGGACGACGTGAAGCGGGTCGCGGTTCCGGCGCTGGCCCACAGGCTGATCCTGAGGAGGGAGCTCTGGTACACGAGGGTGACCCAGGAGTCCGTCGTCGAGTCGGTCCTGAGGCAGGTGGAGGTCCCCAAGTTTGAGTGAGGAGCCGCCCCTCACGCTGGGGCCCGCAGCCGGACCCATCCTGCTCGTCCCCGTCGCTCTGATGGGGCTGGCCCTTGCGACCTTCAGGTGGCACGTCCTGGCCGCCGCGGCGCCGCCCCTCGTACTCCTGGCCCTCTCGCTCGCCATGTCCTCCGCGAGGCCGGTCAGGGCGGAGAGGAGGATCGACAGGGACGTGGTCGCCGAGGGGGAGCGGGTAGGCGTTGAGGTCGAGCTGACTTTCGAGGGCGCCGGCGTCGCGGCCCTGGAGGACGATGTTCCCCCCAGGGGGAGCGTGGAGTCGGGATCCCCCCGCCTCATCTGCGGGGCCCACGGTCGAGTCAGGCTGGAGTACTCGCTGAGGACCGCCAGGGGCTTCTGGGCGTTCAGGTGGGTGAGGGTAGGGTTCAGGGACCCGCTGGGGATATTCGAGAGGTGGGTGGAGGCGGAGTGCAGGGGCTACCTCTCGGCCATGCCCTCCCTCGCGAGGGCAGGGGGGCTTCGGGCGGAGGCCAAGGGGGTGAAGCCCCTGCTGGGGAGGTCCCCCTCGGACTCCCCCGGGATGGGGACCGAGTTCTACGCGCTGAGGGACTACGCCCCCGGGGACCCGATGAGGGCCATCAACTGGAAGGCCACGGCACGCCTCGGCAGGCTGATATCCAACGACTACGAGGCCGAGAAGGCCGCCGACCTGGTGATAGTGGTCGACTCCACCCTCCCCACCGGGGTCTCCGGGCCGGGCGGAGACACCCTCCTGGACGTCGAGGCCAGGGTGGCCATAGCGCTGGCCGACGAGGCCCTGAGGTCGGGGCTGAGGGTCGGGCTGGCCAGCGTGGGCGGGCCGGGCGTGTGGGTCGGACCGGACTGGGGGAGCAGGCAGCTCCTCAAGCTGGGGAGGGCGCTGGCCGTACTCTATCCCTCCGGTGGAGCCGACACCGCTCCCCTGGTCGCCGAGTCGATCTCTGTCCACGTGGGGCCGAGGACCCAGGTGGCCGTCGTGACGCCCCTGACAGGAGAGCGGTGGGTCGAGGCCGTGGCGAGGCTCTCTTCCGCCGGCCGGAGGGTGACGGTGATATCTCCGTCGCCCAACGCCTTTGCCCTGCCAGAAGAGCCCGATCTCGCCCAGAGGCTGGCCTTCAAGATGCTCGAGGCCAGGAGGAGTCTCCTCCTGGCTAGGCTGAGGCCCTACGCCGATGTGGTCGACTGGGATCCGAGGACCGACCTGGGGGCCGTTTGGAGGAGGGTGAGGCTGGGTGCGTAGGCTCAGGATGGTCTCCACTGCCTGCTCGGCCGCCCTAGGCCTAGCCTGCCTCAGCTGGTGCCCCGCCTACGTCGCGGCCCTCCCGGCGGCGTCCATCCTGGCGTCCCTCGCGGGCTGGGTCGGGGCGTACTCGGTGGCCTCAGGCGCGGCCTGGGTGGCGCTGTCGGCCCTGGCCCCGGGCCCGACGGAGGCCATCCTCCGATCTTGGGTGGGGCTCGTCGCGACGGTCTCGGGCCTGGCCGCCCTCGAGGCCGACAGGCGGGGGTACTCGGTCTCGCGCCCCCGGCTCCTCCTGAGCCTCCAGGCTCTCGAGCTGTCCGCCCCCCTGGTGATCCCCCTCTCGATCTCCGTCGCGATTGAGGAGGTCGGCGTGAGGGTCTGGCTCACGCCCCTGGCTGCCGGGGCCCTGGTGCTCGCCTGGCTGGTCGTCAGGGCCCTGAGGTCGGAGTGGACAGGACCTCGACGATGACGACTCTCCCGCTCGGGGTGTCCCTCTGGTACACGATCCTGAAGTGTGGGGAGTTCAGGAACTTCTCCTCGCAGACCTCCACGCCGAACCTATAGCCGTTGAGGCTCGATATCATGTTCCCGTACCACCTCATCATGTCCGAGTAGTAGATGTGGGTGAGGTTGTATCTCCTGGCAATCTGGAGGGCCTCCTCCGCGCTGCACGTGGAGTACATCCGGTATAGGTCGTCCTGGACCGTGCCGGGGGCCCTGATGTACGGATAGTCGACGTTCCTCAGGGGGAAGGCCCCTCCCAGGAGAGCGCGTCCCCCGCAGACGCCGGAGAACATCTGGGCCCGGTAGTAGTCGGCGCTTATCCTCGCCCACTCGCCCGTGTGCTCCCTGAACCACACGGCCGCCTCGTACTCGTCTATGGTCATTCCGGCGTTGGTGATCTTCCCGCCCAGGTCGTACGTCGCCACGTCCACCCCCGCCCCCACGAGGATCAGGCCCAGGGCCAGGAGCCGCCTCCTCCTGGAGGACAGGCTCAGGCCCCAGAAGAGGGCGACCCCCGCCGCAAGGGCCAGGGGCTGGGCGAGGAAGGGGAAGAACCTGTACTCCTCGAGAGGCTTGGCCAGGGTCGACCAGCTGAGGTGGATCGCGCCCAGCGCGCTGAGTATGCGCTCCACCTGGGACTCGACCGCGTTGGGGACCACCCACATCAGCAGGGGCGCGTGCTCCCTCCAGTTCTCTAGGATCAGGAGGACGCCGGCCGCTCCTATGGCGGCGGCGAAGGGCCCGTAGAGCAGGATCTCCTTTGTTATCGCCTGCAGCCCGCTGGAGGTCGTCAGCGCCTCGATCCACCACCAGTACAGGTTCCTCGGGAGCCACCAGGGGGCGGCGATGAGCTGGGATATCCCTATGACGGCCAGGAGGTCCCTGAATATCCACCTCCCGGCCCTCCGCTGGATGTAGAGGCCCAGGCTGAAGACGATGAGGTCGAGGGCCTCCAGGAAGTAGGAGAGGTGAACGAGGAAGTTGAGCCCCATCAGCCCTCCGACCAGGAGGACCTTCCCCCTAGAGGGGTCGGAGGCGTGCCTGTGCCAGATGGCCAGGATCAGGGGGATCATGAACATCGTGAAGGACTGGGGGTCGGCTATCCCCGTGAAGTAGAGGAAGTTCGGGGTGAGGGCCAGGATGAGCAGCGCCGCCGCCCCGACCCAGCGGTCGTACATCTCCCTGCCCAGCACGTAGAGGGACAGCGGGGACAGAGCCTCCAGGAACGGGACGATCCTGGTCACCACGGTGGGAAGATCGAGGCCCGTGAGCCTGGCGAGGAGGGCCAGGAGGAACGGCGACCCCGGGGGGTACCACATGGGGACGTAGCCGTAGGGGGCGTACCTGATGTCCGGCTCCGGCAGGGCCCAGTGGTCGAGGACGTATTGGGCCATGCAGATCCTGTACCAGACGTCGGCCATGAAGGCTGGCAGGTGCGGATCGACGGAGAGCTTGGGGACGAGCCTCAGGGCGACCCCCAGGGAGTAGACGGCCGCCAAGAAGGCCAGCTCCAGTCTGCTGAACCTTAGGAGGTCTCTGAGCCCCCCTCCCCCCGACGCGACCATGTTCCCGGGACCTTCGGGCAGGCTGCGTGATATACTTTTTCTCTAAACCCCCGAGGGCGGGGCGGTGGGCGACGTGGCCAGGAAGGTGATTCTGGACGTCGACACGGGAGTCGACGACGCCGTGGCCGTGATCCTGGCCCTCAGATCCCCCGAACTGGAGGTACTCGGGATCACGACCGTCGCCGGAAACGTGGACATCCGCACGGCGACTAGGAACACCCTCCACGTGCTCGAGCTCCTCGGGAGGACCGACGTCCCCGTGTGTCCCGGGCCTGGGGGACCGATCACCCCCGGGTCTTGGAGCGTCGGGGAGAGGTTCCACGGCGCCGGGGGGCTGGGCGGAGTGAGGGTGCCCGAGCCCTCCGCGAGGCCGAGGGGCGAGCACGCAGTCGACTTCATCAGGCGCGCGGTTCGGGAGGAGGGCCCCGGCGAGGTGACGCTCATAACGACGGCCCCCATGACGAACGTTGCCCTGAGCCTCCTGATCGAGCCGGACCTGGCGGAGAGGCTCGCCGCGATAGTCTCGATGGGCGGGGCCTTCGGCACCACGAGGGAGGGGGCCGGAAACAGCTCTCCCAGGGCGGAGTTCAACGTCTGGTTCGACCCCGTGGCGGCCAAGGTGGTGTACGGTTCCGGCGCCAGGGTGTACGCGGTGGGGCTGGACGTGACGACGAGGCGGGACGCCTCAATCTCGAGGGAGACCTACGATCGCCTCGCCGAGAGCCCGGACCCCGTCGGGAGGTTCGTCCACTCCATCCTGGGGGCCTACGTGGAGGCGGTGGGGTACGCCCCCATGCACGACCCGATGGCGGTCGCCTCGGTGATCGAGCCGGACCTGCTGACCTTCGAGCTGCTCCCGGTAGACGTCGAGGTGTGCGGGGAGCTCACTAGGGGGGAGACCGTCGCCGACTTCCGCGAGTTCGACGCCGAGGTCCCCAGGGGGAGGCCAAACGTTCACGTGGCCGTAGACGTGGACGGGCCAGGTTTCCTGCGGCTCCTCCTGGGGAGGGTGGCCGGCCTGGCATGAGGAGGGAGGCGGAGGTGGGGGGTTTGGCGGGATCCAGAGACCTGATGGCGACCTGCGGCGCCATAAACTGGGACATCAGCCTGTTCGTGGAGAGGTTTCCCGAGCCTGGTGAGGAGGTCAGGGTCCTCAGGGTGAAGAGGGTCCCGGGGGGCACCGCGGCCAACGTGGCCGTCGCCGCCGCCAGGATCCTCGGGCCCGGGAGGGTGGCCTTCCTGGGAGCGCTGGGAGACGACGAGATAGCCAGGAGGCAGGTCGGGGAGCTTCAGAGGGAGGGGGTCATCACCGACGCGATAGAGATGATCGAGGGGGAGGAGTCCGGTCAGGCTTACATAGTGGTGGACTCTGCCGGTCAGAACGTCATCCACACCTACTTCGGGGCCAACCTGAGGGTCGGCGCCGACTACGTGGCCAGCGGCCCCGTGAGGGAGATCGTGGGGAGGTGCCGCGTGGTGGTCATAATGGACCCTCCCCTCGAGGCGGCCGACGCCCTGGCCGGGCTGGCGAGGGAGGCCGGGGCCACGGTCGTCTGGGACCCGGGCGTCCACGTCGACCTCGGGCTGGAGGGGCTGGCTGGCGTGATGGAGGAAGTCGACTACTTCGTCCTTAACGAGGTCGAGACGAGGCGCCTGCTGGGCTCCACCGACCCGGCGGCGATAGCGTCCAAGATGGCCGAGATCTCCCCCAGCTCAAAGTTCGTCGTGAAGCTGGGCGCGAGGGGGTCGATGATGGTGGACGTCGCCACGTCAAGCTGGGTCAGGGTGGGGGCGCCTCCCCTCGACCGTCTCGGGATGAGGGTGGTCAACACCGTCGGGTGCGGGGACGCCTTCATCGGAGCCCTCTCTGCCTCGAAGTACGAGGGGCTCGACGACGTGGAGTCCCTCCTCAGGGCGAACGCCGCGGGGGCTCTGAAGGCCACCAGGGTGGAGACGAGGGGCAGCCCCACCAGGGAGGAGCTCCTGAGCTTCCTCGAGGCGGCCAGGCCCCTGATGGAGGTCCGCGAGGGCTGACCCGATCCCTCGGCTAGGTTCGGTCAGGCCCCCTCAGCGCCTCCAGCCCCGAGAGGACCTCGTCCAGCCTGTCGAGCAGGATCCGGAGGGCCTCCTCCACGCTCGCGAAGCCGACGACCAGGGGGTACCTGCCCGACCCCCTTATCCTGAGGTAGTTCGGGCCCATGCGGGCCGCGAGGAACACGTCCACGTCGGACAGGATCCTCTCAACCTCTCTAAACTTCCTCGGATCCCCGTGCTCGGCCTCCTCCAGCTCCCTGGCGAGGTTCGGGCGGGCCTCGACGAACTCGATCCGCCCGTCCCTGTCGACGTCGTAGATCAGGAATGAGTGGGAGTCGCCGAAGTGCTCGCGGCTCAGGCGCCTCCCGCTCTCGTCCACGCCCACGGCGACCCTGATCCTCGCCGCGCCTGTCGACATGGCTCAGCCCCCTCCGCGCCCCGCTTGCCTGGGCGAGGTGAGCCTCCTGTAGATCTCCCTCCCGATGGACCTCCTGGGCTCCTCCCCCCTGATGGCCGGCCCGATGAGATCGGGTCTCTCGGTGACCACGACGTCGACACCCAGCTCGACCAGGAGCCTCGCCTGGTCCGCGTCGTTCACGGTCCAGGCCGCGACCAGCATCCCCGAGGAGTGGAGGTCCTCCACGAGCTCGGCGTCCACGAACCCCACCTCCACCGACAGCCCCCTGGCCCCGGCGGCCTCGACGATCCGGATCGGGTCTACTAGCCGGCACTGTATAGACGCCAGGACTGTGGCCCCCTCCAGCCTGCGGGACAGGGACCTGAGGAGGGGGTGGAACTTCGACGTCACTATCAGCCCCCTCCTGGCCTCCGCCTCGATGAGGGAGACCACCCGGCCGGTGAGGCCCGGGGACTTGAGGTCCAAGACGAGCGGGATGTCTCCCTCGACGCCAGAGAGGAAGTCCTCGGCCAACATGCCCTCCCCGTTCCCCAGGTCGGCGATCCTCCTGAAGATGGCCTCCCGGAGGGTGGCTGGCTTTATGGACCGGGGTCCGTGGTCTATGAACCCCTCGTAGAGATCTATCTCAACGGCGTCGACACCCTGCCTGAGGTACCTGCTGAGCTTCGCCAGCGTGTTGGCCCTGTGCCCCACGAGGAGCGGCCGATCTCCCCCGCCCAACTCAGCGGGCGAGTGAGCCCCCAAGGATTTGAACTTATCGCGGCGGAACCCGTCGAGACCCAGTCGACAGCGAGATCCGCCGCCGGAGGCGACGCAATCCCGGGAACGAATATTAGTAGGCCCGGAGACCAATTCGGGGATGTGAGATGAGAAGAGAGGCCGCGGCGGCGGTCCTGGCGATCGCCGTCGTACTGTCCCTCCTCCCCCTCCAACCCTCTCAGGCCTGGTGGTCCAACGGGCACCGGCTCATGACCACCAGGGCCATTGGGCTGATACCCGACCCTGAGTGGAGGGAGTTCTTCGAGCACTACGCCTACTTCCTCAACGAGACGTGCGTCTGGCCGGACTCCGTGTACAAGGCGGAGGATCCGATGGAGGAGCCGAGGCACTACTACGACCTGGAGATCCCGCCCGGACAGAGGACCTACCGAGACGGCGTCCTGCCCCAGGCGGTCCACAACTTCACCCTGGAGATGGCCGAGGCCCTGAGGAGGGGGGACTGGTTCGAGGCCCTGGCCCTGGCCGGCAGGGTGGCCCACTACGTCGAGGACGCCCACCAGCCCTACCACTGCACCGTGAACTACAACCCCATGGACAAGCACGGCCTCGCGGACTCCCTGATCGAGAGGCACTGGGGCGAGCTCACCCTCAACCTCTCTGCCCTGATCGAGCCCGTCGACAACCTGACCCAGTTCGCCCTGGACATAATCGTCGACAGCAACCGCAAGGTGGCCAGGCTGAACGCCACCCTCATCGGAGACCCGGACGATCCCAGCGACGACAGGGAGTGGAGCGACGACCTCAGGGACCTGATCAGCGAGCAGGCCAGCAGGGCCATTGTAGCTGTGGCGAGGGTCTGGTGGACCGCCATAACAATGGCGGGGGTCGAGCCCCCGGACCTCTCCCAGTCCTACTCGATCGGCGTGGAGCTGGCCGCCCCCGACAGGGCGAAGACCAGGCTGCTGGCGGAGGCCACAGTTCTGGACGGCCTGGGCATACCCCTCGACGCGGAGGTCACCTGGACCTTCGGGCAGGACTCGGGCGAGGCCAGGAGGGCCGACGCGGGCGTCTACAGGATCAGGCTTGACAGCGACGTGCTCCAGAGGTACGCGGGCCAGACCGTGACGCTAACCGTCAGGGCCTCCAAGAGTGGATACGGGACGGCGGAGGCCTCTGCCCAGGTCTACGTTGAGCCGCTGGAGGTCGCGCCCGGGCCCTCGGGCCCCACTCCCTGGCTGAAGTGGGTGGTCCTGGTCGTCGCGATCGCAGCGGTCGCCGTCGTCGCCTTCTTCCTCCTCAGGCGGCGGAGCTGACCGGAGATCACCCTCTCCACCTTTTTATTGATCCGCCGCCCTCAGCCACCCCGCAGGAGCTTGGACAGGAACCTCTCCCTGTTCACGACGAACCTCTCGTGGGTCCCCTCTCCGACTAGGGTGTCGCCGTGGAGGCACTTGACCTCGAATACGAGCCTCCTCCCGTCGACCTCGACGAGCCTGGCCCTCACCGTGACCTCCCCACCCACCGGGGCCGGCGCAAGGTGTCTGACGTTCACGGCGGTCCCAACCGTGGTCTCCTCAGGTGGAAGGTGGGGCTGGACCAGGTCCCTGGCGGTGGTCTCCATCAGGGCTATCATCGAGGGCGTCGACAGCACGGAGACGTCTCCGCTGCCTATGAAGGAGGCGGCCATGTCCTCGGTGACCTCAAACCTCCTCTCGGCCTCAATCCCGACCTCCAGCCTCCGGCCGGTCATCCCGATCCCCGCGGGCCCCAGGGGGAAATGTGAAATAAGCATGCCAGCGGCCGCCCGCGGATGCCCGGATCCGCGGCGACCTTCGTCAAGGTGGGCGGCTCGGTCATCACGGTCAAGGACGCCCCCGAGCCCACTCCCAGGGCGGAGGTGATCGAGGAACTCGCCGGAGAGCTCGCAGAGGTTCACTCGCAGGGAGAGCGCCTCATCGTAGCCAACGGGGCCGGGAGCTTTGGACACCCACTGGCAAAGAGGGCCGGCCTCGACCGCGGGCTCACGAGGGGCAGGGAGCTCCCCTCCGCGATAACGGCCCAGTCGGCCCTCAGGCTGAGCCTCATGCTGGTGGAGGGGCTCCTCGACAGGGGGGTGCCCGCGATCTCCTTCTCCCCAAGATCGTACGTCTACGGGACAGATCGGGGATGGTCGGCCGAGATCTCTCCCATCAGGATGGCGCTGGAGAGGGGGTTCGTCCCGGTGACGTTCGGGGACGTCGTCATGCACGAGACCAGGGGTGCGGCCATATTCTCCGCCGACGACGCCCCCTCCGTGCTCACCCCGCTGATCGAGAGGGCGATCTTCCTGGTCGACGTCCCCGGGGTGCTGGGCCCAGGCGGGGAGGCCCTCGAGGTCGCCAGCCCGGAGGTCCTCGGGTTCGCGGGCAAGGCCGGGGGGACCGACGTCACCGGGGGTATGGCGGAGAAGCTCAGGAAGGGATTCGAGCTGGTTCGCAGGGGTATAGAGGTCAGGATAGCCGGCTACTCCTCGGCCGGCGACCTGAAGAGGGCGCTCAGGGGGGAGGCCGGGACCCTCCTGGTCGTCCCAGAGTGAGGGGAGGGGAGGAGGGGGGCCGTCGGCCGACGGCCCCGATGGGCGGGGGAGCCGGGTTGAGGGCTACAGCGCGGCAAGCACGGAGATCAGGATGGGTTGAATCACCTTCGTGGAGACTATGGTCATCCCTATAGCCCTGTCCAGCTCCCTGGGCTTGGACAGCGGGTCGCGGATCAGCCCCACCAGCGCCAGCCCCGGCAGGAAGGTCGGCGCGGCCGCGGCCAGCTGCCAGGGCGTACTCCGACAGGATGTAGCCCGGCCTCTCCTCCGCCAGCACCTCCGGGATCCTCTCAACGAACCACCTCTTGTACCTCTCCCAAGACCGGTCCCCCTCGACCCTCCTGAAGATGGTCATGCTGGACCTGAACCTGCCTATGCGGGAGCGGTCCAGGGTGTAGGGCGGCCTCCTCACCCTCCTGACCCGACCTCCTATCGACTGAGCGGGGCCCATAGGCGATCGGGTCGCCGCCCCCGTGAAAACAAAGTGGGCCTCCCGGAGCGGACCCGGGACCTAGGCCTCCTCGTCCCCCCAAGCGCGAGGGGGGCCCCAGAAGAGGTCCCTCAGCATCGTCGAGAGCGGGTGGTCGGTGAGCCTCACCAGGACCACCCTGCCGACCCTCCTCACCTCGACGAGCCCAAGCTCCCTGAGCCTGTCAACGTGGGACTTCGTGGACTCGTAGCTGAGCCTAGACTCCCTCGCGAGCCTGCTCATGTTGACCTGGCCCACCAGCGAGAGGACCCTCAGTATCCTGACCCTCCCCCTGCTCCCGACGGCCTCCTCGATCAGCTCTCCCCAGGTGAGCCCCCCCATGTCGCCTCAGCCGCCCTCCAGCGGGGCCGGGGCTCGGTCCGCCTGGGACTAACCCCCGGCCCTCTCCCTCCTGATCTCGGCCAGAACCTCCCTGGCCACGTCCTCCCTGATCTTCTTCAGCCTCACGAGCCTCTCCACCACGAGGTCGACCTCCTCGCCCACCGCTCCGACGGCCATGGCAACGTTCCTCGCGTGCAGCTTCATGTGGCCGGCCTGGATCCCCTCGGTCGCCAGGGCCCTCAGGGCCGCGAAGTTCTGGGCCAGGCCGACGGCGACCATGACCTCAGCCAGCTGCCTGGCGGTCCTTATGCCGAGGATCTTCAGGGCGAGCTTGGCGACCGGGTGGACCTTCGTGACCCCCCCGACGACGCCGACGGCCATGGGCATCTCGAGGTACCCCTCCAGGTTGCCGTCGTCGTTCTTCCACCAGGTGCTGAGGCTCGTGTACCTGCCGAACCTGGCCGCGTAGGAGTGAGCCCCCGCCTCGATGGCCCTGGTGTCCTGCCCCGTCGCGCGCGCTACCGCGATGACCCCGTTCATAATCCCCTTGTTGTGAGTGGCGGCCCGGTAGGGGTCGTTCGCCGCGAACTCGTACGCGTAGACTATCCCGTCGACCACCTCCTCCCCACCGATGTCCTCCGCCCTGAAGACCGCGTGCGCCCTGGCCAGCCTCCGGTCGGCCAGGTTCGAGATTATCCTCAGCAGGGACCTCCCCCTCGTGATCCTCTCGAGGAACGGCGCCACGGCCTCGGCCATCGTGTTGACCGCGTTGGCGCCCATGGCGTCACGCACGTCGACAAGCAGGTGGACGATCACCATGGGGCCCACCCCGGTCTCAATCACCCTGACCTCGACGTCCCTCGCCCCTCCCCCGAACTTCACGAGCACAGGGTCCTGCTCGTTGGCTATCTCCAGTATCCTGCCCCTCTCCATGAGGATCTGCATCCTGGCCTCTTCCGGGTCGGGGACGTTCACCAGCTGGACCTGGCCTATCATTATCGAGTCGGTCGAGCTGGCCCTGAACCCCCCGGCTGGCCTGGCCATCTTGGCGGCGTTGCTGGCCGCGGCCACGACCGACGGCTCCTCAATCGCCATGGGGACGAGGTAGTCCCTGCCGTTGATCAGGAAGTTCGTCGCCACCGCGAAGGGCAGCGGCCACGTGCCGATGACATTCTCTATCATCCTGTCGGCCACCTCAATGGGGAGGGGGCCCTCCTTCCTCAGGAGCCCGACCTCCTCCTCGGTGAGGTCGGCGAACTCAGAAACGGCTTCTAGCCTCTCCTCGATGGAGAGCCTGTAGAACCCAGGGATGCGGGAGGTCTTCGCCATCTTGTCCCCCGGGGGACCGGCTCTCCATCCCTAAAAAGGGGTCACCGCCAGGGCGAGCATCGGCCCCCACCGGGGCGGCGCCTCCCCGGGCCGCCACCCTGACCCTAGCCCTCCTCCTGATCCCCCGCCTCCTCCCCCCCTTCACCCTCTCCCTCGCCCTCGCGACCTCCCTCGCGTCCGCTCCTCCTGAGGATGACCCTCGCCACGCTCCTGACGATCCTCTTGGAGACGGTGGGGATCCTCCCCTCCATGTAGGCCTCCTCGTCCAGGTGGCTTATCTTCCCGGAGACGACTCCCCCCACGTCCACCCACCAGGCCTTGGATCCCTGTGGGTCCGGGAAGACGCTGGTAAGGCTGGCCACGACCCTGGCCTCGGGGGATATGGACTCCACCAGCTCCTTCCAGGCCCTTGCCTGACCCCCATCCTCCCTCGTGCAGACCACCACGTACCTGGCGTACCTGACGATGTCCGTCTCCTCCTCCGAGAGCCTGGACCCCTCCTCCAGCCTCCTCCCCCTGAGGCTCATCACGATGAAGTCCACGTCCCCCTCCCTTGCGGCAGACCTGAGGGCCTCCCTCAGCCAGGTGAGCCTCCCCTCCCTTGCGGCCGACTCCATGTCAACGCCGAGGGTTATTGTTGCGCAACCTCTGGACTTCAGCTCGTTGCTCAGCATCTTGACCAGGACCCCCTTGCCCGACCGGGGCTCTCCAACCACCAGTACGACCTCCGCCCGTCCGGCGCGGCTGGCGCTCATCGAACCGGATCACCACCCTCGTAAGACCGGCGCTCACGTCTGCGCCACACCAGAGAGTCCACCTCCTGACGCGGGTCGATCCGCCCGGCCTGGCGCCTCGCCCGGCCAACATTTAAGCGGATCTGTCTCCGGGCAGCGAGCGGTCGGCCCGCGGGCTGGCTTACGTCAGGACCGCAGCGAGTCCCCTCGATCCCGACGTGGACGTATATTGTTCCTGCGTGGGGCTCTCCGGGCAGCTGGGTTTCACCTCCGCTCCGAGGGGACCTCCTCGTCGGCCGACACCCGGAGCGGTAAAGAATTTTAGCAGGTCGCGCGGCGGGCGCCATATGCCCAAGTTCAAGGTGACCATCGACAGGGACCAGTGCATCAGCGACGGCGTGTGCTGGGCCCTCTGCCCCCAGGTCTTCGAGATGAACCCCGACGACGGGAAGTCCCAGATCGTCGAGGAGTATAAGACCGACGACATCGGGACCGGCGTCGTGCCAGAGGACCTGGCCGACTGCGTGAAGCAGGCCGCCGACGCCTGCCCGGTCCAGATAATACACGTCGAGGAGGTGGAGGGCTGAGCCCCCAACCGGGGCTCACCCCCTTTCTTGCTTTTGCTTCCTCACCCTAGTGGCGTTCAGGGCTGAGACTGCCCGTTTATCAATCTGCTCAGGGCCTTTGCCCTCTCTGTGGCCGCCTCTACGGCCTTCATCACCGAGGACCTGACCCCGCCCTCCTCGATGTAGAAGATCCCCTCGATCGTCGTGCCCCCGGGAGTCACGACCATCTCCTTGAGCTGGGCCGGGTGGATCCCCTGCTCCAGCACCATCTTGGCGGCCCCGAGCATGGTCTGGGCGGCGGACTTCAGGGCCACATCCCTCGGCAGGCCGACCTTCAGCCCGGCGTACATGAGGGCCTCTATGAAGAGGGCGGCGTACGCGGGGCCGCTTCCGCTCAGGCCCGTCACGGCGTCCATCAGCTCCTCGTGGACCTCCTCGCAGGTCCCCATGCATCCGAACAGCTCTCTCACGAGCTTGATGTTCTCGTCGGTCACGCCAGGCCCCCGGCAGAAGGCCGTGAATGACTCCCTCACGGAGACGGCCAGGTTCGGCATGGCCCTGACGATCCTGGCCCCCGGGGCAGCCTTGGAGAGGGTGGACGTGCTCACAGCCGCCGCCAGGGAGATGAGGAGCTTCCCCCTGACCGCCTCCGAGATCTCTGAGGCCACTCTGGCGGCCTTGTGGGGCTTGATGGCCAGGATCACCAGGTCGGCCCAGTCGGCGGCCGCCACGTTGTCGGACGTGACCCAGATCCCCCTCTCCTCGAAGTGCCTGATCCTCTCCACCCTCCTCCTCGTGGCCGCGACGCGGTACCCGGCGTCGGCCAGGGCCAGGGCGACGGCCCCTCCTATGGCCCCGGCCCCGATCACCGCCACCTTGAGCCCCTCGGACGAGCGGATCTCGGAGTCGCTGGAGTCGAGCACAACCCTCACCCCTCCCGGGGTATAAGAGGATTTCCCCGGGTTGGGTTCAGCGCCCGAACTCCAGGTGAACGTACTCCGCCTCCACCACACCGCCGTGCCTCAGGTAGAGAGAGGCCCCTGGGGCCAGCCTGTCGAGATAGACAACCGTGTTCACGACCATCCTCTCGACGCCGAGCCCGGCGGCCCTCCTCAAGACATCCAGCAGCAGGGCCCTGCCTATCCCCCTCCCCCTGCGGTCTGCCCTGACGAAGACTCCGGCCAGCTGGCCTTCTCTCCCGCCGGCGTAGAACCCCGCGAGGCCGACCGCCTCCCCTCCCGACCGCGCCCCCACCCAGACGAGCCCGCCCCCCGGATCGAGCCATCCCCGACAGGCGGACAGGAGAGCCTCTCTACCCCCCATGTCGTCGACGAACCAGTCCCAGTGGGGGTGGAGGGCGTCGACGAGGAGGGAGGACATCTCCCCCACGTCGTCTGAGGTCAGGGGCGCCAGCTCCATCCCCTCCGGGGCGCCCAGCTCCTCATCTACTCTTAGGGGGTCCCAGACCACCCTCAGGATCCTCCTGATCGGCCTGAAACCCTTCCTCTCGTAGGCGGACACCAGGTAGTCGAATGGAATGGTGCTGCCCCTCACGAGCGCCGGCTTCAGCGGCAGTATCCTCCTGAGACCTTCCTCAATCAGAGTCTCCTCGATCCCGCGCCCCCGTAGGGGCGGCGGGACGGAGAGATCACGGAACTCCCACCGGTTCCCGGACGGCAGCCTTTGGATCCAGAGGCAACCGGCCGGGGTACCGTTCAGTTCGGCCAGCAGGAGGTGAGAGGAGGCGCCCTCCCCAGACTCCATGATCCTCCTGAGCTCCTCCGGGGTCCTCCTCTCAAGCCCGCCAAACGTGCGGTCGAGCAGGTCAAGCCATACATCCGCGTCCCTCAGGGGCTTTACCTCGATCAAGTGGCTCGGCCCCACCAGCTGCCCGTGGGGACGTATTAACCTCTGAACCAGCGGTCGACGTGTTTCATAGTAGTAAATTTAAAGTAGAAGTTATTTAAACTTCATACTAGAAGATGCCGAGGGTCAAGGTCACAAGGAACTACCAAGTGACGATTCCGAGGGAGATTAGAGAGAGGGTGGGGCTGCGCGAGGGAGACTACCTAGAGGTGTCACTCGACCGTCAGGGGAGGATCGTGATGAGGAGGGTTAAGCCAACCCGGAGAACCCTCAGGTCGGGGAGGAAACTCACTCCAGAGGAGATCGAGAGGCTCATCGAGTCTGGTATGAGGGGGGCCCTGCCGTGAGGGCTGTTCTGGACACAAACGTCCTTGTCTACGACACGTTCGAGGATTCCGTCTTCCACGACGAGGCCAGGCGCCTCCTGGATTCCCTGGACGTGTGGGTGATACCCGTCATCGTGCTCTACGAGTACGTGTGGCTGATGAGGAGCCTTGACATCGATCTAGCTGACCTGGCCGAGAAGGTGTGGGAGTACGCCTGGGACCACAGGGCCCGGGTAGTGTCGGGCGGGAGGGAGGCCGTCAGGTGGGCGCTGGCGGTCCTCAGAGAGGAGGGGCGCCCCCTCTCGAGATTCAACGACAAAGTCGTGCTAGCCGTGGCTCAGAGCGAGGGGCTCCCCCTCGCCTCATTCGACGAGAGGCTGCGGAGGCAGGCCAGGAGGCTGGATACGAGGGTCCTGCCCGAGGCCCTCTAAGACCCAGCGACCGCGTGGGTCATGAGGGCCCCGCGTGATGACCCCAAGACGTGGGTGAGTGAATGAAAGAAGGAAGGAAGGGGTTAGGTGCCGGGGAAAAGGGGCGCCTACTCGCTCAACTCAACTCCGGCCCTCTCCAACCCTTCAATCACGTAGTCGAGGCCAAACTCCTTTAGCGTGGACCTCTTGGGTATCCCACGCTCATCCCATCCCCTGATCTCGTAGTAGTAGCCGAGGAGCTGGTCGTAGATTCCCCTGTCGAGCTTCTGCCCCGCGTACGGCCCCACGGTGAGCGGGTGCTCGAACCACCTGTCGGGCGGGTAGTCCATCCCCCTGTCCCAGCTCGGGTTCTCACGCACCCAGAAAGCCCTGACCAGGTTGTAGATCCTGTCCGCGATCCTCTTCAGGTCGTCCCACTTGAACTCCAGCCCCGTGGCGGCAAGCAGGTACTTCTCGTACCACTCCAGGTCGAAGCCCAGCTCGATCCACGGGAGCCTGCAGGTCACGGCCGCCTCGAAGAAGCCGCCCCTTATCCTCTGCATCTCGATCAGGCTCTCAACCTTCTCCCTGCTGACTATCTCCCTGCCCATCTTTAGCTCCCAGGAGATGAACCAGGCGTCCTTGTGGTGGGCGCCTATCGGGCTGGTCCCGTAGGCCAGGGCCATCCCGGGGAGGGTGTGGCAGTCGTACGCGGAGATCTCCAGGCCCTTGACGTGCATGGCGAACTTCTCCGCCTCCGGGCCGAGTCCCTTCGCCAGGCTGGCGGTGCCCTCGGCCATGGCGTCGCCGAACCCCCTCCTCTCGGCCAGCATCTCCGCCAGCCTGAGCATGGCCTCTCCGTCGCCCCACTTGGGCCTGACCCCATCCAGCTTGGCGTCCGAGATCATGCCCAGCTCGTAGGCCTCAGTGACGAACGCGAGGACGCTCCCCACGGATATGGTGTCGATGCCCTGCTCGTCGGCAAACAGGTTGAGAGTGAGCACCCAGTTCATGTCGTCGATCCCCAGGTTTGAGCCCAGCATGGCGCAGTTCTCGTAATCCAGCTCGGTCCTCTTCCCGGAGAACGGTCCGGCCTTGATCTCGTTGACCATGCCGCAGACCATGTTGCAGTTGGGGCAGCCCTTCTGGGCCACCTTGAACTCCTTCTCCATGGTGAGTCCGCTGATCCCCTCCCAGCCGTCGAACACGCCCTCCCTGAAGTTGAACGTCGGGAGGGTGCCGTTCTTCTGGCACCACTCCACCGTCATCATGGTGCCCTGCCTCATCCAGAAGGCGTAGGCGTCGGAGTCCCTCACGGCCAGGTACCCCTGCCTGCCCAGCTCCAGGAGTTCGTCCCTCCTGGCCGCCGGGATCTCCTTGGTTCCCCTGACCACGACGGCCTTCAGGTTCTTGGATCCCATCACGGCCCCCATGCCGGGCCTGCCGCCGGCCCTGCCGTGCTCGGAGGTGATCACGGCGAACTTGATCAGCCTCTCCCCGCCGGGCCCTATGGTGAGGATCCCGGCTCCGGGGTACCTCTCCTCCAGGGCGTCCTGGGCCTCCTCGGCGCTCTTGCCCCAGAGGTCTCCCGCCCCCTCGAGCCTCACGTCCTCGTCCTCTATCACCAGCACGCTCGGCTGTGGGGCCCTCCCCTGTATCACCAACACGTCGTATCCCGCCTTCTTCAGCTGAACGGAGGCCTTGGTGCCGACGTTCCCGTCTCCGTAGCCGCCCGTGAGCGGCGACTTCGCCGCCACGACCAGCTTTCCGCTGCTGGGGAGGAGGAGGCCCGTCAGCGGTCCGGTGGCCAGGATCAGCCTGTTCTCGGGAGACACGGGATCGGTCCCCGGCTCCAGCTCGTCCCACAGGATCTTGGCCGCGAACCCCCTCCCGCCGAGGAGTTCCACGGCCACCTTTGGGCTGAGGTCTTGAACGGAGTGCTTACCCCTCTCCAGATCGACCCTGAGTATCCGACCGGTCCAGCCTCCGGAGATCCTCATGGGAACCGACCGATCCGTCCAGAGTGTAAAAGATATAAACCTCCATTTTCGGCCCGCCGGGAGAGGGAAGCCCCGGTCCTGGGGCCGGGACCCGGCCGGCCGCCCATCTCAGGCCCCCTCGCCGAGCCCCGGCTCGCGACGGGACCCGACCCTGGAGAGGCTGAGGTCCTGGACCAGGACGACCTCCCCCTCCGACAGGGGCTCCTCGCCCCCGGGAGACCACAGGCCTCCGACCAGACGGGCGAGCACCCTGAGCCCCATCCCCTCCAGCTGGCCGGGGGTGGCGCCGACGAGCCTGCCGGTCACGCGGACCGGCGAGGGGATGGGGGCCGAGCCTTCGACGTCCAGCTCGGCGGCGACCGCGAACAGGTCCGAGGATATCTCGCTGGTGCTGAGGGTCACGTCCGCCGCGCCCCCTGACCTCAGGAGCTCGCCTACCTCGCTCCTGAATGTCCTGACCACGATCCTGAGCCGCGGGTTCATCTTCCTGGCCCTCTCAGCTATGGTCGCGTTGGTCAGGTCGTCGTCGACGGTGACCAGGAGGACCCTCGCCCTCGGGACGCCGGCCCTCTCCAGGGCCGGGCCCGTGGTGGCGTCTCCGAACACCACCCTGACGCCCCGCCCCCTGAGCTCCTCTATGGCCTCGTTCCTCTCTCTGTCGGAGGGCAGGACCAGGGCCACGACGTCCACTCCGGCCCGCCTGAGGTCTCTGGCTACCCTCCTCCCGAGGTGACCCAGGCCAACCACCACCGCGTGCCCCTCCATAGCCCTCACCTTGATCTCCGTCCTGGCGTCGCGGTCGAGGCTCGCGACCTCCACGAAGCCGAGGACCGGCACCATCCTCAGCGAGAAGAAGGAGATCCAGATGAGCCACTCGTGCAGGCCCTGCGGGGCCCTGATCTCCTCCGCCAGTTCGAAGACCCCCTGGAGGCTCTCTCCCCCGACGTAGGCCGAGACCGCCGCGACCAGCGTCATGACCCCCACGAAGGCCAGGGTGGTCCTCAGGGCCTGCGAGTAGGCGACGATGGTCCTGACCGCCAGACGGAGCCCCCTCATGTGGGTGAGACCACCAGGGCCCGGGGCTCCCGGATGGAGTTAACTGTTAACCGCCTCCTTGGGTGACAGGGGGTCCGAAGGTCCCGACCGCCAAGAGGAGCCCCAGCCAGCCTCGGTCGAGGCCCCGCTGGGCCGCCAGAGTTTATATCGTAATCGCGCCGGCTCCCCGGCGCGATGGAGCGTCTGTCCATCTTCATCCTCCTCTCCCTCGCCGCGATCTTGGTCCTCGGCGCCGCGGCCGCGACTACGGCGTCGGACGGCGTTCAGTTCTCGATCACCTGGCACTTCAAGCAGTGGGCCGAGGATCAGGCGGGAGATCCCGTCTGGGTCTACCAGCCGGGAGAGATCGCCGTGGTGGAGCTGAACCTCACGAACGAGTGTGAACTCACCTTCGAGGTGCGCAGCGTCCGGCTCAAGGCCGAGTGGGCCCCCGAGGAGGCCTCAACCTTGAGCCTCCCGAACCCGGTCAGGGTGGCCCCCGGCGAGACGGTCAGGCTTGGGAAGATCTCCCTCAGGATTCCGAGAGACCTGCGCCCGGGGGCCTACTACTACGAGTTTGAGGTGGAGACGGCGAGCCCGGGGGGCGACGGCTGGCAGGTCGAGAGCTGGACGTTGGAGGGATACCGGAACCTCCTGATTGTTCCCAGCAGGGTCGAGTTGGACATCGACTACGACCTCGAGAAGGGGTTCCTAGTGAGGGCCGGAGGGGAGGCCAGGTTCCAGGTCCACCTGACCAACGAGGGGTCCAAGACCGCTACGGTCGAGTACGTCAGGATCTACCCGGGCTGGCCAGGCGAGGCCTACGAGGGTGAGTTCTTCAACTGCCTCCGGCCGGGTGAGGAGCCCGTCCTGGAGCCGGGCCAGGAGATCGAGTTGATGTGCAGGATCCCCATACCCCCCGACCTCCCCGAGGGGAAGTACAACTCCAATCTGGAGGTGGCCACCAGGGCCGAGTACCTCGGGGGGACCTACAAGGAGTACTGGGTGCCGGACTACTACGTGGACTACCAGATCTTGAAGCCGGAGTCCTTCCTCGAGAAGTACAAGGAGGCGCTTGGAGTGCTCACCGCCACGGCCTCCGCGATCTCTGTGATTATCGGGGTCTACAAGAAGTGGAAGGGGGGAGGCCCAAAGGAGAGGGAGAAGGGGGATTGAGGGGATTCGGCCGCGGCCGAATCCCCTCCGCCTAAGCGCACCTCCTCCCGCTTCAAGGGGCGAACTCCTGAATGCCGGGCCTCCCTCGGGTCAAGACGGAGAGTCTGATGCCACGCCAGCCTGATCGCACCCCTCCCTCTCACTAGACCTCGCCGCTCCCCACTCCACGGTCCCCTAGATCTCGAGCGGCAGACCGCCGACTGGCTGAGTCCGCCGCTCACGAATTGAACTTCGACCGGGATCGCAGTAAACGCTCGGGGTTTATTACGCTCGTGGAAGGACGGTTTGAGTGGTGAGAGGTCCGTTGAACGCCGGTCGCCTGTCGAGGCGGATCCCAGCCGTCGCGGCGGTCTGCCTCTTGGCCGTCCTGGCAGCGCCAGGACTCGCGTGCTTCAGCCCGGCAGATCGATACGCCGTCGAGGTCCTCCTGAACAAGCCGGGACTGTCCTACAACTTGTCCAGGCTCCCTCAACTCGCCGAGACCGTCCAGACGAGTTCTGGCGCCTTCGTCTTCCGGAGCCGCCACGACGACAGGCTAATCGTGGTGATCTCGGAGCAGCGACTCAGCCTTGCGGGGGTCGAGCCGGCGAGTGAGGGACCTGTCGCCTCCTTTGAGGCGACTTCGGAGATGAGCCCGGGAGAGCTGGTCGACGCCGTGGAGAGGGTCCTGGCCGGGGGACCGCAGGGCTGGAAGGTGACCGAGTACGTGTTCCCCGGCGGTCTTGAGGGGTTCGTCTTCACGAGGGACGTTGGCGACTCGGTCGTGAGGGTCTACGTGGGGGTGGCCGCAGGCAGAGTACGGATCGGCCTGTCGGTCGCGTGCGAGCCGTGCGAGGGGGAGCTCGAACCGGGACTGGCCTCCGAGATAGAGTCGGAGATCGAGGACCTGTTGACGGAGCTGGGGCTCTCCGAGTTCCGTGACCTCATAGGTCCGCTCGAGGTGGAGGGGTCCCTCGTACGTGGGGGCGGCTGGCCTGAGAGGTACCTGGCCGTCAGGATACAGGTGCCGATCGTCCAGAGGACGGAGACGGTCACCGTCTTCGAGTGCCACCTGGTCCGGGGGGACGTGAGACCCTCGGAGCTGAACCCGGAGGCGGCCGAGGGGCTCGGGTGGATCGTAGCCGAGGAGGGGGAGGGAGGCGGCCTGAGGTTCACGATGGAGAGGCTGATCGAGGGGGCCACCGTGAGGATAGCGGGCTCCGTGGACGCGGAAGGCGTCCTGAGGCTTGTCGTGAGGGTGGAAGGAGATCCCGAACTGGAGGAGGGCGTCTTGAGGGAGATCCGGTCCGCCCTCGGTGCGGCGGGGCTGGGCGGGCTCGGCGTGGACGCTGAATCCTTTGAGAGGTTTGAGGAGAGCGTCGGCTCCAACGTGGCGCCGGCGTTCAACGTGAGCGAGGCCGAGGTCAAGGAGGCGCTGCGATTCGAGTTGGAGCTTCTCCAGAGCCAAGGCGTCGTATCCGGCCTCACAGAGGGAGACGTCTCGGAGATAGCCGCGAGGGCCGAGCTCGGCGACTCCGGGTGGAACGAGAGGCTGGTGTGGTGGGAGGGGAGGTGGGTCCCCTACAGCGAGACGGGGCTGCCCCTCGTGAAGTGCTCGCAGCCCGTCCCCGAGTTCCTCTCTCCGGGGACCCTCGACGCCCTTGGAGCGGGAGAACTTGGCCTGGGCACCTCTCTCGGTCAGGGGACGGTTCACGAGCCCTTCGCCCTCTGCGGAACGAGCGAACTGCCCCCCGGGAGCCAGGTCGAGGATTGGTCAGAGATCCTCCTCGTCGCGGCCCTCTCCGCGGCCGGCCTCGCCGCGGCCGCGCTGGCCCTCTTGGCTGCGAGGAGGCGGGCGGGGGCGGCGAGGTAGGCGCAGCACTCCGACTCCAACTCTCCGGGTCAATCGCGGGCCTTATTCAACTCGTCTAGAAGGTTCCAGAGTTCAGACGCGGACCTGAGGATCCGGCCCGCGGCCTCGGCCCCCTTCTCCGTGGGCCTGTAGCAGGTGACGTACCTCAGCCCCCTGAGACACCTGAACCTCCTGACGTATCTCTCCCTCTCCAGCCTCTCCAGGTGCGCTCCGAGGTTGCCCGGAGTGAGATCGAGCAGGCCCTGAATCTCGGAGAACGTCGCCTGGCCCCTGAGGAGGAGGGTCAGCATTATCGCCAGCCTGGTCGGGGAGGAGAGGGGGCCCTGTGAGAGGGTCGAGAGGAACGCCCTGACCGCCTCGCCCAGGTCACCCTCGGCGTCCACCGGCGAGCACCCTCTTGGCCTTCGCCGCATAGGAGAGTCCTGCCCACGCGTAGCTCAGGGAGATCATCAGTATCATCGCGCCGTACTGCGTGACGTCGTTCCCTATGGGGAGCAGGAGGGGTATGGAGGCCAAGTTCACCACGCCGACTATCGCGGGCTCCCTGCCGGGGCCCCTCCCTCTGAGCCTCTCTACGGCCCAGTTCGACGCGTTTCCCAGTCCGAGTGCCGAGCAGAGACTTATTGTGAGCTTGTCTGCCCACGTGAGCTCCGTGAACCTCCCGACGACGAAGGGGAGCCCGACCCCCACCGCGAACGCGAGGAGCCAAGTGGCCGCGACCCTCGACCACTCTCCGCCCCAGGCGCCCTCCTCCGACAGGGTCCGGGAGAGCTCCTCGACCCTCGACATGTTCTCGGCGAAGGCCCGCGTTATCAGGGCGGCTATGGTCAGCCATATCGCCGCCTGCAGGGCCCCGACGGTGGCGGGGGAGGCGGGCAGGGCGCTGACGGCGAGAGAGGCGGCCCCTCCCAACAGCCCGGCAACGGACCACCAGGCGTAGAGCTTCGAGATGGCGACTATTCGCTCGTACTCCAGGTATCTCCTCAGGCGGTCCAGGGTCCTAGTGAGCTCCCTAAGGTCCTCTAGGTCTACTCCCGACACGGGTCGGAGGGGGCAGCGTCTAAATTAACGCCCTATCTTTGTCTGCGGCGCAGAGGACCGACTCACCTTATAACTCGGACTTTGGGAACTAAGGCAGGATGCGCGCGGTGGAAGTGAACGATGTTTACAAGTCCTATGGCGACGTGGTGGCCCTGGACGGGGTCTCGCTCTCGGTCGAGGAGAGGGAGATATACGGCCTCCTCGGACCCAACGGAGCCGGTAAGACCACGCTCATGGAGATCATAGCCGGGCTCAGGACGCCCGACTCGGGAGAGGTCAGGGTGCTCGGGAGAGACGTCCTCAGAGAGCCCAGGGAGGTGAGGAGGCTGGTCGGCTTCAACCCGCAGGAGACCTTACTCTACGACTCCCTCACGGCCAGGGAGAACCTGGAGTTCGTCGCGTCCCTCTACTCCATGCCCCACGAGAAGTTTCAGGAGAGGCTCGAGGAGCTGACGGACCTGCTGGGGATGGGAGACTTCTTGGACAGGAGGGTAGGGAAGCTCTCAGGCGGCCAGAGGAGGAGGGTCAGCCTGGCCGCCTCGCTCCTCCACAGGCCGCCCGTCATAATCCTCGACGAGCCGACCGTCGGTCTCGATCCCGACGCCAGGAGGGACTTCTGGGACCTCATAGAGCGGCTGAGGTCGGAGGAGCGCACGGTGCTCATCAGCACCCACTACATGGAGGAGGCGGACGAGCTGTGCGACAGGGTCGCGATAATAGACCGGGGCAGGATAGTCGCGGTCGGGAGGCCGGAGGAGCTGAAGGCCAGGCACGGGGGGAAGTCCAAGATCATCGTGAGGGTCAGGAGGAGGCAGGTGGACAGGGCGCTGGAGATCCTGAGGGGCCGCTCGCCCGAGCTGACCCCGGAGGGCATCGTGATCGAGGCGGACGACCCGAGGACCCTCGTCCCCGACCTGGTGTACGACCTCCAGTCTGGGGGCGTCGACCCGGAGAGCGTCGAGATCAGGTCCCCGACGCTCGAGGACGTGTTCCTGAACCTCACCGGGAGGAGGCTCGCGGAGGTGGTGGAATGAGGCCTTGGGCGGCGATCGCGAAGAAGGACGCGCTCCTCTTCTTCAGGAGCAGGTCCACCCTCTTCTGGACCCTCGCGTTCCCCCTGGTCATGATGCTGCTCTTCTCGGCCATATTCGGGGGACAGGACGGCTCCATGTACGACGTCGCGCTGGTGGATCGCGACGGGGGTCAGCTGGCCCGCGTCTTTGCGGAGGCGCTGAACTCCACGGACCTGTTCAACCTCCACCGGTTCGACGACCTCGAGGCCGCGAAGGAGGCCGTGAAGCTGGGGAGGGAGGACCTGGTGGGTCTCCTGGTGATCCCGCCGGGGTTCACCGAGAACCTGACCTCCGGGCGGGGGGCGAGGATCCAGTTCTTCGTCAGGGAGGGGAGCCCGCAGACGCAGCAGGCCATCACCTCCATGGTGACCGGGTTCGTCGAGGGGTTCAACGAGGAGTACAGGCGGAGGTCCCTGGAGATGATGTCCGCGTACCTGCCGGAGAACCTGTCGATCCCGGGGCTCGGGGGCTCGATGTCTCGAGAGGACCTGATCGAGTACATGGAGACGTTCGCCCACCCCGTTGACGTCACGGTCGCCCTGATCAGCAGGCCTGAGGTGACCTCCGAGACCGCAGCCTACTGGGAGAACGAGGGGCACTGGGTCTCCATCATGTTCGCCTACTCGTTCATATTCTCCGGCATGGTGGGGGCCGCCGCGCTCCTAGCCAGCGAGAAGATGACCAAGACGCTGAAGAGGATCAAGATGTCCCCGGCCTCGATATGGCAGCTCTTGGCGGGGAAGGTCGTCGGCGAGCTGATCATACTCACGCTGTCCCAGGTAATTCTCGTCGCCGTCACGGTCCTGATTCTGAGGCCGGAGATAAACTGGAGCCCGGCCCTCGTGCCGCTGATCCTGACGGGTGACCTGGCGGGATCGAGCCTGGGCCTCCTCGTGGCGGAGGCCTCGCCAGACCCGAGGGCCGCGGCCGAGGCGACGACGGCAGTCGGCGTTTTCCTGCAGTTCTTCATAGGGATGTACTTCCCGATTCAGTTCCTACCCGGTCCGCTGAGGGCGTTCGCGAAGGTCCTGCCCTTCACCAAGGCCGTCCAGGCCCTAGACCTGGTCCTCCTGCAGGGGTACGGCCTGGAGCAGGTGGTGGCCCCGGCCGCCTACCTCGCTGTCTCGGCCGTCACCTTCACGGCCTTGGCGGTGGCGCTGTTCCCGAAGTGGGCCGGCGAGGAGTAGCCGAGGGTCGCGGAGCCGGGCGAGGTGGAGAGGGGGGAAGGGGGGGTCGCCCTCACCCCCGCCCCTCAGTCCTCTGCCTCCTCCCCCACCTTATCTTTGCGGTGAGTATCTTCTCGGAGGAGAATATCCTGTCGGCCACCGCGGCCACCCCGAGCGTCCACGCGCAGAGGTAGAGGACGCTGACGGCGTACGAGGTCCAGTCCCGCCACACGAGCGCCTGAGATGCAAGGGCAAGGTGCGAGAACGGGATCGCCTGCAGGGCCAGCGCCGCAGCCCTGGGGAGGGACTGGATGTCGGCGAACATGAGCAGGAACGCAGGCAGGAAGACCAGGATGAACAGGTTACTCACAAGCGCCTGGGCCGACCTCACGTCCTCGGTGAAGGCCGCCAGGACCGTGGCCAGCGTCAGGGCGAGCATGTTCGCCGTCACCAGCGCGACGCCGAGAGCAACGACCTCCCTGGGGCCCAGCAGGCCCAGCTCCGCCGCGGGCCCCTCAGCGCCGGTGAGGATCACCATCTTCATGTAGTACGCGAGCCCGGCTATCACGCCCACGCTGCCAAGGGTGGCCACGACGGCTGACCCTGAGAGCTTGGCTAGGAGTATGCTCCTCCGGCTCACGGGGAGGGTCAGCAGCGTCTCAAGGGTCTTCTCCTCTTTCTCCACCGCGATCGAGGTCGCCGCGATCTGCATCGCGAATATCAGGACGAGGGAGGCGACCATGGGCAGCATGGTCGCCTGCCCCGCGATCGCGCCCGCGACGGCGTCGGGCGGGACGTCGAGCACCTGCCCCCTGAACACCGAGGAGTAGGAGACCTGGAGCGGGTCGAGCACAGCCTGCGGGTCCGAGACACCCAGCTCCGCCACAAGGGTGGACGCGAGCGCCTGGGAGGCGGCGTCCAGGGCCCCGCCGAGCCTGCCCGTGAACATGACGGAGGAGAACCCTCCCCTCTCGAAGAAGACGGTAACCCTCACCGAGACCCTCTGTCCAGACCTGAGGGCCTCTCCGAACCCATCTGGTATCTCTATCAGGGCCCCGGCCCCCAGGGACAGGGCCTCCCGCACCGCGTCCTCCGGCGACGCGATCTCGAGCACGGTCCCGGTGGCCTTCAGCGCGGCGACCACGACGGCCGACTCCCTGGAGCGGTCGAGGTCAAGCACCGCGACGGGCGTGGTGAGCGCCGTCTTCTCGGCCGCGGACATCGAGGCCCTGGTGGCGAGCCCTATGACGGGGTAGAGGATCGTTGGCAGCAGGATCATCCCGACTAGGATCTTGCGGTCGCGCAGGAGGTCGAGGACCTCCTTCCTGACGAGGCTCCTCAGCGCCCTCCTCCCGCTCATACGGCAGCCACCCCCACGAAGACCTCCTCGAGGTCGCCGGCGTTGTACCTGGCCTTGAGCTCTGAGGGCTCGCCCTCGATCAGCAGGCTCCCGCGGTGCAGGAGGCCGACCCTGTCGCACAGCCTCTCGACCTCCAGCATGTTGTGGCTCGACAGGATCACGGTCAGCCCCTTCTCATCCACGTACTCCCTGATCACGCTCCTCACGTGGTGGGCGTGTATCACGTCGAGCCCGCTGGTGGGCTCGTCCAGTATGGCGAGCCTGGGCCTGACCATGAGCGCCCTGGCGAGGGTGAGCCTCCTCTTCATGCCCCGGCTGTAGGTCTTCACCCTGTCCCTTATCCTGTCCCCCAGCGCGGCTATCCTGACGCCCTCCTCCACCATGTCCTCCAGCTCGGACTCGTCCCTTGCGTAGAAGGAGGCCATGAACCTCAGGAACTCCAGGCCCGAGAGGTTCCTGTAGGCGCCCGCCTCCTCGGGCAGGTAGCTCATCACGGCCCTTGCCTCCTCAGGCCTCTCCAGCACGTCTATCCCGAAGACCTCGACAGAGCCGGAGTCTGGCCTCAGTAGGGTTGCCACTATCCTCAGGGTGGTGGTCTTGCCCGCTCCGTTGGGGCCTATGAGGCCGTATATCTCGCCCTCGTTGACGACGAGATCCAGCCCCTTGAGGGCCTCCACCTTGCCGTAGCTCTTCCGGAGCCCCCTTATCACCACGGCCGGAGGCATCGGCCCGCCACCCTTCTCACGAATTTTAACTGTTCACGGACGCGGTCGGGGAGCCGGCCCCCAGAGGGGAGGGGGGAGTAAGGGGCAGGTCCGCCACTCGGCCCTCGATGGGACCTGGCCAACGCCTCCGGGATTGCGAGTGGGACCAGTCGAGGGCGGGGGGAGAGCCCTCAGCGCTCTCCTGGGACCGACCCTCCGCTGGCCTGCGGCCCCGGCGTGGGGACCATTCGTCTATAGGATTTGTTCCAACCGGTTTTGTCTCCGAAGTTCACCGGGTGGAGCGGTGGTCCTCATGCCGTGGGCGTGGATACCCAGGAAGAGAAGGAGGCCCCTTCGCCCGAGGAGGGGGGCTCCCCTTCCGCCGCCTCCCCCGCCGCCCCCCAGGAGGGGTCTCCTGAGGCCTCCCCTGGGCGGGAGGCGAGACGACGGGGTCGACCTGGGGGACGTGGCCAGGTACGGAGGGGCCGCGGCGCTAGGGGCCGGGGCAGCTCTCCTGTTCGCCTACAGGGACAAGATAGTCAGCGCCCTGAGGGGGAAGGATGAGGTCACGGAGGAGGAGATCAGGAAAGCCGTTGAAGACGCCGTGGCCGGGTCTGGGGGAGAGCTGACGGAGGAAGACAAGGAGGAGATAGTCAGGAGGGTCCTCGAGCAGCTCAGGGGGGAGTGAGCGACCCCCCACCCACTATTATTTCTCCCCGGACACGTCCGACCGTGCCGGCGCGGCTGGACGAACTCGACCTCAGGATCCTGTCCGAGCTGTCGAGAGACGGCAGGGTTCCCCTCTCCAGGCTCGCTCAGAGGCTGAGGGTCCCGAGGACGACGGTGAACTTCAGGCTCCTCAGGCTCAGGGAGGAGGGTATTGTAGGGGGGTTCAGGGCCGAGATACCCCCTGAGAAGCTGGGATACAGGCTGGTGGCGTTCGTCCTGGTGAAGGTGAGGAGGACCAGGCCCATCGACGGGATGTCCAACCAGGAGGTGCTGGCGAGGTCCCTGGTGAGGCAGACGGCCGAGGACCCGTCCCTCCCGTGGGTGGAGGAGGCCCACATAATCACGGGGGAGTACGACCTCCTACTCAAGGTCCGGGCGAGGGAGCTGGATCAGCTCACGAGGTTCCTAATAGCACACATGGCGACCCACGACGACGTGGTGCAGACCCACACCCTCCTGGCTCTGGAGACGATCCACGAGGATCACACACCGCCCCTGAGGCCTTAGCATTTCGACGACTCTGGGGCCATGGTAAGATTAGGTAGACGATGAATCCTCCTCAAATATTCACCTCAGCCGCCAAAGAAGTCGATCCATTCTCAAAGTGACGACAAGGGTTTTATCGGCCTCTGGCGGGGCGGCGGGTGATCAGAGGGAGAATGCCGGAGACCTCGGCGATACACCCGTCCGTCGTCAGGTTTGTCGAGGCCTCCCGCGAGGGGTCGAGGTACCTCAGGGACCTCGAGAGGAGGCTGTCCCGACCACACGTCCTCGCCAGGGGTGAGCGGGCCAGGGCCGTGCTGAGGGTCCAGTCGGTCGCCCTGAGGGCCATCAGGGAGTTCCTCGACTCACGCGGGTTCATTGAGCTCCTTCCACCCATACTGGGGCCCGTCACGGACCCTGGGATCAGGGGGGCCAGGCAGGTCGTGGTCGACTACTACGGCTGGCCCTACAGGGTGATGAGCAGCGCCATCCTGTACAAGCAGGCCGCCGCTTCGGCCCTCGGGAGGATCTACTTCGTGTCCCCGAACGTGAGGCTCGAGCCCCCTGAGGCTGCCCTCACCGGCCGGCACCTGGCGGAGTTCGTCCAGGTGGACGTCGAGGCCTCCGGGATAGGCTACGAGGATGCCATGGACCTTGCCGAGGGGCTGCTTAAGCACGTCGTGGCCGTCGTGAAGGGGGAGGCGTACAGGGAGCTCGAGACCCTCGGGAGAAATCTGCCGGACTGCTCGGACCCCTTCCCAAAGCTCACCCACTCGAGAGCCGTGTCGATGCTCCGCTCCCTGGGCGTCGAGGTCGACGAGGCGGGGGAGATCCCCTGGGAGGGGGAAGTGATCCTCTCCGGACTGTTCAGGTCCCCCTTCTTCATCACCGACTACCCGCTGGGCTCCAGGGGGTTCTACGACAGGGAGGACCACGAGCGTCCGGGGGTACTGAGGGACTTCGACCTCATCTACCCGGAGGGGTTCGGGGAGGCAGCCAGCGGGGCGGAGAGGGAGCACGAGTACGAGAGGGTCCTCGCCAGGCTGAGGGCCTCGGGAGAGGACCCGGAGGAGTACGGCTGGTACCTAGACATGCTCATGGACGGGATCGAGCCGACAGCGGGCTTCGGGATAGGCGTCGAGAGGCTGACGAGGTTCCTGTGCGGCCTCGGCTCGGTCTGGGAGGCCAGGTTCTGCCCGAAGGTTCCGGGGGTCTACTCGCCCTGAGGGCCTCGCCGCCCCAGGCCCGTTTAAACGGTGTCCCTGCAGGGGGCGGCGGGTCGCAGGATGCCAGCCGTCGGTAGGAGCAGGCTCGAGGACGTGACCAAGATCCTGGTGGACGCGGCCATGGGCCGCGTCAAGGCCGACCTCGTCGTGAGGAATGGGAAGCTCGTCAACGTCTTCACGGGGGAGATCCTGGAGGGAGTAGACGTCGCGGTGAAGGGCGACAGGATAGCCCTAGTCGGGAGGGCCGACCACACCATCGGCCCGGACACCCAGGTGATCGACGCCTCCGGGAAGTACGTCGTCCCGGGCTTCATGGACGGCCACGTGCACATAGAGAGCTCCATGCTGACGGTCACGGGGTTCGCCAGGGCCGTCCTGCCCCATGGCACCACGGCCGTGTTCGCCGACCCCCACGAGATCGCGAACGTCCTCGGCCTGGACGGCGTGAGGCTGATGCTCGAGGAGTCCAGGGGCGTCCCCCTGAAGGTGTTCATCACCCTCCCGTCCTGCGTGCCGGCCACGAGCCCGGAGTTCGAGACGGCCGGGGCCGAGATCACCCCGAGAGACGTGGAGGAGGCCATGGGGTGGGAGGGCGTCATCGCCCTGGGCGAGGTGATGAACTACCCTGGCGTCCTGGCCGGAGACGACAAGATGCACGGGGAGATCGCGGCGACTCTCAGGGCGGGGAAGGTGGTCGAGGGGCACTTCTACGGAAACCTGGAGGAGGAGCTCAGCGCGTACGCCGCGGCCGGGATCTCGTCGTGCCACGAGTCCACTACGAAGGAGGCGGGGCTGGCGAAGGCCAGGGTCGGTATCTACACCATGATCAGGGAGGGCTCGGCCTGGAGGGACCTGTCGGAGGTCATAAGGGCGGTGACCGAGACCAGGATCGACACCAGGAGGTTCTGCCTGGTCAGCGACGACCGGCACCCCGAGCACCTGATCTCCGAGGGGCACATGGATCACATAGTCAGGAGGGCCGTCGAGGAGGGCCTCGACCCGATCACGGCCATCCAGATGGCCACGCTGAACACGGCAGAGCACTTCCGCGTCGATCAGGATCTCGGCGCCGTCGCGCCCGGGAGGTACGCGGACATGCTGCTCCTGAAGTCGCTCAGCAGGGTCGAGGTGGACACGGTCATAGCGGACGGGAGGGTCGTCGCCAGGGGGGGCAGGCTCACGGTGGAGATCCCGACCCCAGAGTACCCGGACTTCGCAAAGAACACGGTCAGGCTCCCCAGGCCGGTCGAGCCCGGGGACTTCGAGGTGTCGGCCCCCGTCCTCGAGGGGACCGCCAGGGCGAGGGTGATCCAGGTTCAGGAGGCCAGCGTACTCACCAGGGAGGTGGTCATGGACGTTCCCGTGTCCGCCGGCAAGGCGCAGGCGGACCCGGAGGCGGACCTCGCCAAGGTGGCCGTGATCGAGAGGCACAGGGGGACGGGCGGGAGGTCGGTGGGGTTCGTCACCGGGTTCGGGTTCCGGCGGGGCGCGGTCGCGTCGACGGTGGCCCACGACAGCCACAACCTCTTGGTCGTCGGGGTCAGCGACGGGGACATGGCCAGGGCGGCCAACGCACTCAGGGAGGTGGGCGGCGGGATGGTGGCCGTGGCAGACGGGCGGGTCCTGGGGATGGTTGAGCTCCCCATAGCCGGCCTCCTGTCCGACGAGCCGGTCGAGGGGGTGGCCGAGAAGGTAGCCGGCCTGGCCGGGGCGTGGAGGGAGCTCGGGTGCGAGATGGTCTACCCGTTCATGACCATGGCCCTCCTGGCCCTTCCCGTAATACCCGAGCTCAGGATAACCGACAGGGGCCTGGTGGACGTCACGAGGTTCAAGATGGTGGAGCTGTTCCCGGGCGGCGGGGGATGAGGGCCCCTCCCGCCGCTCCCCTTTTTTACCCCCGGCCGGGGGTCGGTGTTGAAGAGATGGACGCGAACGTGGCGCGGCTCGCGATCACGATAGCCGCGAGGAGCCTCAAGAGGAGGAGATTCCGATCCGCCCTCACCCTGCTAGGCGTCGCCGTGGGCATGAGCACGGTAGTGGCCCTCACGTCGGTCGCCCTCGGCGCGAGGGAGGCCGCGGTGGGCGTGCTCACCCAGACCACGGACTTCATGGTCATGCCCAGGGGCGGCTCCGAGTTCCAGGCGGAGCTCCCGGAGAGCCTGGTGAAGCACATCAAGCTCTACCCCGAGGTGGAGATGGCCGGGCCCGTCCTGTCTCAGATGCTGTTCCTCGAGAAGGAGCCGGCATGGGCGATGGGCGTGACGGACGAGTCGGCCGACATAACCAGGCTCTCCCTGGTGGAGGGGAGGAGAGTCGAGGAGCCGGGGGAGATCGTGGTCGGCTACACCCTCGCCCAGGACCTGGGGATAAAGGTGGGGGACGTCCTGAGGCTGAGCGTGTCGCTCGACGAGCCCGGAAAGCCCATGAAGGTGGTCGGCATCCTGGAGCCGACGGGCGGCGTCACCGACATGGCGGTCTACCTTAGCCTAAGCGAGCTGCAGGAGATGGTGGGGAAGCAGGGCAGGATATCCTTCATCATGATCAGGCTCAAGGACCCGAGGGTGGCCGACGAGTTCAAGGAGAGGGTGGAGGAGAGGTACCCGGACCTGGAGGTCTACGACACCAAGCAGATCGCCGAGAATGTCGGCAGGGTTCTCGACATGATGAACAGCCTCATCCTGGCGATCGGCGGGATATCGCTCCTCGTGGGTGGGCTCGGGGTCATGAACACCACGATGGTCAGCGTCCTGGAGAGGACCAGGGAGATAGGCGTCATGAAGGCCATCGGCGCCAAGAGGTCCCACATCCTTACGATCTTCCTCATGGAGTCCTTCATCCTGGGCGTCATGGGCGGGGTCATAGGTGTTGCGGGGGGTGTGGTCCTGGCCAAGCTCGCCAGTACCCTGATACCCAAGATGGTCGGCTTTCCGCTCCCGGCCAAGCTGACCTGGTGGCTGGTGGTGAGCCCGGTATTCTTCGCCGGTCTCCTGGGGGTGATCGCGGGCTTCTACCCCTCGTGGAGGGGCGCGAGCGTCAGGCCGATGGAGGCGATAAGGTATGAGTGACTGGGAGGGTCCGGCGGCCGTCGAGCTGAGGGAGGTCAGCAAGGTCTACATGGTCGGGAGCCAGGAGGTCAGGGCCCTCGACAGGGTGAGCCTCAGGATAGACAGGGGGGAGTTCATCTCGGTGATGGGGCCCTCCGGATCCGGGAAGACTACCCTGCTCAGCGTCATGGGCTGCCTCATAAGGCCGTCCAGCGGCAGGATCCTGATAGGGGGAGAGGACGTCACCGACTTGGACGAGGACAGGCTGGCCGTGTTCAGGGCGAAGAAGATAGGGTTCGTCTTCCAGTTCTTCAACCTGATCTCCACCCTCACGGCCCTGGAGAACGTCATGCTGCCCATGGTGTTCGCCGGCGACATCCCAAGCTGGGAGATGAAGGCGAGGGCCATGGAGCTCCTTGAGGCCGTCGGGCTGTCGGACAGGGCGAATCACAGGCCCCTAGAGCTCTCGGGAGGGCAGCAGCAGAGGGTGGCCATAGCCAGGGCCCTGGCCAACGACCCCGAGATCGTCCTCGCCGACGAGCCCACGGGAAACCTCGACAGCCACACCGGCTCCGAGATCATGGACCTCATGGAGCAGCTCAACAGGGAGCTGGGCAAGACGTTCGTCATAGTGACCCACGACCCGGCCGTGGCCAGGAGGACGAAGAAGATACTCTACATGAAGGACGGCCGCCTCTACGACCGGCCCCCGGAGGAGGCCGAGAGGAGGAGGGTGGCGAGCAGGGACGAGAGGGTGGAGGTGCTCAGGCGCCTCCTGGGGGAGGTGAGGAGGCTGAGGTCTGAGGCTCAGGTCGTGTCCCCCGGGATGGGCCTGGGGGAGCTGGAGGACCTGGCCGTCGGGCTGAGGATGGGTATTGCTAGGATAAGGAGGGAGTTGAGCAGGGTATGAGGGGCTTGAGACTTATGGGGGACCGCGGACGCGCCTCCCGGGCACAGGCCGTCCTCCTCACGCTGATCGCGCTTGTTCAGGCCACCGCGGTCAACGCTGGCCCGGGCGCCGTGGAGGGATCGAAGTCGCAGACCGTCTACTACAAGGTGGACCCGGCGGGTGTGGTGTCCGAGGGGTCAGTGGAGGTCCTCATCCGAATGAGCTCGCCCACCGGGGAAAAGGTAGTCGGGAGCCTGGTGGACAGGGTCCAGCTGGTAGACCCGGGGACCATCTCGCCGCTCCTGGGGACCCCGGGGCCCTCCTCCATAGAGGACTTCTACGGCCACCAGATACTCGTGTGGCCCGAGGTCAGCGTGGAGCTGGGGGACTCCGAGTTCAGGTACACGGCCCAGACCTCCGCCCCGCCCCCCCTCCTCGTGAACGTCACCCTCTCGGTTAACGGTGTGCCCGTCTCTCCGGTGGAGCTTGAGGGCGGGTGGTACGTCGAGGTCGACCCGGGGGACGAGTTCAACCTGACGTTCAGGGTGGAGAACCTGAGGCCCACCGTGAGGACGGACATCAGCTACGGGAAGCCCCCCGTGATGTACACCGTCCAGGTCAGCCTGTCAAAGTCCCACTTCTCCGAGCCTTCGGGCCACCCCGCCCCCTCCATGGTGTTTCCTACCTCCGACGAGTGGGTGCTCTCGTGGGTCGGCGTGCTGTGGGACGAGCCGGAGAACGTGACGGTCTCCGCTAGGGTGAGGGTCTCGGCCCCTGAGGGCTTCTTGGACATGCCCTCTATCACGGTCCAGGCCAGCTACGACGTCTCACCAGTCGTCGAGCAGCTGGAGTCGGCGAGGGACAGCCTGGACGAGATAATAGAGTCCCTCGAGCAGATGAACGACTCCATGGCCCAGATGGTCGAGGGCATGGAGGAGCTTTCCTTCTGGCTAGGAGAGGCTCGCTCCAGGCTTAGTGAGGCAGAGGACGGGCTGTACAAGCTCGCGGACGCGCTGGAGGAGGCTGGGAGGCTCAGCGGGGAGGCGGCCGAGGAGGTGGACCGGGCGGCCGAGGAGGTGGACCACGCCCTTGGGGACGCCAGGTCCGCGCTGGCCGTGGTGTCGGACCTCAGGCGCAGGGTGGAGGAGTTCCAGGAGTCGTATCAGAACCTCACCTCCGCCATCCGAGACCTGCTGGAGGACCTCAACGTGAGCCTCCCTGGTCCCCCGCCACAGGGCGGCGTCCTCGCCGCGATAGAGGCGGCGGAGTCGCAGATAGAGTCGGTCCTGAGGAGGGGGGACCAGATCGTCAATTCCATGACCGGCCTCGCCTGGGCCATGAGGAACGCCAGCACCTCCTTCGAGTCGGCCGCCGAGATGGCCAGGTCCTCGGCCAAGGACGTCGAGTCCCTCTCCGAGGCCCTGAGCTTCGCCCAGTCCGCGGCTGACAGGGGGGCCGAGTCGGCCCGAGAGGGGCTTGACGACCTTCAGGAGAGGCTGAAGGATGCCAGATCCCAGAGGGAGGAGATCCTGCTGAAGATCTCGCTGGCCAAGTCTCCCTGGATCGGCGCCGGAGTGGCGGAGTTCACATCCGGGGGCTCTACGGCGAGGGTGGACCCCGTGTCGAGCGAGCTCAACGGCAGTTGGGTGACCTGGGCGGTCTCGGCCCTCGGATCCAGCGGGACCGCCGCCGGGGTCGCCGTCCACCTCCAGCAGGGGGACAGAGCGACCGTGCTGATGCTGGGCCCGGGCGGGTGGGGGGAGGTGAGCCCCGGGGAGCTCGTTCGATACGGGATAGTGTACGACGAGGGAGACTCCGTCCTGTATCTCCCGGGCCCGCTCAACCTCTCGGCGGACGGCCCGACCAACCTGACGGTCCAGGGAATACCGGTCAGCGTATCCTCCTCCAGGCCTCCAGCCTACGCCGAGGTGGACCTCGTCTCTGGCCAGCGGCTTGAGGTCGAGAGGAGGGTCATACTGAAGGTGAGCCTCCCGACGCTTGCCGTTGGAATACCCGTGACGCCCCGCGAGGAAGGGACCCCGGAGACCGCCCCGCCTGAGGCGGCGGGGAGGTCTCGTCCCCAGGTGTGGCCCTTCGCCCTCGGCGCGGCCGCCGTGGCCGCGGCGGTGATGGCCCTCCGCCTTGCCCAGCAGAGGGCCGAGGAGCGCAGGGTCCTCCTCGCCAGGATAGGGGAGATGGTCTCCCAGCTCGAGGAGTTGGAGGAGGACATAGTTGACAGGCTCCGGGAGCTTGGGGAGGATGGCGGAGAAGGTGTGGTCGGGGCGGGAGAGTGAGGTTAATTCTTTTAGCATGCGGCGCTGCTTGTGGCCCTGGGCCCCGGTGAGAGCTTGGGAGACGTCGAGGAGTCGCGGCGCAGGGCGGTCGAGCAGCTCCTCGCTTTCGGCTTCGCCTCCAGTGGGTGGGCCACCTTCGAGGTCCTGGCGAGCTTGATGACCAGGAAGCTGAGGGGTGACTGGAGGGAGCAGTTCTACCGCAGCCCCAAGAGGTTCTTCAGGGCGCTGGTGGAGTCTCTCGGCGGGGACACGATGGCCTACATGGTCCTGAGGATCGCGACGAAGAGGCTCAGGGAGATGGGGATAGACGTGAACGGTTCCGAGATATACGACGCGCTCAGGAAGGGCGACTCGGCCAGGCTGGTCAGGCTGGTCGACCAGCTCGCCGTCGCCCTCGGCTTCATCTGAGGCCTCAGGCCACGATCATGTCTATCTTGACGGCCTCGGGACCCTCGTCCTTCGGGAGCAGGGAGACCATTATCTGGGGCTTCGCCGCCCCGAAGTACCTCCTGAGGAACCTCTCAAAGGCCGAGCCCAGCTCCGGGTCGCTCGCCCTCACGTTGACGCTCACGACCTCCTTCTTGAGGATCTTCATCTGGGTGAAGAACTGGTCGAGGGTGCTCCTCAGGTCGGCGACCTTCTCCATTATCGTCTCCCCAGCCGGGGTGAACCCCTCCAGTATCAGGATCCCTCCCTCCGTCCGGACCTCGGCCCCCTTCTCAACCCTGAGCATCTCTAGGAAGACCCTCTCCTGTATGAGCCTCCTCCTCCTCTCCTCGATTCTCTTCTCTATCTCCCTCTCCCCCAGCATGCTGCCGATCTTGGAGAAGATGGGATACAGGCTCACCGTGACTATGCCCCAGACGGCGAAGCTCTTCCAAAGCAGCCCCTTGACCTGCTCGAAGCTCGGGAGGGTCTCAGGCCTGTTGACCCAGCCGATCATGACGTACAGAAGGTAGGCGAGCCAGATCCCTGTGGTGAGGGCCATTCCCACCTGGACTAGGATCGTCCTGTACTTCTCCTTCGTCCTCTCCAGAAGCTCGATCCTGTCAAGAGCCCCCTCAAAGGTCTCCAGCGACATGTCGAGTCTTAACCCTGAGCGGCAGTTATAACCTTCCCGTGCCCCGGCGGAGGGTGTCGAGGCTGAAGCTCCTGGCGGTCGCCTCTCCCCTCGATCCCGGACTCGAGGCCTCACTGAGAGGTGCAGCCTTCTCCCTCCTGTCGTCTGCCGAGTCCCGCGGGGTGGAGGTGGAGTTTCTTGGGCTGAAGAGGAGGCTGGACGAGGAGCCATCGGCCGGCGAGGGGGACCTGGCCCTAGCCGTCATGACCGGAGGCACCGAGGCCATGGTCCTGAGGGTCGCCCGGGCCTGGGACGGAGGTGTGGCCCTCCTTGCCACCCCCGTCGCCAACTCCCTAGCCGCCTCGCTGGAGGCCGCGGCGGCCCTCAGGGCAGAGGGGCGACTCGTCAGGGTGGTGAAGTCAGAGTCCTGGTCCGACGTCCGCTGGGATGCGGTCCTGTCATCGATCAGGGCCTCGAGAGCCGTTCAGACCCTGACGAGGGCGAGGTTCGCCCTGGTCGGGCCGCCGTCGGACTGGCTGGTGGCGAGCCCGGCCACCCTGGGCCTACTGGCCGAAAGGGGCGCCAGGCTGGACGAGGTCCCGATGGACGACCTGATGGGAGCCCTCAAGGAGGCCCAGGCGGATCCGCGAGAGGTGGAGGAGGTCCTCTCAGGCGCCAGGGACTCGGCGGTCAGAGGTGAGGACGTCGAGAGGGCCCTCAGGGTCAAGGTCGCCCTCCAGCGCCTGATCAGGTCCCGGGGATACCTCGGCGTCACCGTCAGGTGCTTCGACCTGATACCCGCGGGCATGACGGCCTGCCTGGCGGCCGCCCTGCTGAACGACGCCCACACGATCGTGGGGTGCGAGGGCGACGTGCCCGCCATGGTCTCCATGGCCCTCCTGGCCGCCCTGTCCGGGTCGCCCGCCTGGATGGCCAACACCACAGACGTAGGTCGGGACTTCGTCCTGCTCTCCCACTGCACCTTCCCCCTGGGGCTGGCCAGGGGATACTCTCTCAAGACTCACTTCGAGTCGGGGATCAGCGTAGGGGTGGACGCGGAGCTCCCAGAGGGAGAGAAGGTCACCCTCGCCAGGGTGGACCCGGCTGGGCGCAGGGCCACAGTTGGGTCCGGGGTGGTGAGGGAGTCCTCCATGGGCAGGGAGGGCATGTGCCGGACTCAGGTTCTGGTCGAACTGCCGAGGGCTGACAGGCTCCTCTCGCTCCCGGTGGGCAACCACTTCGCCCTCACGAGGGGAGACCTGGCAGACGAAGCCAGCGAGGTTCTCGAGTTCCTAGGGTTCTCGGTGTCCCGCCTATAGGTCCCAGTCCTCGGCTCCAGCCTCGGCCTCGGCGCCGGACTCGGACTCGCCCCTGGACTGGCCCCGTCTCTGAGGGCGGGAGGACTCGGTCCTCCCCTCGCTCCCCCTCTTCAGGAGTTCCTGAATCTCCTCCTCGAGCCTCCGGGTCGCCCTGCTCAGGGCGAGGACCTCGACGGCCAGCCTCTCCTCCTCCTCTATCAAGCTCTCCTCAGCCAGATCCACCGTGAGCTTGACCAGGGCCCCCATTCCACCGAGCACGGCAAACAGGGCCATGAACGCGAACATGAGGGTGGGCCTGAGCAGCCACCTGGCCACCTCCTGAACCGACGGCGGCCCCATCAAGGAGAAGGGAATGAACGGCTCGAGCACGTCCGCGAGGGGATTCGCCAGGAGGAACCCGACGAGAAGTCCCAGCAGCGCCCAGCTGATAATCAGGAAGGCTATCCTGACTGCCGTCAGGTAGGCCTTGTCCCACCCGACCATCTCAAATCTGGCTGCCCTCCCGCCAATTTTAATAAAGAGGTTCTACGTCTGTCCCACCGCGTTCCTGATAAGTTGGACTATACGTGGAGCCTCCAGTGAACCCCCCTCTCGTCCGCGACCGCCTCCGCAAGGCCCTCATCGACCAGGTGAGACAGCATGGACCTCAGAGTCACGCACGCGAGTATCACGGAGGAGGGCGTGACATCCGCCCCTCCGCGCCTGAGGACCCTGGCGGCCAGCTCCTCCACGCCGAGGGCTCTTCCCGAGGATGCCTCTCTGGCTAGGCGCGGGAGGTCCTCGAGGGCCCTGAGGTTGGCCTCTATCAGCTCCAGGGCCCTGCCGCCTGAGACGACGGGGCCGTGGGAGGGCACGACCTTCCTGAACGAGTCGACCTGGCCCTCCAGCTCTCGGAGGGTCTCCAGCGCCCGGGCGTAGTCCTGGTGGTAAGGGACGGCGACCGACCTCATGAGCCTGTCTCCGAAGAGGCAGTCTCCCGCGTAGAGGACGCCCGACGGGGCGAGGTAGCTGACGTGGCCGAAGGAGTGCCCGGGCGTCGGGAGGGCCTGGAGGCCTGCCACCTCCGCGGGGGGCCTGAAGGTCTCGTGGACCCTGGCCGGGAGGGCCTGCAGGGAGTGGATGAAGTCCGAGGGAGGCCTGCCGCCAAAGGTGAGGGAACCTCTCAGCTCGGGGCTCTCTGCCGCGCAGGCCTCCAGCCTGGGGGCGATCACCCGCGCCCCGGTGGCCTCGGCGAGGCCGTCCACGGCCGCGACGTGGTCCGAGTGAGAGTGGGTGAGCGCCACGGTCGTCTCCCCGCCCGTCAGACCAGAGACGAGCCGCGCCAGCTCCCTCGACCTCTCGGCGGGGTATCCCGGGTCCACTACCGTGATCCCGAAGTCGGTGGGAACCAGCAGCGTCGAGGGAGACCCCGGCAGGAGGAGCAGCCCCTCCCCCAGCTTCCTGATCTTCACCCCCCTTCTCCTCGAGGGTCAGCTTTTACCTCATGCCGCGTCGAGCCTGGGGATCGCGATTCCCTCCCGCCCCCCAACCACCTCCGCCCTGCCCTCCAGGAGTAGGGCTCCCGTCACAGCGGCCAGGGCCGCGTCCACCTCGTGCACGTTCCTGATCCCTCCCTCCGGGGGCTCAGCGGAGATGCCCGCGATCTCCAGGGCCGCGAGAACTCCCTCCGGGGTCCTGGGAACCCCCAGGATCTTGGCCGTCGATCCCGGGTGCACCTCGACGACCCTGAGGCCCCTCGACCTCATGACCTCCGCGAGCCTGAGGCCCCTCTCAGTCAGGAGCCTCATGGGGCCGAGGAGCGGCGGGAGGACCCTGAGCCCCCTCCTGATCAGCTCCCTGTCCGACTCTCGGAGCCACCCCGTGGTGGGGCGAGACAGGGGGGCGTCCACCGCGACCAGATCGGGCCCTCGAGAGGACGCGAGCTCCAGGATCTCGCCGTCTGTGAAGACGGTCAGGCACGCCAGCGAATCGGGGGTGAGGACGGCCGCCCCGGTGGGTCTCCCCTCCCTCCCCGCCAGATCTATCCCCAGGACGACCCAGCCCTTCGACCCGCTCGGGCGGCCGCTCGACGGGGCCCTGGAGTTCGGATCGCGCTTCAACCCACTCCCAGTCGGCGGCATGGTTCTATATACCCTCCGACCCGCCTGCGGCGATGGACCTCGATCGGGAGATTCCCCTCCCCTCGCAGCAGGCCATTCTGGCCATGAGGGAGGCTCTCTCCACGTACCTGGAGAGGCTCGCGCTGAGGATAGACTCGAGCGTCCGCTCCGGGACCTCCGGCGAGTTGAGGGTGATCCTGGGAGAGCCGGTCGACGTCGGCAGTCGGGCGGACCTGGACCTCCTCGCTGCCGCCGCCGACGGTGGGAGCGTCGTCTACTCGCTGAGCTCGGCGAGCTTCGGGGTGGCGGTGGCGATCTCGCTCCAGCTTAGGGTGGGAGGGTCCGTGGCCCGCGGCCCGGCCAGGTCGGAGGTCGTTCCCGAGGATCCCTCCGAGGCCGTGACGCTCACCCCGCAGGAGGTTGACCTCGTCCTCTCCCCCCTCAGGGAGGCCATGGTCGCCGAGGCGGCGCTGACGGCGGTCAGGGGTGGGCTTGGGGAGAGGCCGGACCTCCTCATATTGGACGGGCCGCTGATACCGCCGAAGCCCGTCTGGCTCGCTCGGAGGGCGAGCGGGCACTCCGGGCTGGCGGCCCGGGCCGTCTCCAGGTACCTCGAGGCTCACTCGCGCCTGATCAGGGCCTCGAGGGAGGAGGGGGTCACCCTTGTGGGGTTCGTCAAGAGGCCTAGGGCTCACTACCTGTCCGCCCTCGCGGGGGTCGAGGAGTTGGCCCTCAGCGACAGCGCCGTGGCATCCGAGGTCCTTGGGAGGGTCGGACAGATGGCCCCCGAGGAGCCGATCACCCTCCGCGAGGGGGAGCTGGAGCTCATGCTCGGGGAGGAGGCGAGGGGCTCCATAGAGCCGGGCTCCATATCCTTCGCCTTCCTCAGGACCTCCAGGAGGAGGCCCCCCTACAGGGTGGACTTCGGCCCGATCCACGAGCCGTTCGGAGGGCCGGCGGACGTGGCGTCCTACCTAGTGGCGACGGCCGACGCCGACGGCATCCCCATGGCCGTGGTGAAGGCCGACGAGTCCGTCAAGGTCACCAGGAGGGTGGCCAGGGACGCCTACCTCGAGTCCATGAGGAGGATGCTCGCCAGGGCCCCCGACGCCCGGAGGGTTCTTCAGCTACTCACCCCAATGTATGGTGAGTGACATGCCAGAGGTAGTCGGCCACGTGTTCGAGGAGTCCGGATACTACAGGCCCACCTCCTTCGACGTCGTCCTGAGGGACGGCGTCTCCGTGGAGCCGGGCGAGTTCCTATGGATCGAGGCCGGGGGGACCAGGGTCTACTACCAGGTCGTCGAGGTGGTCGTGAGGAGGAGGCCAGCCGCCTACGACGAGATCATGCTGAAGACGGGGAGGGCAGTCGAGGACGTCGAGTCGGACTTCCCGAGGGCCAGAGTCGAGCAGGTGGGCTTCGTTCGGTCCGGGAGGCTGGAGGCTTACACGGGGCTTGTCAGGCCCCACGCTGAGGTCTTCAGGGCGGAAGAGGCGGATCTAAGGGCGCTGCTCGGGTGGGAGGGGGAAGGGGCCAGGGGGCCGAGCGTCCCCCTCGGCGAGGTCAGGCCCGGGGGCCTCGAGCTGAGGCTGAGGGTCTGGGACCTGATGAGGAGGGGCCTCGTCGTCTTTGGCGGGGTCGGCTCGGGGAAGACGACGACCCTGCTCAACCTCGTGGTCAGGCTGCTCGGGGAGGTGAGGCGGGCCGGAGGGACTCCAAGCGCCCTGGTGGTGGACAAGGACGGGGAGTACGGACCCGTGCTGAGGGAGAGGCTCGGCGCCGACATCCTGGACGCGAGCAGCCTGGTCCCCTCCGGCGAGGGGGAGGATGTCTACTCCCGGCTGAGGGATCTGTTGGGAATCCAGGGTAGTTCTAGGGAGGGCAGGGCGCTGAGGAGCGCCGTCTCGGCCACCCTGGGGGGTCTCAAGGGGTCGTTCGACCGGTCGACGGTCTCTGCCATCAGGGACAGGCTCCGCAGCCTCGGAACCCCGGAGGCCGACTCGGTGGCGGAGAGGCTCAGCGACCTCATGGACTCCATCCCGGAGCCGGGGGAGGGGGTCCCGGCGGGGGAGCTCGACGGGGTTGTGAGCGGGCGGGTGGTGGTGCTCGACCTGACGAGGGTCGAGGACTGGGACGCCACCTACCTCGCGCTCTCTGAGGGGCTGCAGGCCTGCTACAGGAGGGCCCTCTCCGACAGGGGGTTCGGCCTCTTGGTGGTGATGGACGAGGCTCACCTGTTCACTCCAGAGAGGGGAGGGGTCTCGCTGGCGGAGGACCAGGCCACCAGGGCCCTGAGGTCCACCCTGAAGATAGTCGCCACCACCGGGCCGAGGAACGGGATGACGCCCTTCATCGCCACCCAGAGGCCCGCGCTGATCGACAAGACCCTGACGACGCAGCTGGGGCAGAACGTCGTGAGCCACAGGGTAGAGGACGTCGACCTGGAGAGGGTCGAGGAGATGATAGGGAAGATCGCCGAGGCGGTGAGGCTGTTCCCCGAGGGCAGGGCCGTGGTGAAGAGCACAGCGGCCCCGCTCCCAAGGCCCGTGGTGGTGGACATCTCGGCGGAGGTCTTCCCGGCCTCGACGGGGTGGACTGCGCTGGACAGGTGGCTGCGGGGGCAGCCCTAAGACTGTCTCAGCGGTCTGTGGGCCTCTGTTCCTACGGGAGCCAAACCGATCCTCCAGGCTTCAATCTAAAGACGACTCCGTTCGCTAGAATTTCATCATAGTCCATCTCGACTTCTTCACACCACGTCAGCTGGTGACCGTAAAGGATCGCTCGTCTGGGACCTACACCTCGCGGAATACGAGGTCTATCCCGTACTCCCTCGGCTCTCCACCTTGGAACGCCAGCCTCACCCCTCTAGAGGAGTAGACGACCTGAATACTTGCAATGTAGGGGCAGAGCACAAGTGGAACTCTCTTCCTCATGAGTTCCTGCAGAAAGTCCGTCAACGTGGGCCTCACTACTTGCACCACCAGCCGGTCACCCTCCTCAACGATCTTCACATCCTCTGCGAGGCCGAGCTTCTTCACTAGCAGATCCCTGAGCTCGTTGTTGCTCATGTCCCTGCGAGCCAGGCCCATATCCTCTAGGAATTCGAACATGCCCTCCGCGATGCACTTGGAGATTGCCCTGCCGCCAGATTCCGTCATTATTCGACTGAAGGCCTTGTTCACGCCAAACAAGATGGAGCTGACGAAGGCCTGAGAGACCGACTTGGACATCAGGAGACCCCCCTTGAGCTTTCAAAAAGAGGGACCCTTGAGGTAAGTAGCGGGAGATCGTCTCTAGCCTGTTGTTAACACTTATATATGTATCTGTGATACGTCTACATCTGATATGAGCAAGTGTCGAGGCCCCTGCCGGCCGGGTCCTCCCGGCCTCATACCGCTCCTGATACTTAGGCTGGCGTATGAAGGGCCGGTTCACGGCTACCAAATAATCGAGAAGGTGAGAGAGATGACATCTGGCGATTATACTCCAGATACCGGCGTCGTATACACCGCGCTGAGGCGGATAGAGAGGAGGGGACTCCTGACCTCCAGGTGGGTAGAGGGGGCAGCAGGAGGCGACAGGCGGGTCTACGAGATAACCGAAGAGGGGGTCAAGGCTCTCAGGGAGGGTTTAGAGTCCCTCTCAGCCAGAAGAAAGCTCTTCGAGGAGCTGTTCGAGTTCTACGGGAGGACTTGGGGTGGTGAGGGTGGAGAAGGCGATTGAGGCGGAAGAGCTGACCAAGTACTACGGCCCCGTGCTGGCTGTGAATCGCGTGTCCTTCGCCGTGGAGAGGGGGGAGATCTTTGGCTTCCTCGGACCCAACGGGGCCGGGAAGACCACGACCGTTAGGATGCTGACTGGCCTCACCTCACCAACCTCGGGGACCGCGAGGGTGGTCGGGCACGACGTGGTCAAAGAGCCGAGGGCCGCGAAGATGGGCATCGGGCTGGTGCCTGAGGCTTCCAACGTCTACGCGGAGCTGTCCGTGTGGGACAACGTGACGTTCTCCGGGGAGATCCACGGCGTTCCCGGTGAGGAGAGGCGGAGGAGAGCTAAGGAACTCTTAGAGATGTTTGAGCTCTACAACAGGAGGAGGCAGAAGGCCGGAAAGCTATCGAAGGGACTGAAAAGAAGGCTGTCAATAGCGATGGCACTGGTTCACGAGCCGGAGGTGCTCTTCCTAGACGAGCCCACCTCGGGGCTCGACGTCCAGTCGGCCAGGCTGGTGAAGCGGATTGTGAGGGAGCTGAACGGCGACGGCACCACGATCTTCCTAACCACGCACAACATGGACGAGGCCAACACGCTCTGCCACAGGGTGGCCGTGATAAACCGGGGGAGGCTGGCGGCCATAGACACGCCGGAGAGGCTCAAGATGGTGGTCGAGAGGACCCACTCGGTCGTGGTGTCCTTCTCTTCCCGCCCGCCCTGGCTGAGGCAGAGGCTTGAGGGGCTGCCGGCCGTTGAGGGGGTGCTCGAGGAGGGAGACAAGTTCAGGCTCTACACTGGAGACCCTCCCACGGTCTTGGAGGAAGTGTTCGAGCTTGCCAGGGCAGAGGGGCTGAGGATCCTGAGCCTGAACACCTCGGGCCCGACCCTGGAGGACGTGTTCGTCAGGCTCACGGGGGGATGACCATGCCTGCAGGTGCGAGCCACGTTCGCCTGGACCTCATGGCCGCCTGGGCCATAGCCAAGAAGGACCTCAAGAGCTACTACGCCAGGCCGGGGGCGGTAATGTTCGGGATTATGTTCCCGCTCTTCATGTTCCTCTCCTTCATCGTGGGGAGGAACATCCCCACGGAGCAGGCCCTGCCCGGCCTGACGTCCATGGTGGTGATGTTCAGCGCCTCCTCGATAGGGCCATTCTCCATACCGCTTGAGAGGAGGCTCAAGACGTTCGACAGGCTCCTCGCGGCCCCCATATCCTTCTACGCCATACTGGCTGGGAAGGTCTTCGCAGGCGCGCTCTACGGGCTGGCGGTCGGGGCCGTCCCGGTGGCGGTCGGGGCCTTGGCGCTAGGCGCCGGGGTCGCGAATCCGGGTCTCCTCGCCCTCGACCTGGCGGTGTCCTCGGTGTGCTTTGCCGCTATGGGGGTCATGTTCGCATCAATCCCGACGGAGACCCCGGGGAACGTCACCATCGCCATGAACTTCGTCAGGCTCCCCATGCTCTTCGTGAGCGGGGTCTTCGTCCCGCTGAGCGGGACGTCCCTGGCCGTGCGGCTGGCCTCGCTGGTCTCCCCCCTGACCTACGCAAACGACCTGGCCAGGATCTCGTACGGCGTTGGAGGGGTGATGGGCGTCGCGATCGACGTCGCGGGTCTCCTAGCGTTCGCGACGATCTTCGTGGCCCTGGGGGCCGTCCTGCACCGCAGGCTGAGTGAGTGGGCCGAGTCCCCCGGACGAGTCCAAGGGCGTCGCACTCCCGGGGCAGCGCGGCCAGGAGGTCCTCCCTCGACTCCCTCACGTTCCCCGGGCCTAGAGCCAGACACGAACCCGCCACGTCTACCTCTCCTGTAAGGTGCCGGAGAGCATGGCTTGCGCGGCGCTTCAGGGTGCCGATTCCGCTGAGCCCCATCCATCCCCGCCCCCGAGGAGATCGGAGCGGGCCTCAGGAGAGCCGTTGAGGGGGTGATTCACCAACCTCATGAAGACCGCACCCCGCCCGAGACCTGCGCGATTTGACACCTCTACCCATTCAGAGACGCGCGTAAGGTAGTGGTGTTATCAACCCTCAGCCCAGAGTGCGGCTCCGCCGACCCTCACAGACACGGGTCTGCCAGAGAGACGCTTCATCGTCTCCTTGGCGATGGACATAACCTTCTCAGGCGGGTTGCAGCGCGTTGAGCACCACTCTTCATCCCTAGGCGCGGCCAGAGGCGGGCCCATCAGGGGTTGCAGGACTATCATGTAGTCAGAGTCGCCCAGCGCGGAAAGAGCCTCTCCTGCGAACCTAGCCAAGACATCGCCGCTGAGGTCTCTCCTCACAGGCACCCTCAGCTCAAGGGGAACCCCTTGGTCGGCCACCAGCGTCAGCCCCCTGACGAAGTTTCGCCAGAGCCTCTCGGCCGCTGCCTCGCCCACTCCGTACATCTCGCCTGGCGGGACCTTGAGGTCGGTTGCTATGTGGTCGACGGGGGCCGTCTTCAGGAGACAGGAGAGCGCGTCTGGGAGGGTCAGGTTCGTGTTCACGCTTACCCTCACACCCTCTCCCCTTGCTCGCTCGAGGAGTGCCGCAAGTGGCCCCCACTGAACCAGGGGCTCGCCGCCCGTCACGTGGAAGTAGTCCAAGAAGGTCTTCGACGTCGAGAGGTCCTCGAGGAGTCTCTCCACGTCCAGAAACCCGCAGACCTCCGGGTCGGAGTCGGCTATCCGGTGGTTGTGGCAGAAGGGGCACCTGACGTTGCACCCGCACAGCCAGACGGTGAAGGTGACTGCCCCCACAACATCCACCATGCTGACCGTCCTCCAGCCGGCGCCCAGGAGCCGTCCTCGAGGCATCTCCCCTCAACCCAGGGTCATATAGCGTAGTGAACCCTAAGGGAGAACTCCCTCCTTCTGGGCCTGCTCCAGTTGCTCAGGGGCCTGTAGTAACCCACTATCCTGCTCCAGAGTTCGACGCGCCTGCTTGAACAGTGCGGACACTCTCTGTAAGCCCCCGTGAACGACTTGCCGCATGTCTCGCAGACTGTCACCACGGGAGTGAAGCTCCAGTACACCAGATCCGTTTCTGAGAGCCTCCTTGTGAACTTGGCCAGCGCCTCGGGGTCTGGCTCCTCGCCCAAGAATATGTGCATCATCACGCCTCCCGTGAAGCTCTTCTGGACCCTCGCCTCCACCTCTATCCTCTCGGGGAGCGTCAGCTGTCCGTAGTAGGGCGCCACGCTGGTGCTGTAGACCGGGCCATCCGGGTCGGGGAGGTAGTTCAAGATGTCGGGATGCAGCAGCGCGTCCCTCTGGGCCAGTCTGGCCGCAGCGGACTCGCCTGGGACCTCCTCAACGTTCCAAGGTATCCCGGTGGAGGCCGCCCACCCCCTAACCACCTCAACCACGTGATCGACGACCCGCCTCATCCAGTCGGCAGCGCGGAGGAAGTCGGACCTCGAACCCTCCAGCCAGAGCTTCGGCTCTCCCTCCACGATCGCGGCGGCCTCGGGAAGGCCGAGAACGCCCACCGTGTTGAAGTGCGTCGCCGGGAACTCGCTCAGGTAATCGAGAATCATGCTGTAGATGTGTGGGTGCCTGCCGATCAGGCTCGAGAGTCTGGACCTGAACCAGTCCCCGCCGAGTCGGACGACCTCTAAGGTGGAGTCCAAGAGCTCAAGGAACCTTGAGTCGTCGCCGCCGGACTCGATCGCCAGCCTCGGGAGGTTTAGTGTTATGACCTCCACGGATCCGGTGATGTCTGGGACGGCCCAAAGGCCGCCGAACCTCATCCTCTCCAGCTGCGTCGGCGGCCCCTCCGGTGAGAGGGGCACTCCCGCCAGGCTCAGTTCCCTCAAGTCTATCGAGATCCTACAGCACATGGCGTACGAGGCGTCAGGATTCACAACCCTCGTGTTCAGCCAGTAGAAGCTCCCCTTCCTGCTGGCCGTGCCGAACACCGCCTCAAAGAGTTCGGGGTCGTCGTACAGCATCCTGCTGGTGGTCATAAGGGTGGGTATGGGGAAGGTGAAGGGCTGACCCCTCGCGTCGCCCTCCCTGAGGACGTTGGAGAGGGCCACGACAAACTTCCTTCCCTCTTCCAGGTAAGCGCCCAGCTGGGATTCATCCTCCCCGCCGTATACTGCCCGCTCCTCATCCAGAGCCCTGCGAGACGCATCTAGCTGAATCGTCAGGTTGGTGAAGGGAGTCTGCATCCCAGCCCTGCTGGGAAAGTTGAGGTTGTAGACGAGCCTCTGCACCTGCTGCTCGAGGTATCTCTGGTCCCTGCCCTCCCTCCTTATGAAGGGACCTGCGTAGAGTTCTGCGGCAGAGAAGGCCTGGGCCCCGCTGAAGTAGTGCTGCATCGTCACAAGATAGTTGGCCACGTGGTCGAAGAAGCTGTCCAGATGCCTCGCGGGTCTGGCGGATATAGTCGGAGTCCTCAGCCCCTTCTTCAAGAGCCTCTGAAGGCTGTGCCCAGTACAGTAGGGTATGTAGAGGCTGTAGGGGAGCTTGTGTACGTATATCAGGCCAATTTTGCGGGCTCTCTTAAGTTCAGAGGGCAGGGATGAGGACTCAATTCCGCTCATGGCCCTCTCAAGGTAGTAAGAGAAGAATCCCGTCGGTCCAGGGTACCTGTTGGCGTTCTCGTGGGATGCGACTGAGTACTCCTCTATGAGATCCACAAGCTCACCTGTATCCACGATGGATGGATAATCCATCCAACTTAATAAGCGCCTCGGGGAGGGTTTCTCCTCCGGCCAAATCAGGGGCCGACGGCAGGTCTTGTGATTTTCCCGTCGAATCCGCCGCCGTGAGGTTCACCCAAGAGGCCCAACTCGGTTGGGCTCAGAGGCTGCTAGGGCCTGAGAGACGTCATGGACAACATCATAGGGCTGAACCCGAGGTAGTACTCGGTCTCGGAGTGCCAGCGCGGCCCGGCCACGTCTCTGAAGATCGAGCAGGGACGTTCCACCGCGTTCCAACGGATCCCCGATGAGTGAGGCTCCCCAGGCGCACCGGTGCCTCTGGGGTGAGTCGGGAGGAGATCGTCGCGTTGTGTCTGATCGCAGTAGTGTCCGCCTTGGCGATCCTCTGGATCGCCGGCCTAATCACCTCTTCCCCTTCCGCAACCCGCCCTCAGGACAGTCGCCCGCGCACCCTAACCCCTCAGAGATGCTGTCCATGACCGAGGAGCTCAAAGTCCCAGGGAAGATCCTCTGGATCGGAGCCCACCCTGACGACGAGATGTATGCGGCCGGCCTGCTGTACCACTCTCACACGCGCGGGTGGGAATGTGTCATAGCAGCCTACAATGCGGATGAGTCAAGGAGGGAGGTGAACCGCAGGTCAGCGGAACTTCTCGGGTGCAGGTACGTCTACGCCTCAGACTACCCAGGCTCTAGCCCGGAGGAGAGGGTTAGGTCTCTGATCCTCTCCGAGTCGCCAGACGTGGTCGTGACCTTCCACCCGGAGACGGGGTTCAGGGGAAACGAGGCCCATGAGGCGGTCGGGAGGATCTCGACCGAGCTTGTTGAGAGCGGAGAGCTGAGGGCCAGGCTCTTCTACGTGCTCAACAGAGACCCGGCGCTCGAGGAACTCCTTGGCGGGTCAGACGTGGACGAGCCAACCCGTTGACCTCGACCTGACCATTGAGGTCAACGGGAGGACCCTGTTCGATGTCAAGCTGGCGGGCATCTGTCTGTACTCCAGGTTGTCCAGGCCCGCAGACGCGCTGTGTCGCAACGTAGACGGGCTGCAGGAGAGGATTTTGAAGGTGGAGTTCTACGAGGAGTACTCTCCCTGGGGCCGATCCTCACTGGAGACGCCTCCTCCCATGCAGCAAGGTCCTCGACGCTGGGCCAGATGACGACCTAAGCCCTGTCCGCAGGGCCTCGCGGCCCCTTGGTTCACGCAGAACGTCACCATCGCCATGAACTTCGTCAGGCTCCCCATGCTCTTCGTGAGCGGGGTTTTCGTGCCGCTCGGCTCCGCATCGACGGCTATGAGGCTGGCCTCGATGCTCTCCCCTTTGACCTACGCGAACGACCTGGCCAGGATCTCGTACGGCGTGGGCGGCGTGATGTGCGTCGCGATCGATGTCGTGGGGCTCGTGGGGTCGTGGCGGAGGGGCGGGCCCGGCTCAGGGATCCACGACACCGGGACATGAGCCTGGACCCCGTGGAGCCGGGGGACCGGCGGGCAGGGCCGTGAGTCGGGAGGCAACGCACTAAGATCTTCCCGGATCGATGGTAGAGCCACCGGACTGTGTGCAGTCTGAGGGCCTCAGCCCCCCTTCGCCTCCTCTGAGGCCTCCCGCCCCCACGCTCCCTCGGCCGGGAAGGTGAACGGCTTCTTCGAGATGACAAACTCACAGTAGGGGTCCCCCTTCGCCATGCAGGCGACCTCTCGACCGAAGCAGGCCTCGCCAAACATCTCAGAGAAGAATCCAACGAGGACCCCCCTGAGGAAGTGGCATATCGGCTCGTCCGACGGCTCCCCCGACTCGAAGGAGTTCCACACCCTGGCTCTCGCGGACGCCCTTTCGGGGTCCAGCTCCACTATCTCGCCCCGCTCGACCCAGCCAAGCACCACCATCACGCTGAGGGCCGCCTCCGCCAGCTCCCTACCCTCCAGCCCGAACCTCCGCCTCCACTCGGAGTAGCTCCTCCTGCCGCCGTAGGTCCCCAGGAACTCGACCATCCTCCTCCCGTCGTCGCCCCACCTCTTGTAGGCCTCCCTGAAGATCGTCCTGAGCCACCCGGCCCTCATCTCCACGACGGCGTCTGGCCCGAGCAGCTGAATCCCGTGGTGGACGTCAACGACCATGTCGCCGAGGTTCGCCCTGGAGACGACGATGTCGCGCACCCCCTCGACGCCGGATATCAGCCGTCGCAGGTCCGCTTCCTCAACACTCTCGCCGTCAACGAAGAAGCACCACCAAGCCGCGGAGGGGTCCTTCGAGGCGTGGTGAACGCCCCAGAGTATGTTCACCCCCCTCTCGGCGAGTAGCTTGGAGATCTCGGCTATCCTGCCGGGGACGTTCTCGGCCAGCACCGAGATCTCCAGTATCTTCCTCCCCTGGGACTCGAAAAGCCTGGGGAAGAAGAGATTGTGTTTGTGAGGCATGACCCGGGACCAAAACTCTAAGCGAGGGACCGATATAATGGTTGCCCGTCCCGGGGCCACCCGCCGGACCCGAGCGCTCAGCCCACCCTCCTGCCCACGAGTATCATCCGAGGACTGTTCACCGCATAAGGAGAGCCGTCGTAGTCGCCGAACGCGGCCTGGACCTCCAGGCCGGAGGCTTCCATCATGTCGGTCAGCTCCCTGAGGGAGTAGAGCCTCAGGGTTAAGCTCCTCTCGCCCCTGAACCTCAGCGACTTGAAGAAGATCCGCCTGTCGGTTATCCTCCCGGCCCTGAGGTCGACTATCTCCTCTCCCAGCACCAGCAAGTCGTCCCAGCCCTCCCACCACCTCCACCGCTCCGATCCGTGGGCCGCCGCGAGCGCCACGATCTTCTCTCTGTTCCTCACGTCTACCAGAAGCCTGCCGCCCGGCTTTAGCGTCGAGACAGCCTCGCTCAGGACCCTCACGTTGTCCTCGTCGTCGTAGAATCCGAAGCTCGTGTAGAACATGTAGGCCGCGTCGAACTCGGACCTCCAGGGCATGTGCCTCATGTCGCCAGGGACGAAGTCGACCTCGACGCCCAGCTCCCTGGCCCTCGCCCTCGCCACCTCGAGGTAGGAGGGGTTTATGTCGAGCCCCACGACCTCCATCCCCATCTCGGCCAGTATCACGGCGTGCCTGCCGTAGCCGCATCCTATGTCCAGGACCCTGTCACCGGGGTTCAGCCCCAGCGCCCCGACTATGAACTCAGCCTCCCTCCTGGTCTCCTCCTCCGGGTGCTTCTTCTGCTGGTATTCCATGTACAGCTCGTCGAAGTATGACAGAACGCCCTCGGCCATCGCGGCGCTGTCGAGGGGGGATCATATAAGGAGGAGCGCGGGCCGGGAGTCAAAGATGTTGACCGTTCCTCCGAAGGCCATGGCCCTGGCCAACACGGCCTCGACCGGTCTGACCCCCCCGTCATCCTGAAGGGGCCCACCTCGAGGCGCGACTCAGCGGCGCTGAACCTGGTGAGGTTTGCGACGGCCGCCTCAGTCCTCGTCCCGCTAGCCTGGAGCGACCTCTGCAGAGCAGACGCGAGGCTCTTCGTGTTGGGAACCGCGGCGATTCTCGCAGGCCAAGCGTGGTGTGGTACATCTACCTAAAGGCGCTGAGCCTCACCGATGTCACGGTGGTGTCTCCGCTCACCAACGCCTACCCGCTCTTCTCAGCCCCGATGTACCTGTCGGTCTCCGGCGCGGCGCCGTCCGCCTAGACCGTCGCCGAGATGATCGCCGCGGCCTCCAGCGTGGGCCTTCTGGGGGACTCTCTGGCCATCGGCCTGATGCTCTTGGCCCTTGACCTCGGGGATTCCTAAATCATAGTCCCCCTCACAGCCACCACGCCGATCTTCGCGTCCATATTCGCAGGTGGCCTTCTGAGAGAGAAGTTCGGGGGAAGGAGAGTTGCAAGGATACTCTTCACTACCCTGGGGGACGCGCTACTGGGCCCGGCCTGAACTCGGCCGACCGAAAGATGGTTAATTTATCGACCCCATCGACTGCCGCGTGAAAGACCCTGGCCGAATCGCGACCGCGATATGCGTCACCTGGCTCGCAGCCATGGTCGGTATGTTCGTGTATTACGGCTTTTGGGGCTGGTTCCCCCTCGAGAGGATCGACCCGGTTGACGTGATGCTCGAGTCCGGATCCGTGGCGATCCTCCTCATGGCCCTCATCTCTTCAGTCGTCCTAGAGAGGCTGGGCGCCGGGAAGGTCTTTCCGGGTTGGGGCGCCCTCACACTCATCTCTGGAGTGGTTCTCTTGGGCCTACTCTGCGACCTTCTCGACGAGTTCTACAGCCTCCCTCAGATGCTGATGGGACCAGCCCAGATTATCCCGCCAATCCTAGGGACGTTCTTGGTCGTTCACCTGATGAAAGGTTGGTACGAGATGTATCCGGAGCGTCCGGGGACTAGGTGGGACGTCAGGATAGTCCTCGCCTTCTACTCCCTCTACGGCTCTGCCCTCATCGTATCCCTGGTCACGTCGAGGCCGCGGGTGGCGGCCCCTCCACCGACGCCGGGCGAGTTGGTCGACAGCTTTGCGCCAACCCTTGCGGCCTTCCTCCTGGCAGGTGCGCTCTACCTGTACTCCGGCGAGGCCACCCGCTACGTGCCCATCCAGCTGGTGCTGGGCGGGTTCTTCCTACTGGCTCTGCTCCCCCTCACCGAGACGATGAAAGGCCTCTTGGGTTGGATGGATCCCCTGGTCGACACGATAGGTCGGGACCTCGCCCCGGCGGCGTTCTACGCATCGTTCTACATGGCCTTCGTCGAAGCCTTCAGGCGGGCCGCCTGCCCTCAGGCCCTGAGGATGCCCAAGGTCTATGAGGCGGTCAGCCTCATGAAGATCAGGCCCAGCGCGGACTCCTGGCCGTCGGCGGTCAACGCAATCAGGAAGCTGGCCAGGTCCAAGGGCATACCGATCGTGCTGCTCACGAGGCCCGGATCGCCCCTGTTCACGATCGCCCACAGGGAGGATCTGCCTAAGGTGTCCGTCCTGCTCAAGCCAGGCGCCTCCTTCCGTAAGATCGACGAATCGACCTACGAGGTACCCCTGGAGCCGGCGTTCATAGAGGGAGTGCTCAGGGACATTCTGAAGGGTCAGGGGGAGAGGGCCCTGGTGGTCTTCGACTCCATCACGGACGCCATCGCCCTGCTGGACAGGAAGCGTGCCTACGAGCTGATACGCCGGCTGTCCGACCTGATAAAGGAGAAGGAGTCCTCTGGAGTCTTCATAGTGGTGCCGGAGGCGCACGACAGGCAGACGCAGGCCCTGATAGAGAAGATGTTTGAGAGATCCTCCGAGGTTTAGCTCCCCAGATTTAACGATCTGAGGGTGAGATTCGCCCAAATTGGGCAACTACTCTCCTATCAGGATATATCCTGCCCCCCAGGCGGGCGCGTGGAGAGTGGATGGGTCGCGAGTCTGAGCGCATACCTCGGGAGGCGTCGCTCGAGATCGTGAGGTCCAGCAGACTTGACTCTCCGCTGGTGAGGGCCGACAGGCTCTCCAGAGTGATGGGGGTCGAGGTGCACCTCAAGCTCGAATCCAGGAACCCAAGCGGGTCTCAGAAGGACAGGGCCGCCTTGGCGAACGTCCTCTATGCGAAGAGAGTGGGGAAGGAGGTCGTGACCGCCGGGACCTGCGGGAACTACGGCGCTGCTCTGGCCTACTACGCCACCAAGTACGGGCTCGAGGCCCACATATTCATTCCCGCGGGCTTCACGGGCAGACGGATTACGTACATGGAGTCCCTTGGAGCCTACGTGGTCAGGGTTGAGGGGCACTACGAGGACGCCGTGGAGGCGAGTTCCAAGATGGCCAGGGAGCGGGGCTGGCACGACGCCAACCCCGGGGGACTGGGAGGGACGCTGGGCATCCTCGGATACATGTCCATCGCCCGCGAGCTCGTAGATCAGCTGGGTGGCATCCCGGAGGAGATCTACGTCCCGGTGGGGAACGGGACCACCCTTGCCGGAATATGGCAGGGGTTCCTGGAGCTGAGGAGGGAGGGCGAGATATCGAGGCTCCCGAGGATGATCGGGGTCACGACGAGGGCGGGGAACCCCGTGCTCACGTCCTTCCAGAAGGGCCTCAGCGCGGCGGAGGAGCTCGATCCCTCAGGAATAGTCGAGACGGAGATAAACGAGCCGCTGATCAACTACAGGTCCTACGACGGGGACGAGGCCCTTCGGGCCATCCTGGAGAGCGGCGGCGCGGCATACGGCTACACGGACAGGGAGCTCGCGGTGGCGGCGCGGCTCTTCGCCGAGCTGTCCGAGGTCAGGCCCATTCCCGCGTCCGCATCGGTGCTCCTCCCGGGGATCTCGAGGGAGCCGCGGGGGGAGGGCCCGTGGGTTCTGGTGATCACCCAGGAAGAGGACCTCGCCGGTGGATCCGGGGCCGGTGCCGAGTTTAAGGGCACGACCCGCCCGACGCCCCGATAGAGTTGGGCAGGATCAGGTTCATCTTGGCCACAAGGGGTGAGTTCTTCGGGCTGGACGAGCTGCTGGACGATTCAGACGTGCAGGAGAGCCTGATGGCGATCAGGCGGAAGATAATCGGCCCGGATCGCCTCCCCATGGGGGGAAGGAGGCTCTTGGAGCTGGGACTGATCACCGACGAGGGACTCGCGTTCCCGATAGTCTTGGAGGAGGAATACCGGCTGCTGGGGAGAGACGTTGAGGCGCTCGGCGAGGAGGTCTCAGGCGAAGTCGAGGACGCCCTCGCGGACTCCGTCGACTCCATGGAGGAGAGGTGTGCGGCGGTGCTGGGCGAGCTGGACGCGGCCCTCGACGCCGCGCTCGTGGAGGAGCAGAGGCTCAGGCCGCTCAGGCTCGCGCGGGGGGAGGCGTTCATATGCGGGTTCGAGGGGGCCCGAGGGCCCGCGCTGACGTCGGAGTGCCACGAGATCGAGGGAGGCCTGAGGTGCATGGTCGAGTACGGGGAGGGTAGGGAGGTCGTGAGGGCGACCCTCGGGAGGGGCTCCGCGGCCTCGGCTGAGTCACCCCTGATGATGGAGCTGGCCGACAGGATCTCCCGCCTGTCCGTCGAGAGGGCGAGGCTCTGGGCCGGCGAGCTGGGGTTCACAGGCTCGAAGGGCGATCTCTTCGCCTACGGGTTCTCAAAGCTCGTCTACGAGTCGATCCTGACGGCCCTATCCCGGAGGGGGTTCATCCCGGGGGCCGTCAGGATCGAGTACGTGGTCCTGCTGTGAACCCCAGACGTGCCTCGACCGGCGATGGGCCGAGAGCCCCCGCGGCCGGGAGCTGATCTGAGGGATTATCGGGCGAGAAATAAACTCGTTCCGACCCATAGGGGAAGCGTTTTATTGGGTCGGCCTCAGAGGCGCGACGTGGATAGAGACCTCGCGGCCATCCTCGCACTAATCCTACTCCTCACCGTCGTCCTCGCCCTCGCCGTCGCCGTGATCCCTCACCCAAATCGGTCGGGTCTCCCGCGGGGTCGCCAGGTAAATCGGTCAAGGAAACCCACCACGACCGCGCCGCCCCCATCATCCCCGCCGCCCCCGCCGCACGTGACGTCCGAGGAGATGATCTGCAGGCTCGTTGGCGAGGCCTCAAGGGGCGTTGGGGTCTTCGGCGCCGACCTGGGCGTGCCGGTGATTGTGTCCACCGGTGGAGGGGAGAGGTTGGCCCTGCTGTTCGGCGACGTCTTCTCCCCGGGGGGAGGGGGCGCCAACGCCGCGGCAACGTTCGAACCTCCCCTCAGGGACTGCCCGGACCTCGAGTGGGTCACCGGCCCCGACGGGAGGTTCGCCGAGATGTGGCCATCCCTCAGGGAAGACTGGGTCGACTCCTCGACGGTTCCCGCCGGCGCCGTGGAGGTGGGGGGAGTCCTCTACGTCTACGCGATGAGGGTCACCCACTGGGCAAAGAGGCTGAACGCCTCTGACTCCGTCCACGCCTACGGGGTGCTCTTCTCCGGGAGGCTGGGGGAGGGGTTCGTTGAGACCGAGGTGAGGTGGCCGCTGGACGAGAAGTTCGTCAACGTGGCCCCCGTAATGGGCCGCCTGCCGTCAGGAGAAGAGGTCGTGTACCTCCTGGCCTCTGGGAGGTTCCGGGACTCGCCTATCTACCTTGGCTACGTGCCCCCGGACGACATCGCCGACCCGGCGGCGTACAGGTACTTCTCCGGCCTGGACTCGGATGGAGCCCCGACTTGGAGCTCCAGCCTCGAGGACGCCGTACCCGTGGTGGAGGACGTGAGGGTTGGGGAGCTCTCGGTGATATATCACCCGACGGCCGGGGCCTACCTCCTGATGTACAAGAACTACGGCGGGAGGCCGGGCTTCCACCTCAGGGTGGCCAGGGACCTCTGGGGACCCTACTCGCAGCCGGAAGTCCTGACCCCGTGCGTCCCCAGGCCCGCTTGGTTCGAGGGGCCGGCGTGGGGCGGATGCTACGGGGGGTACTTGATACCCGGCGAGTTTGGAGAGGACGGGCTCTCCCTCTACTACACCCTCTCCCTCTGGGTACCATACTCGACCTTCCTCATGAGGCTCTCGCTCTCCAGCCTGCCCGGCGGCTAGGCTCGGACGAGGGTTAACGGAGCTGGGCCTTTATCCGGGATGCGCTCCGGCATCGAGGGGTCCCTGCTCCCGTCAATCATCGGCCGCGGTGTGTGAGTGGCCGGGGATCACCCCAGCCGCCTGAACTCCCGCTCCAGAGCCCTCACCCTCTGTGGGTCGACCGGATTCTCGATGCGCCCTCCCTCCTTGAGCCACGTCCCTACGATGGCGCCGTCGGCCCAGGCGAGGAGTTCCGCCGCGTTGTCTGGGGTGACCCCGCTCCCGACCAGCACCGGCCTCTCCCCCGCCGCCTCCCTGGCCCTCCGAACGGTCTCGGGATCTGGGGGCCTTCCCGTCTCGCTCCCGGTCACCACCACGGCGTCCGCCCTCCCCCTGATCAGGGCGGCCTTCACCACCTCCTCCAGGCTCATTTCGTGCAGGGGCGTGGCGTGCTTGCACATCACGTCGGCGAGCACGAGGACGTCGGATCCCAGGATCCTCTTGAACTCCTGGACCTCGGCCGCGGCGGGCCTTAGGATTCCCTGATCCGAGGCGAGGACCTCCACGTAGGCGTTGCACCTGATGAACCTGGCCCCCGACGCCTCTGCCACGGCGACGGCGGCCGGGCAGTCGTTCCGAAGGACGTTGACGCCGACCGGGATGTCGACCTCCCGGACCACCCTCGAGGCGACCGCGGCCATGGCCGCGACGGTGGCGGGGCCAACTCTCTCCCTGAATGGAGAGTCGCCGTAGTTCTCGACGATCAGGGCGTCGGCCCCTCCGGTCTCCAGAGCCCTGGCGTCTCTGATGGCCCTGGAGACGATTTCGGCCATGTCCCCCGAGTAGCGGGGGGATCCAGGGAGAGGGGGCAGGTGAACGACGCCTATCAGCGCCTTCCCGGAGCCGAAAAGCATCTCGCCCACTCCTCCGGACAGGTAAAAACCCCGACCTCAGCAGCGGAGTTCGCCGAGCCAGGACCTCACGTCGTCCCAGGTGGGCATCGCCACGCTGGACCCCCTCCTCTGGACCTTGAGCCCGGCGACGACGTTGGCCAGCCTGCACGAATCCCTGAGAGCCATCCCCCGAGCGAGGCCCGCGGCCAGCCCGGCGGCGAACGCGTCCCCGGCGCCGGTCGAGTCGACGACCCTCACCCGGAGAGCCGGGATGACCTCCCCGGTCGGGAGCCGGCACCCCCCCTCTCCCAGCTTTATCACAGACTTCGAGGACGCCTTCTCCCACAGCCCAACCTGCCTGAGGGCTTCAACCTCCGAGAGGTTCGGCAGGACGAGGTCGCTGGCGTCCAGCGCCTCCGAGAGCGCGTCCCTGGGGATCGTCCGCACGAGCGGGGAGGGGTCGAACATCACCAACCCGCCCGCCGAGCCGACCTCTGAGGCCATCTCCAGGACGGCGCCCCTCTGCTCCTCCGGCAGGAGGGAGTATCCGGCGAAGTGAAAGACCCTCGCACGCCTCACCAGGCCCCAAGGCACATCCGAAATTGAGACCTCGCACCCGCGGGGGAGGTGGGAGACCATGGTCCTCTCACCACGGCCGTCCACCAGAGACGCGACCACCCCGGTGGTCCCACACGAGCTGGAGGTCATCAGCCCGCTGGTGTCCACCCCCTCCCGCCCGAGGAAGTCGAGGATCGTCAGCCCCGCCGGGTCCCGCGCCACCTTGCCCACGACCGCGGAGGGCTGGCCCAGCCGGGAGGCGGCGACGGTGAAGTTGACCGACGCCCCTCCCGGAGAGATCAGGGCTTCCCCCGCCCTGACGTCCCCTCCGGGCGGGGGGAGCGACTCCAGGTAGAAGATAACGTCCAGCATCACGTCGCAGGCTGACAGCAGCGGCCCCTTATCGAGCAACCCGCGGACCCCCCGCCGGCACACGTTAAGACGGCAGCCCCGGCGTCGACTAAATACATAAAATGTTGTTGCCAGCGAGGATCAATGCAATTTACACATGATACGCGGGCGCGACCGCGCGAATGTGAATGGTTAACGGCGAATACCCTCAAACGACCTGAAACGCTTATATTCCCCGCTGCCCCGCGCGCTCCTAGGGTGAAAATGATGGGCCTCCCGGCCTACCTGGCGGGAATAATCGCGCAGATAGTCGGTTGGATGCCGAGCATCATTAAGGCCGCAGCGATCCTGATAATCGGCTGGGCGGCGGGCAGGGTGTTCGGCAAGGCCGTCTCCCTCGCCCTAGACAAGATAGGAGTGGACGACGCGCTGAGGCAGACTAGCGTGGGAAAGGCCATAGAGGCCCGGGCGAAGATAAGCCTGGTCTCTGTCTTCGACGTGATAGCCAGGTGGTTCGTCTGACCAATGTTGTCCGTTAGTGAAACTAATCGGGCTGATTATGGCCACTCTCGGTGTTTTTTATAACATCATCTCCTGATATCAACATCAGTGTAAAAATGCCTGAAGAAAGATTTATATTCGCCACGCATCACCTTCTAAACGGGGCGAAAGCCCCGGGGGGTGGGAGGGATGAGGGTGGGAGGCCCTGTAGAGGGCTGAGCACTCTTCTCCCTTCCGCCTCCTTATCTCGCTGACCCTCTTTTGGTCATGTGGGGAGGCGGCCTCTGCGTTGACGGTTGACTCCAGGGCCCGCCGGCGCCTGTCCTCGATAAGTGTGCGAAATATTTCCAGTAACTCCCCCGTATCCCAGTTAACTGACGACATGCGCCCTCCGCCGGCGCGATGATTATATTTTTCACCTGTAAAATATACCCGTGGGCAGGTGCTCACGGTGCGGTCGGGAGTTCCCCGACTACCTGCTCAGGGTTGAGAGCGGCGAGATCCTGTGCATCTGGTGCGCCCTCGAGGAACTGGAGAGCAGAGTTGAGAGGCTTGAGGCCCTGGTCGAGGTCTCGAAGAAGCTAGCCGAGCTGCCAGAGGAGGCCCCCGTCGAGGAGACGCCCCCACCCGTCGCAGTCGAGGCCGAGCGCGAGGAGGCCTCCGAGGTATCCTCTGAGGTCGTGCCGGTGAGCCTGGAGGTCAAGATAGGGAGGGAGTGGTTCCTCAGGGCCGGAGTGATCCTGGTGGTGGCGGCGCTGGCCTACCTCTACGAGCACGTGGTCCTCTCGAGGCTGGGCCCGTGGGGCTACGTGGGGACCGGCGTGGCCGCTGGGGTGGCCGTCGCGGCGGTCGGAGAGTTCTGGGCCCCCAAGACCTCTGGCGCCCTCTCTAGGTTCATGAGGGTCATGATAGCCCTGGGGGGACTTTCCACGGTCGTCAGCCTGTGGGCCATGGCCTCGTACTTCCGGCTGACCGGCCCCGAGCCCTTCGTCCTCCTGTCGCTGGCGACCTCGACGTACCTGGCCTGGGCGTTCAGGAGACACGGAACCTGGGAGATCCTCGCGTCGTCCCTGACCTCCGGCTACGCGGTGTATCTCTACGCCGCCTCGCTCCTCCTGCCGCGTTGGATCCCGACGCTCGCGCACGCGATCACATCGGCCGCCGGTCTTTCCTGCTCGTTTGACAGGGAGGAAGATCTCCCCGCGGCGGCGACGGCCGTGGGAGCCCTCTCGGCCTCAGCCCTCGCCGCCGTTGTGGGCTGGGGGTCGCCCTGGGAGATGGTCGTCGCGGCGGCGGTGCCGCCGATCCTCTTCTACACCTCCAGGTCCCCGGTGGTCCCGTGGCTCGCGACGCTGACCCCGCCCGCGGCCTCCGCCGCGGCCCACATGTTTGGGTCGCCGTGGCACTCCCTCCTGTTCGTGCCCGCCTTCATCGCCACCCTTCCGGCGGCCAGGGGGGGACAGAGGGGCCTCCTGGCTGCCATCGCTGCATCCGGCTCGCTGTCCCAGGTGGCCTACCTCCTGGCCTGGGCTGGCCGGGTCGACCTGAGGGCGCCCCTGAGCGGCGTCCCCCTGATGGCATTCTTGGCCGCCTTGACCGTCGAAGGCGAAGGAGGCGGCAGGGAATCTCTCGTCCCCCCGGCGCTGGGCCTCATGGTAGCGTCTGTCGAGTGCCTGCTGATCGACTGGGGCCCGGGCGCCGTGCTCGGAACCTCCGCCTTGCTCGCATTCGGCGTCGCCTCCCACCTCAGGCGAGGGGTCGTCGCGCCCGCGTCCGTCCTGGGTCCGCTCGTCCTCGCGTCTCTCTCCCTGGCTGGCGCGCCGGCATTACCCCTCTGGCTCACCTACTGGATCTACGCCGGCGCGGCGCTCACGGCGGCCTGGAGGTGGGCGGGAGGGGGTGAGGCGGCCGGTGGAGCCCCAGACTTCTTCCCCGCGATCCCCCTGGTGCCCGGGCAGCTGGCCCTGCTCGCCCTGCCTGCCGGGTCCCCGGTCGAGGTAGTCGCCCGACTGGCGTTCCTCTCCGCCCTGCTGGCCTACTCCGCGCTCTCCAAGTTCAGGCTGGCCGCGAAGGGTACTGGGTACACGGCCAGCATCCTCGTCACATACGTCACCCTGAGCCTCATGTCGCGGGAAGGGTGGGGAGGCCTCTGGGCGACCTTGGTGCCGGCCTGGGGCACGTTCCTGTTCTCGCTCCTGATGTGGTGGAGGTTCGGCGACGTGGACGCCGCCTGGTCCCAGGTGGGCATCCCGGTGGCGGTCCTCCCGGCCTACAGGAGCCCGATGTTCTTCGGCCCCCGGGTCCCAGCCTCGCCGGGTGAGGCCGCGACCGCGGCGCTGCTCCTGGTCTCGGCGTCCCTGGCCGCGGCCGCTGAGGCCCGAGATGAGCCCTCGCTGCGGCCCATATCCGCCGTCACGATCCTCCCCATTGCGTTCAGCGCCTCCTACGGCTGGTCCGAGACGGTCCACTCAGCCTTCGCCGGCGCGGCCCTGGCATGCTCCCTGGCCTACGCCGCCTCGGCGCTCGCGAGTCGGGAGAGGGGAGAGCTGGCCATCTACCTCCTCTCCACATACCTGGCGTTCGACCTCCTCGCCTTCTCGACCGGTCTGCCGGACTGGACCGTGCCAACCGTCCCGCTGCTGGGGGCGGCCGCGTCCTACGCGGACTTCAGGGCCCGAGGGTCCGGCACGTGCGACGTCCTCCTAGCTGTGGGATCTCTCACGTCCGCAGGCTCAGCCCTGGCGGTATTTGGAGGCGGCCCGGCCGCCTCGGCGTTCCTCGCGGCATCTGGCGCTGGAGCGGTGGCGCTCGGTATCCCCGAGCGCTCAAGGATAGCCAGAGTGTCCGGGCTCGCCCTGCTCATCGCGGGCATCCTCAAGGCCCTGGTCCACGATCTGGTTGAGCTCGGCCTCCTCTCGAGGGGGCTGAGCCTCCTGGCGGTGGGCGCCGCCCTCATAGGAATCTCGTACCTGTACGCCAGGTATCAGGACGTCATCCTAGGCGAGGGATCGCGGAGCCGCTGACTCGGCGGGGGGTAGGGACGGCGAGTTCGTCGGCGCGCTCGACCGGGCGCAGCCTGAGGCCTCGAAGGGACCCACCCCTCTGAAGAGTTCTTAAGGCTGGGGGCGACTGGCCAGATTGCGTTGAGGTCGCCCCTGGTGAGCCCGGAAGGCAGGCTGTCCCTCCTCCAAGAGCTCAGGAGGAGGGGGTTCTACGTCAGGATGCACGCCTACGAGTACCTCGTCGCGGATCGGACGGGCTTCCTAGCGATCCTCTTGCTGGAGCCCTCTGCCGGGTCGGCCACCGTGGTGGATCTGAGGGGATCCAAGGGGGAGATCAGCGCGATCGTCGACTCAGTCCTCGCGGTGGATCCCCAGATCTCGATTAGGATGAGGAGGCCGGGGGGGCACCTGACCGCTATTGACCGTCGGCGGGTCGATGCGACGGCCCTCCGGGCCGGGAGGCAACCCTCGACCGTACCGAACTGCGGCAAGCGCGGGGGGCTGTGGGGCGGTCCAAAGATCGGCAAAAACCCCGGTTATCCCTCCCGTGGTGTGACTCTTTCACGCCGCCCGCCGACCTAACGGCAGGCCTCACAGCCGCTGGCGGTCGAAAGATAACCCGTCGGCCGCGCGCGCTGGCCGGGAATAGATTACCCATAGTGGGTAAAAAGGGATGATTTTGGATTAAATTTTTCTAACTAGTTGCGTGACGGGAGCAGGTTTATATTGTATTTGTTCGGCAAAAGGTTACCACACCATAGGCAAAGGTGGTCGTATGTCCGAGACCCCCCGACGGAACTTCTTGAAGGTGGCCGGAGCGGCCGTCGTGGCCGCCGCCCTGGGCGTCATAGGGTATAAGGTGGCCAAGAAGCCGTCCCCCACACCCACCCCCACCACCCAGCCGCCCTCAACCACCGCGGCCCCTACCACCGCCCCGCCAGCCAAGGAGAAGGTCCTCATCTTCGGGCTGAAGGAGGACGTGGTGACCCTCGACCCGGCCATGCACAGGAAGAGGGTCACCGAGAGCGTGATCCAGCAGTATGCCGAGCCGCTGTTCTGGAGGACCAACGACATGCGGGTCATCCCGCACCTGCTTGAGTCCTACGAGTTCGTCGACGACCTGACCTGGAGGCTGAGGCTGAGGAAGGGGATCAAGTTCCACGACGGGACCGAGCTGAAGGCGGAGGACGTGAAGTTCACCCTGGAGAGGATACTCGACCCCAACCAGAACTCCCCCAGGGCCAGCATGATCGACGAGATTGACACCATCACGATAATCGACGACTACACCCTGGAGATCAAGACCAAGTACCCGAGCGGCCCGCTGATGGTGGACCTCACGTACCAGGAGATCCTGCCCAAGCACGCCGTCGAGGCGCAGGGGGAGGACTTCTTCAAGAACCCGTTCAGCACGGGCCCGTTCAAGTTCGTGGAGTGGGTGCCCGGAGAGAGGATAGTGTTCGAGAAGAACCCCGACTACTGGGGCGGTCCGGCTGAGGTGCCGCCGGTCGGCCCGCCGAAGGTCGACAAGCTGATCTTCAAGATCATACCAGACTCCGCCACCCGAATGCAGGCCCTCAAGGCCGGAGAGATCCACATCTCCTACGGGTTCACCGCCGACCAGGCCGAGGAGATGGCGAGGGACCCGAACCTGGTCGTCGAGAAGGTCAGGGCGGCCAGGTCCGTCTTCGTGTTCCTGAACACCCACAAGGCGCCCTTCAGCGACAAGAGGGTCCGGCACGCCCTCAACATGGCCGTTGACGTCGACTCCATCATCCAGAACGTGCTGAAGGGATACGGGCGCAGGATAGCGTGCATGTCCTTCCCGGGCGTCCTGGGGCACGACCCGAACCTGGAGCCCTTCCCGTACGACCCCGACAGGGCGAAGCAGCTGCTGGCCGAGGCCGGCTACCCGGACGGCTTCGACGCCGTCATGATGTACGACGAGGAGTGGAGGAAGGACCAGGCCGAGGCCATCGCCTACTACCTGGGGCAGGTCGGCGTCAACGTCACAATCCAGCTGATGGACTGGGGCACCATCAAGAACGAGTACCTCCTCAAGGCCAAGGGAGACATGTACTTCGGCTCCTGGGGATGCGGCGAGCTGGAGCTCTACGGGAACGTGAACTCCACCTTCGCCAGGGAGGAGAACACCTACGCCTTCCTCTACCACAACGATGATGTCACCAGGCTGATGAAGGAGGCCCTCGCCACCCTCGACCCGGAGCAGAGGGCCCAGAAGTTCATGGAGCTCGAGAGGATCCTCCAAGAGGACGCTCCCGCCATCTGGCTGTGGGAGCAGTTCGACCCGTGGGTCTACAGGAAGGAGGTCACCTTCACCCCCAGGACCGACGAGAGGTACAACCTGGTGGACGCCGACATAAGCGTCTAAACCTTCCCCCCTCTCTTTTTTATCCGGGAGCGTGTGTCGCAATGTTAGACCGGGATCTGCTCCGGCTGATCGGACGGCGCATCGTCGGACTAATCCCCGTGATGTTCGGGATCGCCATAATCGTCTTTCTGGTGTTCAGCTTCGTCCCGGGAGACCCGATCACGATGCTGATAGGCAAGCAGAGCGACGTCAGCGAGGAGTTCATACAGCAGCTCAGGCACAAGTATGGGCTGGACAGGCCCCTCTACATCCGATTCTTCTACTTCCTCCGCCAGCTGGCCCACGGAGACGTCGGCACATCCTACCAGTTCAACAGGCCCGCCCTGGAGGTCGTACTTGAGAGGCTCCCGGCCACGATTGAGCTGGCCATCTTTGCGCTGGCCGTGGCCATCCTGATAGCCATCCCCGCCGGCATATTCGCCGCCCTGAAGGGAGGGGCGGTGGACAGGGGCATCGTGGGCCTCTCCGTGGTCGGCTTCTCGATGCCCAACTTCTGGATAGCCATGCTGCTCATCCTCGTGTTCGGAACCACCCTGAAGGTCCTCCCAATCTCGGGGAGGCTGGACGTCACCCTCGACGTCGAGAGGGTGACGGGCTTCTACATCCTAGATGGGATATTGGCGGGGGACTGGGAGGTCGTCAGGTCGGCCCTGAGCCACATAATCCTCCCGGCCCTGTCCCTGGGCATCCCGGCGGCCGCCCTGATAGTCAGGCTCCTGAGGAACAACCTCATCAGCGTCCTGGGGGCCGAGTTCATCAGGGCCGCCAGGGCCAGGGGGCTAAGAGAGAGCGCCGTGATATACAAGCACGCCCTCCGGAACGCCCTGATCCCTACGATCAACATCGTGGCCCTCCAGCTGGGCTTCTTCCTGACCGGCTCCTTCTTCGTCGAGACCGTCTTCGCCTGGCCCGGGATGGGCCGGCTGGCAGTGGACGCGATCTACGCCAGGGACTACCCGGTGGTGATCGCGGCGGTGATGATATCGGCGCTGTTCTTCGTCCTCTCAAACCTGCTGGCCGACGTCCTGATCCTGGTGACGGACCCGAGGACGAGGGGGGTGAGGTGATTGAGCGCGGGCAGGAGGATCGTGACGGTGCGCGACGACCTCCTGAGGCTCATCAGGGGGCCGACGGTCAGCTACATGAGGAGGGATCCCGGCGCAATAGTGGGGGGCTCAATATTCCTCCTGTTCGTGGTGTCGGCCCTCTTCGCCGGGTACGTGGCACCGTACGATCCCTACGAGGCAGACCTCGGCAATTCTCTGAGGCCCCCGGTGGGGTTCGGGGGCAGATGGGAGCACCCGCTGGGGACGGACGCGATTGGGAGGGACCTGCTCAGCAGGCTGATCTACGGGGCCAGGATCTCTCTGTCCGTGGCGGCGGTCTCCGTGACCCTGGCCGTCATAGTGGGCGTCTCGCTCGGGGCCCTCTCCGGGTACTTCGGCGGGGTGATAGACGAGGTCCTGATGAGGATCGTCGACTTCTGGCTCAGCTTCCCCGCAGTGCTGATGGCCATCTCCCTGATGGTGGTCCTGGGCCCAGGCTACTGGAACGTGGTGGCCGCCATGACGCTCACCTCCTGGGTTCCCTTCGCGAGGGTCGTGAGGGGGGAGTTCCTGACCCTAAGGGAGAGGCCCTTCATCCTGGCCGCGAAGGCGATAGGCGTGGGGAGCGGCCACATAATCTTCAGGGAGGCGCTTCCCAACACCTTCCCGTCCCTGATAGTCCTCTCGACCTTTCAGCTGGCCAGGAACATAATCTACGAGGCCTCGCTCAGCTTCATCGGGATCGGCGTGAAGCCGCCCAACCCCTCCTGGGGCCTCATGCTCGGGACCGGGAGGCAGCACATACTGGACGCCTGGTGGATAGCCATGTTCCCCGGGCTCGCGATCACCCTGGTCGTGCTTGGGATCAACCTACTGGGCGACTCGCTCAGGGACGCGCTGGATCCGACCGTCAAGAAGAAGCTGGGGGTTGTGGAGGTGCAATGACGGCGCTACTCTCGCTCCGGGACGTGACCAAGTACTTCGAGATCAAGAGGGGGATGTTCGAGAGGAGAGTCGTCAAGGCCGTCGACGGGGTCAGCTTCGACGTGGAGGAGGGTCAGACAGTCGGCCTGGTCGGGGAGAGCGGGTCAGGCAAGTCGACCCTCGCCCTGACGGTCCTGAGGCTGTACGAGCCGACGGGAGGGCAGGCATTCTTCGAGGGGGAGGACCTCTTCAGCCTCAGGGGTCGGGAACTCACCAGGCTGAGGAGGAAAATGGGGATCGTGTTCCAAGACCCCTACCTCTCCCTGAACCCCGTGAAGAGGGTAAGGGACATCGTGGGCCTCCCGCTGAAGGTCCACGCCCCGGACCTGAGCTTCGAGGAGAGGGAGGCCAGGATAAGGGAGATGCTGGAGCAGGTGGGCCTGAAGGCGTCTGACATCGAGAGGTTCCCGCACGAGTTCAGCGGCGGGCAGAGACAGAGGATAGCCATAGCCAGAGCCCTGATAGTCAGGCCCAAGTTCCTCATCCTGGACGAGCCCACGTCGGCCCTGGACCTCTCCGTGCAGGCGAAGATACTCAACCTGCTGCTGGACCTGCAGAGGGAGTTCAGGCTGACCTACCTTTTCATAACCCACGACATGAACGTGATCAAGCACATCTCCGACAGGATCAACGTGATGTACCTCGGCAAGCTCGTGGAGTCCGCCGAGACCGAGGAACTCTTCGAGAGACCGCTCCACCCGTACACCCAGGCCCTCCTGTCGTCTGTCCCGACCCTGGACCCCAGGCGGAGGGGCAGGAAGAGGATACTGCTCAGGGGGGACCCGCCGGACCCGGCCAACCCGCCCTCGGGGTGCAGGTTCTCCAGCAGGTGCCCGCTGGCCGAAGAGATCTGCAGGCGGGAGGAGACCCCGCTGGTCGAGGTGGAGCCCGGCCACTGGGTGGCCTGCCACAGGGTGGGGGGTGGCTGATGGTGCTCAGGATGGTCGCTCTCTCCGGTGGGCCCCGGGAGATGGGGCTCCAGCTCGGGAAGGAGGTCAGGTCCCTGACCCCCCACATCAGGGAGCTCTTCGACGCTGTCCGGAGGGAGATAGGGGAGAACCTCTCCCTCGAGAGGCTCGTGGGGGACATGAGGGCCGTGGTCGAGAGGCACTCCCCCGAGTTCATGGAGATGCTCGAGGGCGTGGCCGAGGGTGCCTGGTTCGCCAGGGACATCCTGTTCGAGACGACCTGCTCCACGTTCCTCAGACACATGCTGCACTACGGCCTGGAGTGCTCGGTCTGGGCTGTCAGGGCTGAGCACACGGTCGTAGGGGAGCCCATCCTGGCCAAGAACAGGGACAAGAGGGTCAGGTACAAGCCCCTCCACCTGTTCGTCTACGCCAGGCCGAGGGACGGCCTCGCCTACTTCGCCTCCACGAACGCCGGCGACCCGGGGGTGGCTGGGGGAGGGATGAACGAGAGGGGCCTGACCGTGTTCTCGACGTACGTGGCCTCGTCCGACATCGGGGTGGGCCTGCCCGACAACGTCCTGGCGAAGATGATACTCGAGAGCTGCTCCACGGTGGAGGAGGCCATAGATCTCCTGAAGTCGGTCCCCCGGCTCGGCCAGTTCACCTTCACGCTGGGCGACTCCAAGGGGGACATAGCCGTGGTGGAGGTCGGATACAGCGAGCTCGACGTGGAGTTCCCCGAGTCCGGGTACGCCTTCCGGACGAACCACTTCAAATCCGCCAGGATGAGCGAGAGGTACTACGACCCCTACCACTACACCGAGTACGAGAGGGAGGACACCCTGGCCAGGTGGAGGCACCTCGACGAGAGGGTGCGGGGTGCGCTGGGCACCATAGACCTGAACTTCGTGAAGAGGCTCATGAGGTACCACGACCCGGCGGGGCACTCGATCTGCAGGCACGTGGGGGAGGGGGACGTCCCGATAGAGACCGTGGCGTCCATGATAGCCCTGCCCAGAAGGACCAGGATCCTCTTCGCCGAGGGGCCGCCCTGCGAGCACCCCTACATGTCCCTGGACCTGGGAGGTGGCATGCCGTGACGCTTCTGGAGGTAAGGGACCTGAAGGTCTACTACTACGCCTTCGACGGCGTCGTGAGGGCCGTCGACGGCGTCTCCCTGAGCATAGGGACCGGCGAGTTCTTCGGACTCATAGGGGAGTCCGGCTGCGGGAAGTCCACCCTGGGCAACGCTATCCTGAGGCTGGTCCCGCCCCCCGGAATGATCTCCGGGGGGAGCATCTACTTCCAGGGGGAGAACCTCCTCTCCCTCTCGGAGGAGAGGATGAGGGATATCCGGGGAGACAGGATCTCCATGATATTCCAGGACCCGACGGCCGCGCTTGACCCGGTCTACACGATAGGGGACCAGATCGTCGAGACGATCCTGGCCCACAACCCCGACTACGGGAAGAGGGAGGCGGAGCAGAGGGCCGTGGAGCTCCTCAAGCTAGTGGGGATCCCGGGGGCCGAGGCTAGGATCCACGAGTACCCCCACCAGTTCAGCGGGGGCATGAGGCAGAGGGCCGTCATAGCCATAGCCCTGGCGAACAGCCCTGAACTCTTGATAGCGGACGAGCCGACCACCAACCTAGACGTGACCATAGAGGCCCAGATCCTCACCCTCCTGGACCAGCTGAGGAGGAAGCTCAACATGTCCATCCTCCTGATAACCCACAACATAGGGATCGTCGCCGAGTACACCGACCGAGTGGGCGTGATGTACGCCGGGAAGTTAGTCGAGTTGGGCAACACGGTGGACGTGCTCACCGACCCCAAACACCCTTATACCCAGGGCCTGCTCGGCGCGATACCTGGAAGGGGCGGCAGGAAGGGTCGGGTCACGGAGATCCCCGGGACCGTCCCGAACCTGTCCAGCCCGCCTCCCGGGTGCAGGTTCCACCCCAGGTGCCCCAGGAGGTTTGAGCCCTGCGACCGGGAGGAGCCTCCGCTGGTGGAGCTCCCCGGCGGGGGGAGGATGGTCGCATGTCACCTGTACAGGGGTACCGGAAGCTGAATGAGAACATGCTCGAGATCCTGGCCATCCTCGACGGGATCGAGGGGCCGGCCACGTCGGGCGAGATCCAGAGGGAGCTGAACAGGCGTGGCATCTACCTCAGCCAGAGGACCATCAGGTACTACCTGAAGCTCATGGACGAGCTGGGGCTCACCAGGAAGGTGAGGAAGGCCAGGCAGATAACTAGCGAGGGCCGCAGGAGGATGCGGGCCCTGACGGTCTCCACTAGGATGGAGTGGATGCTGGACAGGATGTACCAGAGGATAGCTGAGATGGACTTCGACCTCGGGGAGGGGAGGGGGACCGTGATCGCCAACAAGCTGTTCATCAGGAGGGAGGACTTTACCTGGGTGATGAGGCACGTCCTGAGCCTGGGGAAGGAGGTCCCCAGGATTCTCTTCTACCCGAGGTTCCAGGTGAGGGAGTTGGGCCTCAGGAGGGGGGACCTCTTCGAGATCAAGTACGTGTCCTCGAACACGCTCTACGGCATACTCCTCAGGAACGGGGTCCCCGTGAGCATAAAGGGCGTCGGCCTGCTCGAGCTCAGAGACTACAGGCCCACTACATTCTCGGAGGTGATGCACTACTCAGGCACGACGATAAGCCCCTCCCAGCTCCTGATATTCGCGGGCATGACCAAGGTCTCGGAGGCGGCCAAGAGGGGGACGGGAACGGTCCTGGCCACCTTCGGGGAGATCCCCTACAACAGCATCTCGAAGGCCCAGAAGATACTCGAGAGGATGAGGGGGCTCGGCTTCGAGGGTATCATGGAGATAAGGGAGCCGGGGTTCGCCTACGGCCTGAGGACCGGGAAGCTGAGGGGCGTGGTGATCAGCGTCACGGGCGCGAACTTACCGGCCATGATAAGGGAGGGCGGCTTCGATATCAGGATGGCCTTCGACACCGGGATGGAGGAGCTGGAGTCCTTCGACAGGAGCGTCATCCCGGTCTGACCGGAGAGACGGAGTCAAGGAGGATCTTCAGGGCCTTGTCCGGCTCCCTCCCGGCTAGGAGGCCCATGGCCCAGAAGACGTAGGCCCTGTCAACGTACATGTCGGGCTCCCTAGGCTTGAGGACGAAGGGCCTGGACTCATCGTAGACCGCCTCGCCGAGGATCCTCCAAGGCCTCCTGCTGTTAACGATCGGGCCCCCCGTGCCGACGACCGTCCTCACACCGGTCAGGTCCTTCCCCGTCAGGACGTAGAACTTCCCCATGGGGGTCGGTATCTCCTCCAGTCTCCCCACGTGCCTCTCCACCCCGAGCTCGACCGCCGACCTGGCCAGCGCCTCGTCCACCAGCCAGTCGAACTCGGTCTTGGGCAGGTAGCTGGTGTGTCGGCGCAGCATGCGGATGTGCTCCTCCACGGCCTCGGGCCTGACGTCCCCTAGGTCCTCTCTGATCTTGGACACTATCCTCTCGAGGCCGGCCGCCTCCAGCAGCGACTCGGCGCTCACCCTGACCCCCAGGTCCCCCTCCACGGTCCTCTTCAAGTACGGTTCCTCTAGACCCTTCTCCACCACCCCCGGGAGTTCTGACCTCCCTTCCGCCACGCTGTAGACGTTGGTCGTGGCCCCCCCTATCTCGACGGCCAGGAGCTCTCCCATGCCGCCCTGGGAGCGGGTCCCCTCCGCGAGGAGCTCTGCCGCCCTCAGAGAGGCAGAGGGGGTGGGCATGAGGATATCGAGCAGCCCCGTGACCCTGTCTAGTCCCTTTGCCTGGATTATCCTCCTCAGGAAGATCTCCCTGATCTTCTCGTTGGCGGGCCTCACGTTGAGCTTCCCCAGCTCGGGCATGATGTTCTCGGTCCAGTAGACCTCCTTTCCGGCCGAGGAGAGTATCTCCACCACGTCGTCCCTGGCCTCCTTGTTCCCCGCCACCAGGATGGGACAGCTGAGCCCCGAGGAGGCCAGCATCCTGGCGTTGTGCGTTATCGTCTTCTTGTCCCCGCCGTCCGTCCCGCCGGTCAGGAGGACGATGTCGGGGTCCTGCGACTCTATCGAGGCCACCTCGCTCCTGGTGAGCTCAAACGAGTACACCCCGATGACCTTGGCCCCGGCCGTCAGCGCGGCCCTCCTGCCAGCCTCGGCGCTGTACTTCGGCACCAGCCCGACGACGACCATTTTCAGCCCGCCTGCGGCGCTGCTGCAGGCCAGCCTGTACTCGAAGGGGCCGTCCGACAGGTCGTCGAGGGAGAGTCCGATCTCCCCCAGGGCCCTCGCCAGCCCGTGCCTGACGTCCGTGTCCACCGTGCTTGGCGCCCTGGAGGAGGAGACCACCCGCTCCTCCCCCAGGTCGACCACGACGGCCTTGGTGAAGGTGCTTCCGAAGTCTATCAGGAGGGCCCGCAAGGGCTATTCTCCCCTCACGAACGCCACTATATCCTCCGCGGACATCCCCTCCAGACCGAGGTTCCTCGCGCTCCTCCCCTCTCTGTAGAAGTCCCTGTCGAAGACCGCCGAGGCTATGGATATGAGGGACCTCGAGACGGGGGTGCTCACCCCGACCTGCTCCCCCACGTCGGCGTAGGGCACCAGACCGGTGGGGACGTCCTCCAGGAGGTACCTGACGGCCAGCGTGGAGGGCGCCTTTATCCCCCTGTAGGCCTCGTTGTTCTGCAGGGCCTCGTAGACATCCTTCCCCCTCGCACCGTACTTCTCCTCCAGCCACTCCAGCAGGCTAAGTACGTGGGTGTCTAGCGCCCGCGCCAGGGCCACCCTTTCGGCGTCTACCCTCTCAAGCACCTTGGACACGGATGGGCTGGCGCCCTCCACGTAGAACTCGAAGTCCCCCCCGCGCTCTATCCAGCCCGCGTTCATGAGCGTGATCGTGGGGTGGAACACCGCCCCTATGTTGGTGAGGCTGGTCTCGAGCACGTCCCTGGCCCCGTCGAACTGCGGGTATAGCTGGCGGATCGTGTCCAGCAGCTCTCCGGTGTCGGGGGCTGGAAGGGCGGCCAGCCTGACTTCCTTCTTGACCCCGAGCACCCTCGCCCTCGTGGGGGACAGCCCCCTGGCCGCGTAGACCAAGGTCTCGGCCTCTCCGACTATCACTCCCTCGGCCCTCTCTCCCAGTATCCTCTTGAACTCGATCGCCCCGAAGGTCCTGCCCGGGTTCAGCAGGATCTTCTGACCCCGCCGGAGGTGGGGGGCGATCGACCGGGCGATGTGCCTGTGGGCGTGGGCGGGGACGACCACCATGATCAGGTCGGCGTCCCTCACGGCCTCGCCGGCGTCGGTGGTGGCGAGGGCGATGGGGCCGAAGCCCTCGACCGCCCCCTCCAGCTCTATCCCTCCCCTCCTCCTGACCTCCCCGAGGTCAACGTTGAACTCCGGCTCCCTCTCCTTGTAGTTGTAGAGCCGGACCTCGTGCCCCATCAGGCCCAGGTGGGCGGCCATGGCCTTGCCGCCGTGGCCGGCGCCCATCACGGCTATCCTCATCCAACCGCCTCCCTTCGCCCGCCTGCTCAGATAAGTCTCCCCTTGAAGTAGTCGTCCAGGATCCTGCGGACGCGCTCCTCCTCCGGCAGGGGCCTCTTGGTCTCAGGGTCTACTGCGTGGGCCGCCCCGTTGATGATCCTGGTCTCTATCTCTCCCCTGGCGTATGGGTTGTTCTTCAGGTGGGGGGCGTCCAGTATCCCCACCTTCAGGGCCCTCGCGAGAGTCTGGGGGTCGGTCCACGGGTCCTTGACCCCAGGGTCTGCGATCTTCCTTATGGCGTCCAGCGTCACCTTTGCCTCCCTCACCAGCTCCTCCCTCCTCGCATGGATCTTCGGGTCCCTCGTCACGTCGGGCAGGCCGTGCAGCGTGTCGCTGATCACCTGGTGCACGATCTTGCCGCTCTCTATGATCTCCTCGGCCGTGGCCGCATGGTCGGGCTCGGTGTACGCGACCATGTGGATTATGTGGGGCTTCAGGTGCATCTGCATCGTCACGGAGTAGGCCATGTGGCCCTTGGCCGCGTCCAGGTCGGGCGGGTAGCTGGACAGGCCCGTCCTGGTCTGGATGAAGATCTTGAAGTTCTCGTCCTCCAGGGGCTTGATTATGTCTATCTTGGCCAGCTGCTTGGCCAGGTCCATCTCGGCAGAAATGCCGGGCGGGAGGTCGAACATGAGGGTGGCGATGTAGTGCCTCACTCCCGCCTTCTTGGCGTTGTAGGCGGAGAGGAACGCGTCTGCGACGGCGATGACGTCAGGGGCGTCCCTGAGCTCGAAGTGGTGGGGCTCGTTCAGCTCGACCGGTATGCCCCTCTCGCCGTGCCAGGCCATCAGCCTCTGGTGCTCGTCTATGGCCTCGACCAGGTCAAGGGGGCCCCTCCCGTCGAGCCTGCTGAACCAGAACAGCGGGATGGCCGCCCAGGCGTTCTTGATGGTCCTGACCAGGAGGTCGGCCATCTTGAACAGGTCGCTGGTCCCCTGGTAGCACCTGAGGAGCGGGTAGTTGCCCGTCCTGGTCGCCTCGTATATCTTGACGAGGTCGTCCTCTGACCTTATGGGAACGCCTCCGGCTCCGGCCCTCCCTGGATCCCACTTCTCTGGGTGGAAGAAGTTCTCCTGGAACTCCTGGTCGGGGGCTATCGAGATGACGTCTATCAGCCTGGACTCCGCCACCTTCCTGGCGGCCTCGACGGTCTCCTCGACGGAGCTGAGCCCCAGGTGCTGCCGGATTATGGGGTACGGGTACTTCCAGGCGATCCTCTCCACGGTCGTCTGCGGATAGTGCTCCTCACCCTTGCCGGCCTCACCCCCTCCCTTGAGGTAGGAGACGACCTCGTCCATGGTCTCCCTGCCGCTGAACACCCTGTCGAAGAAGCCGAAGCTCTCCGCCACCTCTGCCACCGGAGGAGTCCCTCCGAAGACGTACCTCTTGCCCTCGAGCCCGGCCTCCCTCACGGCGCTGATGAATCGCTCTATCCAGTACCTCCCGGACTCCGGCATCAGCCTGTAGCTGATCCCGACTATGTCAGGGTCCGTCTCCTTTATCGCCGCCACGATCTCCTCGGGGGTGTTTGCCGGCCCCAGGAATATGGTGTCGTAGCCAACCTGCTCGGCCAGCCTCAGGAACTTGATTATCCCGGCCACGTGCACGTCCTCACCAAGAGCGGCGGCGAGGATCTTGGGCCGCCTCTCCTCGCTCTTCTCGCCGGACGACATGCAACCACCCAGCGGTAAGGTGTTGCCGGGTTGGCGCGCGTCGGTTCTTTAAAAACCCTAGCAAATATCCCAGATAAATGTTTATTACTTCCATATAATCTCAGTTTACCGGAAAAGGGTAACATGATTGCCAGGTGGCCGATCTGGGCGGCCGGGCGGCAGACAACGGTTGGGGGGATCCGGTGGCGGAGATGATCGATTTTAGCCGCAGCGCCCGACCTCGTTCACAGAGTCCTGGGATCGGCCGTCTGTTGAAAAACGGCATCTTGTTGGGATTACGTGCCTTTCCCCAACTCCGGCAAGGTGGTCGAGATCCCCGCCCCCCTCCAAGCTGGTTAAGACAATGGTTATGACCTAGTCCCGGCGCGGGGTGGGCGTGCCCGACCCTGAGAGGGATGCGGTGATCACGGTGGCCGAGCTGATGCTCGTGGCCGCCAGGACTGCGCCGAAGGCCAAGGGCGTCGACTCCATCGAGACCGCAATATTGCTGGGCGACGACCTGGCCGAACTGGCCGACGAGATGCGGCGCCTGGCCGGAGTGCGCGGCCGCGCGTTCTACGCGAGGGACGCCGGAAACGTCGAGTCGTCGGACTGCGTCGTGCTAATTGGCTCCAGGGCCCACGAGCCACTGGGAATGGACTGCGGCATGTGCGGGTACCGGTCCTGCGCGGAGAGGCTGAGGGCCTGGCGGGAGTCTGGAGCCCCCATGAGGGGACCCTTCTGCGAGTTCAAGGTCATCGACCTGGGGGTGGCGGTGGGCTCCGCGGCGAAGCTGGCCTCCTCGCTGAACGTGGACAACAGGGTCATGTTCAGCGTCGGGGATGCCGCCATCTCGCTGGGATCTCTTCCGGGGGCCACCTTGGCGCTTGGGATACCCCTCGCGGCCCGGGGAAAGAGTCCGTTCTTCGACAGGAGGTAGGGATATTCTGTCATAGTGAAATATTAAGTTATCTGTTCCAGCGGGCGGGATCTCCGCGGAGACCGCTGATGGCAAAGCGGGTGGCAGTCGTCGACTCCGGCCTGTGCGTCGGGTGTGGAAGCTGCATGCTCGCGTGCAACCGGCGGTTCGCAGAGGTTGGCTACGGTAAGACGGCAATACACATCAAGAGCGCGGGCGGGATAGAGAGGGGCTTCGTCGTCATAGTCTGCAGAGCGTGCGAGAATCCCCCCTGCGCAAAGGTCTGCCCGGAGGACGCCCTCCTGCCAAGGGAGGGGGGAGGGGTCAGGCTGCTCCCGAACAGGTGCATAGGGTGCGGCTACTGCGTCGAGGCCTGTCCCTTCGGCGCAGTCCTGTGGGACCACGAGCTGGACAAGCCTGTCATCTGCACCTACTGCGGCTACTGCGTCGATTACTGCCCCTACGGGGTTATCGAGATGAGGGAGGTGGGGTGAGTGGCATCTAAGCTGCCCGTGAACCTGTCCAAGGTCCTCTACGTCGACCTCACGAGGAAGAGGTCGTGGGTCGAGGACAGGAGGGACCTAGTTGACGAGTACCTCGGCGGGGTGGGCCTGGCGGTGGCCCTCGCCAGGGAGGAGGGGATGGACAGGGCGGGCCCGCTGGAGCCCGAGAGCACGGTGGTGTTCGCGGTGGGCCCCTTCAACGGCGCCTACCCCATGGGCTCCAAGACAGTAGCGGTGTTCAGGAGCCCGCTCACCGGGAACCTCGGCGAAAGCTACGCCGGCGGCAGGAGCAGCCTGGCCATAAAGTTCGCCGGCTACGCGGCCATCGTGATCAGGGGGGCCAGCGACTCCCCGGTCTACCTGGCCATTCACGAGGACGAGGTCAAGTTCAGGGACGCCAGCGCCCTTTGGGGCATGACGAGCAGCGAGACCGTGGGGAGGGTGATCCGCGAGAGGGAGCCCAACCCGGGCTTCAGGACGATCATGAGGATCGGCCTCGCCGGGGAGAGGCTCGTCAGGTACGCCTGCGTCATCACGGAGACCTACAGGCACTTCGGGAGGCTCGGGCTGGGGGCGGTGTTCGGGGCCAAGAGGCTGAAGGCGCTCGTGGTCTCGGGCCGGAGGTCCCTGGAGGTGCCGGACAGGAGGGGCTACAGGGAGGTGTTCGACGAGCTGTACGAACTCTCCACCAAGTCCAACCTCATGAAGAAGTACCACGACCTGGGCACGCCGATGAACGTGCTCCCCCTGAACGAGATCGGGGCCCTGCCCACGAGGAACCTGAAGTCGGGCAGGTTCGAGATGGCGGAGGAGATCTCGGGGGAGCGCATGGCCGAGAACTACCTCATACGCAGGGTGGCCTGCTCCGGCTGTCCCGTCGCCTGCATCCACCTGGCGGGGATAAGGGAGCCATACCCCCACGAGAAGTACTTCTACAAGACCACGGTAGTCTCCTACGACTACGAGCCCACCTACTCTCTCGGGAGCATGCTGGGCGTCGGAGACGCCGAGTGGCTCCTCAGGCTCATCCACGAGGTGGAGAGGGTGGGCCTCGACGCCATGAGCACCGGGGTGGCGCTGGCCTGGGCCACCGAGGCGCTGGAGCGCGGGCTGATCCTGGAGGAGGACGCCGTCGTGAGGCTTGAGTGGGGGGCCGCCGAGACGTACCTCAGGGCAATCTCCCTGCTGGTTGAGCAGCCGAACGAGTTCTACTCGACCCTCGCCCTGGGTGTCGAGGCGGCGGCGAGGAGGTATGGGGGGCTCGAGTTCGCCATGGCCTTCGGCGGGAACGAGATGCCCGGCTACCACACGGGCCCGTCCGCCCACATCGGCTTCCTGATAGGCGGGAGGCACAGCCACCTGGACAACGCCGGCTACTCCTACGACCAGAAGAGGACGGAGCTGCCGGACCCCGAGAGGGTCGTCGACGACCTGATGGAGGAGGAGGCCTGGAGGATGGTCCTCAACAGCCTGGTGGTCTGTCTGTTCGCCAGGGGAATCTACAGGCCGGAGACGGTGTCGAGGGCCCTTGCCCCGCTGGGGATAAGGCTCTCGCCCGAGGAGCTCAGGGGGCTCGGGTGGAGGATCTACGCCGAGAGGATGAGGCTGAAGGTGGACATGGGCTTTGACCCGGCCGGCCTTAGGGTCCCCGAGAGGATATACGAGACCGAAAGCCCGCACGGCGCCATAACCCCGGAGTTCATGTCCAGGGCTCTGAGAAGGTTCAGAGAGAGGCTCGAGGAGCTCGCGCAGCGGTGAGGGGATCGCCGTATCGCAATAGTTGAAGAGTCATAAATCTATAGGTGTTTCTCAATGTTTATACATTAGGCCAGCCCTGGCGGTTCGCTCCCGCGCAGGAGGCGGGAGGAGGTGGTGCGAGGGCATGGGAGAGACAAGAGTGTTGATCTTGGGAGGAGGGGCAGTCGGGACCATGGTGGCCAACAAGCTGGCCAGGGATCTCAGGGCGGAGATCGCCAGGGGCGAGGTGAGCGTGACCGCCCTGGACAAGAGCCCGACGGCGGTGAACCAGGCGGGCTTCACCTTCGTCCCCTTCGGCTACTACACCGAGGAGGACCTGGTCAGGCCCAGGGCCCTGATCCTGAGCCCGAGGGTGAGGGCGTACCTGGGAGAGCACGGGGAGATCGCGAGGGTGGACCTGGCCAACCGGGAGGTGGAGGTTAAGACCGGGAGGAAGTTCTCGTACGACTACCTCCTGATTGCCACGGGGTGCACCGTCGACCCCGGGGCTGTCCCAGGGCTGGAGAGAGACTTCAACTCGTTCTACACCTCTATTGAGGACGCCAAGAAGCTCGGAGAGAAGATCAGGGAGATGAAGGGCGGGAAGATCGTGGTCATGACCCCGAAGATGCCCATCGCCTGTCCCGGAGCCCCCGGCAAGTTCACCGTACTCCTAGACGACTACCTGAGGGGCGTGAAGGAGAGCAGGGACGACTTCGACATCACCTTCCTCTGGCCCGTCCCCAGCGTCGGCCCGCCGGCCTACAACGAGAACATCACCGCGAACTTCAAGGAGAGGGGGATAGAGGACGTCAGGGAGTTCAAGCTCGAGAGGGTGGACGAGGGCAAGAAGGAGGTCGTGGCCGAGGGCGGGGAGAGGTACAAGTACGATCTCCTGGTCACGGTCCCGCCCCACAAGGGTGTGAAGGCCCTGAAGGACTCCGGCATAACCGACGAAGACGGCTGGGTCCCCTCGGACAAGTACACGCTCCAGTACAGGGGGCCGGCCGGGAGCTACGACGAGGTCTTCGTGGCCGGCGACGCGGGCCCGAAGGAGATCCCCAAGATGGGCGTGACGTCCCACTTCCAGGCCTTCGTCGTCGGGGAGAACATACTGCGGGCGATAAGGGGGATCGGCGACATGGTGATCTACAGGGGGCACATGGGCTGCCCGTACGTCGGGGGCGCCCCGACTCCCGCCAGCAGGGGACTGGCCACGCTGGCAGTGTGGAAGTACGGAGTGCCGCTGGGACCGTTCAAGCCGGCCAGGCTCGGCTGGAGGGTGTACAGGATGTACTACTACATCTTCTGGGACTCGACCCTGAAGGCCCTGATGTGATTTTGGGAGGTGGTTGTGGTGGGAGAGCACGTGGAGGAGGTACTGGCCCTGAGCAAGGAGGATTTGGAGGCCCTCTCTGACCTGCTGGGAGTCTACAGAATGATGATGGACATGATGACCGATCAGCTGATCAGCGAGTTCAGCAAGATCGCCTCTACCCTGTTCAAGCTGCTGAACGGCCTGGTGAGCACCGACCTGGTGGACGTGCTTGAGAGGGCCCTTCAGGATCCCGGGCTGGACAGGGCCCTCATGAACCCGCCGAAGGTCGGCCTGGGCGGGCTGATGGGCGCGATGCGGGACGAGGACTTCCAGAGAGGGCTCGGGGTCATGGTGGAGCTCCTCAAGGCCCTGGGCCGGGCGGCTAGGGAGGTCTCCTCCATAAAGAGCGGGTAGGCGCCGTCAGCCGGCGCCCCCTGGCCTCCACTTTTTCTGATCGAAGCGCGCGGGTGGGCGGAAGGCGCCGCCGTCTCACGGGATCGACGACCCCACCGGGCGCGGTCCCTCACCCTGTCACCCGCGAGGACTGCAAGAAAGTGTGGTGAGGGCGGATGGGCCCTCACAGGAACAGAGGGGCGAAGGTCAGAGCCACTATGGTGATCAGCTTCACGAAGATGTGGAGCGAAGGTCCAGCGGTGTCCTTGAGTGGGTCTCCAACAGTGTCCCCGACCACTGCGGCCTTGTGGGGATCCGACCCCTTCCCGCCGTGGAGTCCAGACTCTATGAGCTTCTTGGCGTTGTCCAGGGCACCGCCCGCGTTGATCATGTAGACGGCGAGCAGGCCGCCCACCACGGTGCCGCCCACTATGAAGGCCCCCAGGGGCTTGACCCCGAAGGCCGCCCCCACGACTATCGGGGCGGCGAGGGTGATGAGTGTCGGCGGGATCATCTCCTTCAGGGCGTGCCTCGTCGAGATGTCGACCGCCCTGGCGTAGTCAGGCTTGGCCTTCCCCTCGAGGAGGCCAGGTATCTCCCTGAACTGCCTCCTGACCTCAGCCACCATCTCGCTCGCCGTCCTGCCGACGGCCCTGATCGCCATGGCGGAGAACAGGAACGCCAGGGTCCCGCCGAGGATCAGCCCCACCAGGATGTAGGGCTCCCCTATGTCTATGGCCACGCCCCCTCCGACGGAAATCGACTGGAGGTAGGCGGCGAAGAGGACGAAGGCGGAGAGTACGGCGCAGGCCATGGCGTATCCCTTGGTGATGGCCTTGGTGGTGTTGCCCACGGCGTCCAGCACGTCGAGGCTGGACCTGATCTCATCGCTGAGCCCGCTCATCTCCGCTATCCCGGCGGCGTTGTCGCTTATGGGGCCGAACGTGTCGGAGGCCATGATTATGCCGGTGGTGGAGAGGATGCCCACCGTGGCGGCGGCGATGCCGTAGAGCCCGGCCAGGAAGTAGGCCGCCGCAACGACGACGGAGATCACTATCAGGGGCAGGAAGGCGCTCTCGAGGCCAACCGCAAGGCCTGTGATGACGTTGAGCGCCGGCCCGAACCTGCTGGCGTCGGCTATGTCCCTCACGGGCCTGTACCCAGTCCCGGTGTAGTACTGAACTATGAGCCCGACGAAGAGGCTGGCCGCGAGCCCGAGGAGGGCGGACTCGAAGAGCCTCGGATCCCCGAGCATCCTGTCCGCCAGAAAGTAGAAGGCGACGGCGTTCAGCACTCCCGCGGAGAGGAGGGCCAGGTTGATGGTCTTGACCGGGTTGTCCGTCTCCTCCCTGATCAGGAGGATGGCCACGATCGTGGAGAGGACGCCGAGGGACTCGGCCAGGAGCGGGAACAGGACGCCGGCCTCCCCGTACCTGGCCATGAACGCCAGGCCGAGGATCATCATGCCGATTATGTTGTCGGAGAAGGACTCGAACAGGTCCGCGCCACGCCCGGCGCAGTCCCCGACGTTGTCACCCACCTGGTCCGCGATGACCGCCGGGTTCCTGGGATCGTCCTCGGGTATGCCCACCTCCACCTTCCCCACGAGGTCCGCGCCTATGTCGGCGGCCTTGGTGTAGATCCCCCCTCCGAGCTGGGCGAACAGGGCGGCCAGGCTCGCGCCGAGCCCGAAGGGGACTATCGCCTCCAGGGCCGCCTCCTCCGCCCCGCCGAGGAGGGCCTTGAAGGCCGCGTAGAGCCCCCCTATCCCCAGCACGCTCAGGCCGACTATGGCGACGCCCATGACGGCCCCGCCCCAGAAGGCTATCTTGAGCGCCTTGCCGGGAGACTTCACGGCCGCGGCGGCGGTCCTGACGTTGGCCCTCGTGGCGGCGGTCATGCCTATGTAGGCCGCGAGCAGGGAGAGGCCCGACCCTATGAGGAAGGACAGCGCGGCCAGGCTCCCCCTGGCGACTCCGATGACGACCGCGAGCGCGAGGATGAAGTAGGCTATCGTGGTGTACTGCCTCCTCATGTAGGCGCTGGCCCCCTCCTGGATGTAGGCGGCGATCTCCCTCATCCGCTCGGTGCCCGCGTCCTCCCTGTTGACGCTGTAGTACAGGAACTGGACGAAGGCTAGAGCTACAACTCCAATTACCACCGGGAGCAACTCTATCATTTCGGGCACCGCTCCGCCCTCTCAGAGCCCAATTTAACGTTATATGAGTCAGCGCGACGCGGACGGTTGCGCGGCCGAACCTAACCGGCAGACTTGCCTTCCGAGAGAGGTCCGGAGCTGCACGACGTGATCGGCGTTCCACTAGGCCGGTGCGGCCCCGCTGACCTCCTGACCGAGCCCCCTCCCCAGGATGAGCTGGATAAGCCTCCTGAGCGGAGCCTCCACATTCTCCCCTCTGAGGGCGGATGTGCCGAAAACCTCCAGCTCCTCCAGACCCGTGAGATCCCTCACCTCATGAGGAGAGAGCGCCCCCTCCAGGTCCTGCTTGTTGGCCACTAACACCACCGGGATCTCAGGCAGGACGACGCGGATCTCGTGGTAGACGACCCCCGCCTCCCCCACCTGGTCAGGCCTGGAGGAGTCCACCATGAGTACGACGCCGTGAGCGCCCCTGACAAGGGCCTCTCTGACCAACCTGAACCTCTCCTGACCCGGTGTACTGACGAGTTGAATCTCTATGACCATCGGAGATGGCCTATCTCGGCCAAACAGTCGACCAAAGAACCCTACTCCTCTTCTCTTGGCCTCATCGCGCCTCATGATCTCTCCACTCTGCGGATCCACGGCCACGAACCCGACGTCCATTCCGATGGTCCTACCGGACTTGTCGACCATCAGGACGGCCCTGTCATCCAGGGACCGGAGGTACGTGGTCTTGCCCACCCCCGACGGCCCCATTATGACTATCTTCATCCTCCCGCGCCCGGGAACCGAGGATTCTCCTCCCGAGGAGTTCCCATCCTCCATCCTACACCCCCTGGCCCCACCTCTGACCCGAGATCAGACTCCGCTGAACACAACCTCGCAGTAGGGGTCCCCCATCGCCACGCACTTCACCTCATCAGCGTCTAGGTCGCCGGTGAAGCCTACCTCGGAGAGCACGACCTTCAGAACACCCGCAAGCAGCCACTTCATGGGGTAGCAGATGGGGCTCTCGGAGGAGGTTATGCCCGTGGCCTCCACGTAGGGTCTGGAGATCCTCACGACGATCCTCGGGGGGTCCTCACTCATCTCCACGAGTTGAAACTCCCCCCAACCCATCTCAGGCATTATCTGCTCCACTATCACCTTGACCATCTTCCAAGGATCCTCGATTCCCCTCTCAACGAGCAATTCGTGGACGTTCGCCCCGCAGGCTATCCCCGCCCGGTAGGCAGCCTCCCTGAAGGCGGCGTCGGCGCCGTGATGGCCGAACAGCCTCTCGATCACGGCGCCCAGCATCCCCAGGAGGAGGGCCGGAGCTATCACGACCCTGCTCCCTCCAAGGAGCAGGCCAGCCTCCTCCCGCCTGATCATGAAGATCAGATCATCTCCCCTCGATCCGTCCGCTGACAAGGCCTACACCCACCTCCAAAGGGCTCACTTGGCACTGAGGGCCTCGCCAATCTCGCCGGAAAGCCTGTCAAGCTCTATCAGCACGAGTCCCAGGTTGGCGTCCCTGCCGATCAGCACTCCAATTATGTAGTCGCCCGCCCGCCTCACCACGAGGCTTCCCTCGTCAGCCTCAACGGTCGATGTCCGCAGGCCGCCAAGGCCAAGCTGGGAGACTATTCTATTCTGAGCCGACACGATGGCCGCCAGTTGAGCGGAGAGCATCCTGGCGTCGACCTCTGAGCCCACAGCCACGGCTATGGGGAGCCCCCTTGGAGTGGCCACGGCGGCGCCTGTGACGTCAGGGGAATTGACCCTCACGAACTCTCGCAGGATGGACTCCACCCTCCTGCCCCTGCTTGACAGAAACTCCACCCCTGAGGGTCTCTTAAAGGGAATACTTAGTAAAAAAGTTACTTGCGTCGATCCATGTTGCGTCAAGCATCCGGACCGCTGCCCGACTCACCGCCTGCCCTCGCGCCTCCAAGGCCCTGGGCCTCGGGGGCGGGGCCCCGCTCAGGGAGCCTCGCCGGGTAGGCTGAGCCTCACCACCAGCACCGATAAGACGTCCGTGGCGTCCTCGCAGAGGTCGGCGGCGTACTCCACCTCGTTGATCACGTCGTTCAGCAGTATGGCGGACCTCACCGACCCCGACTCGGGCAGCCTGGCCTTGGCCTCGTAGTAGAGGAGGTCTATCTCGTGCTCTATCGACTCCACCCTGTCTATCTGGCTCTTCGCATCCTCGAGGGAGGTCGTTGCCGACCTTATGGCCGAGGCCACCGCCTCAGTCTCCCTCGCGAGCCTCGACGTCATCTCCCTGAGGACCTCCTCCAGCCCGGAGGGGACCTCCTCCCCACCCTCCACAGCCACCCTGATGGCCAGGGCGGTGTTCTTGATCTGATCGATTATCAGGTCGGTCCTCCTGGCCAGCCTGGCCAGCATCTCCGCATCTCTCGCTGGCACCTCGGACCGAGAGAGCCTGGCGAGGATCTGCCTCCTGAGCGAGTCCCCCTCCTCCTCTATCGAGGCTATCCTGGATATGCCGTCCTCCACGGCCGAGGACCCCGACGACCCCAGCCTCTCCACAACTCTGGACAGCTCCATGGCGGCGTCCCTGGCCTTGAGGGCCAGGTCGGCGATCGACTCCAGGATCGACGAGGAGGCGCTCCTCCTGAAGTACTCCAGGTACCTGTCGGCCATCCCCACCACCCATCCAGACCCATGGATTAAAGCCTGCGCAGGGGGCGCAGGGCCTCACTCCAGGGCGATGGCCCTAGTCAGGCCCTCCCTTGGGTACGGGAACACCCTGTACCTCCCCACGGAGAGCCTGACGCGGTCGCCCTCCGACAGGCCCGGGTCGCCTGGCAAAACCGCCCTGACGACGTCTCCCCCCGAGAGGACGACCTCGAGCCTGTACATCCCGCCCAGGTAGCTCCTCAGCTTCACCCTTCCCTCCAGGGGGCCCCCGTCCAGCTGGACCTCCTCAGGCCTGAAGCCGACCACCACCAGGTCCCCCTCCCTCAGCGTGGACCCCGGCGGGAGGTCCACCTCCCCGCCCGCGTGGAGCTCCACTCTCCCCAGCCTGACGTAGCCCACGAGGAAGTTCGCCTCCCCAACGAAGTTCATGACGAAGGGGGTCCTCGGATTCTCGTAGAGCTCCCTGGGGGTCCCCACCTGCTCGATCCTCCCGGCCCTCATGACGGCCACCCTGTCGGCCACTACCATGGCCTCCTCCTGATCGTGGGTGACGTGGAGCGCCGTGAGACCCCTGGACTTCACCAGGTCCCTGAGCCTGGCCCTCAGCTCCACAGCCGCCTTGGCGTCCAGGGCCGAGAGGGGCTCGTCCAGCAGGAGCACCCTAGCGTCCGAGGCGAGGGCCCTGGCGAGCGCCACCTCCTGCATCTCCCCCATGCTCATCTCGTCCGGCCTGTCCCCCGGCCTGGCCCTCGCCCTGACCGACCTCAGCGCCTCCAGCCCCTCCCTCCTGGCCTCAGACGGCGGCAGCCCCCTAACCCGCGGGGAGTAGGACGCATTCCCCAGGGCCGTCATGTGGGGGAAGAGGGCGATGTTTTGGAAGACCAGGGCCACTCCCCTCTCCTCCGGTGGGAGGTGGAGGACAGACTCCCCGTCGAAGAGCACGTCCCCCTCGTCTGGGAGCTCTATCCCCGAGACCAGGCGGAACATCGTGGACTTCCCGCACCCGCTCGGACCTATGATCCCCACGTACTCGCCGTCTCCCACCCCCAGGTCGACGCCGTCCACGGCTGTGACCCTGCCGTACCGCTTGACCAGGCCGACGAGCCTGACCTCAGGCACCCTCCAGCACCTCCCTCACCTCTGGAAACCTCTCCAGCTCGGTCAAGTCGAACAGGAGGACGTGCTCCGGCGAGACGTCGACGACGACCCGGTCTCCCTCCGAGACGACCCCCAGCAGGGTTGTGGGGGACTCCGCCAGAAGCTCGACGCCCCCAGCCGACAGCCTCAGCCTCGTGACCCTGCCGAGGAACCTGACCTCCTCGACCCTCGCCTCGAACCCCCTGGACGCCGACCTGGGCCTGGAGACCCTGACCAGCCTCGACCTGATCACGACGACGACCTCTCCCGAAGCCTGGGCGGACGAGGTGAGCTCCAGGTCTCCCAGCCTGACGACGGTCCTCTCGCCCGAGGGCTCGGCCCTCCCGATCGCCATGGTGCTCTCCCCGACGAAGTACGCGGTGAAGAGGGTCCTGGGCCTCTCGTACAGGTCCTCGGGCGTGCCCACCTCCACGACCTCGCCCCCTCTCAGGAGGACGATCCTGTCGGCCACGCTCAGGGCCTCCTCGTAGTCGTGGGTGACGTGGACCGTGGTCATCCCGAGGGCCCTGGCCATCTCCCTGACCTCGTACCTCAGCCTCAGCCTGAGGAGGGCGTCCAGGGCCCTGAGCGGCTCGTCCAGCAGAAGCACCCTCGGGGAGCTCGCCAGGGCCCTGGCGAGAGACACCCTCTGCTGCATCCCCCCGCTGAGCTCCCCCGGCAGGGCGTCGGCCCTCTCCAGGAGGCCGACCGACTCAAGCATCTGCCTCCCGACCCTGACCACGTCCTCCCTGGGCCAACCCCTCACCCGGGGCCCGAAGGTCACATTCTCCCAGGCCGTCATGTGGGGGAAGAGGGCGTAGCCCTGGGGCATGTAGCCAACTCCCCTCTCCTCCGGGGGGAGCGCGGTCACGTCCTCGCCCCCTATCAGGACCCTGCCGGAGTCTGGCCTCACCACGCCAGCCACGACGTTGAGGAGGGTCGTCTTTCCTGCTCCCGTCGGGCCCAGCAGGCACAGGTACTCGCCCTCCTCGACCCTGAGCGTGACGTCCCTCAGAGCCTGGACCGGCCCAAAGCGCTTGCTGACGCCGACCAGCTCGAGCCCCGCCATCGTCACCTCACCCTAGCGGCCTTCCTCAGCGCGTAGATCACCCCGAACGAGACCCCGCCGAGGAGGAGCGTCGCCAGCCCGGCCAGGTCCATCCTCCCCGCCTTGACCAGCCCGACTATGTACACCGGGGCGGTTATCGCCTCCGGATAGACCGCGAGCGTTGCCCCGGTCTCGTTGAGGCTCCTGGCGAAGGCCAGCACAGCCCCGGCCGCGACGGACGGCTTGATGACCGGGAGGACCACGCGCCTGAAGGTCACCGCCCCGTCGGCCCCCAGCGTCCTCGCCGCCGCCTCCAGCCCGGGGTCCATGGAGTGGAGGGCGGCTATCAGGTTCCTCGCCACCAGGGAGAAGGTGAAGCTCACGTGGGCCAGGCCGACCAGCAGCAGGCCGGGGGCGCCAGGCATCAGGGCGGTCCAGAAGAGGCCGAGGCTGAAACCCAGCGCGGCCGTGGGCACCAGGAGCGGGACGTCGACGAGGCTGTCCAGGAGCCTGGATGCGGGTCCCGGGAGCTTCCTGGTCACGAGGATGGCGAGGGGGAAGGCGAAGGCCAGGTCAAGGGCGGTGACCCCGGCGGCCACCAGGAATGACCTGGCCACCGAGAGCCAGAAGTCCAGGGGCACCCCGACCAGCGTGGCCGAGGCCGCCACGAAGAAGGAGGGGAGGATGAAGGCGGTGAGGGCGAAGGATCCAGAGACCAGGTCCCTCAGGTCGGGGAAGGGTGGGCAGCTGAGCCTCGCCTCCAGGGAACGCATGACTCGGCCCTCCGGCAGGTTTAGCCTCATTCCAACCTCCTTGAAGGCGTAGAGGATCAGGAGGGACGAGGCCATCATGAGGAAGCTCAGGAAGGCTGCGGCCGGGAGGAGGGTGGGGGCCAGGGAGGGGTCCTGCTTCATGAGGGACTTCCAGTAACCTATGAGGACGGAGGCGTTCTTCTGCTCGAGGCCGAGCGTCAGCAGGAGGACGGTGGCCCCTCCAGTCTCGCTCAGGGCCTGGGCGAAGGAGAGGACCGATCCCGCGACTATCCCGGCCCTGGCCAGGGGGATCGTCACGGTCCTGGTGGCGGTGAGGGGGACCGCCCCGAGGGTCCTCGCGGCCACCTCGTACGTGTAGTCAACCTCCTCCAGGGCCGAGGAGATGCTCCTGACCATGTAGGGGAAGGTTATCGCCACCTGGAGCGCCGTCAGCCCGAGGAGCGGGTCGGCGAGGTGGGCCAGCGTCATCCAGTACAGGGCGACCGAGAGGCCCCTGGCGGAGGTCGGGACCGACATGGGTATGTCCAGCAGCGTGTTGACCACCCTCTTGCCCGGGAATGGCCTCTTCACCAGGGCCCAGGCCAGGGGGAGCCCGAACGCGAGGTCCACTAGAGTGGTGAGGGTCGCGACCTTGTAGGAGAGAGCCACGGCGTACCTCACCTGAGAGGCTATCTCCGGCCTGGACATGACGTCCCTGATCGCCGACCACCCCGAGACCACGTACCCAAAGACGTAGGTGGGAGGAAGCAGGACGACGAGGGCGAAGAAGGCCAGGGCGGCGGCGTACCATGCCCAGCGGAGGGGCGCCGACCGCGACAGCCTCGAGAGGGCCGAGCTCATCTCTACCGTCGCCGTCCCATCCGCCCAGGTAAAAACGATTAACCTGCACACCCCACGGCGCTGGTATTGTATGGAGAACATGTAGCCGGCGCCTCGCGCCTTTTTCAGCTCCCCCCCGCGCCGCCCGGTGGGTGATAGGTTGCTGGGAGAGAACCCCATCAAGCTGCCCCCGGGCAGGAAGCTGACCAGGGGAGAGCTGGCGCAGGCCCTCAGACTGGCGGTGATAGCCGAGCTGGACGCGATAAACCTCTACCTGCAGCTGGCGTCGGCCTGCGAGGACGAGGGTATCAAGAGACTCTTCGTAGACGTCGCCAAGGAGGAGAAGACCCACGTCGGGGAGTTCCTGGAGGCCCTGCTGAGGCTCGACCCCGAGCAGGTCAAGGAGCTCGAGGAGGGCAGGAAGGAGCTCGAGGAGATCCTGGGAGGGTGAGCGGCCGGCCCCCATCCTATCCTACCCCAGGAGGTCGACGGTCACCTCGGCCACGTCGGAGCCGTACTCCGCGACCCTTCGCAGGCTCTCCAGCGTGAGGCCCAGCCTTACCCTCCTCCCCCTGAAGGCGTCCGAGACGATTATCTCCTCGAGCACGCGGTCGGCGAGTGAGGAGGCCTCCCCCGCCCGGTTCAGGGCCTCGCTCGCCTTCGCCATGTCGAGCGACGTCAGGGAGTCCGTGGCCAGCCTGACTATCTCCGTGCCCATCTCGGCCAGCCTCCTCATTCCATCCAGCCCCTGGATGGGGGCCCCGAACTTCAGCGCCGACCTGGCAACGTTGGAGGCGTGATCTCCGATCCTCTCAACGGCCTTGGCGGCGAGCCTGTAGCCCAGTGCGTCGACCGCCCACCTGAGCCCGACGTCCTCCGGGTCCAGGCGCCCCGACACAACCGCCGAGGCCTGCCTCCCGATGAGGAAGTAGAACTTGTCGACCTCCTCGTCCCTGGCCACGATCTCCTCGGCGAGCTCGACGTCACCCTCGAGGAGGGCCTCCGTGGCGTCCATCACCATGTCGGCGGCGAGGGAGCTCATCCTCGCGAAGGCCCTGGGGGCGGGAAAGTCGGAGTACGTCCTCATGCACTGGAAGGTCAGGGTCCCGCCCTTCTCGGCCACGACCTCCACCCCGACGAGCTTGGCCCTTATCGCCGACTTCAGGTCCCTGGCCCAGGCGGACTTCCCGCCCAGGTCGACCGTTATCAGGTCCCTGCCGGCAAGGTAGGCGGATATCACCCTCATGGTCAGGGACCTCAGGTCGTCCCTCGGCTCGGCCCTGACGACGACCTCCTGGAACTCCTCCCTGGACCGGCCGAGTGGGATTAGCTTCAGGCTCTGGTCCGGTAGGATCCTTATCTCGACGAGGTCGTCCTTTGTGAGGCCTATTCCCCTGGCCCACGACTTGGGGAGGGTCACCGACAGCGAGGACCTGCCGAGCATCTGGACCTTCCTTATCTCCTTCCCGGGGGGCATCCGTGATCAGGCGTAAGTAAAGCAAATACATATACTTACACGGCCCCGCCGGTCCGAGCGTGTAATTAGGGCGCGGGGCGGATCCCCGAGGTGCCCCGCCAAGCTCTCGGGGGAGGGAGGGGACGTCAGACCCGGCCGGGCTGATCTGGGGTTCGCCGACCGGCCGGCCCCCATCACTCCGAAGGGAAGAGGCGATCGACCGCCATCCCCGCCAGGTTGAAGCAGGCGTGGGCAACGACCGCGGGGGCGAGCGACCCGCTGACGGCCCTGAAGTATCCCGCCAGCACCCCGAGGACCAGCGCGGCGGCAAGCACGGACCCCAGGTATCCCCTGGGCGCCCCCGAGAAGGGGGCCACGTGGACCAGAGAGAAGAGGACGGCCGGGATGGCGATAGCCACCCACAGGACGCCGGGGGAGGAGCCCAGGGTCGAGAGCAGGCGGCCCTCGAGGAGCCCCCTGAAGAGCAGCTCCTCGCCGATCGGGGCCAGCGCCAGGGCCAGGATCGCGCCTCTGATTGGGTCCTCAGGCTCGAAGGGGGGCCTGTATCCCCGGGAGAACCTCGCCGCCGGGATCGACAGGGTCGCCGCAAGAGGTAGGGATACCGCCAGCGACCTGAGCGACGAGTCCAGGTCGATGGTGAGGCCCATCGCCGACCGGCCGCCCGCGAGGCTCGCCAGGGCAAGCGACACGAGCGCGAAGGTCAGCTGGGACGCGGAGGCGAGCTTCCAGTCCTCCTCCGATCCGAGGAGCCTGGCGAGGGCCGAGGTCACGACCACGCCGGACGCGAGGGCCAGGGCCCAGAGCCCCAGGGCCTCGAGTATCGCCCCCAGCACGCCGGTCCCGGGGAGTCCCCCAGCAAAAAGATTTCCGCCCAAGGCCCCGGAGCCGGGGCCTGGACCGGAACTCGAGCGCCTCCACCGCGAACAAGTGATTAGGCCTCCTAGCCGACGCGGGCTCGTGGAGGACCTGTTGGACGGGCTCGGAGGTCTTCAGGGCCACAGGGAAGGGGCGCTTTCTCATTTCGGATCGAGGGTCCAGGAGAGCCGAGTCCTCTGGGCGAATGCGACTTCTCGGTTAGCTGACCAAAGCTCAGATCGACGCGGACTTCTCGGGATCCCGACCGAGCACCACGATCAGGTCCGACCACCTCATTCCGCCCGCCGCCTCCGCGTATGCCGGAAACTCCAGCATCTCGGCTACGATCCCCTCGGGAACGCTCAGCCTCCTCCACAGGCTCACCGCCTCCCTGGCGATCCTCTTCGCCTCCTCCCTGGGGATAGGAGAAGGCTGGGCCACCTTCCCCGCCACCTCCACGGCAAATCCGCAGGACTCCAAGAGGCCCCTCCAGTACCCCAGCGGCCTGTACTCCTCGAACCTCCCGACGCTCTCCATGGCCCCCCTCCAGAGCTCTGAGAACCTTCGAAAAGCCGGGCAGCCCTCGGGAGACGGCTCCACCACTAGGACCCTGAGTGCCACCTCGCGGGCGATCGCGAGGACGTCGCGGTGCCTCTCGGGGTCGACCTCGTGGAGGGAGAAGTGGAAGACCGCTAGGTCGGCGAACCTGCGCCTGAAGGGGAGGTTCAGGAAGTCGCAGGCCACCACGGGGACGCCAGCGTCGGCTAACTCCCTGAGCCTCTCTACGTCGCGGTCGACGGCCACGACATCCGCGCCCATCTGGAGGAGTCGCCAGGTGGACTCTCCGGCGCCGAAGTCGACTACCCTCAAGCCGCTGAAGTCCAGGACGGACCAGGGGTCCTCCACATCCACCACCTGAACCGTGCCAGCGGAGGGATTACGGGGGTCACTCCTCTAGGAGTCCGAATATCTCTACCCCTGGGGCCTCTAGTGTTGAGGTGTGGGCCGGGCCACGTCGCCTGTCAGACCGCCTCCACCCTGACCCCCCTCGACTCTGCGTAGCCTACCACCTCTCGCGGGATCCAGGTTCCGGAGAGGACTGGTATGACCCTCATTCCCGCGTACTCCCTCCTCAGCGCCTCGACCTTGTCCAGCAGGTCGTCCACGCCCCTCCTGCCTGGCCTTATCTTCACCTCAACGGCGTAGACCTCTCCCTCCCCCACAACCAGCAGGTCCACCCCCCTGTCGCCGACCATCACGCCCCTCCTGACCTCCCTGACGGACCCACCCCTCTCCTCCAGAGACCTCCTGATGGTCTCCTCCACCCTCCAGGAGAAGAAAGCCTCCGTCAGGGCCCCCAGGTCCATCCTGTTGAGCTCGATGAGCCGCCTCATGTCCCTAATCTCGCTCACGATCTCGTTGAACTTGCGGTCGTGCGCCTCCAGCCTTCGCGTGTGCTCCTCCAGTATCTCCCTGTGGGTCCTGAGCTCCTCAAGTATCTCGTTGAACTTCCTATCGTGCGCCTCCAGCCTGTCGAGGATGTCTCTGTATCCGAGGAGGACGGCCACTGTGTACCTGAACTCCTTATCTTCCCTCAGCAGGTTGAACAGCCTCTCCTTGAGTTCTGCCTCACTCATCCTCCGAGTCCTCCTTTCTCGAATCAATTTATCGGGCCCCGATTGAAAAAGTTGCCTGGCGTGGCTTGATCTCCCGCTAAGGCTCTGGACTTCCAGCCGAAGGTATTTCACCCGGGCACACGGTTAGCCCTGCAGCTTCTGAGAGCACGGAGCGGCTCAATTTGTCACCTAGGCAGCCCTCCAAGAGGGTGCTAAGCTTAATTTATCACATTGAGACAAAATCACAATGTACAAAACCGTGAGGGTGAGGGAGGACACCTACAGGAGGCTCAACGAGCTGGCGGCCAGACTGAGGGAGAGGCTGGGAAGGCCCGTGAGCATGGACGAGGTCATCAGGAGGCTCCTGCTGTCCAAGAGGCCCAGCGAGTTGGCTGGCGCCTGGAAGATGTCAGAGGAAGAGGAGGAAGCAGTCAGGGAGGCTATCGGGAGGCTGAGGTCAAGGTGGAGGCCTCGTACTGCCTAGACACGGACGTGCTGGTCGACCTCCTCAGGGGCAGGCGACCCTCCGTTGAGGCGGTCAAGATCCTCGAGGACTCGCTGGTCGAGCTCGCGACCACCGCCGTAACTGCCTTCGAGCTCTACTACGGGGCCCTCAAGTCCGCCAGGGTTCGGGAGAACTTGAACGTGGTTCGGGAGCTGCTCGACGGGCTGGAGGTGATCGAGCTGGACGAGGCCGTCGCCGAGCTGGCGGCCCGGCAACTGGCGAGGCTGGAGTCTCTAGGGCAGCCAATAGAGCTGGCGGACCTCTTCATCGGTTGCGCGGCCCTCAGCAGGGGGATGACGCTGGTCGCTTGGAACGTCGGGCACTTCAGGAGGATCGAGGGGCTAAGGGTCGTGACGCCGAGAGAGATCCTTGAATAGGCCCCGCAATTCTCGATGGTCCAGCGGATCTACGATTTTAATCACCCGCCGGCCTACCAGCGCTGCCCGAGCCGGCCGGAGTGGGATGTTTTCAGACCTACTGGGTGGGTGAATTGAGCAGCGACGAAGCGACGGGGGCGTTCAAGCGCGTGGAGAGAGTGATCCGGCCCGCAGCCCCCTACTCCATAACTCCTCACCTCTCCCTGTTCACGTTGGAGGGAAGGCCCGTCCCGGCCATCTACGAGAGGGGGCGCCTCAGGGTGCTCGCCTATAATAGGGGACGGTACACCCCGCTGAACGTGATCATCGTCGGGGAACCTTGGGAACCCGAGATAAGGTTCTACGGACCGGAAGATCTCGTCAGGAAGATGCTCAGAACGGATTTTGACTACGGTAAGTTTCTGGAGAGCCTTCTGGAGTATCCGGAGTTGAGGGGGCTGGCCGAGAGGCACGTCGGCCTGAGGCCAACTAGGAGCCTCAGCCTGTACTCGGCCTTACTAGAGAGCGTGGTGAAGCAGAGGATCTCCCTGAAAGCCGCCCTGAGGATCCAGTCCCGGATAATCTTGGCTCTGGGTGAGGTCGCCCACGTGGAGGGGGAGGCGTACTACGGGCACCCTCCCCCCGGGAGCCTGTTGGACCCAGAGAGGTTGAGAGGCTTTGGGCTGACCAAAATGAAGGCGGTAGCCATATCTGAAGTTGCTAGAGCCGAGCTGGAGGGGAGGCTACCGAGTTTGAGAGAGGTTGAGGAGTCTCCCAAGTCCGTCATCGAGGAGCTACAGGAGATCAGCGGAATAGGACCTTGGACGGCGGAGCTGGCTGTGGCCATGATATCCAGAGGCTTTGAGGTGGGGCCAGCATCCGACCTGGCCGTCAGGAGAGGCCTTTCCAGGGCGCTGGGAGTGGAGCCTGAGGGGAGGGAGGTCGAGAGAGCGCTGAGAGACCTGAGGGAGTACGCTGGGCTGATAATGTACCTAGCGAGCTTGGACTACGAGGTGAGCAGTGCTAGATCTAAGAAGGGGCGTAGGTCGCGCGGGCAGGCTTGAATTCCTCGGAGAGCTATCTGAGTGGAGAGAGAAAAGCGGACAGGCGGGTTAACATAGCTGATAGCCCTGGGCCGACACGCGACCAAAAATCCTGAGGTAGAGCCGCCTGCACCCCGCGGGCCTCTACCTGCCGACGGTGGCTAGGCGATCACCCTACCATAGACTCCAGCCTATCAAGCCTCCTCTTGATCTCTTCTATCTCTCTCCGGAGATCCTCCGAGAGTGTCTCCTTGATCAGCTGGCCCTCCTCCCTGACGGCGGCCTCGACCCTGTCTATCCCGTCTCTCACGTCCAAGAGTATCGGGATGGCCCTCCCCCAGTGCTCCATCTGAAACGCGGACATGGTCCTCTCTATCGGCGGAGTGAGAAGCTTGGAAAAGTTGGGCTACGTGGTAAGGCGCGAGGGGGGAACCTATAGCCTGCATCACAGGGAGTACGCCAGGCTGCTCCTCTTGGCGGCGGACGGAGACGAGACGTTCTTGTACAGGGAGAGGGGAGATGTCCGGGAGTTCGTGAAGAGCGTGTGGAGGAGGGCGCTGGAGGATAGACCGGAGTTGGGTGGGTTGCTGGCTCACCAGGCTCGCTTCGATCACGGGGACCTGTCTCTATGCCTCTGCCTCTGCGGATTTGACTTGGAGGGGGGAGAGGCTTACCTGAGGTTTTGGGAGGAGGGATCGCCGTGCTGTCTACCGGCAGAACTGGCTGCGGCCTTGCTGGGTCGGCTCACTAGAGAGGACAGGGAGGCCTTCCTGGGGGAGCTTGCCAAGCACGTGGGCGCGTGGAATGCGGCGTTCCTGCTGGACCGGCTCGAGGGCGAGGACAGGGAGGCCTTTCTGAGGAGCCTTTTAGAGAACTCCTGCTCCCGAATTCTGTCGCGAAATTCCTCTTTCATTTCACGACCAAAACCTATCACGCAGTAGTGTTCGGTAAACTTGGCAGGAGGAGGTCACGTCGATCAGGCTGGACGAGAACATCCCGAGGGACTGGAGGAGACCGTCGAGGCAGGGAGGATCGTCGGGGCGACCGTTCGAAGGCCGACGGAAATGGCCGGGCTCACCTACAGGGAGATGCTTAGAGAACTCAGGGGGAGGAACGTTCCGTTCCCACAGTCTAGGGAGGAGCTGGGGATGAATGACATCACCGGGATGCTCGGTGACGCGATGCTGCCTCTGACCTCATGAAGTCTAAGGGGGGTTCTCCGCTCCCGCGGACAACTCAGGACCGCCTCTGTCCCCTCAAGGAGCCTGGCCTCGCTTCGGGGAATGATGATTCCCATAACCACCATTCCCATAATGTAGGTTCCTTTAATTCGCCGGTCAGGGTGCGGGGAGGGAGGCACGTTCCTTTATCGCGAGTGAGGCGAGGGGCCTTTAAACTCATAGATTTGCGTTTCGCTATATCTCATATGTGAGGGACCGAGGCTGATCTGAGCGACGGATGGGCGCAGCCTCGCTGGCCATGATTCGCTTGAGAGGCTGATGGGTCGTCCGCTTCTACCTCTAAAGCGTCGCCGAACTCCCTACCGGCGACTGCCTCCCCCGGCTGGGGGAAGGGGTCGGGGGACCCCCGACCCCTCAGTACGTCAACCTGGCCTTCTCGTCACCTTGTGGGGGAGGGGATCCCCTCGATCTGCTCCTTGACGCCGCCCAGACGGCCAGGGCCACCACCGCCGCCCCGGCCACCGCGCCCAAGGCTGCGGCCAAGGGGGTCGAGAGCCAGCCTCCCCCTTGAGGGCCAGTCGGCGTCGTGGCGGGGGACTGCGGGGGCTCGGTCGTCGGGGCCTGTGTGGGCGGCTGTGTGGTGGTTGGGGCAGGCGTTGAAGTTGGAGTTGGAGTTGGAGTCTCGCCCCCAGCCGAGACTATGACCGTGGCGCTCACCTCCTTCCTCTTTGAGCCAGCAACGCAGGTCAGGGTGACGGTGTACTCGCCTGGCTCAATCCCCTGGCTGGTCTGGAGCTGAACCGACTCGCTCAGGGACCCGTCCGCAGGCAGGTGCACGGGTTCAGAGGGGGCCCCCAGGGACAGGTGTGCGGTGGAGGGTGAGACGGTCCACCCGATCAACACGTCGGACTCGAACCCGCCGACGGACGTCAGCGTCAGCGTCAGCTCCGCCGACTCTCCCGCGCTCAGCTCGACCCTATCGGGGGTCAGCTCCGCCGAGAGATCCTCCGCCACCGCCGGCGCGCCGCCGGCCTCGGCGGCGTGATCGAAGAGGTTCAGGAGTATCCTCTCGCGGTCTGCGGAGCCTAGATAGAAGGACCACCAGAGTGACGCCCCTATCGCCAGCACCCCGCCGTCCCCCGCCTCGGAGAAGGCGATCATCCCCTCGGTGGGAGAGGATCCCGGGTAGCTGGCGATCACGGTGGCCTCGGTCGACACGACCTCCACCGGAACCGGGCGGAACAGCTCAATGGTGGACACCCCATCGGTCAGCCAGTGGTCGGCAAGCTCGTCGGCGGCCACGTGGAAGCCGAGCTCCTCGTCTCTGAACCTCAGCCCGAGGTCCTCGACGACCTGATTTGCCAGATCGACCTGGCCCATCCACGACGAACTCGCGAAGACAACTAGGTAGCCGCCCGACCTGACGTAGTTCACCAGCCTCTCGGGGCTTATGGCCGAGAAGCCTCTGTCCACCAAGATCACGACGTCAAACTGGTCGAGGGAGCCCGAGACCCGGTGCCAGTCCAAGGTATCTAGGTAACTGACGTTGGCACCCGCGGACGCCATGAACTCCGTCACCGGCTCGAGATGAGTCGCGTTCGAGGTGGATCCCCCGTGGAACGGGGTCTCGTAGACGAGGACGCTCACCCTGGGCTCGGGGGACTCCTTGACGGTCGCCGACACGGGTATGGATACGTCCCCGGAGTCGGTCTCGACCACTATAACCCCGCTCAGGCTCGCCGGAGCGGAGGTGTCTATCCCCAGAACGACTGTCCCCTTTCCCCCGGCGTGAGGATCGTCGGCGTCGAGGTGGATAATCCTCACCCACGTCGGGGCGGACTTTATGCTCGACATCTCGGTGCCCACGATCCAGAAGCTTCCCTCCACGAGGGAGCCAACGTACACGTCCCCAAAGTTGAGCGCTGGCGGATAGGCCCCGGGTGGGGGCGTGGAGGACGCTGCCGCGGGAACTCCCCCCAGCGGGAGGGGGAGGGACAAGGTCAAGAGTAGGGAGAGAGGGAGGAAAACGACCGAGGGACGAGACTTCATCTGAGAACTTCATCTCCCTTCAGTGGGCCCACCGACCTCGTGAAGAAGGTTCACACCCAAGGGCATGAGGCCGGCTTCAGAGGCCAGAGGACCTACTCATCCATGGATCTTCAGCATTTAAAGCCGCGCCATCCCCGCCTCTCGTTAAACTTTCGAACATTCCAAATTGTTAACTTTATCCTCAATTCTCGCATCGACAAAAGATAGAAAGAGTGGCCAAGATTTGGGACAGGTAGAATTAATAAAGATTCGGTTAAAGCCGTTCAGCCCGACCTGAGGGCCAGCACCTTGGACTTCAGCGAGGCCCAAGCCTCGTTTATCTCCTCCCAATTCATCCCTCGGTGCTTCTTCGGGTCGTACTTCGACCTCCCGACCTTCTCCACGACCTTGACATAAAACGCCTCGACCTCCTTGGGGGTCAGCTCGAGGACCGAGCCTGAAGGCTTGCTGACAACCTGCTGATAACTTGCGGATAACCCGACGTCTTGCTTACAACTCGTTATCAGCATGGGGGGAGGGGAGACCCCCGTCCCCGACGCGCGGACCTCAACTCAATCCGTGGGCATGCCGACCCGATCGGGGCGGGGGAGTGACCGGAGTCGCGCGCTCCAAACTCAAATCCGGCTACTGCGAACTCGCTGGCATCAACTTAGATTCAAGGGTCAACGCCGGTAAGTGCTCTGAAATCCTGACCAGTAGCGTCAACCCCTCCTCCGTCTCCGGGTCTGCGGAGGCGGCCCTCCTCAACAAATCGGCCGCGGGCTTTGGCACCGTCAAGAATGCCCTTTCGTGCCTCCTCAACCCCTTGGCGATCGCGATTTTGAACAGGGTCCATAGCGGCGCGTCAGCCGGACCTTCGAGGAGTCGCCAACCCCTCCACCTTTCCACGAAGGGAATGCGGAGCACGTAGGAATCCCCTCTCCTGAGGAATTCGACGAAGGGCCACGGACCGTCGGCCGCCGGTCTCCTCCACGGCTTGCACCCTCTGGGGATCGCCGCGAACTCTCGCCCAATCGGGAGTTCGGGTGTGGATCCTCCTCTGAGCCTCTTTGTCAGTTGCAGGAGTACCCTGTCAATCTCCGCCCCCCTTCCCAGCCTGGCCGTCCTGAGAAACGCGCCCCGCGGGGTCAACTCATTCAATTCCTTGATCGCGGAGTTCAGAGTCGGGAAGTCCCCGCGCCTGACGGCTTTGATTGCCTTCCTGAGAACGTCCGCCGCCTCTCCGGTAAAGGTGATCCTCGCGGCCGGCAAATTCGGATCCAGCCCCAGCCTGAAGGCGATGTCGAGTATCGAGGCGGCCAGGAGGCGCTCCGGGGAGCCGGGGATCTGGGCGGTGTGCCATTCGTCCGAGTCGGGGGACTTGACCCACCACGTCTCTCCAACTCTTACCAAGTTCAGGGTGACCGTGCGGGTCTCGGCGCGCACCTTCAACCGAATGTAGAGCCGCACCCCTATTAACTCGTCCCCCGCCCGGGCCCCCTCCGCTGGAAGCCCAGGCGGGGCGCTCGAGAATGCTCCGGATACGAAGGAGATGCGATCGTCTATTCGGTCCCCTCCTTCTGCGAGGCGCGCGCTATCGCATCCAGCTCTTGAATGAATGCTTCCACTCGAGAGATGAATTCCTTGACATCCTCTTCCGAAATTGTTCTCTTAGATGGGAGTTCCTCCCCTGCGTCGTGAATCTTTACGAAGCGGTCATAGAGGTAGTTTTCTCGGTAGTTGAGAGCCTCTCGGAATTCTCCGAAGAGGTTGCGTGAAATTGACTCGTTGCGGCTAAGGCCGTCTCCTGAAAGCACCGCGACCTTCGAAACGGAGCCACCCTGCGACTCTATGAATTCCTCTACCTTCGCTCGGGCGGCGGACAGAGCAAAGTAGACGGCGTTAAAGTAGTCCCCTGACTCCAAGAATCTCTTGGCGTTGTCGAGCCAGTATTCGATTCCCACACTGTCATCATTCTCCCGATCTGGCATACTCCATTTACCGACCGAGACATAAAAATAGTGAGTGCCTGGGAAATTTCCTGAGTATTTTTATTCCTCTATTTATAAGGCGCGGATTCCTCTCGTTTTTAACAGACTGATGAGTTCGAGGACTCCGCATTGTCCCGGCTGAACCCTGTAATGCTTTCCGGATCTCCTCGCGCTCTCAACAACTTCCGCGTGGAACGTGCGCGAACGCAGACTTATGAAAAACGGCGGAATATTGGCGTTGAGCGGGGTTGACCGCCAGAACTTGGAGTGAGGAACTCGTGGCCGAGTGGCTTCGTTTGAGAGGGTATTTCGTCGAGACGAACGTTCCCGTGGGCACGGGAGAGAAGGGCGGACGCAAAGAGGCCGACATCGTCGGGTTCAGGTTTGTGGAAGGTAAGCCTGAGATCCTGCACATCGAGATCACGGGGAGTTCAGAGGGGAGAGAGGATATGCTGAAGATAGCGCGTTCGAGGTTCGAAAGGAAGCGGGTTGAGACCCTGATCTCGAGGATCGAGTCCGCCGCCGGCGTCAGGGTCGATCCGAGGAATTACTGGAAGGTGTTCGTTACCCTTTACCTGAGCATCGGCCCGCGCGCCAGGGTCTTCTGGGAAATCAAGGACGAACTCGCCAAAGAGGGGATCAAGGTCGTCCACATGGCGGAGTTGCTCCCGTGCATAATCTCAGAAGTTAAGGATAGGGTCGTGACCGAGGAGGGCCACAGAACCCTCCCCCAGAGTTGGTCCACGCTCAAAGTGATCGAGTACCTGGTGGCGGAGCAGATCGTTTCGTTGAACAGGTCCTGCTCGCTTGACGTTGACGATCTCCTCGGCGCCTCAAATCGGGGGCGGGGCGATTCACCTAATCCTCAACTCGCTTAACTTGCCGTGGGGCGTAATGCAGATTCAAGGGTCGAACTTCGATCTCAACCGCGACAAAAGACCGGAACTCCGCGCTTTGAGGTAAGAACACTTGCCGGGGAAGGACGGCACGCCTTCGAGCGCTTTGAGCATCCTGACAAGCCTCTCGTATGTCTCGTCGAGTTTGGAGTACTCGGACATCAACTCTGAGAATTTCGATCGAAGATATTTATCCGACATCAAGCCTTCCAATGCGCTCTTGAGTTCCCTGACCGCCTCCTCCGTCCCTTCTTTCGTCGCCAAGTTGTCGCCGCCCCACCACACCCCGCCCTCTCGAAGTTCGGGGTTGCCGAGCAACTCGCGCGCGGCCTCTTCCCCAACCGCGGCGGTCTCCTCCAAGAAGCGAATCAACCTCTGGCAAATCGATGCGATTGAAGGTTCACGATAAGCCCCGACCAGGGGGCCAAGCGTTTCGTCAACCCTCCGCCTCACGAGTTCCCTCGCCTCGCCCGACTTCCGCACGTAATCCCTTAACTCCTCCAGGTACTCGCTCCAAATCCTCTCTAAATCACTCTTGGGGTTGAACTTCTCCCCTCCGCCCATTTCGAGGGGCAAATTGGGCAGGTGTTTGTCGAGGAGGTCCGCCAGCATGGGCTCTTCTCGCTTTAACTCTTCCAGGGATTTAGGGTATTCTCTGGCTCTGTACGGCTCAACTGGCTTTGGTAGGATCTCTTTTTCCTTCTTAGCAATCCCTCTCAAACTCTCGTAGTGAGCCTTCTTTGCCTCCGCCTCCACGGCGGCCTCTCTCGCGCGTCTCTTTCCGAGGTAGTATCCGACTCCCAAGCTGATCAGAACAGGAAGTACTTCATTGAGCAAATCCAAGATTTGAGGCGGTAGATCCAATTGACAGACACCTCATCTTGTTGCGCGAGGGAACCTTGAAAGATTTGTCGCATGGGAGGGAGGGGGTACGACTTCGCTGTGACTGCCAGCGGAGGGGAATTCTATGTCAACTTCAAGGCCGAGGTCGCAACCGGCAGGATGCTGGAGACTCTGTGGCTGATGTCCTACTCGGTCTACAAGAAGCTCTCGAACATGCTGGATAGGCTGTACGTTCTGCACCTAGAGTACCTCTTGGAGGAGTCGAGGGTGAGGGCCAGGAGGGTCTCGTGGGCTGGCCCGGTGTCCTCGCTGGAGGTGGTGGTGTACGACGAGAACTCTGCCTCCGGGTTCATCCTGAGGCCGGACGGAGGGAGCCCCTGCGGCCGGGAGTGAGGGCCAGGACTGACTTCAACGGGAGGCACGCGCACATGTTTGGCGGGAACTGCGTACAAGCTGGGACTCTCGCCATCAATAGGCTACAATTCGTGGTTATCGACACGCGCGATGCCCCTAATCATCGGGCGGGGGCGATTTTGAATCAAAAAAAGCTAGAGAGGAGACCGAGCATTAACTAAGCCTCTTTAGCGCTTCAAACTCGTTACACATAGCGTCATAGAGGTCCTCGAGGAGATCTTGGGCCTCTCTAGCTGAAAATCCCAAGACCTCTAGGATAGTCCTATCAATTTCAACTCTGTACTGGAACCTCTCCTCTATCTGCTCCCAGACGCTCGGGAACTCGACACGGGCCGTCCTGTCGAATAGGTTCAGGAGAGCATCCCTCTCCTCCTCGCTCAATGTGCGGGGATCCAAAGTTAGGAAGTCCAGCAGGGCGTATTTGTTGACGTCTATCCAGATGTCCTGGATTTTCGTTACGAGAATCTGCGAAAGGTTGAGCGTGCTGTTCATCCAAAGTACGGTGATCTTGTGCAGCTTTGGTCCCCCGCCAGGAACGCTCCAGACTGTCCCGTAAGGGACTAGCGGGGTTGCGGAATAGAAGCTAACGTGGCGGAGTCCTGGGGCTATTGGAGAGTATCGGAAGCCTATGAGCAGACTCGCGAGCCTTCTCCTGATGTATCGCTTCCATCTGTCTAAGGCCGACCCGATCATCTCCAACCTCCTGTTGGGAAGGAACCTCTCTATCCCTGGGAATGTCTCCACCACCACGTAGTCGTGCTCGTGCTCCCTTATCTCCATGGTCGGGAAATCGCTGTACGTTATCAGCGCGGGTAAGAGGCTCTGCTTCGGTATGCTCACACACTCTCCTGTGGACCTGTCCTTGGCGACGATCTCCTCAGGGAGGTCCTCCTCGACGACCCAGCGATAACCCGCCCGGGGCAGCCTCGACTCAGATCTCCCTATAGCCATCTCGCTTGCTACGATTGGGGGGGCTCGGGAGCGAGTCCCCTCGACAACATCCATTTCCTGCGACTGCAGGAGGTCCCCGAAGCGGACGAGCTTTCGCGACCCCCTCCTTATCACTTCACCCCATATATGCCTGATTCTTGGGTCGTACACTGCGATATATTTGAACCAATTGTCCAATGAATTTTCAAGATCTGCATGACTCACGGATAGTATGTAAAATGGTTCTGTTGAAATTTCGGCTCCGCTTTCGGCTAGCCTACTCTCCCTAATCTCCTCCGCCATTCTAATTGCGTCGGATGGATTCTCAGGGAGCCTCCTTAACGTAACTATGTTGCAGGGCCTTGACCCTCTTCGTCCTTCAGGACTCGCTTTCTGAGCGACTAGGAGGATCTCCCTGATCCAAGCAGATTCAGAAAAGGCCAACCTTTCCCACGCGGTGATTATGTACTCTATAACGTAGCGTTCTGCCAGGAGCCTGCGTATCCCCTCTGCGCTAGGCACTCTGAGCATCGAGGCTGGGAGCACCAGCGCAAGTCTCCCTCCATCCTTCAGGAATCTGTCCGCCAGAAAGATGAAGTAGCCGAAATAACCCATCCTCCCGTCGAAATAGTCGGAGTACTCTAGGAACCTCTGGTCTAGGACGGCCTTGTATTCCTGAGGGAGCCTCTCCTGCCTAGTGAAGGGCGGATTCATCATGATGATGTCATAGGTCTCAAGCCTGATAGGCCTCCCGCCAGGCCCCTCCGGCGATAGAACTCCCTTCTCCGGCCTAGTTTCATCTTCCTCCACCCCTAAGTACTGGGAGAGTCTCGGAATCCCGAGGACATCCTCCATCCTTGCCAGCGACGGGATTTCCCTTCCAGGGCTCAGCTCTGTGCTATCCCACACTGCCACATTGACGTGGTTCGTTGGCCACTTGGGGGCTTGGGAGGCCAGGTTGATCACGGCCAGGTGGGCCGCCAAGGGCATGACGTCGACGCCGAGGAGGTCCTCCTCGACGAACCTCCTGTGATCCTCGGCTGTGAAGAGTTGCTCCTCTGGATATCCTCTCTTCCTACGCTCCTCCTCTAGGAGATACTTCTTCCTTCTGTAGGCCGCTACCAAGAGACCTCCGCTTCCACAGGCCAAGTCTGCAACCTTTGCCTCTGGGTCCTCTATCGCCAGGTGCGCTAAGAATTCCGCCCTCAAGGGGTTCGTGTAGAAGGCCGCAACGTGCTTCCTGACCTCTATTGGTATCAGATCGTGAAATATCGTACCTATCAGGTCGGGACCGGCTTTCTCTGGGCCTATGGCTTTGACGGCCGCGACGGCGGCCTTTACTCCGTTTAAGTACCGACGTGGCACTAAGCTCGCGATGTCATAAGCGAAGAGGATCCTGTAGTTTATGTCAAGAACCCTTGAGAAATATTCATTTAGATCAGAGGGCCTCGTTAGAGAGTCTTCGTCTATCTCAGGAAGTTTCTCCGGGTGAAACCTGGAGAGAATGTGGTAAAACAAGATTTGATCCATGAGAATGAAGGCGGCGGCTTCCCTCATGGCCCCGACGGGATACCGTCCCTCCTCATACTGGAGGACGTATTCGAATACCTGCCTTCCTCCGAAGATCCCCTCTATATCCCTGCCTCCCAACCCCCTGAGGCCAGCTGAGATCTCCTTGGCGGCGGCCCTCAGGACCCCTATGACGTAGTTCAGCGGGATCTCGGGCTTCTCCGGGGGCATCAGGACATGCTCCGCTATGAAGTCCGCGACCGCGTCTGGCCGGCCCTTGGCGACCTGGAGGGGCCTGGCGTCCTCCGGCGGGAAGATCGCCAGGCAGGTGAACTCGCTGGCCATAACCTCGTCCCTGAGCCTGTCCAGGGAAATCGGCCTCGCCAGCCTCTCGGGGTAGAGCACCGCAAAGCCCCCGCCGAGCGCGGGCGGGCCTATCAACTTGTGGTGCTTCACGTAATCGTTGTAGATCTTCTGAATGGCCTTGGGGAAGTCTCTCTCCCTGAACTTGGCCTCAACCACGTATAGCAGGGAGTCCTGGCAGACGATGTCTGGCTTCCTAGTCCCTACGGGCGTCTTTAGACTCATGTACGGCTGAGCGTGGACGCCCCTGGCCCTGAGTTCCTCCGTGAGGATTGTGGTGAGGGTATCTTCAGTGGGCTTAGGGAGGGACACATTTGGGACTTGCACGTGAAACTTAAATGCGCCGCGAGTGAGGGCGTTTTCACACCTGCCAGTTTGTCCTGGCCTTGCAGGCCAGCCTGACTAGCCCGTCGATGAAATACGCGCGGTCAGATGAGCCCCGCGCGCCTGAGCCAGCGCTTCAGCGTCCCGGAGCCCAATCGACCCAACCTCCCCTCCCGCCCGGGCCAGACCCAGATCCAGGCCCCGCGGCCTTCAATCAAAGCCTCCGGCCTCTTGGGATACCCCAAAACCCCGATCACGCAAAACGGCTCCGGGTGCTCCCTCTTGAACGCCTCCCTGACCCTCCACGCCAGCGAATCGTGGTCCCGCGAGCCCCTAACCTCGACGAAGGCCCTGCGGCCGCCGCGAACGAGTTCAAGGTCGTAATGGGCGTGGTCCGACTGGACTGCGATCCTCACGTCCGGCAGGTTCAGCCAGGCGAGTAGGATCTCCAAAGCCCCGGCCACGACCCTTTCGAGCCTCCGGCCCATCCTCTTGTTGTACCCGCTCAGGGCGGACCTGCGGGACGCGCGTGTCACGTGCCGACCCCTCCGAGTCGATCCCCAAATTGTTCAAAATTTGGCGGATATGGTCTCCGAGATCGATTTACGTTTGGGGAAGCGTGCCCGGTGATGACGAAAAATCACGTCAGGTGGCGGAGGGGGCGGCACGCGACGGGTTTGTGCGTGGGTGTTTGTCGGCCCGGGGAAGTTGCGAGCGGGGGTGTGGGTCATTTCCTGCCTCCGGGTGCCGACATCTTCCTCAGGACCCTGTCGTATTTTGACTCGTTGGCCTCCATGTGGGCGACGAACCTGGGGACGTCGAGGGTCACGCCCAGGTTGCCCTCGGTGTCCCTGTAGAACCTGAAGCCGGCTATGCGGAGTTGGGCCCTCTTCTTCCTCGAGCGCACCATCAACTCGATCTTGCTCGGGGCCACCTGGAGGTATGCCTCCCGGCCCCACAGCTGCCTCGCCCAGTTGCAGATCTGGGGGACGGACAGGTCCAAGACCTCGCGGCCGTCGAGTGGGGCCTTCAGCCAGACCGACTTCATGAAGATCGCGAGTTTTTGGGGTATCTTGTTGAGTATCACCGTCTCCGGAGGCGGGAGTTCGACCTCCAACTCGTCGACCTCGTCCTCCTTGCCCCTCCCCACGTACCTGGCCCTGGCCAGCCAGAACCTGTAACGCCTCCTGGCCTCCTCGAACTCCCCTTTGACTTCGCGCCTGGGGACGAGTTCGACGTACATCTTGCTGAGCCTGGCGGCGTCCTCGGGGCCCTTGGGCTCCGGCATCCTCAGGCTCATGGGCGGGGGGGACGTCACGAGTTCGGCGTGGCCGCCCTTCGAGATGAAGATCCACTTCCCGGGGACCATCCTGCGCATGGGCGCGACCGCGCGCATCACGGGCTCCGGGATCGGGAAGTACTTGGCCAACTCCTTCCTCTGCCTGTCCTCCTTCAGGTTCGTGGGGTGCACGAAGACGGCCTGGGTGTTGTCGAGGAGAGTCTTCGGAATGCTCTGGACGTTCTGTACCTCGTAGAAAACCCGGGTCAGCGCGGTCCTCGTCTGCCTCAGCAGGGTCACGAAGTTCTCGATCCTCTCGCGCAGGTGCCAGGTGGAGCCCATGGCCCCAACCCGAGGGGCCACCTCCCTCAGTTCCCTGAAGTGCACGATGATCCTGGCGTCCTCTATGGCCTGGACCAGGTGGCCCATGAGGTTGTCGAGGACGACGTTGAGGGCGAACCTGCCGAGGTCCCGCACGGACGGCTTGAAGTAGGCGTTGCTGAGCACGGTGAAGTCCCTCCTCTGGATTATCCCGACGAGTTTGCCGGGCTCCAGCGGGCTCTCGTCCTCGATGAACCCCGACGTCAGCAACGCCAGCAACCTGGGGCTGACCTTGTCCCCCCGCTTCCTGATCAGGGCCTCCAGCACGTCCTCGATTTTGGCCTCGGGCCCCCCGGCGGAGTAGTAGGCGTCAAACAGGTCCCTTGCCTCTGAGGGGCTCAGGAACCCGCCCAGGGTCCGGAAGTGCCCGAACGAGAGCATCCTCACGCTGAGCGGCGCGAGCCTGAACCTCGTGGGTATGGCCTCCATGGCCAGCGGGAAGTTGAACGTGAGGTATTCCACGTCCCAGCCCCGGGGCTCGAGGCCCGCGGCCTTCAACCTCCTGGCCTGCAACCCGCGGGCTGGCAGGTGGAGGGTCTCGTCCTCTCCCTTCACGTCGATGATGAGGGAGTGCCAGCCCCTGCCCCTCAGCAATTCGAGCAGGAGTTGGCCCAGCCAGGACTTCCCCACGCCCCTGATGCCCACGATCGCTATGCAAGCCGTCCTCTCGGCCAATATCTGCTCCAGGTAGTCGGTCATCCCTCTTCACTCCCTTCCTCCTCACTCCCCTCCTCTTCTCCCGCTTCCTCCGGCAGACCCGCCGCCAACTTCGAGAGGGAGGACTTCGGGAGTTTGCCGATCGACCTAGCGGCCAGGTTCACGGCGTTCCGTAAGACATCCGGGTACGTCCCGGCTATCTTCTGGACCGCGTAGTTCATGAATCCCAACAGAGTCTCCTCGATGGCCGCCAAACCGAGGTAGACCCCGTTGACGTAACCCCCCGAGGAGCCCGAGTTTTGGGCCCCGAGCCAACCCCGGAAAGCCTCCTCCGGCGTGTATATCGCCAGCCTTTCCTTCCCGTCCTCGGTCTCTATCGTGAACACCCTGAACGGCTTCACCTTCCTCGGATCTCCGACCTCGATCCCCGCCAGCCTGACCAGGGGAAGCAGGTTCAGCATGAACACGACCAACTTGTGCCTGAACTCGTAGAAGTCGAAATATTGTGCCAGCATCTTCGCCAGCGCGTCCCTCAGAGGGCCGGGCAACTTCTCCCTCGGCACGTCGAACGGCGCGGCGACGACCACGTGGGACGCGTGCCTCTCGAACGTCTCCTTGGGCATCACCCTCCAAAAGCCTTTGAACGACGCCACCACGAAGCCGTCGTACTTCCCGCCGGAGATCTCCAGCGCGGGTACTCTCACCCCGTTGATCGTCGCCTCGAGGCGCCTGATCCGGTTTGCGTTCAAGATCTCCCAAACCTCCGCCATCATCTCCTCGAGACCGTTGATCGCCCACCCGCCGTCCTCGAACCTCACCAACTCCGGAAGCCTCGCCTTCAGCTCCTTGATCCTCTCCTCCCTCTCCCTGAGTTCGCGTTTCAACTCCTCCAACTCCATCTCTTTGGATTGGAGCTGCATCCGCAGTATCCTGACTTCGATCTCCAGATCCTTCTCACTCACATACCTAACCTCGTACATCTCGTTACCTCCCCGGGCGGTTGGACGCCCCGCCATCTCGGGGCCGGGCCGCCCGTGCGCCCCCACCGGGTCGCCCGGTGGCTTGGGTGAAAGAAAGAGGGAAAGGGAGAGGGCGGATCAGACCTCGACGGGTTCACCCCTCACCCACCTCCTTGCAATGGGGTCGTATCGGTAGCCCAACTCGTAGAGCCTCCTCTGGACCGTCTTCGCGGACACGCCCAACGCCTTCCCGATCACGGTCGTGCCCAGGCCCCTCTCCGCAAGTTCGACCAGCCTCTCCTCGTCGATCGGAATCTTGGGCCTGTGGCAGATAACGCCCCGAGCCTCGGCCCTCCTCCTGCCGGCCTCCAGCCTCTCCCTGATCAGCTTCCTCTCGAACTCCGCAATCGCGGCCAGTATCTGGAGGAGGAGTTCGCCCTCGGGCGTCGTGGTGTCGATCGGCTGGTCTATGGCCCTGAACTGAACGCCCAGCTCCCTCAGCCTGTTGATCGCGTTGAGCAGGTGGACGGTCGAGCGGGCAAAGCGGTCGATCTTGGTGACGAGGACGACGTCGAACTTTCCGGCCTCGGCGTCCCTCATGAGCCTCCTGAGTTGGGGCCTGTCACCCAATGCGCCAGAGATGCCGGCGTCGCGGTAGACCCTGACGACCTTCCACCCTTGCATTTTGCAGAATTGCCGAAGCCTCTCCTCCTGGGCCTTCAGGCTCTCCTCCTGCTTGAGCGTGGACGTGCGTATGTAGAGGGCGGCCCTCATCCCGGACCCTCCCCAGAAGATTGCGTCTTCCGGCCCGTCAATGCGTCAGAAGTCGAGTGAGTCGTCCATGGGTCGGAACTTGGCACTTCCGTCCAAGAGTCGCCTCCGAGGCCCTCCCCGTCGTCCTCTTCTTCTCCCTCGTCCTCGGGGTCCTCGGGTAAGGGTGGCGCCCCGAGCGGCAGCACGTCGGGGTGGTCCGACGGGTCCCCGTCCCCGGCCTCGGGGCGCGTCACCCCGCCTGGGTTGGCATCGCGGTCCCCCGCCCATCCGTCGTCGGGCTCCCACCGCGGGTCGACCCTTTCGGGGGCATGCCCCCGCGGGGTGGGAGATCCCTCTTCAGGGTCGTTCGGTTCGGCCGGGGACCAACCCGGCGGCCATCGAGGCCCCACTTCCCCGACGTCGAACGGTAGATCCCACGTCGGACGGGCGATCATCCGATCCCCACCTCCCTCATGGCGAGCCAAGCCGCGATCTCCGGGCTGGCGGCCCTGATCTTCATGACGAGGTCGTAGAGCGGGTTGCCGCCGAAGGGAACTTTGACGTAGTAAACCCCGCCGCGCGCGTAGATCTCGAAGCCCCACCCGTCCACCTCGACCGTAGCGAGGTGCCTCGCGCCCCGGGGCAACCTCGCGACGTAGACCACCGGATCGGCCATCACGAATCCCTCCCGAGCCACTCGGAGAACTGTCTGGCCCTGATTTTGGCGACCGCCAGGTGCCAGAGGATCTCGCGGATCTTCCTCTCCGCCTGCGCGTCACCGGCCCCGACGGTCCGCTCGAGGCATTGCCGGAGGATTTCCTCCGCCCCCTCCATCAGCCCCACCGCGGAGTCGAGCCGGCCCTCGAGCCCCGAGCGGGCCTCAGCCGACCTCACCTTCACCCTCGACCACCTCCGCGAGGACCTCCGCCTCGAGCACGGCGGATTTCAGGAGGCAGATGCCCTCGTGGCGCCTCTCCTTGCCCTCCAGCGTGCGGCCGAAGACGAGAACGAGGTACTCCGGCGACTCCTTCGCCAGCCAGCCGACGTACTCGAGTTTGATCGGCTTGGCCAAAGTCTCGTCGATGTCCTCTTCCTCCTCGAAACTGTAATGATCCAAAACGACGATCCTGACGAGAGATCCCGGCCTGAGCCGGGGCAGGGAGGGAGATCCAGCCCCACCCGCGGCGGGGTCGGGCCCTCCCTCCTCGCGGGCGATCTCACCAGACGTAATCAATCTCACCACTCTCCACCTCCCAATCCGACTTCGGGCGCCCAAGGCGGGCGGCCCCGTCCAAACCGGCGGGCCGGCGCCCCCGCCTGGACAGGTAATCGGCAAGCCATTCCGCCTCGGGGAATGACAGTCTGAGCACGTCGACCGCGCGGGCCTGCAGGTCGGCGGGCGGGCCCAGCGTCGAGAGCAGGCGGTGGCCGATCAGGAGGGTCGTCGGGTCCCCGACCGGGAACAGTTTGGCGCGCTCCCCGTCGGGCGATATGCCGAACGTCCCCGCCTCCCCGATCATGGCCGCAAATTCGGAGAGTTCCGGGAGGATCAGGTAGGCGGTCTTTGCCTTCTTTCGCTTCCGCGCGACCCGCTTAGCATCGACGAGGATCAGGATCGCGATCGGCAGGTAGAAGCCGAGCCTGACCTGGAACCTGTCGTAGTCGAGCCACCTGGCGGAGTTCTCGTCGTAGATTACGGGGAACTCGTCCCCGTCGTCTGCTATGAAGATCATGGCGTCACCGGGTGTCAATACCCTGACCGCCCTGCCCGACAGGTGCCTCCTGAGGTCCACGACCGCGAACTCGGGTTCGACGAGCCTGACGCTCACTCCTCACCACCCCCCTCCTCTCTCTCGGGCTTCACGCGGTAGCGCACCCTCACGACGGCGCCCCTCTCGCCGCACATCTCGCAGATTCCGCCCGGCCTCTGCCCGGTGAAGTGAACCTCGACGCTCTGGTCCTCCTGGAGGTTCTTGAGGCAGACGTGGCAGACGTCGACCAATTCGAAGTCTGGGAAGGGCCCTCTCGGTGAAAGGGGCTCAGTTGGACATTCCCCGGTGGGTCCCCCGAACGGGGCCCTCCCCTGCTTTTTCGGCCCCGCGGTCGGAATTGAAATGGGCCCTCTCCTCGCCCCTCCTGGCCCGTTGGACATCTCTGGACAATTCTCTACAACGGGGCCCTCCACGGGCCCATCATTACTGTGATATTGTCCAACTGAGCCGATCAGTGAACTGGCAATCCCTTCTCGAGCCTCACTCTCGATTTCGGGCCCTCTCGTGGGCCTTAGATTTTGTCCAACAGGACCCCCATTCCAAGATGTGGGTGGGGCGGCGGCGCCGGGCGCCCCTATGTTGGAAGGTGTCCCCGTTGGACAAATTGGACAAACCCTCTCCTCGCTTCTTTCTCCCTTTTGGTCGTCGAGAAGTCTTGTCAGTGGGTCGATCGGCTCAGTTGGACATTCTTTGATATCAGAGGGGCCACCACCTTCGCCAACTCCGATGCTTTGTCCAAAGTAGGATTGCCACAACTCGTCGACCGTTATATCACGGCCATCATGGGACAGGATAGTGACGGCCTCCCCGCGCGCCTCTGCGGCCTGGACGATGGCCCTGAAGTCTTCCTCCAGATCCTCCTTCGTGAAACTCCTGACCGCCTCTCTCATCTCCTCGATGAAGGGCGGAATGAGATCCTCCCTTACCATCCTCCAGAGGTACGAACCCCTCCGCTCGGGGTTCTCGCGCCTCTCGACGGCTTTGACATCCAAAAGTTTGCGAAGGTAGTAATCGGCCGACGAGCGGGGGTATCCGAGTTCGGTGGACACCTCCGTGAGCGTAAACTCGCTTGATCCGAACCTCTCCTTGAGTTTCTTGAAGAATTGAACCGTGTTCTCGCTGAGCCCGGTCATCGCGGTCTCGAGCGTGCTCTCGTAGACGCGAAGGGCGGTCTCGAAGTCTTTTGGCAAGACGATGATGCTCTCCGCGTCCCCAACCTTCAGCGTCGGCCTGGCGAAGACGTTGGTAGCCGCGACGGCCTGCACCAGCGTCAAGAAAGCCTTGATATCCCTCATATGACGTCCTTTATCCGCGGGAAACGCTCTGGCGATCTGGTTCCTGAAGGGAATCCAGAAGAACGATTGTCCTGGCTTTACGAGTTTCTTCCTCCTGTTGAGTTCCCTAAGGACGAGCGTCAGCCTCGCGCGGACCTCCTCCAGCTCTTTGGTCTGGTACTTCGCCTCGAACGCTGGTCCAGGGAGTCCGAACCGGTCGCTGGACAGCGCATTGGCCTCCCGGTACTTCTCCGGGCCGGTCTGCGGGCTGATCGTGAGGAATCGCGTGCGGATCTGGTCTTCCAACCACCTCGGAAACTCTTCCTCTTCAGTTTTGCAGAAGATGACGACCGGCCAGCCCCGGATGAGGATCTTCTCCGTTCTGAGGCGGCCTCCCTTCTTCTCGACAAATCTGTATTCAGTTTCATAGGCGTCCCGGCTTAAGTGGGGCCTTAAACGGGCTAAGAGGGCATCATCGGGCTTTTCAAGGAACAGGAGGATCTTTCCGTCGAGGTCGACGAGGCGCCTGGAGTGCGAAAGTAGGTCGACGAATTCCCTGGTCAGGGCCTCCTTTTCGCTCTTGTCCTTCGTCGCGTCGATGCGAGCCCGGAGGGCGGCGATCTGATCCGCGATTGGCCTGCCCTCTTCGTCCACCAACTCTCCGTGATCGTAGATGAACGAGCGCTCAGAGGCCCCTATGAGGATCAGAATTTTGTCCCGCGGGTAGAGTTCCGCGACGGAGAGGATAGGGTAGGTCTTCCCCTCAGAGGAGGGTGCGACGTTGGCCATGTTGAGCGGGGAGGGCAACTCGCTGGAGAGCATCGTGGCGTGGGCGTAGATCACGCTCCGCGCATCCTTCTTGACGAGCCGGCTTGCCGCCTTAACTACTCGGCTCCAGAGGTCTTCGTGGGCCAATTCCGCCTTCAGTTCGTCCGGGTCGATGTCGAACTCCCAATCGAACCCGCGTTCCTCCTCTTCAGGCCGCTTGGGAAGGGCCCTCCTGATCGCCTCGACCGTTTCCTCGTCCAATAGTTCCCGGAGCCCGGAAAGGCCCTTGACCTCGTTCAAGGGCTTTTCATAGGTGTCCCTGACGAATCGGAGCCTATCCTCGACTTCCTCGTCGCCAGCGAGCAGGGCTATCGCCTTAACGATGAACTCCGCCTCCTCCTGGGGGATTCCCCTTTTGCGCAAATAGCCCGCGAGCGGACCCGCGAGGTGGTGGCGCTGGCTCGGCGTCCAAGCCGGAACGACGGCCTCGACGAACCTCTTCCACCACCTCGCCATCTCCACCTTCTTTAGAAGTCTCTGAAGCGCCTCCTCGTCCACGCGCCCGATCGGCGTCCTTTCGGGGTCGCTCAGCCACGTATACGGGCGTCCCGACGGGTGAATCGATGGAGGGGCCGTCACCAGGAGGCCATTCGTGCGGATCTCAACCCAACCCTCAACCTTGACGGGCTTGCAACTCCGCGGGAGCCTCAGGTAGACGTGATAGCCCTTCCCGGTCTTCACGACCCATGTAAATTGTGCTATCTCCTCGATTGAGCCATTGAAGAAAAGGGAGAAGGGTTCGGGCCCCTCGAGGTCGACGACCGCTACTCCCCCGGGGATTACGAGGCCGATTCCGACCTCTTCAGGGCTTTTACCAGCGAACCAAGTCTCCAACTCCTCGTCCGTCGGCAATCGCTCCCGCGCGGGCTCCCAAGTCGGCCGACCGTCCTCCTTGAGCCAGCCGACGGCCGCTAGGAGTTTGCCGTGGGGCCTCTTCTCCCTTGGACGAAGCGGAATTACCGGGAAGCCGCGCGAAACGTATAATTGAGCCCATCCGAGAACGCTCCGCTGTTTAGTCTCCACAATCCCCCACCTCGCTCAATTGGACCCAACCACCCGCAATGACGAAGCCCTTGGCCTCCAGGAACTTCCTAGCCTCCTCGTAGGCTTTCTTGAAGGCGGCGAAGGTTCTCTGATGATCCTGAAGATCTCGTGGGCGAGGACGGAACTCGCGAGAAAAACAGACGACGATTCCGCCCGGGCAGACGACGTAGAAACGGAGCGTGGCACACCCCAGGAGCCGTAGCCGCCAGTTCACTGGCGGCCACGAGGCGTCAACTGCAACCTTGGCCCCGTTCAGCTCTTCGACCAGTCTAAGGAAGGCCTCAAGGCTGTCAACGGCGACGATCACGCCCATCACTCTCCCCTCCTATCCTCTGGCTTTTCGGCTGACGCTGACGCTTGTAGGAGAAGTCCAACGAATTTGGCTTCTATGGGTCCGAGGACTGAGCGCAAGGCCTGACGAAGCGCCTCGTCGTTCCTGAGTTCGTTCGCGAGGCTCCTGGCCCGATCCACAACGTTTAAATCGACCAACCGCCGGTGATACCGGCGGGGAGGCGGGTCCGGGTGGGAATGCGCGCACGGGTGGCTCATCTCACCCCTCCCCTCCCCCGCTCCCGTCCTTCTCCGTGAATAAGCCAAGACGGCGAAGCTCTCGCCGAACGGCCGCTCGGACTAATTCGGAAATCGAGAAGTAGTAGCCAGCCCCGATCGCTTGTTTCACGGCCTCGTCTAGCGATTTAGGCACGAGTATGTCCCACCGACCAACCAACCTCTTCCTCCCCAACTTCAGACAACCTCCCGAGGCCCCGCCAAGGGGCCCGGGATCCTCCCGGGCGTGGAGTTTTTTTCCTTTTCTGTTATCACATCCATACCGTAACTTAAACGAAGTTTATTAAATCAAAGAGGCTTATTAATTTATTAAATGGAGTTGAATATCACAAATTTTGACGCGCCCTTCGCCCGTTCCGACGTTACGCACAGGGCCGTTTTACAATATCTCAACATGTAAGAAATTTAGGAAACAGATTCACTAATTTCGTTGAAAGAATGGCAATAACCGCCAAACTTCCCGAAATCAAAATGATTTAGATAACTGAGGTTTTCTCGAAAAAATGTTGATGATTTTGTGGAAATTTTGGCGCCACGGCGCCAATATGTCGGCGACGGCGCGCCGAAAAAATCGCCGAGTTGTATGTAAATGTTCCGGGTGCTGATCCGATTCAGTCTTGGGACCCCTCCCCCCGGGTCAGGGCCTCGAGGAGGGCTTCCCTCACCTTCGGGTCGTTCAGGAGGGCCACGATCAGCTCGTTCAACTCCTTCCTCTTCTCCGCGACCCTCCTCCTGGCCCCCTCGGTCAGCGGATAGCCGCACCTCAGGCAGAATTCTGCGTCTCTCGGGTTCACGTAACCGCAGTTCGGGCATGCCTCTGGCCTCAGGGGGCTCTCCTCGACGCGCTCCTCCTCGGGCTCGATGTGGTGAACCTTCCTCAATATCGACTCCTCCACGTCCCTCCCGCTCAGGTGGACGTAGACCGCGGCCATGTCGGACGACTGGGTCCAGCCCGCGAACACTTTCAACTCCTGCTCGGTGAGTTCCCGGGCGAGTTCGGTCAGCCTCGTGTGCCTGAGCATGTGGGGGTGGACCCTCTTCCCGAGCCCCGCCTTCTCCCCCGCCCTCCTCACCATCTGGTAGAGGGCCGCCCTGGTCAGAGGACTCCCCGCCCTGTCCAGGAAGAGGGGGGCGTCGGGGTCCCCGGGCCTTGGGTGCACCTGGAGCCAGGCCCGAAGGTAGGGGGCGGAGTCGTGGAGGGGAATGGTCCTGACCCCCGTCTTCCCCCTCACCCTGATCCTGAACCCGTAATCCGTGAACTCCAAATCTCGCATCCTCAGCGAGCACAGCTCACTCGCCCGCAGGGCGCCCTCGTAGAGCACGGCCATCGCCGCCTTGTGCATCGGGCTCCTGCCAGCCTTCACCAAAGCCCTGACCTCCTCCGGGCTGAGGACCTTGTCCCTCAGGTCGGTCCTCTTCGGGACCCTGAGCCTGACCTCCCCCCACGCCTCGGGGGGCTTGCCACCGTTCTTCCACCTCACGAGCGCGCTCAGGCGGGCGTGGTACTGCCAGGCGGTCCTCTCGCTCCTCCCTCCCGCCTTCAACTCCGAGAGGAACCTCCTTATCGTCTCCGAGTCGGCTTCCCACGGCGCGGTCCGGGTGATCCGCCACCAGGCGAGGGCCGCGTTCAGCAGGTTGACCTGAGAGTCCAGGGACAGGCTCCTCTCCAGCGAATAGGCTCTGATGGCATCTGAGATCTCCTCGGGGAGTTCCCTGAGCCTCCGCTCCACCCTCCCCGACAGGCCCGTTTCCCCGCCCATCGGGCGGGGCGTCGGACCCCTCCGTTATTAAGGTTGTGGTAACATTAACAATTGGTAGCAATTAACTTTCTAACCTTCAGACTAGGCACTCGCGGTCGAAGGGCCGACTGGGGCCCTCGCCGAGGTGGGTCGAAAAACTCTCGATCTTATCCCGACGGGCTCCCACACCGAGTTCATGGGCGGCTAAGACGGGCGCGGACAGGGAGAAGGATGAGAAAAAGGGGAGGAGGCGGCACTACGGCCGCTTCGCCCCACCGGGGGAGGGCGGGCAGGGCGGGCACTCCTCGCACGTGCAGCACTCCTCAGAGATCACCGCGTTCAGATAGGCCTCCACCCCGGCGGTCACCTGCGTCAGGCTTTCGAGGGCAGCCTCCGCGGACGCCGCAGCCTGCGTCGCCGCCTGGGCCTGCGCCCATGCCATCGATATCGCCTCGGCGGCCGCCTCCATCGAGGTCGTGGCACTTGCAATGGCCTGCGCGTGTGCCTCCGCCTCCGCGCTGGCCTCCACAGCCGCAGAGGCCTCCACCCACGCCCTCATGGCCGCGTTCAGGAAGGCGCTCAGGTCCGATGCGGAGACCGTGAAGAAGTGCCTCCCGCCCACCACCTCGTGGGACTGGACGTGAGCCGTCGCCTCCGCCCAGGCCTCGGCCGCGGCCTCCGCGTGGGCTGATGCCCGCGCGCTGGCCTCCGCTATCGCCTCCGCGGCCGCCTGGGCGTCGGCGAGGGCTCGCGCCATCGCGGAGACGGCGGACTGTGCCTCAGCCCCGGCAGACGCCAGAGCCTGGTCGGCAGCCTCCGCCTGAGAACGAACGTAGCCGAACGCGCTCGCCAGGGCCTCGGCCATGCTCCGGGACGCGAACTCCACTGTGTAACACTCGGTGGTCTCCGAGAGGTTTGTGATGGCTTCCGCGCGGGCCTCGGCCATAGAGGACCGGTTCGCGACGGCTCGAGCCATAGCCATGGCCTCAGCGCGCATATCCCCGATCGCGGAGGCGTTGGCCTGGGCCCGCCTTAGCTCCTCGGAGATGGCCCGGGCGGCAGCTCTGGCCTCCGACATCCTCCTCTCCGCCGCCTCGGCCGCCCTGTTCGCCACCTCGGGCGGCACCTCGTCCATCACTATCTCCACCGCCTGGCCGGCGCCTGAGAAGGCGCCCACGCCGTACAGGTAGTCCTCAACCTCCCCCTCCCGGAACTCGCCGCTCCCGTCCCAGCCGCCCACGTCCGCGAAGGCCGACTCGTCGACGGGCTCGCTGGTGAGGGCTATCCTCATCCAGGCCGGGGGGAACGGGGGAGGCACGTTGAGCTCCACCTCCTGCGAGGCGCCGGGCGTCAGGTTCAGCACCTGGTTCCTGACGAACCACTCGTCCCTCCACTCGCCGTCGTGGTTGACGTCGACCAGGACGTTGAGGTACCAGGTGGTCCTCCCCGCGCCGGGTCTCAGGCTGACGTTCAGGTAAAGGGGAAGGGGCCGATCCACGGATAGTCCGTCGTCGTAGGCGTCGTCGTCCACCATGTTGTGCATGCCGTCCGGATCTCCCGGGTCCAGGGCCCCCCTCTCGGAGCTCACCCGCAGGCCGAGGGTGGCGGCGCCGGGGTTGAGCACCACGATGCCGTGCCCCCCGACCCGGCTGTTCGGGGTGTCGTACCTGGTCGGGAACCTGCCCACCACATCGCCGTAGGGGCGGGCGTACCCGGCGAGGAAGCCGTCTGGAGCGTCTCCGTAGTCCCCAGACGGTGGGCCAAAAGCGCGCGCGGGGTTGACAGCGGAGCCTAGGAGGAGACCGCTCAGGAGACCCAGGACTCCGACGAGCCCCAGCAGGGCTTGGGTTGACAGGCTCTTCATTAAAGATCGGTTTTCTTAAGGGTTTCTTATAACCCTACACGCGCGGAGGTTCAGGCACCTAACCCCAGAGTCCCGCGAGCCTCCTGCCACGTTGCGTTTCCAGGGGCCTGCCCCATAGGTATGCGCAAACCACCGGTCAGTCAACCCCGGAACCGCCGACCGCTGCCCTCGTGAGTTCGATGGCCACGTCCACAGCCCTCCTAAGCGTGGCCCCCGGTAGGCTCGGAACCTCCCTGTCCATCCTTGAGGCCACCTCTGAGGAGTAGGGGACGTGGATGAACCCCGCGGGGGATCTCAGCCCGAGCGCGTCGATCTCTCTCATGACGAGGTAGGCGATGTAGTTGCACAGGAACGTGCCGGCGTGGTGGGACAGCCTGGCCGGGATGCTCTCCCCCCTCAGGACCCTCACGATCTCTCCCGCGGGGAGCGTCAGCCGATAGGCTAGAGGTCCATCCGGATCTATGGGCTCGTCCCAGGGGGTAGCTCCGTCTGAGTCCGGGGCCTCCGTGTGGGCCACGTTCAGGGCTATCCTCTCGACCCTGATGAGGGCGCTCCTCGGGGCGAGGCCGAGGGAAATGACCGCGTCTGGCCTCTCCGACCTGATCAGCCCCCTGATCACCTCGCCGGCCCTCCGGTAGGAGACCGGAAGCACGATCCCAATCACGTCGCCCTCGGCCGCGTCCGCCTCCCTGACGAGGGCTTCGGTCGGATTCTCCGGGACGTCGTCCCAACTCTCGAAACCCGTGAGGAGTATCCTCATGGCCTTCCCTCCGGATCGAGCGCCGGGCAGACCTAATGAGCCTTCCGGAGGGCCGGGCCAGGGCGCCCGCCCCACCAACTTACCTGGGGACGGATCCGTCTCAGAGGGGTCCGCGACCGCGTCGGCGTCACCTGGGCAGCCTCGGGTCGAACTCGAACCCGAGAACCGCCAGCAGGGCGGGCTGATGTCGGCCCCTGGAGTCGCCAGAACCGCCCCCCTTCTCGCCAACGGCCGCGAGGAAGCTCGTGAGGTCGATCCTCGGGAGGGTGCCCCTCCTGGCCCTGTCTATAAGCGACCCCCGGATGAACCTGGGTAGGAAGGCCCACGCGAGCTTCCCCTCGTCGTCGGCGGCCACCACCCCCCACCTCATGGCGAACGCCCTGAACCTGCCGAGGTTGACGGAGGCGACCACGTGCGACAGGAGGAGCCTAAGCTCCCTGTAGGGCAGCCACTGAACCCTGAGAATCCTCTTGTTCACGTACACGCGCACGGAGCTCCCGACCGGCGGAGTCACCTTCCAGGCGCCGAGCCCCGGCAGGTCCCACAGGGATATCTCCATGAGTTCCCCGCTCTGAATGACCTGGACGGACCGCTGATAGTTCAGTATCCGAAGGCGGGCCAGCTTTATCTCCCCGACGTATCGGTACCCTCCCACGGGCCTGAAGCGTCGGAGTGAGTCCCTGAATCTCTGGTCGTAGGGCATCACTATCATGCCCGTGACCCCGGCGGCGCGGAAACTGCTTGTTGTTTAAGTGATCGGTTGGCACAATCTATGTAGGGTAACGGCCATATAATTTACTAAACTTCTTCAAATGGGTGGACGGCACGTGAGGGCATATAAGAAAGGCTCGAATTACATTTCCCGATACAAATCAAATGATCAAAATTGGCAAGATCAACCCTCTAAAACTTCTGTTAAAGTCGAGCTAAGCGCTGAATTTGAGTCAACATTGGGGGGATGGCTTGAACTCCGCGGAGTGGAACCGCGGGGGCAGCACTTATAGAGGCCCGCGGGCCAGGCAGGAGGGCACCCTGAAGATCGGGAGGATTGAAGGCAGGGTCCCGTGCACTGGTTCTCTCGTTCCAGTCTCCCTTGAGAAGCTTTGGACGCGCGCGAGAGAAATTGAGAGCAGGCTAATACTCGCCATAGACTTCCTGCGGCCGTCAGGCGGCGTGAAACGAGCCGCCAGAGACCTTCTCAGGGAAGTGGCCGAGTTTGCGGCCGGGGTGAAGGTCGGCCTGCCCCTCTCCCTAGAGGTGGGCTGGAACGGGGTGGCCCGGCTGGTCTCCGAGTTCACCGAGGTGTACTGGCTGGCCGACCTGAAGCTCGCCGACATCCCCGCCGTGGAGGCCAGAGTCGTCCAGAGGCTGGCTGAGATGGGCTTCGACGGGGCGATCGTGCACCTCTTCCCCATGGGGCTGGGCGAGGTGGTGGACTCGGCGGCCGAGGCGGGCCTCGACGTCGTGGGCGTCGCGGCGATGAGCCACGCGGGATCCAGGCTGTTCGAGGAGAACCTCGAGGCGCTGATCTCCCACGCAAGAGAGGTCGACATCCGCGGGATCGTCGTCGGGGCCACCAGGCCCGAGCTCGTCTGGGCCGTCAGGAGACTGCACCCACTCGCGACGATCCTGTCGCCCGGAGTCGGGGTGCAGGGGGCGAGGCCGGGGGATGGGCTCAGGGCCGGGGCGGACTTCGAGATAGTCGGCAGGGCGATAACGCTCGCAGAGGATCCCAGGGCGGCGGCGAAATCCGTGGTCGAGGCCCAGAGGGGGTGGGTGTGTTGACGCTGGCCGAAGAGATCGTGAGGCTCGGCCTCCTGAGGTTCGGCAGGTTCAGGCTCTCGTCGGGCATGGAGAGCCCTGTCTACGTGGACCTTAGGGGCGCCTGCTCCCACCCTCCCCTATTCAGGGCCATGGTGAGATCCCTCTCCGACCTCGTGAGGCGGGGCCGACACGACGCCGTGTGCGGGGTCGCGGTCTCCGGCCTCCCCCTGGCGACCGGGGTTGCCCTCGAGCTGGGGCTCCCTCTGCTGTACTGGAGGCCCAGGAGGAAGGACCACGGGACCATGGCCGAGCTCGAGGGGATCGCCGAGGAGGGGTGGGACGTCGCCGTGGTGGACGACGTCTCCACCACCGGCTCGTCCATACTCCGGGCGGTCTGGGCGCTGAGGCGCGCCGGTGTAAGGGTGCGCTCGGCCTACGTAGTCGTGGACAGGGGGGAGGGGGCCGAGGAGAGGCTAGGCTCGGAGGGGGTCAGGCTGAGGTGGATCCTGAGGCTGGACGATCTCCTGGAGAGGGTTTCTCCGGGGGCCCCGGCCGGTCCGGCTCCCGAGGGGGGTGAGTGACGTGCACAGGCCGGCGGAGGTCAGGGAGGCGGTGAGGCTCACGGACCGGGTGAACCTCTACGTCCTGGAGCTGGAGGAGCCGCTGGGGTCTGACCCGGGCCAGTTCGTCATGGTCTGGCTACCAGGAGCAGGGGAGATCCCGATAAGCGTCGCGAGGGAGGTTGGACGCCGAGTCTGGCTCCTGATCGCCAGGGTCGGTGGGGTGACGGGGGAGATCCACGGGTCGGTGGGGTCCGGGTCGAGGCTCTGGGTGAGGGGGCCGTACGGCAGGGGCTTCAGCGTTGGACCGGGAAGGAGGCTGCTGGTGGGGGGAGGGTACGGGGCCGCCCCCCTGCTCAGGCTGGCGGACGCCCTCCGGGGGCTTGGGAGCGGGGTGGAGCTGACCGTCGCCCTGGGTTTCAGGGCGGCCCGGGACGCCCTCCTGATCGAGGAGTTCCGGGAGTTGGCCGATCGGGTGGTGGTCACCACGGAGGACGGATCCGCCGGCCTGAGGGGGCTCGTCACCGACTTTCTGGATCTGGATCGGGTGGACCTGGTCCAGGCGTCCGGCCCCGAGCCGATGCTGAGGGCGCTCGCTGGGCTCTGCCTGCCGAGGGGGGTCAGGCTCGAGGTGAGCCTGGAGAGGAGGGTCAGGTGCGGCCTGGGGCTCTGCGGCGCCTGCGAGGTCGGATCCACCGGGCTGAGGGTCTGCAGGGATGGCCCGGTGTTCGACGCCCGGCTGCTGGGCGCCGACTGGCTCTCGGGTCGGCTGGTGGAGGTGTGGGCTTGAGGCCAGCGAGCCCGATCGAGGACTCGGCCCTGAACCGAGCCAAGGGTGTGCGAGCAGGCGCCGGGCTGGAGGTCAGGCTCGCGGGCCTGAGGCTCGTCAGCCCGGCTGTTCTAACCTCGGGGGTGCTCGGAAACTCGGCGGCGCTGCTCACGAGGGCGGCGAGGTCGGGGGCCGGGGCCGTGACCACGAAGACGCTGACCCGCCGCCCGAGGGAGGGAAACCCAAACCCGGTGGTCGTCCGGCTGGACGTGGGTCTGCTCAACTCAATGGGCCTCCCCAACCCCGGGATCGAGCCCTTCATGGGCGAGATCAGACGCTACAAGTCCCTGAACCTCGGGAGCCCGCTCATCGTGAGCATCTGGTCCGAGGACCCCTCGGAGGCCGCCGAGATGGCCTCCATGGCCCAGGAGGCCGGCGCCGACGCCCTGGAGGTGAACGTGTCCTGTCCGAACGTCCCCTCCAGGAGGATCAGCTCGGAGTTCGCCGAGGGGGCGGTCAGGGAGCTGGTCGGCTCGGTGAGCGGGGCGACCCGCCTCCCCGTCTTCGTCAAGCTGCCTCCCCTCCACTGGGGGCTCCCAAGGCTCGCCGTCGCGGCCGTGGAGGCAGGGGCGGAGGTCCTCGTGGCCACCAACACCCTTCGGGGGATGACCATCGACGTTTACGCGAGGCGCCCCATCCTGTCCAGCGGGATAGGGGGGCTCTCAGGCCCGGCCCTGAAGCCGGTAGCCCTGAGGGCAGTGTACGAGCTCTACGAGGAGTTCGGCGGATCGGTGCAGATCGTGGGTGTCGGAGGGGTCGGCGGCTGGAGAGACGCTGTGGAGTACCTCCTGGCCGGGGCCTCATGCGTCGGGATCGGAACGGCGATCCTCTCGAGGGGACTGGGGGTGTTCAGGGATGTCGCCGCCGGAATAGAGAGGTACGTGAGGGAGGAGGGCCTCTCCTCGATCTCTGACCTGGTCGGCGCCGCCCACAGGCGCTGACGCGAGTCGGCGAGGCCTTCGAAAGAGGAACAAGAAAGTCGGCCGGGGAGGCCCCCGGCCGAGCGACGGCCCAGCAGACCCGCGGGCTCAGGAGACCTTCTTGTGGCAGAGCCACCAGTCGAAGCACTCGATCTTCCCGGTCTTGGCCTCCTCGAGCCTCTTCTTGGCGGTCTCCTCGTCGGAGGCGGGCGGGACGATCACATGGTCGCCGACCAGCTCGTTCTCGGGCCAGTTGGCGGGAATGGCCACGCCGTGCTTGTCGGACACCTGGAACCCCCTGATCATCCTCAGTATCTCGTCCATGTTCCTTCCGAGCTCCTGCGGGTAGTAGAGGATCGCCCTGATGATGCCCTTGGGGTCTACTATGAAGACGGCCCTGACGGTGTTGGTCCCCTTGCCGGGGTGGATCAGGCCGAGGGCGCTGGAGACCTTGCCCAGGTCGTCCGCTATTATCGGGAACTTGATTTCGACCCCCAGATTCTCCTTGATCCACTCGACCCACTTGATGTGGCTGAAGACCTGGTCGATGCTGAGTCCGATGAGCTCGGTGTTGAGCTCCTTGAACTTCTCGTACCTCTTCTGGAAGGCGACGAACTCGGTGGTGCAGACTGGCGTGAAGTCGGCGGGGTGACTGAACAGGATGAACCACTTGCCCGCGAAGTGGTCGGGGAGCTTGATCTTGCCGTGGGTCGTCTGGACCTCTAGGGTCGGGAACTTCTCACCCAGTAGTGGAATCCTTCCCTCCATGATACCACCTGCTAACCCCCTAGGTTATGATATTATAAGTATTGCCTTCGCCGTCCTAACTGACGGAGGGCCACGGGACCGTTTCGGGGAAATGGGTCCACCTTCGATCTCTTTCTCAGGAATAGCGTGAACGTTTATCCCTAGAGAAGGGAAAAAGAGAAAAATTAGGGGGGCCTAATCGCTCTCTCCAAGTTCCTCAACAACCTCCCCCTGGGTGGCCGGGGGCCTCTCGGCCCCCTCCCCCGACACGGCGACGTAGATCAGGGCCCCGACAGCCACCAGGAGCGGTGCGAGGGCTGCACCCGTTATGACGTACAGGCTCGGAAGGTTGGTGAGGGGGTTGACGGCCTCGGTCGACAGGGCGTCGACCATCCAGCCCGGTAGCATGTTTAGGAGGTCAGGCCTGGCTATGAAGTAGGGCAGCTGGCTGTACATGTTCAGGAACTCCCCGGTTATCACGGCCCCGAGGGCTGAGGGCCCGAGCGTGACGATCCACCTCATGGAGTCCTCGTTGAGGGATCCCCGCCTGATCAGCGACCTCAAGGTGATCAGTATCACGGCGAACTGAGCGGCCACGAACCCCATCTTCACTAAGAAAAGCCAGGAGAAGTCCTTTGCCGGCTCCGCACCGAGGAACCTTCCGAAGATGTTGACGAACTTGTACTGGGAGACGGAGAGCAGGCTGAGGGTGTACCAGAAGCCGAAGATCAGCATCAGGAAGAGGGATAGGGCCCCGCACGGGAGCAGGGCCCCCACGACCTCGGCGTACCTGTCCCTCAGCTCCCCCTCGCTGGCGGCGTGCCTCCAGGCGTAAGCGGAGGCGACCACGAACGCACCGGTGGCCAGGGCGCCGAACACGCTCTTCAGGTACAGCGGCATCAGGGTCGGGTTGGAGAGGGCCTCTCCCAGGACGAGGTGGAGCTTGGGCTGGAGCCTGAGCCCGAAGGGCGCGTTGAGGAACGCGAAGACGGCTCTGAACCCCAGGGGTATCAGCAAGCCAGTGGCGGCCATCGCGGCCCCTATGAGCAGGTGGACCCCCTTCGAGACCCGGTCCCAGAGGTACCAGTAGCCCGCGACGGACAGGAACCTCAGCGCGATGAGCAGCACGGCGAGGCCGAATGGCACCCAGGTCAGGTGACCCGCCAGGCCTATGAACGCCGGGTAGAAGGCCAGGAGGGCCACGGTGAAGGCCGTCCCGAAGACCCCCGCAACCGCGTAGGTCATTGCGTAGTACCTCATGAGGCCCCTGGCCCTCTCGACCAGGAACTCGTCCTCCCTGCGCTCCCCCAGCCACTTCATGACGGGTATGAGGGTGGCCAGTCCGATGTCGAGGTTCACCAGGGCTATGTGTAGGCCGAAGGCAAGCGAGAGGATGAAGACCACGGCGACCGGCTCCGGCATGGCTCAACTCACCTCCTCCCCTCCTCCGCGGTCGCGGCCGCCCTCCTCCACAGGTAGAGGTAGACCATCGAGAGCAGGAGGGCCAGCAGCGCGACCAGGTAAAGGGCGACCAGCGCCAGCTGCCAGGCGGGTGGCGGGTTCACCGTCACCTCCGTCTGGACGTCCATTATGCCGTAGATGGCCCAGGGCTTCCTCCCGATCTCCCTCACCGCCCACCCCAGGAAGCTGACGAGCTGGGCCAGGATGGGAGACAGGGACGAGGCCCACAGGACCCACCTGGGGGGCTCGTCGGCCCTCCTCAGCTCGAGCGCCGCGGCCAGCGCTGTGAGGCCGAGCAGAACTCCGAGGCCGACCTTCCCGTAGTAGAGATAGTGTACAACCAGCGGCGGCCTGAAGTCGGGGTGTATCAGGTCGTAGGAGGGCAGCACGGCGCTGGAGCTCCCGTAGGCGAGGAGCGGCATGAGCCTCCCGTGAACCAGGCCCTCCGCGTGGATAAGCTCCGGGAGGCTGGTTATCTGCTCGCTCGTCCCCTCCATGGCGGCGAGCTTCTCCGGGTTGAACTCAGCCACGGCGGCGCCCATGGCGTGGCCAGACCCGGTGCCCTGGATGGCCACTGCCACCAGGGCAGCAAGGGCCGCGAACCTGAAGGCCCTGAGGAAGTACTCCCTGTCCGGATCGTCCTCCGCCGTCCTTAGGAGCCTCAGCGCGTAGGCCCCCATGACCGTGAAGGCAGACACTGTGACGGCCGCCCCCACGGAGTGCACGAAAGTGGCGACGTAGGTGCCCGACTTGAACGTGATCGAGTAGACCCCGGCGTGCCTGACGGTGTTGGCGACTATCGAGTCGAGGACACTCTTGAGCGGGACGGAGGCGAGGGCCTGGGCCGCCTCTGGTCTGGCGACGGCCGCCAGGAGGCTGTCTCCCACCGTGTACCCCGCGAAGGCCTGAGACATGAGAGCCCTTACCAGCCCGGCCGGCAGGGAGACCAGGACGTAGTCGGCCCCGCTGTCGAGTATCCTCCCCCCGACCTCGGCGAGCCTCTGAGCGTCCAGGGCCTGGGCCACCTGTGTGGGGACGTAGAGGAGGACCTCCGGAGGGGCCCACGCCCCGGTGGACGGGTCGTAGTTGGCCAGGACGTTGGCGGGGGACTGCATGAAGGAGTTGACGCTCAGGATCATGGCCCCGGAGAACCAGGCGCCGGCCAGGGCAGCGACCCCCATGAGGAGGTGGACCCTGGGAGAGACCCTGCCGTCGGCGTAGAAGTAGAGGTAGATGAAGGCCACCTCCGTCATGAACGCGAAGATCTCCAGGTAGAGGGGGAAGTAGATGTACCTGCCCGCCGCCTCGGTCAGGTTGGGCCACAGCAGAATGAGGCCGAACTCCGAGGCGGTGCCGGAGGCGGCGCCGACCGCGAAGACCACGGTGAAGCCCTTCGCCAGATTCCGCGAGAGCCTCTTCCAGTACTCGTTCCCGGTCCTGAGCCAAATCGCCTCGGCAAAGACCGCCAGGAGCGGCAGCCCGAGGACGTACTGGAGTATCGCCCAGTGAACCTCTATCCCGACCAGGGACAGGAGCCGCTCGCGGCCCGCGGGATAGCCCCTCAGCCAGTCGAGAATCAGGTCGACGAGACCCGGCATCCCTCCTCTGAGGCGGTACCCCGTCGGTTTCTAATTTAAATATCGATAGTTTGGATTCAGAACTCAAGTGATGAGAAATCTCATCGAAGTCCTCGGAATGTCAACCGATGGATCTTGGGTTCGCGGGTCTGCCGACCCTGTAGAGGGCCAGGTACTCGTCCTCGCCTATCATCTCGACGGCCTCGACGACCACCTCCCCCCTCAGCCTGTCCCTGAGCCTCCAGGCGAGGTCGTCGAAGTAGTCGTAGAGGCCGCAAGAGGCGCAGAACGGCCCCCTCACCCTGACCACGCCGACCTCCCCCTCCACGTGAACCAGCTCCGCCACCGCCTCTGGGCTTCGCATCTCGTTGAACTCGTCGATTGACTCCTCGAAGATCCTCCTCAGGTCCCTCATCGGGCCTAGGGTGCGGCCGGGCTAAATAAGGCCCCCGCCCGCCTACACCTCAACGGGTACCGGCCCCGCTGGCTCGATGGACCTCCCCCTGAGCCTGAATCGGTGGGCGGCCAGCTCGACCCCCTCCCGGGCCGCCCTCCTCAGGGCCCTCGCGAACTTCGGGTCGGTCTCCTCGTTGGGAGAGAGCCTCTCCGCGTCGGGCCTCATTATGAGGAAGAGGACGAACGCCCTGAGTCCGGATCGGACGGCCCGGATGAGGTTGAGAACGTGCCTGGTTCCCCTCTCGGTGGGGGCGTCTGGGAAGAGGGCGAGCCCGTCGACGACCAGCGTGCACCCCTTCACCTCCACAAGCGTGGGGGGCGAGGTCTCCAGGAGGAGGTCAACCCTGCTGTCCCCGAACCTCACCTCCCTCCTGAACCCCGCGGTCGGCGGGAGGCCCGGGACCCCTCCGGACCTTATGAGCTCGACCGCCAGGTCCGAGTGGAGGCCGGAGTTTACGACCGTCCACCACGCCCCCGACCAGACCGCCAGGACCTCGCAGTCGGTCCTCCTCCCGGCCCCCTCTCTCTCGAGGAAGAGGGTCCTGGCGCCAGGCACGAGCAGCTCCCTGAGCCTCCCGGGATCGCGGAGGTGGCACCTCCTGATCCCACGAGACGTCTTCAGCAGCGCGGTGAACCGGTTTGGCCTCGACCTGAACAGCCCGAACCCGAGACGGCCCTCGATCCTCAACGACTCCCATCCGGGTAGTTCAGGTTTTTCAGCTTTCCCCACCGGCAGGCTTGGTGGTAGCTTGAGCTGGGTCAGAGCGGAGGTCGCTCCCGGCGTAACCCTCGTCAGGATCCTGAACACGACCTTCGAGAGGTTTGAGAACTTCTGGCCCATTCCTAGGGGGACCTCCTACAACTTCTACGTGGTGAGGGGGTCTGACGGCGTCGCGCTAATAGATGGGGCCGACGAGAGGGTATCGGACGTCTTCTGGGAGGCCCTGGAGAGCGTGGTCGACCCGTCAGAGATAACCCTGGTGGTCTCCCAGCACACCGAGCCCGACCACTCCGGCACCCTCGCCGAGGTCCTGAGGAGGGCCCCGAGGGCGACGCTCGTCGGCACCAGCCAGGCAATCCAGATCGGGGCGTCCCTCTCCGGGTACCCCACGGACAGGTCGAGGCCGGTGGCCGACGGGGAGACCGTCAGCCTGGGGGACAGGACCCTGAGGTTCATCTCCGCCCCCTTCGTCCACTGGCCCGACACGATGATGACCCTGTTGGAGGAGGAGGGTATCCTGTTCACGTGCGACCTCTTCGGCTCCCACGGGGCCAGCAGGGCCGTCTACTACGACGAGGACCCCGACGGCTTCGAGCTGAGGGACTACTACTCCTCCATCCTGATGGTCTACTCGTCGATGGCGGCCAGGGCCGCCGCCAGGGCCCGGGAGCTCTCGCCCAGGGTGATTGCCCCCGGGCACGGTGCCCTCCACAGGGACGTCGACTGGATACTCGAGACCTACGAGAGGTGGACGTCCTGGAGGCCGCTCAAGAGGGCCCTGATAGTCCTGGGAAGTCAGTACGAGCGGACCCAGAGGCTGGCGGAGGCGGCTGCGGAGGGCCTTAGGGGAGAGGGGTTCGAGGTCGTCACGATGGACACGGCCGAGGCCGACTACGACGACCTGCTCTCTGAGACCCTGGAGTCGGCCGCCCTGATCATAGCGTCGAGCACGCACAACGGCAGGCCCTTCCTGGGCGTCACCTTCTACCTGGACCTCCTCTCGGAGTACAAGCCGAAGAACAAGGTCGTTGCCCTGTTGGGGACGTACGGCTGGACCGGTGGGGCCCTCCGGGCCGTCAGGCAGGTGATCGAGGGGCTGAAGCTCCCGGTGGTGGGTGAGGTGTCCGTCAAGGGGACGCCGACCGGGGCAGACCTGGAGGCTGCCCGAGACCTCGGCAGGAGGCTTGCTGAAGAGGCCCTCAAGCTCCTGTGAGACCCTGACCCCGGTCTCGGTTCCGGCGAATCGACCGGCCTCGCTCCCAGATCGACTCGCCCCTCACCCTGACCTCCACGATCCTGTGCAGGGGGATGACGGTCCCGTCCGGGAGCACCATCCTGTCTGACCTCACCTCCAGAAGCTCGCTCCCCCTGACGGAGTCCAGGCCGGTCTCTGTGCCCCTCGAGATGTAGAGGATCTCGTAGTCCTCGGGCCTCTCCCCAGGCTTCCACAGCATGGCGCTGAGTATCTCCCTTATCTCGGCCTTTCCCTTCCCGGTCCTGGCCCGCCTGCGTCGAGTCAAGTTGGGCCCGATCCCCCTAACTCCCCCACCTCAGAACATGGAGACGATGATCGCCCCAGCCACTATCAGGAGGCTCCCGACCAGCTTCGGCAGCGTCAGCCTCTCTCCGAGCACGAGGGCCGCGAGCACGACCCCGAAGATTACGCTGGTCCTGTCGATGGGGATCACCCTCGACGCCTCGCCCACGCTGAGGGCCTTGAAGTAGGCCATCCACGAGGCCGCGCCGAAGAGTCCGGCTAGGGCTATGTATCCCAGGGCCCTCGCGTCCACCTTGCTGAGGTCCGTCCTCCCTATGGCCACGGCGAAGAGCGCCGACAGGATCGCCATGATCACGGCCCTGATGGCCGTGGCCGTTATGGGGTCCACCTCCTCGACCCCTATCTTGCCCACCACCCCGACGAGACCCGCGAACAGCGCGGAGAGGAGCGCGTAGAAGAGCCACGTGGCCATCTAACCACCTCGCGACCCCTCCTGGGCTGGAGGACAAAAAGTCATGCGGCGGGGTCGGGGGCGAGTATCCTGCACTCAGACGTCCAGCCTCCTCTGGGCCCCGGCCATCCTGCGCCAGGCCTCGCTGGGCCTCGCAGAGGCCTTGGCGGGGAATGCCTCCACCTCGACCCTCACCACGACTGGGAACGGGATGGGGCTGGCCATCCCCCATATGACCGCCTCGTGGTCTCTGAGCGAGGGAAGGAACCTCACGACGGCCTCCCCGGCCTCGGTGTACTTCGCGATGGCCTCCTGGTCGTTGCCGCTCTGCAGCCTGAACGCCGCCACGGTGTTGCACTGGCTGATGACGCCCTTCGAAACGTAGCTGGGCCTCTGGGTCACGACTATGAAGCCCAGGTTGTACCCGCCGGCCTGGCTCACGGCCTCGGTCAGGGCGGACGCGATCCCCGAGCCGTATGGGTCTCCGACCACCGGGGAGCCCCTCTCCGGCGCCAGGTACTGGGCCTCCTCGACCACCACTATGGCGGCGAAGTCGCCGGCCCTCCTCCTGCTGACGGCGTGGGAGACGAGCCTGCGTATGATCCTGCGGAGGGCGACGAACTGATCGTCGTAGTGGTTGTCCAGGCTCAAGTCCACGACGACGGCCGGGAAGTCCCCCAGGACCCTGACCACGTCGACGCCCTCCCCCCTCGACCTCTCTATGTCTCCCGCCGCCCTCCTGAGCCTGGCCTCGAGTCGGCGGAGCAGGGCCGTCCTGTCCCTGAGGGCCATCCTGGCGGCCAGGGTTCTGGCCCTGGAGATTATCCCGTCGACGGTCATGTCCCCGGCCTCGGCGGCCTCCTCGGCCGCCATGACGGTCAGCTCCCAGGCCCTCGTGCCGCGGTCGATCCCGGCCCTCCTCGCCACGTCCTCAGGTCTCAGGGCCCCGGACGTCGGGAGGAACGCCCTGTACTCCATCACCACGCCGCCCAGGTCGGCCAGTCCCTCGTACTCCCCCCTCCTGTCCAGCACGAGGAACCTGGGGCCGGGGGCGGCCTCCATCCCCCTCCTGATCAGGTTCAGGGTGAAGCTGCTGTTGTGCACGAACGCCCCGTTGGCCAGGAAGTTCTCGTGCCTGTCGACGCTAAGGTCGTAGACCAGGTCCCCCTCGGCGTCCACCTCGATGACCGCCACGATCCTCTCGAACGTGACCTTCGCGTTGAGCACCCTGCTCACGAGCCTCAGGAGCCTCTCCAGGAGGGCCCTCTCACCTGGGTCCCTCGCCCTCTCCGCCGCCTCGACCAGCCTCTCCCTAGCCCTGATCAGCCTCTCCTTGTCTACGAGGTCCTCAGAGCCGATCATCCTCTTCGCCAGGAGCCTGAGCCTGCGCGGACCGTCCAGGGGAACCCTGAGGGTCGCGAGGCCCGCCCCGCTGAACCTCCCCGCGACCTCCTCCCTGAGGACCTTGAGGTCCCTCGAGTCCAGGACGAGGTAGTCATCCCCGAACTCGACGGTCCTGACCCCGGCCACCGCGGCAAGCGTGGAGGCGGCGGTCAGCTCCTGCCTGGACCTTGAGAGGAGGAAGAACTCCCCGTTGCCGTTGCAGCCCGTCCCCATGCAGCCAAGGGCTGAGGCGAGGGCGGCCCTGACGGTCCTCCCGTCGTACCTCAGCGCGAACGCCGGCCCCTCCCTCGCCGCCAGGTCGAGGACTCCGTCTGCCTCTATCAGGAGGCTGGAGGGATCCCGGAGGTCCGTCCAGCCTACGCCCAGGGACATGAGGCTCAGCCTGAAGTCGTCGGGCGCGCCTATCACGTAGATCTCCGACCTGTCCCTCCTGTGGCCCTGCGCGGCCACCACGCCGGCGACGGACGCGAGTTCTGGGTCCAGGGATCCCCTGCCCAGCTCCCCCCCTCCCCAGGGGACGACCAGGAAGTCCCTGCCGACCCTGACCGACTCCGGCCTGGCCGTCGCGACCCTCCCTCCCCTGAAAACGAGGAGGGAGTGATCTCCTGTGACCCTCAGCCTCCTTCCCGTCTCGGTGACGATCTCGTACATCCTCTGCGGTGAGGGGTGGGCCAGGATCGCCTTCACCGGGGCCCACTCCGGCTGGAGGGTCCTCCTGTTCAGGGCGAGGGTGAAGTACCTGACGCCCCCTACCTGCCCCCTCACCACCGCGAAGAAGTCCCCTATCGGGCCCAGCCACATCATGTCCTCGGCGACGTCGTATATGGCGATCACGGTGTCTCCGGAGACGCTCTTGCCCGACCTCGTCATTCCGGCCACGAACATGTGACCCCTGGCCACGGCGTCGAGGTCCAGGTGCAGGGGGGCCCCGAGGCCCCTCATCCCACCCACCCTGACCGGCGTCCCCCCGGTGGCGGTGTCGCCCACGAAGTGCGCCAGCTCCTCGGCCGTGGGCTCAACCACGGGGGTCATGGTGGAGGGTGGAGCCTCGAGCGGAGATATCTCGCCCGACAGCGGGTCTCTGTACCCCAGGACCTCAGACTCTGCGAGCAGGTACTCCAGCTCGCTCGGGTAATCAGGCACGAGGCCCGACGAAGACGCGAGGACCGCGGCCCTCCCGGACTCCATCTCCTCGTTGATCGCCGTGATCTCGTAGACCCTGACGAAGACCGTGGGCCCGTCAGGTCCGAAGAAGGGGTGCCTGAACCCGTAGTACCTACCGACGGCTACTCTCCTGTCTCTTCTTACCACGAAAGCCACTCTGGTGGGCGTGGATCCTGACATCACGTAGCCCACGATCCTCGCGTCCTCCAATCGAGCGCACCTCACGACTCACCGTGCTGAAGGGCCAGCAGGGTGAGTATGTCGACCCTCTCGGTCCCCAGCCTCGAGGCCAGGGTCGAGAACATCCGGCGGTGGAGCAGGGCGGCCTCACGGTTGGTCACCCGCGTGAGGCGGTCCACCGCCACTATGGGGACGGGGAGGCCAGCCGGGGGAACCCTGAGAGAGTACAGCCTGCTGACCACCTCGTGCACCCTGTCGAGGGCGAACTCCGGGACGTCCAGTCTGTAGGACTGGCCCCCTGTCCCCGACCTCACGATCACGGAGTGGGGCCTCAGGCCCGAGGGGTCGACGTCGGCCTCCCTGAGGTGCCCGAGCAGGTCGGCCCACGCGGACTCCATTGGGAGCGGGGAGGTGTACTCTCCGGGGGACAGGCAGAGCGCCGCCAGGGCGGAGTCGCCCGTGGAATCGAGGCCTATCATTCTGGCGACGTGGGTGGACCTCACCCGCTTCACCACGCCCACGACCGGGACCCCCCTCTCCCTCGCCTCCTCGAGCAGGAGGGAGAGCGACCTCCAGGCGGACCAGTAAGCCCTCAGGTAGGTCCTGCCGTAGTGCCTACCCCTAGGGCCGTAGGCGCTCCTCCTGAGAACGAGCGGACCGTCGATCAGGATGCCGTCGCTGGACTCCTCCACGATCCTCCTAGCCAGCTCGAACTGCAGGTAGTATCCCACGAGCGTGGAGAGCTTCTTGGCCTCCTCCTCGTCCCCGTAGAGCCTCGGGAGCTTTGCCGTCGCGGACCTCGGTCCTGAGATCATGGTGGAGCCCCTGAAGGTCGCCCCGACAGCCGTCACGATCGGGTAGACCCCGACGAGGAGGTCTCTGCCGTTGGCGCCAGCATCAACGGCCCCGAAGGTCGAGGAGGAGGGATCCACCGGCTCAACCCTCTGGATGCCCACCGAGGAGCGGAGGGCCGCCCTCAGGCGGCGTATCTTCTCGGCGAGCCTCATGGTCTCGTCGGCGTGCTCGACTGCCTGCTCGGCCAGCTCGGCCCTCAGCCTATCGTAAGGCACCAGCTTGTACTCCAGCGGAGCCTCGCCCAGGTAGGGCTCCAGCGGGCCGCGCCGGTCGACCCCGCGCCTGACGGCCTTGGCCAACTCGCATCCCCGAGATCGCGTAAGTTTGACGATACTTTCCTCCTCCATGTAGATAAATTATGATACTCAGCCTTCATGTGTAAATCCAAAACTTAACTTCAAAATGCGCGCGTGCCGCTTGAGGATCGCTTTGACGTTAGAAGACTTTTTTAGTTATCAAAATTGATTTTGCAGCGGAAGGCGACCACCTTGGCCAGGGGCACGTACCTGGTGTTGGCCGAGAACGGCTCGATTGAGGAGCTGACGGCGGTACACAGGAGGCTGCCCCCGAGGGTGGTCTACGGGCTCGTTCAGAGGGGATCGAGCGGGGACTCGGCGGTGAGGGAGTACTGCGACAGGGTCGGCCCCTTCGTCGAGAGGGTGGTCCTCCAGGAGGTCAACCTCTACGACCTCGACGAGGTCCTCGACGTTGTCCAGCACGCCGCCCACGAGGCCGAGAGGGACGGGGCAGAGGTTTACCTTCTGCTCAACTCCGTATCTCCCGTCGTTCCCGCGGCCTTCCAGCTCGCCGCCTCCTTCTTCGGCCTGAGGGTGGTCGTCGCCTACGGGGACTCGGTCGACGAACTCCCAGTCCCGCCAGCCGGCGTGCTGGCGATGCCCAAGAGGGTCCTGGACATAGTTGAGGCCCTCGCGAAGAGCCCCGAGGGGATGAAGCTCAGCGAGCTCGCCTCCGCGGTGGAGCACAGGGAGAGGGTGAGGGGAAAGAGGAGCAAGACGGACGAGCTGAGGAGGAGGGTCGCGACGGTCGACTACTACATCAACAGGTACCTCAAGCCGCAGGGCCTCGTCGAGGTGGGCCCCGGCCAGGGTGAGGGGCGGGGGTTCAGGATAAGGCTGACCCAGAGGGGCAGGGTCGTGGCCAGGCGGGTCGAGTACTTCAAGGAGGCCATCTCAAGGCTAGAGGGCGCGAAGAAGCCTGAGGGCCCAGCTCTCGTGAGCGTGAGCGGGTGAGGCCGGGGAGTCGGGGGGCTCAGTCAGCCCCCCTCTCCAGCTCGTACCTGAGGAGCCTCTCCAGGTCTCTCCTCACGATGGGCTCGATCCTCCTGTAGAGATCCGGGTTGATCTCCCTCAGCTGCTCGACCTTTATGGCGGCCTCGATTATCTGGTACCTGCGTCCCTCGAGGGACGTCCTCTCGAGCTCCTCCCGCAGCGAGGAGACCACGGGCGTGAAGGCCCCCTCGAGTGACCTCAGCCCCCTCCCAGCCAGCCTCAGGAAGTCGTACCACACGTCCCTCAGCCTGAGCCCCACGAGGGCCTGCACCAGGTAGGCGGCGGCCAGCAGCAGAAGGACGGTCCCCAGCCTCTTCGTCACCCAGACTCCCAGGAACGCCTGGGCCAGCTGGACCCGCTCTATCACCACATAGGTCGTGAGGGTGAGGGTGGCCATGAAGAGGTTCACGCCGACTCCGAGCCTGAACACCGAGAAGATGAACCAGTTGAGGACGAGGAACATGATGCCGAGGATGAATGTCTGGGGCTCAATCAGATAGTAGGCCGTCAGGACGATGAGGCAGGCGGCCGAGACGGTCAGGTCCCTGACCGTGCCCAGCGGGCCAATGGTTCCCCTCCTCAGCTGGAAGTCGGCCAGCGAGATCAGGGCGAGCGAGAGAAGTATGCCCACGTCAGCTATGCCTACGAGGGTGTTCGTCTCCAGGAGGCCCATTATCAGCGCCATGGCGAGGGTGAACATCCAAGAGTGCCTCGTTATCGACTGGGGGATCAGCCCGTCCCTGCCCAGCTCCTCGAGGTGCCTCTTGGCGGCCATGTAGGAGGGGGTGAGGGTGGTCACGGCCGCCAGTAGGACCAGGGCGGAGTTGACCAGCACGGCCGTCTCCCCGATCCCGAAGGATATCTCCAGCGGGGGGATGTCCCCCGACAGGTCGAAGGGCGATATGACGATGGAGTAGGCGGCGAAGATCACCGTCGACAGGGCCACGGTGAGCATCATCACCCAGCCCACGTACCTCTCCCTCGGTACCCTGCCGACGAGCGGTATCGATATCTCCGGCCTGCTCTCCTCGAAGAGCGCCTGGACCTCTTGGAAGCCGAAGAGGACAAGGTAGATGTATCCGGCGTTGAACACGACGTCCCTCAGCGCGATCCCGCTCTCGGCGAGGACGTCGATCGGAGACGACGGGGAACTCTCAAGGAAGCTGGACAGGCTGATGAACAGGAGGGCGAGGAACGTTATGATCAGAACGGCCTGGACCGCGGTGACCTCCCTCCTGTGCGTACCCTCGTACTTGAACAGGAGGGCCGCCCAGAGGAGGACCGCGCCGCCTATCCCCATGATCATGAGCTCGGCCCCCTCGCCCCAGAACCCCAGGGTGGAGAGCACCTCCGGGAGATAGGAGGCCAGGAACTTCACCGACATGACGAGGTTGAAGGCGGTGAGCGCCGTCGTCCCGACCCACATGCTGAGCCTGCTGAGGAAGTAGGACGCCCCGGGGCCGTAGGCCGACTTGACGAACGCGGGCCCACCTACGGACCTCTCCCCCCTGCCCGAGAGGAGCCTACCCATGGTGCCGTAGGCCTGCGCCAGCAGGAGAGAGATGGCCCCAGAGACGGCGATGGCCGCCAGGGTGGAGGCCACCGAGGAGGACCTTATCGCGTAGGGGAGGACCGTGAGCATGGATATGCCCATGGTCGACCCCAGCCCAGCCACCAGGAGGGAGAGGAACCCGTAGATGGGCTCCGGCGCCGCCTCCCCCATCTTCAGCTCGAGGCCACCGACCAGCCTGCGGAATATCCCCCCGAGGAATATGAGCCCCCCGATGCCGTAGACCATGGCGAGGGTGGAGCCCAAGATGAGGGAGACCGGGTTCCTGTCCCTGAAGAGCGCGAGCCCCACCAGGAGCGCCGCGGCCAGCATCAGGCTCAGCGCGCCGGCGAATAGCCTCACGACCAGCAGGGCCCTCTTGAGCTGATCGGTCACCACCACGGGTGATCATCCCTCCTCCATCACGCCCAGACCCTGCATCACCTCACCGGCGTTCGAGAGGCTGTTGACGCACATGACCAAGAGGGCGAGGCCCACGAGGAAGGTGAGGAACCTTATGCCGGAGACGTTTGCTTGGGTCAGGAGGTCCAGGAACTGGTACATGGCCCCCTGAAACTCCTCCTCACTCGACGGTACCACCAGCAGCAGGCCGACCACGAGGAATATGGCCGACAGGAGGAACTGCATCAGCACGTATAGCAGGCCAAGGAACTTGCTACCGTAGAGTAGGGGGTGCCTTATCGCGAAAACCAGCCTCGAGAGGGCCGGGTCCCTCTCCATCCTCTTGATCAGGCTGGCGACCTCTGAAGGATCGTCGAGCCTCCCCCTGACCGCCTCAGCCAGCCTGTCAACGGTGTCGTCGCCTGAATCCATCGGAAGTCGAAGGGGTCCCTCCGGTCACCGGATAAACGTTCTGCGGCGCGCGCCTCCCCCAGCCCGGAGTCCGTGAATATTTTTGACGTTGGGGTCGCATGTCAACCGATGGGCCGCCCCGGCGGAGACAACGGCTCGGCAAGGTTCACGCTCTACTACCTGGCGTTCATCGTCACCCTGGCCCACGGGACCGTGACGACGCTCCTCTCCCTCTACCTCAACGCCATGGGCTACGGGGGCTCACAGATAGGGCTCTTCAACGCCGGATTCACCGCCGCCTCCGCGCTGGCCTCCTGGGCCGCCGGCCGCGTGTCGGCGGCGAGGGGCTACGTGACCGCGCTCCTCCTATCCCTCATCCCGCCCGCGGCCCTCGCCCCGCTGTTCCCGCTCGCCATGACGCCGGCGGTGACCCTGACGGCCGTGCTGGTCTACGGCCTGTCCAACGGATCCTTTGGGACGGCCGCCGTGGGCCTGCTCTCGGAGATTCCGGGGGAGAGAGGCGCTGCCGTCTCGTTCGGGGCGTTCTACACCGCGGTCGTCCTGGGGAAAACGGCCTCCGGCGTGCTGGCGGGGGCCATCGTGGAGGGGGCGGGCTACCCCCACCTGCTCCTGGCCGGGGGACTCCTGATGGCGGCCGCGGCCCCCTCGGTCGTCCTCCTCCAGGGCAAGGTGGGGAGCAGGGGGACGAGCCCCGTAAGGAGCCCGGCAGACAGAGCACCCCGCTCAGGCGGGGGAATCTCGCGCTCGATGGCGATCCTGCTCGTCGCCCTGTTCCTCCACACGATGGGGTTCATGGCGGTCAGCCCGTTCTTCTCCCTGTACGCCCTGAGAGAGCTGGGGCTCAGGGAGGGCCTCGTCGGAACCCTTATGTCCGTCCGGAGCTCGGGGGTCCTTCTCTTCGAGCTGGCCGCCGGGTACCTGGCAGCGCTCGCCGGCTCAACGGAGGTCTTGACCGCCCACGTCCTCCTGTCCTCGGTGGCCTGGTCGGCCTTCACACTCTCCCGGGGATTCTGGTCGGCCGCCGTCGTCCTCCTCTTCGGTGGCGTCGTGGGGGCGCTCGACATGCCAGCCAGGAGGTCCCTCATCTCCGAGCTGAGCGCCCCGGGGGAGGAGAGGGCCAGGTCCATGGGGCTCGTGGACTCCGTGACTGGAGTGGCCTCGGCCCTCGGATTCCTCGTGGGAGGCGCCCTGTGGGACGCGGTCGGTCCCAAGGCCCCCTTCTTGGTCGCCTCGGCGTACAACGCCGCGGCCGTCCCGCTCCTCATGTGGCTCAGGAGGAGGCGCCCTCGGGCGGCGCCGGGGCGGGACCAGTCCTGAGGGTGACGGGGGTCAGCGAGATCCTGCTCGGGTGAGGAACCTCTGGAGGGGATTGAGAGACCAGAGGAGGGAGTCCAAGAGGATCCAGGCCGCCAGGATGTCCCTCATTGGGGTGAGGTCGACCTCCACGGTACCCCCGGGGATCGCCGCGGCTGCCCTCCCCGGGGCCCGGAGGGCGAAGGCCGCGAAGTAGGCCCCGGCTGCCGCGGAGAGTACGGGGGACAGCGGCGTCTCCCTGAGGGCCCCCGACAGGAAGGAGATCACCGCGTAGACCGCAAGGTCGACCGTCAGAAGCTCGGTCAGGGGAGGGAGGCTCGGCCCGAGCCCCTCCCCCGGGGCCGGGAGGAGGGACGCCAGGAGGCTAAGGGTCAGCCAGAAGGCCGCGGCCAGGAGCGCCCTCCTGGCGCCCTCCCTCAGGTCGACCGGTCGTCCCCCGCTCAGCCCCCTCTCAGGCTCCACCTGGCCCTCACCTCCACCACGCCCATGGATCTGAGGACCATCTCGGCCCCGTCGGCCGCCGCCAGTAGAGCGGGGTCCAGCTCAACCCCTCGGCTGCTGCCCGGGGGGAGCGTCATCTCTACGGCGCCCACTAGGTCCCGATCCGAGTAGAAGGCGAGCCGGATCTCCACCTCCATCGGTGAGGAGTTCCTGACGACGAGGCCGCCTGACGGGGATGGCTCGATCGCTATGTCGCCCTCGTAGAGGGAGTACGCCAGCAGCAGCCACGGGACGAGGTAGAGCAGGAAGAGAGCCCCTGCAGCCAGTCTAAGGGGAGTAGACGGATTCACGACCCCTCCTCCCCCTCCCTCAGCTTGAGGAGTCCCCAGAGTCCCCTGTCTAGCAGGTAACCACCGGCGGTCATTCCGACGGCGAGCGGGACGAGCCTGATTATGGTCGACACGAGGGTGGAAAGTCCGCTCTCCAGGTCCCCGCTGGGAGGGGGCGAAGAGAACATCTGAACGCTGTAGTAGAAGCCCGCCACGACCATTCCGATCCCGAGGAGGGCTGACACCGTGGCCACCACCAGCGCGAGCCTCGAGGGAGTCACCATCGTCCCACCTCCCGTGCAGATTCGTCACCGGTCGAGGGTCGGCTCCTTTTATCTACCTGACCCCCGCGGGCCTGCGGGGTAGGGAGACGTCGCGGAGGGCCCTGGTCGCGCTGATGGCCTGCTCGCTGCTGCTCCTCACGGCGGTCGAGGGGGTGCGAAGGACAGCGCGACCACGAGCCGGCAGCCCCCGTGGGGAGGCCGCCCTCCTGGACTCCCTGGCCATAGAGTTCCCCAACCCCCAGCTGGAGGGGGAGATCCGCGAGGCCCTTGGGCGGGTCAACCTCTCCCTGGACGTTTACACCCACTGGAACGTCTCGGTCGACCTGTATCGGAGGCTCCCCACTCTGGGCTACAGGCTCGTGGTCTTCCGCGTCCACACGGCGGCCTACTACCGGGAGGGCGTGCCTGTTCACGTCGCCCTCGGGACCGGGGAGCCGTACTCCCCCGGCAGGTACGTGGACCTGCAGGTCTCCAAGAGGCTGGGCGCGCTGGTTCTCCTCAAGTCTGACGACCGGTACTTCGCGGTCCCGCCGGAGTTCGTGAGGCACGAGATGGAGGGAGGCTTCGACGGCGCCGTCCTGATACTCCCGGGCTGCGCGGGGCTCATCACCAACGTCACGGCCCAGGCCCTGGTGGATCGGGGGGCGTCCGTCGTCATCGGGTGGGACGGGGACGTGTCGGTCTCCCACTCCGACGCTGCGGCCGCGGCGCTCGTGAGGCTGCTGGCCGACGGGAAGACCGTCGAGGAGGCCGTCAACGAGGTGATGAGGACCCTGGGTCCAGATCCCCAGTACGGGTCGAGGCTCCTCTGGTATCCCCGCGATGCCGGGGGCGTCAGGCTCGAGGGGTCCGGCGCGGGAATACCTTAAATCCCCGCACGCCTCCGGCCTTGAGGTGGTCAAGAGGCGCAAGATTACCGAACTGCTCACCCTTTCCCTGATTCTCCTACTCCTGGCTGCGGTACCCGACCTCTCGGGGCCCATCGCCCGGGTGGAGGGCTCGCCCCAAGGTGTGGCGATCATCGCCAACTCGTACGACCTTCCTGCCGCCCAGGCCATACAGGAGCGCCTTCAGGCGGCTGGGGTCGAGGTCGCTCTCCTGAGCCCAGATAGCGCCTCAGAGGTGGGTGATAGGTTCCCCCTCATCCTGGGCGGGCCTGACGCCTACGAGGGGGTTGGAGAGATCTCAGCGGAGGTCCTGAACGACACCGACGAGGACTGGCTCAGGCAGGTCGAGGGGGCGCTCATCGTCTACCTCGGGTACTGGGGGAACCGGACGGCCGTCGTCATAGCCGGCAGGACGAGGAACGAGACCCTGCTGGCGGCAAGGCTTTACGCCACCTCCGGCTTCCCCGGCTCGCCGGTCTCGGCCGCCATGACCAGCCTGGAGCCGAGGGGCATCTCCGCCGGCCAGTACGCCAACTACTCCACCATGATAATCTCGCCCTACGGGGACAACGTGACGGGGTTCATGCTCTACACAGTCTCCTCCGGCATCCTCGCCGGGGTGCGGGGGATCGTGATAGTTCAGAGCGCGATAAACGTCTACGCCCCCCAGTCGAACGCGACCAGCGTGGCCTACTACCTCGCGAACGGGTCGATATGCACGTACGCCTCGATCACTGGCGCCGGGGTAGGCAGCTTCACCTCCAACCTTACTTGCCAGCCGTGGGAGCCGCCGAACCTCACGGGTCAGGAGATCCCTCGCGTACTGGGGAGGGCCACGGCCGAGTACAGGGAGGTCCCGGCGGGCAGCTTCTACTGCGCCAAGTTCTCGAGGGAGACCGGGGCCGTCTGGGTGAGCCCGGACATCCCGATAACCGGGATAGTCGAGGTGGTCGACTACCAGCCCGGGGGCCCGCTGTCGGTCATGACCCTGATAGAGTACTCCTGGGGCGGGGGGTGAGCGTGGAGGGCTTTGGAGGGGAGGGGACCGTCAGGCAGAGGATCGTGAGGATCCTCTCCTCCGCCGATCACCCGATGACCGCAGCGGAGATAGCCCGAGAACTCGGGCTGCCGCCGGGAGAGGCGAGATCCGTCTACTCTCACCTGGAGCACGTGGCCAAGACGCTCAATCGGACCTACGGCGGGTCCCTCGTCCTGCTTATGGAGCCCCCGTACTGCAGGAAGTGCGGCTACGTCTTCAGGAGCCTCAAGAAGCCCAGGAGGCCCAGCAAGTGCCCAAAGTGCGGGAGCGAGTGGATAGAGCCCCCCAGGTTCATAGTCGGTCGGCCCTGACGGGCCCCCTCGCCCCGGACCCCAGGAGGAGGCCCACGAGAGACTCGGCCTTGGGGACGAGGAGCGAGAAGGTCGCGGCGTTCGACAGCTCGTGGATAAGGGCGAAGGGGATCCCAGCTACCAGCGCCGCCCGAACGGGGAGGCCGAAGGTCAGGGCGAACGCCGCGTTCGTAAGGATGTCGTAGGCCAGGGTCGTCAAGAATCCGACTGCCGCCAGCGTCGAGGACCTGACCCCGCCCCCCGCCCTGCCGGAGATCCACCCGGCCAGGGCGTAGACCCACTCCCCTAGGACGGTGGCCACCCAGACCGTAGGGACGAACCCGTACGGGTTGAAAAATCCATAGACGGTCCAGGTGAGGCTCGCCACGGCTATGCCGTCTATCGGCCCGAGGGAGAGGCCAGCCAGGAAGACCACCGAGTCCATGAGCTTCACGTTGGGAACGCCCGTAAGGGCGTAGTTGGTCGCGATGGAGAGGGCGGAGAGCAGGCCTATGATGGCCGCCCTCCTGGTCTGATCCCCTCCGCGGGTCAACAACATCCCCTCACGATCGCGTCACGGCGGCGTCGGGAGCGGGCTCTGGGAGGTGTCCTCGTAGTACCAGAGCAGGGTCTCGCCGTCGGCCACCACGTACCTGTCGGCGGCCACAGGACCCTCCTGCCACCCTCCCCACTCGGTCCACATCCACCACATCCAGTAGTAGGGGTCCTTGTTCTCGATCCCGTTGATGGACTGCACGAACGCCCCCATCCCCGGATAGACCGTGAAGTTCACCTCCGCCACCTCGCTCGTCACGTCCAGGAGGGTGGAACCCCTCGTCACCCTGGTTCCGTTGTGCCAGGTCACTTCCCCGCCCTGAACTCCGATCCCCAGATTGACGGTGATGTACTCGGTGGATCCAGACCCACCGGAACTCTCAAGACGTTTATTCGCCTCGATCAGGTTGCTCCTATAGTAGACTGCCAACATGGACGCTGAGATGGCCCAGACAAGTAGGAGGGCCGAGACGGCGACCCACCGCTCCATCGGATCACCGGATGGATAATCCATCCATACTCATATTAAGTTTCCCTCCGGGGCGTCTGGTGAAGGAGATGAGGGAGTCCCCGCCCCTGAAGGATCTGATCCTCACGCTCGAATCCCTTGTCGAAAAGAAACCAGGTCCAGAGGCCAGGTTTCGGGCTGAACATGCTCTACTCGCCCTGATCAAGCTGCGGCGCAGGAGGATCGGGAGGAGGTCCCTGGCGGCGGAGCTGGGCCTGGGGGAGGGGAGCGTCAGGAGCCTCCTCCGGAGGCTGGGGTCAGCCGGGTTAGTCGAGAGCTCCAGGTCGGGGTGGGGACTGACTCGGTCCGGCGAGGAGTTCGTCCGCCAGCTGGAGGCGCTCCTCCAGGGGCCGGTCAGGGTGGGGGCGGGGGATCTGACCGTCAGCTCCAGGGACGCCGCGATTCTCGTGAGGGGAGGGGCAAGGGGGGTCACGACGGGCCTGGGGATAAGGGACGCGGCGTTCAGGGCCGGCGCGGACGGGGCCACGGTCCTCGTCCTGGAGTCGGGCGATGTTTACTTCCCCGACGGGGTGAGGTGCCCTGACGACCTCCAGAGAAGGGCCCGGGAGATATCGAGGATCCTCGGCGCCGGGGATGGAGACGCCATCATCATCGGGACGTCCGAGGACCAGAACCTCGCCGAACTCGGGGCAGCGGCCGGGGCCCTGAGCCTTCTGAGGAGGCTCGCCTCACCTGGCCCTGGCCGTGAGGGCGTCCGCCAGCGCCACCAGGGCGGCCCTCTCCCATGAGTCCTGGGGCTGCTCCCAGGCTCGCCTCTCCAGCCCGGCCGCCAGCCTGACGGCGTACTCCCTGGGCGCCCCCTCCGCCAGCGCCTTCAGGCCTATCAGGATCGCCTCCAGCGCCTCGCTGCTGGAGGAGATCTTAAGGACCACGTTGGAGAGCTCCTCGTAGGCCCTTTCCACGTCTCCGCCGTGAGCTATCGCCAGGGCCGTCCTTATCCTGCTGAGCGACCTGGTCTCCGCCTCCAGGTCCTCCAACTGGAAGGCCCTCTTGGAGATCTCCCTCTCCAGCTCTGACCTCCTCCCCTCCAGCCTGGATGAGCCCAGCCTGAGGATGCCCCAGAGGACGAACGCCCCCGCCAGCGCGGCCAGCGTCACGAAACGCTGGAGCCAGGGCGGGACCCTCCCGGAGGGCATCAGCATCATCGACGCTATCACTATGGCCGCTAGGAGGACGGTTCCCTCGAGGACCCTCCTCACGAGCCTGTCCACCTTGTCCGACAGGGAGGACTCCTCCTCCCTGAGCCTCGATATCGTGTTCTCAAGGGATGCCAGCCTCGACTCGAGGTCGTCGATCCTCTTGTCGAGGACGGCCAGCGCCAAGCTGAGGTCCAGCCCCGTCAACTCCGACGACATTCCCGATCAGCCGCCGTCACACAGGCAAAAAGGTATTCCCTCGGCCCTCGACGGGGGCTGGTTACCTACCCTTCCTACCGAGGTACCTCTGGAACAGCGCCCTGTGCCTCTCGTACACCTCGGCCCTGAGCCTGTTGAACTCCTCCTGCGTTATCGCCCCCCTCTCGAGCCTCATCCTGAGGTCCCTCATCTCTTCCATGAACGAGAGGAACTCGGGGTCGAGCCCCCTGCGGGCCCCCGGCTCCTCTGGGGACGGGAGCGCCGCCCCAGCGAAGAAGGCGGCGGCACCCAGAGCGCCGAGCACCAGGGGGACCTTGGTGCTTGACGCGAGGAACCCCTCGACGAGGCGGTTTTGACTGGTCTGCAGGTCCGGGAGGGTGGCCTGCCTGCTGAGAGAGAGCAGGAACATGGCCGACACCATGAGGACGAGTCCGGCGAGCGCCACGAGGGGACGCATTTTTCGCGGCGGGCCCTGCCGGTAAACTAAAAAACCTGAGGTCCGACGGAGTCGAGCTGGAGTCTCCTTTAAACCATCTCCTTGAATAAGTCCCTCACAAACAATAGTTTCCCCCGGCGGTCATCCGATCAGTCTCTTCACCAAGTCAACCCACGCCGAGGCCAGGGCTGAGCCGAGGTACCCTCCCCCTCCGACTGCGACGACCCTTCCGGCCGCGTGGTCGTTTGCGACCATCAGGACAGCATCGACAAAGCTCAGGTAGCCGGAGACGCTGTACTGAAGGTGAGTCAGGGGGTCACCGGCCAGTCCGTCGGCCCCGGCCTGGAGGAACACGATCTCCGGCCTGGCCAGCGCCGCGAACTCCTCCAGCTCCCGCGCGGCCTCCGCAAGCTCCTCGTCCCCGGCCCCTGGGGGGAGGGGGACGTTTCTCTTGGTCCCCTCAGCCTCTCCGGCGCCCGTCTCGCGCCTGAACCCCGTCCCCGGGTAGAGGTACCTCCCGTCCTCGTGGACGTCGAATATCCAAACCCTCGGATCCTCGTAGAACCCGTAGAAGACCCCGTCCCCGTGGTGTGCGTCCAGGTCCACGTACAGGACCCTCTCCACGCCTGACCTCAGGGCGAACTCTATGGCAACCCCGACGTCGTTGAAGACACAGAAGCCGGCGGCTCGGTCCCTGCGCGCGTGGTGAAATCCGCCCACCGGGTTGAATGCCCTCAGGCTCTCCCCCTCCAGGACTGATTCAGCGGCCCGGAGCGTGGCCCCGACGACCCACAGCGCGGCCTCGTAGACCCCGGGATAGGCGGGGGTGTCCCCGTAGTCGAGGTACCCCCTCCCGAGCCTCGACGCCCCCTCGACGAACTCGACGTAGGAGGGGGAGTGGAAGAGTTCCACCTCCTCCCTTCCGGCCATCCTGGGGCTGCAGAGCGTCACCCCGGGCAGGCGGTCCACTCCCTGATCCTCCACCGCCCTGGCGAAGGCCTCGTACCTGTCCGAGCGGAGCGGGTGGGGTTTGGGAAAGGAGTACAGCTTCAGCTCCTCCCCCATAACGAGGCAGAGCCTGTGGGAGGACTTCAGGCCCGTATCTCCTCCCTCCTCACGGTGTACTTCTCCACCCTCTCCTCCAGGACCTCAACACCTATCCCCGGTCCAGTTGGAACGCTGAGGGTTCCGTCGGCGTTCAGGTACCAAGGGGGATCCACGAGGTCCTCCTCGTAGTACCGGTCGCTGGCGGAGATGTCGGAGGGCATCATCACTCCTGGCAGGGAGGCAGCGGCCACCTGAAACGCCCTACCGATCCCGGTCTCCAGGAGTCCGCCGATCCACAGGGGCCTGCCCGCGGAGGATGCCCAGAGGTCGTGGATCTGGAGGGACTCCACGAGGCCGCCCACCCTCGCCGGCTTGAGGTTCAGGATCATTGCCGAGTCCAGCTGGAGGGCTTCCACGGCATCATCCACGCTCTCCACGCTCTCGTCGAGGCACAGCGGGGTCTCGAGGCGCCTCGCGAGCTCAGCGTGGGCCAGGAGGTTCCGGGGCCTCAAAGGCTGCTCTATCATCATGAGGCCGAACCCGTCCAGGGCCCTTAGCCTCTCCACGTCCGCGAGCGTGTAGGCCCCATTGGCGTCCACCATCAGCCTAAGATCCGGGTGGGCGTCCCTCACCGCCTTGACCGGCTGCCGATCCCAACCCGGCCTTATCTTGAGCTTTACCCGCCTGTACCCCCTCTCGAGGTAGCCCTCGACCACCTTGAGGGTCTGCTCCGCGTCGGGCTGGATGCCCACGCTCACCCCCACCTCGATCCTGTCTTTCGTCCCCCCTATCAGGTCCCTCAGGGGTCTCCCCTCCAGCTTCGCCCTCAGGTCCCAGAGGGCGAACTCCAGCCCGGCCCTCGCCATCCTGTGCCCCCTGACCCTCGAGGTCCTCTGCAGAAACTCCTCCGGCCCGTCGATCTCCGACCCGACTATCGGGGGGATTAGGAAGTCCCTGGAAACGTGCCAGGCGGTCGAGACGGTCTCCGGACTGTACCACGGTCCTATCGAGACCGGGGCCTCCCCCCAGCCCACCTCTCCTCCCCTCTCCTCCACTCGGAACAGCAGGGTGTGTCTAACGTTCTCGACCCCGAAGCTGGTCTCGAAGGGCTCAACGAGACCCATGGCAACGTGAAACATCTCCACGCTGCGCACCAGCACGAGGCGAGGGCGGCGAGAATACGTAATAACCCGTTCGTGGCGCGGGCCGAACCTCACGGAGGTCCCATCGGAGGCCTAACCCCGAGCGCCCAGGCGATGTCCGCCAGGGCGGCCGGGTCGGCCACCTCTATCAGGACCGTGCAGCCCGGCATGCTCGTCGATAGCCCGCCGAGGAGCGCCTGAAGCGCCCTCGACCTCGCACCTGGGGGCGCGAGGGTCAGGTCCACCTGCACTTCGAGCCTGCCGCCGGCCTCCCAGGCCAGAGAGAGTGGGCCGACCACCTCTGGAGTGGGTGGGACGTGAATCACGACGTAGTCCGCGACCTCGAGGGCCCTCCGGAGGTCTCCGGGGTCGATCCTGCCTATCAGACCGACGCCGAACTCCTGCCCCCCGGACCTCACCTCCCCTCCCACCGCCTCAACGTCGACGGACCTCAGGACGCGGGCGGTCCCGGATATCCTCACGGCGTCTGCGATTCCCCTCAGCTCGGCGGAGGCGAGCGCCGCGAGCTGGCCAGCGGATCGGTCCCTCGCCACGAGCACCACCTCGAGCCTCTGGACGTAGGGAGAAGCCGCTCTGGTGAACTCCAGGGCCGACTCCACCCCCTCGGCTGTCGCCGGCGCAGAGATGGAGAGCCTCTCGGGCCTCAACTCTCTGATCGGCCCCAGCCACTCGATCGGATCCGAGCCGGGGCGGAGCCTAACCAGCAGCCCGACCTCCAAGGACTCCAGACTGACGGCCCTGGAGGGAGGGGCGGCGTAGAACACCACGAACGGACCTATCTCAGCCAGTATGTCCACCTCCCTATCCCTAGCCTCCCTGGGGAGGTCTCGGCGCAGGGACACAAAGATGCCACTCTTCCTCCCCTCCGCGACGGCCCGGAGCATCTCCTCCGTCCTGACCTCCCAGTACATACCGCCGTCGGTGAGCCTGCCGGAGAGGAGGGTTATGCAGTCGGCCAGGGAACCGACGCCGACGTGAATTATCTCCCCCTCTGGCACGTTCTCCTCTATCCACCTGGCCAGCTCATGCACGTAGGGGTTGGTCACGCTGTACAGCCTCCACTTGGGTGGTATCACCTCCTCCATCCCGCCGCCAAGCTCCCTGATGATTGGCGTCGGCCCGCCAGCCATGGGCCCCAGGGCGCGCCCCGCGACGGACGGGGCGAACACCGATGAGATCAGGGCAAATGAGGCTACAAGTCCGTAGACGACCCTTCGGCCCAGGCGATGTCGGATCCCGTCCACCAGCCAGCCGAACCCGACGGCGGCGATGGCGCAGTTGACGGGCGGGGAGTGGAGGAAGTACCTCGGGCCGTAGGTGGGGAGGATCGCCAGAAAGGCGGCGCCCGCGCCCAGGAGGATCCTGCCCCTGGTCCCAGCCCTGTAGGCCGCGTATATCCCCGCGGGGAGGAGGAGAAGCACGAAGAGGTCGACGGTCAGGAGGCCCAAGAGGGTCCTCCCGCCGGCCGCCATCTTACCGGCCTGGATCGCCTCGCTGTTGGACAGGACGTGGAGGGCCCAGGGGGTGAAGAGGAGGAGCGACGCCCCGCCGACCTTCAGGGCCTCCCTGATGTAGCCGGAGTCCAGCGGCAGGGACAGCAGCCCCCCGAAGATCAGCGAGATGAGGACGACGTACGGGAGGCCCAGGTGGGAGTACAGGAAGGCCGTCATCAGCAGGACCGCCGGGACCGTTTTCTTCCGCCAGAAGAAGTAGAGGAGAGGCATGAAGAGCGCCATAATCATGGCCGTCGGGGCTACGGAGAGCTGCCAGGTCCAGAACCTAGGGTCGGCCGACAGCAGGCCGGCATACACTGCGCCGATCTCGGGGCCGAACATCTTCCTGACCGCGATCCACGAGAGGAGGAGCGACGTGGGATACTGGGCAAGGGCTATGAGCCTGCCGACGGAGACGAAGTCCAGCCCGGTCAGCGAGTGGATCCACCAGATTATGACGTGAAGGAGGGGCGGGTAGAGCTGGGGCCTGCCCACCGGAGCGTACTCGTAGTAGTCCCAGAGGACGACCCTCCCGAAGTCGGAGTACATCTTCCCTATCAGCAGGTGGTAGGGGGTGTCGTAGGAGAAGGGGAGCTTGTCCCTGTTGACCAGCAGAAGCGCGGCGTGAAGCGCCACCAGTCCGAGGGGTATGAGGTCTAGTGGGTGTACCCTAAGGCTGAACTCAAGCTTGAGACGCCTCAATGCCTCCCCGCCCCCCTCCCTCGGTACTGAAGGGGGATATAGAGGATTGCGCGAAACGGGAGAGAAACGCCGAAGGCGGCGGGTAGTGCTGTCGCCATCCTCCCTGGCTCGGCGCTCTTCGGCGTGGTTGACGTCAGGGTGATTTTCAGTGGAGGATTGGCCCTCAGCCAGCGGCCGACCTGCCTTCTCACGCTGTCTGGAGTGGCTGGCCTGTGAGGGGCCGGCGGCAGAGGTTAATCAACTCTCTGAACGGCCTGGCCGCCCTCTCGAGCCACGCGAGGTATCTCTCCACCGAGTAGCCCCCGGGACCCAGGTCTATCGGGTAAGGCGTCTTGGCCTCCACGTACCTGATGGCTCCAGTCGACCCAAGCCCGGGTCCGAGCCCCCGAGCCGCCACGACGTGGGGCAGGGACCTCTCGTACCTCTCCGGGTCCCGGGACAGCCTCCTCTCCACCACGAGGTCGGCGAGGTCCACGTCCCCCCGCGTCAGCCTCCGGCCCCAGGACCTAAAGACCCTGACGGTCTCGACCAACACCCCCGCGAGTTCCTCGGGAGACTCGGCCCGCTCCAGCCGGGTGAGGGCCTCTCTGGCAGCCTTTCTCACCATAGGAGGGGCGTCCCTCCTAGAGAACTCCAGCCCCTTGACCTTGAAGGGGCCCCACTCCGTCTCCCCGGACCGGAGCCTCCCCAGGTACCTTGAGGGCACCCCCTCCCCCGTCGTGGCGCCTGAGAAGAAGGCGACCCACTCGTACTCGGCCTCCACCTTCAGGCCGTACCCAGTCTCCCGCTCTATGGCCCGGACGAGCTCGTCAACATCCACGGCTGCGGAGGTGGGCTGGACGAACAGGGAGTCCACCAGCACGTGGAGCACCCTGTAGCCAGCCCTCTCGGCGGCCTCGATGGCCCTTCTGGCGACGTCCCTCGCCAGAGCGGTGACGCACTCGTAGGCCTCTATGCTCCCGAACCTGGCGTTCCTGTATCCCAGGTACCCGAAGCACGCCACGAGCACCCACTTGACCGCCGCCTGGGCGGACTCGTACCTCCCGGCGTCCGGGCCTCCCCTCCAGACTAACTCCCTCAGCCTGGCCCTCCTCTCCACGAGCCTCCCCACGGCCTCGGATACGAGCCCCCTCCTGTCGAGGCATATTCGGTGGCCGACCTCCGGGACCGTCCTGCACGGGCCAGGGCACGAGGGGTCGTTCACCGTCTCGGGGCTCACGTTCTCCCTGGCGATTATGGAGGGGTAGAGTGAGTTGAAGTCGAGCTGGTAGACGTCCCAGTAGACCCCCGGCCTGGGCGTGAGCACGAGCCCTCCCCTGTCGGCGGCCAGGAGCTGGGAGGGGCTCTTCCAGGCCTCCACGAACCTCCTCACCCTCGGTATCAGGTACCTCCTGCGGAGGGCAACGAAGGCCTCCGCGCTGGTGAGCACCTGGCCTATGGTGGCGTCGACCACCCGGCTCAGCGGGAGGGAGGAGATGCGGGACCACTCCACGGCCCCCCAGAGGTCGATCCCCAGAGGAGGGGGCCTTCGCAGGACGACCGCGCCTGCAGCCTTCAGCCCCCGCGCCACCCCCGGGTCCCCCAGAGCGAGCTCAGCCCAGCCCGGCGAGTCAAACGCGACCACGTGGGGGAGGAGCGACCTTATGGCGTCGGCCAGCCCGCCGGACTTGGCCCGCTCGACAGGGAGCTCGGTGGGCTCCCCCCGGAGCGGAGAGAGCCTGACTCGATCCACGGTCCGCCAAGAGGGAACGTTGGGCGCGCCGGCCCACCCCAGGAAGGACACCCTCACGGCCCTGATCTCCGGGACTTCGTAGGGGACGGAGTCGGGGTCCTCCAGGGGCCTCACCTCCCCGCCCCCGACCTCGACCCAGGAGCACGCCGTCGCCCCCCTGTCCCGGATCGCCCTCTGAATCGGGGAGGGGAACCTGTTCCACGCTTCCGCCAGGCCCAGCTCTTGAACCCTCCTCAGTATCAGGCGGGCCTCCCCCAGCTGGCAGTCCACGACGAGCACGTCAGTCTCCTCTCTATACCTCAGGGGCAGGAGCCACCGCTCCACGTCGACGGAGAGGACGCCCTCTAGCTCGGACAGGGAGTCCGCGAGCCTCTCGAGGCCTACTGACCTGGGCGTGAGGTAGAGCCTCTCCCTCACCGGCACGTCCACCTCAGACAGGCCGCCGGACTCGCCCAGGAGGGTCAGCCTCAGCGATTCCCCATTCACTCGGGCGTCTAGGAGCCAGCCCCTCAAGCCTGACGCGACGGCCCTTGGGAGGAGATTACGAAATCGGGTCCCGAAGTCCTGGGCAGGTCCAGGGATAGTTTTCGATTAATAGCGGCGCCCGTGGCTGCCCCGGCCTACTCTGTGATCCTCGCTATCCCCGGGAGCCTGTCGAAGTCCCGGTCGAAGGAGTAGATCTCCCTTATTCCCTGAGAAAGCATGATCACGTAGGCCATCGCGTCGCTGAGACCCACTTCGTGCTCTATGGAGACCGTCAGCGCCTCCGAGCAGATCCTGCGGTCCACCGCCAGCAGCGACACGTTGGGCGCCCTGACTAGGAACTCCTCTACCTGCGCGGCCATCCTCCTCGAGAGGTGGGCCTCCAAGAGGTTAGCTACCTCGGCGAGCTGGACGATCGTCATGGCAACCTCCTCGCCTTCGTTTATCCTGCGGACGATCGACTTGGCGCTCTCCTTAATTCGCCTCTCGTGGGGTTGAAGCTTCCTCTTCGGCCTGAGGAACGCGTGGACGAATACGCTAGCGTCTACCAGCCTCAAGGAGCTCCCTCCTGACCGACTTCCAGTCGGACAGATCCGAGCGGAGGTCCACCTCTATGGAGTCGAACAGCTTGGTCAGGTCCGGAGGTCTGTAGGGGGCTATCACCAGCCTGTCACCCTCCTCCTTGACGATCACCCTGTCGGTCCTGAGGTGCCTCTCCCTCCACCTCTTGGGGAGTACCACCCTTCCCTGCTTATCCACTCTCCTTACTTCTTCCACTTTCTCTTTCATTCCCATAATTTGGGGAAACCCATCTACAAAAGTGTTTCTACAAGGGTGAGGGAGCGGTCAAGGGGACCTAACAGAAGGTGAGCGTAGCCTGTTGGCCTTCTAGGTTATTTCTCGGGGATCTACCCGCCCTGGCAGCCGTTGTGAGTTTGCTGATCGGATCCAAAACAGGCCGCGCCAACTCCACCGAGGTCTCGCGGGGTCGCCTTCGCTGATCCCTCCCGGACCCCTCTGCCACTGGTCGGGAGTTTCACGGTTCTCGCGGCCCAGTTCGCGGTATCCAGGCCCTCGCGGATCCCCTGAGGAGAACTCGTAGGCCACGCCGTCGTGAGTCCTATCGCGGGACCCGAGCATTAAGAGGACCGCCCTCGCAGCGTTGAACGCGGCATAATACGCCCTACCCACCGCGTCCGATAGGAAGCCGGACCTGAGAAGGTGATCCGCGCTCTAAAGCTTCTCCCTGGAGAACTCGAGGAGAGACTTTGCCTAGATCAGCGGGTCCATATCACCACGCCCTCCTGCCTCGCCCTCCTGATCACCCCCCAGCGGGCCTCCGAGAAGTCTCTCTCCGTCACCACGAGCACGGTGACCGGCACCCCTGTCTCCACGTAGACTTCTGCAGCCGCCGCGGAGGCCTCCGCCTTGGCCCTAGAGAGGAGGTCATCTTTCACGACCAGCATCAGGTCGAGGTCGCTGTGAGGCCCCGCATCCCCCCTGGCGGCGCTGCCGAACAGCACGAGCTTCAAGGCCCCTGGGATCCTAGAGAGTCCCTCAGAGGCCCTCTCCAGGGCCAACCCCCCTCAGAAGGAACATCCGCGAGCTTCACCGTTTCCCGGTTAAAAAGGTCTTCGCGAGATCCCCTGCGGATTGTGGGGCCGTCGCCCCAGCCTCGGCCGAGTCCGCTCCGCCGGAGCGCCTGGGGAGCGCGGGGCGATGTGAAAACTTTCTCCAGGCAGTACCGGCGACTACAGGCCCGGTTTACTTTTTCCCGCGTACGTCGGACATGTGGGGGATGCTCACCCTGGCCGGCCGGCGCGGGGGCGGGGTGGCCCTCGGGACGGGCGTCGACGGGCTCGACAGGCTGCTCGGCGGAGGGGTTGAGGAGCGCTCCCTGACCGAGTTCTACTCCCCGAGCCTCAGGATCGTAAGCCTGCTGTATCACAGGATCGCCGTGCTGGCCTCGACGAGGGGGCGGACGCTGGCGATTCACGTGCAGGACTTCGGCGGGCTCGACCCCTACCTGCTCAGGTCCATGGCCAGGAGGCTCGGGGTGGGCTGGCGATCCGTGGAGGAGAACCTCAGGGTGGCCAGGGCCTTCAAGCTCGAGGACGCCCTGGACCTGCTGTTGAGGGCCTGGGGCGAGGAGGTGGAGTTCGCGCTGGTGTTTGACCCCTACCTGCACGTGGAGTGGCGGGAGGCCTGGACGGCCACGCGCCTCACCCAGCTTCTCAGGAGGCTCTCGCTCGACGGGACCGTGATCTCGTTCAACAGGTGCTCCTTGGATGGCCGGGGGTGGTCCCCCCTCGGCGGGACCTATCACGCCCACTCGGTCCACGTGGCCGTGAGGCTTGACCCCCGACCCAGAGGGCTGGTGAGGGCAACGCTGGTTAAGCACCCCTCTAGGCCCGGGGCGTCGGTGTGGGTGACGGTTGGGGAGATGGGAGGCGCGTCTCCGTGGGGAGGTCTGCCCCGACTCTCAGAGTGGCTGTGAGGAGGGAGATCGAGAGGCTGCGGAGGATCGCTAGGTCGGAGCGCGATCCAAGGATCAGGAGTGAGTTCGAGAGACTGCTGAGGGGCGGGGAACTCCTGCTGGACGCCTTCGGAGCGGGGCCAGAGCCCCCCCAGGACGCCATGGAAGCCGTCCTGCTGGGGGTGATCGCGGGCCTGGCCCTGAGGGTGAGGGAGCTGGAGCAGGCCACTGAGGGGCAGGGTTCCAGGAAGGGAAATCCCTAGCTCAGGCCGCCGCAAAGCGCCTGCGCCATAGGCTGGGAGTCTCAACCCACCCACGCACCCTCACCAAGTGGCCCGTGCGGTTGAGGCTGAGTTCTGGGGTATGTCCGCGGATTGGCGTTTCATGAATCCAATCTGAGACCTCTACGTCCGTCCGCCTGAAGCGTTCCTTGCCCCCCAGCATGGCGGTCCCTAGAAGGTCGTGGGCGGAGCGCTGGCGGCAGCCGTGGGTTGACGCTCCCCTCCAGGGCCCTTAGACCAATGAGGCTGGTCTTGAGCAGCAGCTCGCTGATGTTCTGAGCTTCCGATCCCCAAGAGACCGGCTTACCGCACCGTTTCGGCTCGATCCAGGGGGATCCCTCTTAGCCTGCGCTCCGCACCCCTCCTCCCCGAGCCATCATGGGAAGGCGCGCGCTTGCTCTGATCTCAGCCCTCGCCCTGATCGCGGCTGAGGTGCCGTCGGTGCTCACCTCACCGGTCTGCGCGGATCCAAGCCCGGGCGAGCCTTCCGTCAACGAAGCTCAGAGGCAGGTAGAGTCGTTCTACAACCTCACCCTGATAGAGTCCCTGTCTCTCAAGGAGCTGGGGTGGGTGGAACTCCAGAGGAGCGACCGAGGGTCCGTGAGGGTTATTGAGGGAGAGTTCACGGCGGGCTGCTTTGAGGGCTACACTAGGCGCGGCGAGCTGATAGAGGTCCCACTCAGCATGAGGGCCGTCGCGATAATACCCAATTGCCCGAGCGAGAGGGGCATCGTCCTGGCCGTGCACGAAGAGTCAAACCTCGAGGGGAAGTGGTCCAGGTATGGGGAGGAGCTGATCGAGCTATCGCGAGAGACGGGAATTCCCATACTCATGTACGGCCAGGAGAGGAGGAGCATAGAGCCCTTCTCGCTGGACAGGGGCGCGCTGACCCTCGTGACGTTCTACGCCCTGACTTTCCTCAACAGGGGGAACACGGACGTGGTGACGGCCAACTTCATCCTGGCCCTCGCCAGGACGCAGAGCTACGCGATAACCGTACTGCAGAAGCTGGTCGAGTCTCTCGGCGGCAAGGTGGAGGGGGTCGCCTTCATGGCGGGATCTAAGGAGGGCTACGCCCAGTGGATCGCCAGCACGGTCGACGACAGGATAGAGGTCTCCTCCCCAGGGGGCTTCAAGATGGAGAACCTCACGGCGGCGATGGACGAGGGCGTCTCACAGTGGGGCTGCTACAACCCGTACCTGGAGAAGAGGAAGGGGAACTGGAGCGAGATGCTCAGGCTTAAGACCTTTCTGGCCGAGAGGAGGGACGTCGAGGCCGAGATCTCAGTCGCCAAGAGGATCGAGCGGGGGCTGGCCAAGGCGGAACTCTACGTCGTGACCGGAGACGTCGGCGCGTACGGGACGCACGACGGGAAGCACTACCCGCTGGGGTCCGCCGAGGCCGAGTTCTTGGGGTCGCTGGACGACGTCAGCTGGGTCTACTCCCTCGACACCCCGGACGGTGAAGCCGAGCCTTCCTTCCTGAGGAAGGTCAAGACGCTGGCCTGGGTGCTGCTGAGCGACGGGAACAGGGAGGAGGCTTTGAGGTACAGGCCCGACCCAACCCTGGAAGTCGTTCCCGGGCAGTTCCGCGTCGAGGCGAGGGTGCCCTCAAGCCCAGACCGCGTGCTCCTCTACTACGCGCTCTCCGGCGACAAGGTGTGGAACTCCCCAGAGGTCTCCTGGGAGAGGGTGGAGATGAGCTTTGACCCGAGCCGGGGGGCCTGGGTCTCCCCCGTGCTCCCCTACCCGCCGGGCCTCGACCTGGCCTACGCGGTGGTCGTCGAGGAGAACCTGACCCTGGTCAACTCCACATTCACCGCTAGGTTCTCGACGCCCCTCCAGCTCCACGAGGTCCTGCCCCCTAAGACCTGCGCCTACGACCCAGCGTGCGTGCCCGGGAGGATCTGCGTCTCCGACAGGAGCGACTACGAGCCGGGCGACGTGCTGAACGTTGAGCCCCTGGGCGTAGAGTCTCCTCGCGAGGGAGGGAAGTACGAGGTCGCCGTGCTCTACGTCGACTTCTGGAGCGAGGCCTACGGGGGCGTGCGGATAGGGGCCAAGCTGTTCTGGCCTATTGGAGAGCCTCCCTCTGATGGCTGGCCCGTGAAGATATTCTCCCACGGATACGGAGGTCCGGGCTCCGACTACTGGCACTACCCCTTCGTCGACGAGCCGAGCGGAGGGCCCAGAGGTAACTCCTGGGGAGCGACTTACGCGAGCCACGGCTTCGTGTCCCTCAACCCTTGGCAGGCCGGCGCGGGCCCCTCTGAGCCCTTCATGGGCTACTCCCCCCTATCCATATGGGAGACCAAGAAGGTCCTCTTCGACGGGCTGAAGGCGCTAGAAAAACTGCCCGAGTTCATGAGGGACAACGAGACCGCGTTGAGCTGGCTGGAGAGGCGCGGCCTCGACTCCAGCGCCCTGAGGCTGGACTTCAGCAGGGTGGTCGTGAGCACGAACTGCATCTCCACGCCCACGCTCGTGGCCTTCGCTCAGGAGCTCACATTGAACCGGAGCCGGCACCCGGAGGCCTGGGGAGTCAGGGCCTTCGTCGCCGACACCTTCAACCCGAGCGTGGCCTACATCTGCCACTGCCTGACGCCGACCCTGGCGGAGAACTACACGGGAAGGGCGGCGCTTGCCCACCTAAACATCTGGATCAGCGTCGTCTGGACACTGGCGGAGGAGAGAGGCTGGGACAAGGACTTGTTCTTCACGGACGAGCTGATCAAGCTCTACTCTGCCCCCAGGATGACCCCCGCTGGCGTGATGCCCTTAGTGAGGTCTGCGCAAGTCGAGCCTCCTAGCGAGTCCGACCTCGTGGCCCCGATGTGGTCCTACCTGACGGAGAGGTACGGGTTCAACGAGAGCACTCCAGGGATTGAGATAGCGAGGGTGCTGCTGACGGAGCCCATGCTGAGGCTCATGACCGAGGGAGAGGGGGACATGGGGGCCATACTAGAGGATCCCTTCTACAGGGCCTACTTCGCTCAGACCGACCCCTTCTTCGAGGAGAACGTGGAGCCGTTCGACCCCGGCGTGCCCCTGATCGTGCTGATGTCCGGGAGCGACTCGGAATTCTACGAAGCCGTGGGGCCCTCCTCGTGGCACGCAGAGTGCATGTCCATCCCGAGAGTGGAGACGCTCCGCTCTTGGGGGTGGGACGCGGAGTACCTGTATGAGAGGGGGAGGGACTTCAGCTCGACCGAAGGAGAGGGCTTGGAGTGGTGCCTGGAGAGGCTGAGCGAGGAGCTCTATGGCGGTGAACCGCCGAGGCCGCCTGAGGATGGAAGGGTGAGCTGGATCGAGGCGCTCCTAGCCCCGACACTCGTTGCCGCCGCCTTTGTGCTCGTACTGATCTGGCTCAAGATCAGGAAGGGAAGAACGAGGAGCGAGCCTGACTCCTCGAGCGTTTCGGGAGGCTGACTGATATGCAACGTTTGTTGTGGCTCATCTTGACGCTTCTGCTAGCTCTGCGATTAGTGGTTCCTGTGGAAACGGCGACCGCCGGGGGAGGCGTGTCCCTGAGCCTCGCGCCCGACGGAGGGCTGGAGTCCCTGGAGGCTCTGGGCGCTCAGGTCCGCCTCTCTGGGGATAGGATACTGTGGGTTCGGGAGCTGACGGAGGTCTTGAGCCAGCCCAGCGTCTTCGAGCTTGATCCGAGGGTCTCGCGGGCCCCGAGGGATTGGTCCGTCGAGGTCGAGGGAGGCCCCGTGAACGTCACGTGCGCCGGCCAGGGAGGGAAGGCCGTGATCAGGTTAGGTGAGGCCCCCGTTGAGGGCGGAGCGAGCTACGCGGTGAGCGCGCTGTTCTCGGCCGGGCTCGGACTAATCGACGCAGGCGTCCCTCCCATCGCTCAGCTCTGGGTCCGCTGGATCGACCGCTCTGGCGGCGAGATCAGGGAGATGATCCTGTCGGCCTCGGGCAGCGTTCCGGCGCCCAAGAGGTTTACCAACCTGACCACAGCTCCTCCGGGGGCGGCCTCGCTTGAACTCTACTTCGTCGTTGCCTGTCCGACCTTGGAGGAGCCCCTCTGGGTGGCCGTGGAATCCCCGGCGGTCGTGGGGCTGCGTGGGTCGGTCGAGTGGAGGCCGGTGCCGCTGGCCATAGAGGGCGAGGGGGAAGGCTGGAGCGAGTTCTCCGGGGAGCTGGACGGCGTGGCCTACCGGCTGAGGGTTCGGACCGCTGGAAACCCGGCGACCCTCAGTCTGGAGGTGGAGAACCTGGATGACCGCGAGAGGGCTCTGGACGTGGCCCTGGCCATCCCCATCGACCCTCGTGGGTGGCGCCTCTGGCTGGACCCTCGCACTGAGGAGCCGATCGAGGGGAGGGCGCGGGCCAGGACGGTCAACTCTCTGGTCTCGGGCGGCTACCTGCCCATCTCCATGTACCCGCTGGCGGCCGCGTCTGGCGAGGGGGTCACGCTGGGCCTGGCGGTACCCCTGGACGAGCCGAGGATCCACACGTTCGGCCACGAGCCCGGGGTGGGGTTCGGCGCCTTCTTCCCCGTCGGGCTCACGGGGTCCGGGTCCAGGCACTCGAAGGCCGAACTCGAGGTTCACCTGTACGCCTGCGAGGGGTGGGAGGGGATGAGGGGGATCATCCAGCGCTACTACGCGGACCACCCTGGGTGGTTCTCGCCCAGCGTGGATCTGCCGCTGTCAGAACTCCGAGAGCCCGGCAGAGCCTCAAGACCCTTCGTTCAGGTGCACCTGCAGTACCCCTCGGCGGCCAGGCGGGCCTCAGAGTACCGCGAGTACGCCTACGTGGCTCAGTACATCCTACCCTGGGAGTACGAGCCCGTGACCGGCGTGTCCGTGGAGGAGATGCCGCCGAGCTACTGGAAGACAGTCTCCAGGGTGGAGGAGCTGGCTGGCGACGCCAGCCCGGAGGGGATCAAGGCCCGGGCCGCCCTCTCCAGCGCGCCTCGCGACGAGAGCGGGTTCGCCATAGTGGCGAGCCTGCTCAGGGGGCCCAGCTGGAGGCCCGGAGAGTGGGTTCCTAGGATCCCCATGAATGCAGACCCCGACCTGCCCGGGTACAACGTGTGGAACTACACCACGGACCTGCTGACCGCGGCGCTGAGCAACGCTGAGGCGTGGGGCCTGGAGATCGACGGCATCGAGCTAGACAACTTCATGGGCAGGAGCGGCGCCGTGGACTTGAGGCGCGAGGCCATCGAGGCCCTCGACGGGGACCTGACCTACGACCCCAACACGTTCAGGCCGGCCGCGCACCTCTCGTACGCCTCCGCGGAGTACCTGTGGGCATTGAGGGAGTGGATGGACTCGGCCATGCCCGGCGGCCTGACCGGCAACTTCATCGCCGAGGGCTACCCGAACTTCGGGCTGCCCTACCTGGACGCGCTCCCGTTCGAGTGCTCGCCCAGGGGGTTCAACTGGGGCGACGTGGAGCTCCTGTACAGGAGATTCGCGGCCGGCTCGAGGGCGGCCATCGGCGTGATAACCACCCCGCCCGCGGAGCAGCCGGGCATCCTCAGAGAGTTCGTCGACGGGCTCATCTTCTACGGCATCCTCCCGACGGTGAAAGAGGACATGGAGGTGAGCGAGGACGAGGCCTCCCTGCTGCGGGAGGCCGCCGGGGTCTTCCTAGAACTCCACTCGGCGGGTTGGAGGCCGGTGACGGGCGCCGCTGGGGAAGGAGGGCTGCTGGTGGAGAGGTTCGGCGACTGGCCGAGCCTCTACCTAACGATCCGGAACCCCGGAGGCGAGGAGGTGCCCCTCGCCGTCTCGGTCTCTCCCGGCCTGATCCCCCCGACGGAGGGGGTGCGGGTCAGCGTCCTCTGGGGGAGCGTGGACGAGGTGGAGTGCGTCCGCTCGCCCGGCGGACCCCTCAGGCTGATGGGAGGATCGATCGGTCCCGGGGAGACCCTCGTCATCCGCCTCTCGCCGACCGAGCCCGGCACCACACCGACCGGAGGCGGGTCGGGCCTGATCACCCGGGTGGCCCTCCCGCTGGCCGCCCTCGGGGTCGCCCTGCTCCTCGCCTGGATCGTCTGGCGCGGTGTCGGGAGGATGCCGTCGCCGGCTCCGGGCGGTTAATAAGGTTCGGCGGCCGAACCGGCGGGTGGTGAGGTGGGGAGGGCCGCCGTGTTCATAGACGGCGGGTACATTAGGGCGGTCCTGAGGCACCTCGGGGAGCCCAGGATAGACTACGAGAAGCTCTCCGACAGGATCTGCGGAGACCTGGAGAGGGTGAGGGCCTACTACTACGACTGCCTCCCCCACCTGGCCGAGCGCCCCGGGGAGGAGGACAAGGGAGAGGTACGCCAGGATGGAGAGGTTCCTGAACACGCTCAGGAGCCTCCCAAGGTTCGAGATCAGGCTGGGGAAACAGGTGGTCAGACCCACGGACGGGGGAGCCGAGAGGTACGAGCAGAAGCAGGTCGACGTGATGCTGGCCCTCGACCTGGTCAAGCTGAGCTGGCTCGGGAGGATGGACGTGGCGGTGCTGGTGGCGGGCGACGACGACTTCGTTCCGGCCGTGCGGGAGGCAAGGGAGTACGGGGTCGTGGTCAGGCTGTGCTACCAGCCGGGGAACGTGGGCCTTGAGCTGCTGAACGCCGCCGACGAGAGGCTGGAACTCACGGAGAGCCTGATAAAGGAGGTCAGGCTGGGGAGGACGGGCGCCTCCCGCCGCGAGACCTCTGGGGGTTAAAAGGAGCGGGAGGGGGGTTGAGCGATGTCCGAACTCTACGACGTCGAGGAGTTCTGGAAGTTCGACATGAGGGTGGGCCTGATAACCGACGCGGAGAGGATCCCCAGGTCCAGGAAGCTCATCAGGCTGGAGGTGGACTTCGGGGGAGAGTCCAGGACCATCGTAGCTGGAGTGGGCGACCAGTACGCTCCCGAGGACTTCGTAGGCAAGAAGATGATATTCGTCCTCAACCTGAAGCCCAAGAGGCTGATGGGAATCGAGAGCAGGGGAATGCTGGTCGTGGCTGAGGAGGAGTCCGGGAGGGTGCACCTAATAGAGGTCGGAGAGGCTGTGCCTGTAGGGGCCAAGGTGTGGTAGGCAGTCCGCCTGAGTCCGCCGGGGGCCGAGGTCCAATGCCGATAATAGCCCATAGGGGTGTTGGAGAGCCCGCAACACCCTCGACGCGTTCAGGAGGGCATCGAAGTTCGACGCGCTCGACAGGGTCATATTCTCAAGCACGGACCCGGGCGTCCTCTCAGGCATCAGGAGGCTGAGCGGGAGGGCCAGGCTCGCCTTCTCAATCGTCAGGGAGAGGGACGTAGCCACCTTCCCGTGGCTGAAGGCGGGGCTCCGCCCGTACCCCCCTCCACGTCCCGCTCGACGGCGTCGACCGCGTCGGCATGCCGGTCCTCAAGCTGCTGGTCAGGTGGGCCAGGCTCATCGGGCTGAGGATAGGCTTCTGGAGCTACGAGGCGGACGAGCTGTCGTACCTCCCGAGGCTGATGGGCTACTTCGACTACGTGATCGCCGACGATCCCCTCGGGGTGAGAGAGCTGGTCGGGCGCTGGTAGCGAAGGGTTGAGCGGGCGCGTGAGGCCCGCGCAGACGAAATAACCCGGCCCAGCGGCGTGCTCCACGTGAGGATCAGGGTCAGGGATCCCGGGAAAGGCCTCGCCGTTACCCTCGAGGTCGGGCCCGAGGCGTCGGTGGCCTCGGTGAAGCAGGCGGCCTGCTCCGCCCTCGGCCTGGACCCGGAGGGGTACGTCCTGATGGCCGGGTACAGGGCCATGCCGGAGGCCTCCACCCTCTCCTCGGAGGGGGTGCGCGAGGGGGACGTGCTGACGCTGATCCAGAGGGGCGTCTGGAGGGTGCTGAGCGGGGGAGGTTAAGGATCGGGCCGAGGGCTCCCCGCGTCACGACGGGCTCAGCACGACGGAGGCCGTCCCCTCCACCCGGAAGGACACGTCGCTGGGCATCAGCGGCACCAGCGCCTCGAGCCCCTGCCAGGGTCCGCTGTAGGTCGCGCTCACCCGGTGGACGCCGGACTCGAGCGGGCCGACCCACTCCACCAGCGACTCGATGTGCTCCTCCAAGTAGGCCCCGATTAGCTTGGAGGGCAGGGGTCCGGAGTTCCTCGCCGAGCCGGTCTTGAGGACACAGAGGGTCTCCGCATCCCCTGGAACGTCGAAGGAGTCTGGGGTGCGGTTCTTCGAGTCAGGCAGGTTGTTGACGTCGATCTCGACTATCCTCCCCTCGTCGTCGAGCACGACGTAGACGAGGACCTCCCAGCTCCCGCTGTAGCCGTACTGGTACGTCTGGTTCGTGTCACACTGCCCCTCCGGCGACGTCACCTTGATGTGGTTCCTCGCGTTCACGTAGAGCCCCTGGAGCTCGAGCGTCCCGGTGCCCCCGTAGGTGTTGCCCGCCATGCGGGTTAGATCTGCGGTGAGAATGAGCGTCTCCTCCCTCACGACCGAGCCCGTGGAGTGCGTCGTCACATCCCCGGCCAACATAGTCGTGGATCCCCCGCCGGTTATCGTCAGCTGGAGCACTATCTCCAGGCTGAGGCTCTCGGCCAGAGGCCCCTCTGCACCCTCCCCTCCCGGAGAGGGCTGACCCTGTTCCCCGCCGCCCGCGCCCTCGCCTTCTCCGGCGCCTCCGCCGGGCGGCTGGGTCTGCCCGGGCGCCGGGTACTGGAGGGGCACCCTGACCTCCCCGGAGCCGTAGTCGAGCACCAAGAAGTAGCTCCCCGAGGACGCGGCGCCCCTCGGGGGCAGGGCCGTCTCGACCCTGACCTCCTCGACCTCTCCTGGGTCGAGGCTGAAGTCCGCCGGCGACGCGGCACCCTCGATCCCCTCCACGCGCGCGTGGACGGACACCTGCTGATCGGCGACGCTCGACACCTGGGCCCTGCCCTCGGCCCTCTTCCCCGGCTTGGGGACCATGGGGATGACTGGCGGGCTCACCTGGATCGGGGGCTCTCCCCCCGACGGGGTCGGGGATAGAGTCGGAGATCGGCGCCAGCACGCGGCGAGGAAGAGGGTGGCGGAGCCAGCGAGCGCCAGGACGATTATCGCGAGCACCACCCCGGTCCTCACGGTCGATCCCGGTTACACCTACCCCCCCAGACTATTTATCCCAACGGGACGCCCCGTATGGACGAAGGATCCATCCACCTGCCCCCCTCCGAGCCGCCGACAGTTCCCGGCACCAAGGGCCCCTCGCGAATCCCGAGGCGCCTCGTCCGCCCTGACCGCCCGAGGCCGCTCCAGGCGGCGACATTCTGCGCAGCTTAAATGTACAGACATATTGTAAATACGCAGGGTGTGACGTGGGGACCATCACGATAAGGGTGGACGAGGAGCTCAGGCGGAGGATGCGGAGGGTCAAGATAAACTGGTCTGAGTACCTCAGGGAGGCCATTAGGAAGAGAATTGAGATTGAAGAGAGGAGAGAGGCTGCCAAGGCGCTCTTGGAGGATTTGAGAAGTGGGAAACACGCCGTCCCGAGGGGGTTCGTGAACAGAGCGATAAGGGAGGCGAGGGAGGCCCATTGAGGGCCTACGTGGTGGACGCGTCCGTGGCTGTCAGGTTCCTCCTGGTCGAAGAGCTGTCGGAGAAGGCCGCCAAGGTGCTGGAGGACTTCCTCGCCGGGTCGGTGGACCTAGCGGCCCCGGGGCTGATCGTGTACGAGGTGGGGAACGCCCTCTGGAGGGCCGTCAGGATGGGGTTCATGGGCGAGGAGGAGTCCAAGCAGAAGTTCCTCCAGTTCCTGAGGCTCAGGATATCGAGCGTGAGGCTGGGCGAGGGGGATCTAGTCGAGGTCCTCAGGTGGGCGGCGGAGAATGACGTCACCTACTACGACGCCGCATACGTGGTGGCCTCGAGGGCTGCGAGGGCCGCGCTGCTGACCGCCGACGACGTCCTCTACGAGAGGGCGCGGGGGGAGGTCGAGGCGGTTCACCTGCGTGAGTACACTTCTTAGCCGCCACGAAGTATCAGGGCCGATGGCCAGTTCGACGCGCGGAAGCGGCTCCGCTGACCTCGGCCCTCGGACGTTCTAGGAAATCCGCTCTCACGCCCGATCTCACGTTAGCATCCGCCACGGTCCTGCCCTCTGGGGTCTCGTCCCAGGGGGAGAGACCCCAGACCAGGAAGTCAGTCTCCAAGAAGAGGCCCGGGCTGACCCCTTGCTCGAGCATCAGGAGGTGGGCCCTCCTGCACATCTCCAGGTGCTCCCTAGACAGGTAGTCCGGCCCGTAGTACTCGGCGAGGTCCCAGTCCCCGACGAATACGGCGGTCTTCAGGGTCCTCCTCTCGGGCAGGTCGAACCTGAACATCCTGATCCTGACCCCAGGGCCCTGGAGAGCCCCCTGCAGGAGACGACCCCCGGAGTAGACCCCAGCGGGCGTCCCCCTGAGAACCCTCAGCTCGCAGAGTGCCGTCTCTCCTCGTATCTCTTCTTGAGTTCTAGGTACAGCCCTCTACTGATCCTCCCCTCCCTATATGCCTTATCTAGCTTCTCCAGTCTCTCTCGGATTTCTCCCTCCCGCACCCTCCTCTTCCTCACGTAGGCCGCAGCGAGGACGGCCGCGACTAGGGCCAATACTACTGGGAGGAGGAACCTCTCGAGCGCCCGGATCGCCTCCCTCGGGAGTTCCGAGAGCCGGTCCCCACTCGGGCCAGCGGGTTCTCTCGGCCCCTCCGACGTGAGGGGAGGAGCAGGCGCCGTCTCCGTGGGAGGAGAAGTCTCCTCGGGGGGTCCAGGCTGACTCACCCGCTCGAAGGGGGAGACGTAGTAGTACGTCGCGCTCCCCCCGATCACGGTGGCCGAGATGAGTGTGTGCGCCCCTCTCCACTCATCCGCAGAGGCCCACACCTCGACCGAGCCCCCTGGAGATATTCGGACTACCCTGCTGGGTGGAGAGGTGAGGTTGGCCTCCGTGAGGAAGCTGACAACCGCGGTCAGCTCCTCCTCGGTCGGGTTGGAAACTCTGGCTGTGAGCCTTCCCCCCTCAAGCCTCACCCTCGAGATCACGACGACCCTCCTGGAAGCGTCAACCCTCAGGCGTCTGAATGTGGTCGAGGCCTCGTCCAGGGACCTTTCAAGATCCCCGAGGAAGGGGGCTGGATCCTCCCCGGCTATAATGCACGCTCTCACCTTCGCAGAGGTCAGTAATATGCCAGCCTCCGCCCGGAAGGCCGACAGAGGGTCATCCGACCTAACCCCGGCCAGCGCCATCCGCTCCACGAGCCCCTCTTCCGCCTCAGAGAACTCGTCGATGGAGACACGTTCTCCAGACTTCATCCTGTTCAAGAGATCCCTGAAGCCCTCAAAGTCGACGTCAGGAGTGATCCAGGTCCTCTCCTCGTCTGAGCTCGGGTCACCTGGGTAGAAGGCGAGGGACACGCCGTGGGCCGTCCCCTCCGCGGCGGAGACCATGCCCGCCGCCGACAGAGAGAGGGCGTAGAGGTTCGACTCGGTCTGGATCAGCGCGTTCAGCAGGGAGATCATCTCCGTGAGCTCTCCCACGACCGGCACCTTTGAGAGGATACCGATTACCTCAGAGACCAGGTCTGTGGCGTTCGATATCAGTTCAAAGAGATCGATAGCGCTCAGGGCCGCCTCGAAGCCAGCCGTGGCGTTGCGCTCCCAGGAGTCGACCGCGGCCCTGGCCTTCTCGTAGGTCTCCCCGTACTCCCCGGCCGCAGCCTGGGACGCCGCCCAGTCGAGCGACCCCTGCGTCTCGGACACGTACCAGTCCATGAGGGCACCCCTGCCAGCGCTCTCTATCGCTGGGTTCACGCCCTCCTCCACGAAGAACTCGGCGATTCCCCCGACCGAGCCCGCGGTCAGGCTGACCGCTGAGCCGGCCTGCGACATGGCCTGGCCCAGATCCTCTGGAACCCCCTCGGCGGAGGAGAGGTGCTCGAGGAAGAGGGCCAGGGTCTCGGCCACCTGCCCCCTCAGGTCCCCCGCGACCTCCCTGACGACGCCAGACTCGGACGTGGTGGCGATCTCGGTGAGGCCGTCGAGCACCGCCATCATTGAGAGTATGAAGGCGGCGATGGAATCTGTGAGGGAGTCGGCGAACTCCACTCCATACGGGTAGGTGAAGTTCACGACCTCCTCGGCCAGGACTAGCCTAGAGAAGTTCTCCGCGTCTGCCGAACCCCCGCCAGACAGCCACAGAGATACCTGAGACTCGATAGAGGACTCGTCATACCCGAGAGACTTCAGCCGATCAATCAGGTTTCTCTTTCTGTCTATCAGCTCGAGGAGCTCTCTCCCCACTATCACAGAGTCCCTGCCGAACCCCGGAGGGTAACCCTCCGCGGTGGCCTCGGCGGTGAACCCGCACACACCCATGGTGTCCGGGGCCGTCCACTCGAATGAGAACTCCCCTGAACCGTCCGTGAAGCCCGAGACGTCCGTCCAGCACGTCGATCTCACCAGGACCCTGGCGCCCTCCACCGGAGCCGTCCCGGACATGACCCTCACCCTGACAGTCCCGCTCTCGGCCAGGTCCAAGGCATCCCCCGCGTCCACGATGACTGATAGGGCGGGAAGGGTGCTCAGAGAGACGGCTCCGCCAGCGGACGATCCGGCGAATGTGATCTGGTCGTCCCACGAGAGGAGCATGCGGTGCGACTGGAGCGGGAGGGACCACCTGAGCTCTCCCGTGGACGGGTCGTATGCCTCCGCCCCGAGACCCTCTATCGGGAACACCACCACGTCCCCAGCTATGACGGGGCAGACACCCGAGTAGGCCACGTGAGGACTCCTCCACCAGGCCACGCTTCCGTCGGGATCTATCCTCCAGTACCCGGACCCGGGGGAGCCGACGAGCAAGAAGCCGTCTCCCTCGACGACGCAGCCGAAGTGTCCACTCCCTAGCTTGAGCCTGGGCAGGGACAGGTTCCACATGAGTTCTCCGCTCCTCGGAGAGAGGCCAGCGGCCTCCCCGCTCATGAGGACGATCAGGGTGCCCCCGACGGGTATCACACGCTGTGGTACCCCCTCGATGCGAGCGAACCAGAGCTGGTTGAGGTCCTCGTCGTAGGCCCGGATGCCATACTCGTGGTACTTGAACTCGCCCTCCCGCGTCCTCCCCCTCCCCCCTCCACCCAAGAAGTAGGTGCCGTTGCGGTAGGCGGCGGAGGTGACCAGGTACGGGAGGTCGAAGACCTCCTCGCCGCTGTCCAGGTCGACGACGGCGGTGTTGTACCCCCAGTCGTCGGCCGTCCTCAAGACGTAGGGAATGAAGACCAGCCCGCCGGCGGTCGAGGGGCACTCACACGGGACCCTCTCCTCCCACAGCGTGCGCCCCCTCCCGTCGTAGGCGCGGGTCCCGTTGAACTCTGGGTTTTGGCTCAGCCAGGAGACGACGATCACGCCCTCTCGGCCCGGGAACCAGCAGTCCGCCCTCCCTGGGACCTCGAAGAACTCGCCGCCCGAGGCTATGCCCCCGGTGTATCCCTCGACGAGGACCGAGTCTGGTCCGAAGGCCGACACCGCCGGGCCCGCTCCGGGTGGGAGCGTGACGTTCCAGATCACCCCCCCATCCCTGTTCAGCTTGACCAGGAGATCCCTCTCGCCCGCGTCCAGCACCAAGAAGGCTGCGTTGCCCCACGCCGTCCCTCCGACGGCCGGGTGGTCCAGCTCGTAGAGGAAAGCCGGCAGGCCCCTCATGGCCGACAGGTTCAGCCTCACCACCCTGACCCCGCACGCCAGGAATATGGCCCCGTCCGCGAACCCGAGTATCTTGGAGATGCCCCGCCGGTAGTAAGTGTAGAGGTAGGTGCCGCTCGAAGCGTCCGCCACGTGCAGCCCGTCGAAGTTCGCCCAGAACAGGAGGCCACGATACTCCAGGACCTGGAAGGGCCTCCCGGACGAGCTCGTGCTCACGTCGATGTACGGGGGGTTGCCCGTGATCCTCGGGATGACCCGCGGGGGCGGGGGCTGCCCGGCCGGACGCGTCACCCCCGTGGCCGGGTCAACGGCAACCTCCTCCCCCCTCACATCGAGGCAGACCAGCTCCCTCCCGTTCCAGCGGCAACCTGACAGAAGAGTGGAATTCCAGAGGACGGAACCGCTCAGGTCAAGCGCCTCCCAGCCGACGTACTCGCCGATGTCGCCCTCCCGCGTCATCTCCCAGGCCTTGCCGACCAAGAAGTCCCCGACCAAGAAGGCATTCTCCACGTGGTGTCTGGAGAGCCAGACTATGTCCCCAGCCCTCACATCCACCGCGCCCACGCGGAGGCCCAACCTGACCAAGAGCAGGCCTCCCCTGGCCCCCAGTATGCGGGTGAACCTGCCCCCCACGGTCAGGCCCCGCCAGGTGCTCGGGGGCCTGAGAGACCACAGGACCTCCCCGCTCAGCGAGACGGCGTAGAGGGCCTCATTGGTGGCCACGAGGATCCTGCCTTCGTGAAGAGTCCCATCCACGAAGTTCGACTGATCGAGAGCGACTTCCCATTCTACCAGTGGAGCCCCGTGGGCGAGGGGGATGCAGGGGGACGATGAGAGCAAGAGCGTCAAGGTAAATACCTTTAACAGCGCTCCTGCTTTCCTCATCGAACAACTTATCTTGAGTTAAATAAAGTTCTTCTCTCTCTGGGGCCTGACTCCCTGAAGTTCGCTTAGACGTGATCCGGCACTGGGTCCGGAGAGCCGTCGGGGGGCTGGAGGGGGAGTCCGCCTCTTGGGAGGAGCTGAAGAGGGAGCCTGGGAAAAGTACTCCTCCTAAGCGGAGGATAAGGTGGTGTGGACCCTGAACCGATGACCCGGAGAACTCGAGCTGGGTGGTAATGCCGCGAACCCCACTGGGATTAAATCGCAACGAGAGTCCACTTCAAGATTGTTGTCCCCTCGGGCGTCTCACCCGTACACCCTCCGCCTGTAGTGGACAGAGTAGACGTAGACGATCTTCGACTCAGGGTCTAGCCGAAACACCACCCACCCTCAGCTTCCCAACCCGCATTCTGAGGTAGTTCTCCGCGTTCATGTAGAGCCCTGACGTAGGTCGTCACGTCTCCTGCGGAGATCGTAGAGGCCCCCGCCGGTTGTTGTCAACTTCAGGGTTGTATCCAGCCCCAGGCTCCTTGGTCCCTCTGAATCTCAAGTAGATGATCGCCACCGCGGCGGCCGCGGCCCCTAGCAGGGCCGTGATTGTCAGGAGGTGCCACTTCCCCTCGCGCCCCTCTGATCGCGACGGAGGCTCCCCGTACCGCTTGGCGGCAAGCATCAGCTCATCGAGCCTGCAGAACGCCACCTGATCGCCGTACCTTTGCCTTAACTTTTCAGCGATTTCTAGCACATCACTAACTTTTGGATAGTACCAGAGGCCTATGCCAATTATTATAAACAAAGGCCTCCGGGACGTGGAGTCTATGTACCTCTCTATCGCCCCGTAGGCGGACTCGGGGTCTCCCATGAACCTGGGCACAATCCACACCTTATCGCCCACGAACCAGTACTCCTCGCTGAACTCCGGGCCGAATCCAAAGGCGAAGCCCTCCACATCCAACATCTGAGAGTAGAGCTGAAACACCCTGTCGTCCTTCTTCCCGTGGTTGCTGAACCCCACCACCCTCAGCGAGCACCTCTCGAGGTACCCCCTCCCCCTCTCCAGGTACTCCTCAAGGTACGGAAAGTCTGAGGGCCTTATCCTCCCGCCGGCGTGGGCGGAGTAAAAGTAGTCGTTGTGGGCCCTCGTCTCGTAGTAGTACTGGACTATTCCCGGGCAGAGGTCCGTGACTATGGGGTCGAGCCACCAGCTTATTGGCAGCTCTCCCCTCCCTTCGCTCAGCCACATCCCGTAGTAGAAGTCCTGCATGGAGTTCAGGCCGAGGTCGGACACGACGAACGCCACGTATATCTTCTCGGGATCCAGCTCGACGCTGGACACGTGATCCTGCAGGTACTCCCTCTTCGCCGGAATCTTCGAGTGGAACGAGAAGTTCGGCGCGAGCCCCGTGGCCAGCACGTTGAGCAAGCCGTACCTTGACGTGAGGGAGACCCAGGCTCTCTCCAGAGCCGGATCCTCCGGGTAACCCAGGACCACCGCGAACTTGTTCATCCTCTCGTAGAACTCCCCGATCAGCTCAGCATCTTTCTCGACGCTCAGGCCTATCGAGCAAGCCCCATTGGCTATCACGTAGTCGATGACTGAAACCCTGTAGATCGCCACGCTGGGCTGAGTCGGGAACAGGTTTATCAGGCTCCTGTTGCAGCGGGGAAATACGTTATCCAAGAGCCACCTGTGGGCTGACTCCCCGTCCTCGAACATGCCCCTCAGATCATACTTCACCTCCAGGCCCGAGAGGATTGAACTTTGAGCGAGGGCGGGGTGGGCCACGATCAGCCCCTCAACGCTCGCAAGCGATACAGCCACGTTTATTGTCTCCGGGACCTCTGGGTCGTACACGACCAACCCGCCAACGAGGTCTCTGTACTTCTCCATCGCCTCGCTGAGGCTTATCCTTCTGTAACCCTGAATCCACCCCTTCTCCCTGTAGTATTCCAGCCACCTCTCGGAGGATGTGGGTCTCAGGTGCCTGCTCTCCCAAATAACGTATAGCGTGGGCCCTCTCCTGTTGACGATCCCCTGTAGGCTTAGCACGAGCAGCCTGACCTCCAGGCTCTTCCCCCTAAGGTCTATCACGTCCACCACGTTCCCGCCAGCCGAGGAGTCAACGGCCCCCGAATCCAATTCGAGGGATCCACCCGCCCTCCCCGCTGGCGTGCCAAAGCCGGGGGTTAGCGAGCACGCGAGAACGGTCAACGTCAGCCAGAGTGCTATTACTGCCCTGCTCACTGGTCACCAACCTCCCTGTAAGTCCTCCTTCCGTCGAACCTCAGTCGAAAGTCGCCAGAGCCGCGTTTAGAGAGGAGTGGAAGATTAGCGTGTGATTCGCCCCCAGCATATCCCGAGGGGCGTGAAATTGCTTGCTGTCCAGCCCCTCCGCGCGTCAATCGCGATCCTGTCGTCAGGGAGAGCTTCCTGCTCATCACCCCATTCACCCTAAGCTGAGCGAGTTTAGGCGCGTTTGAATACCGCTGTCGCGAAGAAATGCGGTATGCTGCGGAACGCTCTGGAACAAGTGTTCCCCACGACAGGCCTGATGGCACATTCGAAGGTTCCAACCTCGCTTAAGGGTGCGCAGGCTGTCCCCCTCTGGAGAAACATCCTTCATCCTGACCCGCTGTCTGGTTAAAAAGGTCTCCGCGGGGATCGCCCGCGTCAACGCCCTCGAGGCCGACGCCCCTCGGGGGCAGGGCCGTCTCGACGTGAAAACCAGGCTGAAGTGAGCCTAGAGGCGCCCGAAGGGTGGGTCTGGTGACGACCTTCACGGATCACGCCAGAGACGAGATAAGGACCGAACTTGAGAGGCTCGGCATTACCGAACGGGTCGTCGAAGAAAATCCCGGAGAATCCAGATGACCTGCCATACGACACCCGAACCGCCAGGTTCGTGGCCGTAAGCTCGTTGGGGTCTCTGGCCACTAAGCAAGCTCACAATCGTCGCATACCCGAGATTCAGCCCGCACCCCCTCGATCCGCGCGCAAGGAGATAGATAGAGGGCCCGGGGGGTGTGCTATCCAAGAGGAGTCGCGGAGGCGCTTCAATGTTATATCTGGGAGTGGGCTAACAGCCCGGAGGGTCTGAATGACCCTGAGCCTTCGCGAGCTTGAGGAGCTAGTCACTTCGGAGGAAATGGCTGCCCTCTGAGATCAGGAGGTTCGAGGCGAGGTACGGCTTGAGCAGCGCCGAGTTCATCGAGTCCTAGAGGGAGGGGTTAATCCCCGAGCCCGAAGATCTGGAGGTCCACGGAGACTTCCTAGTGTGGGAGGCGCTCATAGAGGAGCTCAGAGAGGTTGAGGAGAGGCTAACCTCCGCAGGAGGAAGGTGAGTTGCCCTCCACGCTCGGTCAGAGAGTGACGCACATCACGAGACTCCTCAGAGAGTTCGGCTTTACGTACGCCGTCCTGAAGGCCCTGAGGCCGGGGCCGCACCCAAACTGGAGACAGGCTTTCAGACAAAATTTCAGAGTAGTCGTGACCGAGTTCCTCAGAGATGATATGGTCAAGTACTCCTACACGCTCCTCGAAGACTCAGAGGTTCTGCTGAGGTACGACAACGCCCCCCGGTCACCCCGAGGTGCCCGCTGAAGTCCCTGGTGGACCTCGCCAGCTAAAGGCCCCGTTGAGAGCGGACGCCGGTGAGCTATTTATGTACTGTAGAACCTCCCTTCAGTGGGTTGGGGCTGAACGAGAGGTGGGTGAGGAAGTGCGTCGAGTGGTCGAGGAGGGAGGCCTCCAAGAGGAGGCAGGTCCTCACTCTGGCCCTGGGCACGGCGGTCTTCCTGCTGATCCTGCCAGCCCTCCTGATCACCGCGGGCCGAGGGCTGGACCACATCCTCGGGATCGCTGACCTCCTCGAGGGTTGGGCCTGGAGAGCCGTTGGGGCCGTGGCCGGGGCCTTGGGCTGGCTCTTCGCGGCGTGGTCTCTGTACGTTCAGCTCGTCCAGGGCAGGGGGACCCCGGTGCCGATCGAGCCGCCGAGGAGGCTGATCACCACCGGGCCGTACGCCCGCTGCAGGAACCCCCTGGCCCTCGGTACCCTCGTCTTCTACGTCGGGCTGGCCGTCGCATTTGGGAGCCCCTCCGCGGCGCTCCTCGCGCTGGGCCTGCTCTCCCCAGTCCTCGCACTCATCAAGCTGATCGAGGAGAGGGAACTCGAGGCGAGGTTCGGAGAGGATTACAGGGGGTACAGGGAGAGGACCCCCTTCCTGCTGCCCAGGGTGCGGCCCAAGCGCGGGGGCAGCGATTGAGGCGGGTTTTCGCGTTGTGGCTTACGTAGAGCAGCACTCCTGACCCCGAGGGCCCGCCCTGGAGAACCAACCTCCCAGGCGCGAGGAGTCTTCGGAGCACTACCGCCTCACGGATTTCAGCTCCGCCACAAACTCCTCGAGCCTCACGGCACTTGGGCACTTCTCAAGCATGGCCTCGTCCTCCGTGACCAGCTTGATCCCCCGACCTTCCGCCACATAGGCGTACGAGGAGTCGTAGAAGGACATGCCCCTCTCGACGGCCAGCCTGAGGACCCCGGGCAGGTCCTCGGCCTCCACCCGGATCTCCCTGAGGTGCCTCAGTACCTCCCTGAAGAGGGAGGAGGCCGACTCGAGGTCCTCTACCCTCCCCCTCCTAGCCTCCTTCCAGAGCACGTTACCGACCTCGTACTTGGTGAGGTCAAGGACTGCAAGCAGCCCTGCGTGGGCTAGAATATCCTCCCGGAGCCTGAGGATGGCCGGATACAGGGCTGAGGTGTCGATCAGGTACTCGGGATCCAAGGCCTCACCTCTCCCCCCGAGACTCCCTCACCGCCAGGACCCACTCCTCCTCGCTCAGGTGCATGCCCCTGATGGCCCTCTCTAGGACCTCCCTGAACTTCCTCTGCCTTGCCTTCAGTATCTCCCTGCTGATGGCCTCCTCGACGACCCTCCGAACGTCTATCCCCAGCTCCTCGGCTTCCCTCTTCAGTCCCCTCCTGACCCTGACCGACAGCACCTCGGACATCGGGGTGTATACAGCTGCCTGCCTTATATCTTTTGTATACAAAGAGGGTCGGTAGTCCTCGGGGGATGGTATCGGAATGACCTCATCGAGGGTTCTCACCACCGACCTAACGTTCAAGACGGTCTGGGGGTGAGCCCAAAGGCGGCGGCCATCTCAGGGGGGAACGCGGCCGACCTTGAGGGCCGCTAGATCTCGACGTCAACTCCCACCGGGCAGTGATCTGACCCTCTGACCTCCGGCAGGATGAATGCGTCCCACAGCCTGTCCTTCAGGGCTTGCGAGACGAAGATGTGGTCTATCCTCCACCCGAGGTTCCTCTTCCTGGCCCCGTAGCTCCGGGGCCACCGGGTGTAGTGCCCTTCACCTCGGCAGAACTCCCGGAAGGAGTCGACGAAGCCAAGCTCGATCAGCTTGGCCAGCCTCCCCCTCTCCGCAGGCATGAACATCGTGTTGTTCACGTTCTCCCTGGGCCTGGCCAGGTCTATGGACTCGCGGGCCACGTTGAAGTCTCCGGCCAGGATGATATTCGCGCTTGACAGCCCGCTGAGATACTCCAGTAGGGCGTCGTAGGCCTCGAGCTTGTACCCCATGTCCCTCTTGCCCCTGCCCCCGTGGGGCATGTAGACGTTGATCAGGACGAAGTCGGGGAAGTCCCACATCATGAACCTGCCCTCGGAGTCGAACCTGGGGTGGCCCAGGCTCCTCGAGACCCTCAGCGGTCTCAGCCTGGCCATGACGGCAGTCCCATGGAACCCCCTCCGCCTCGATGGGTTGGGGTAAGCCTGGTACCCGAGCGCGGCGAGGTCGAGCGGCAGAGCTACGCCTGAGGCCCTTATCTCCTGGAGGCAGATGAGGTCGGCGTCGATCCTCTTGAGCTCATCCGAGAATCCCTTCTCGTAGGCGGACCTCAGCCCGCAGACGTTCCAGGAGATCACCCTCATGCCCAACTTCATGCTGGCATCCGCCCTTCAAAGAGCGTGACGCTGCCCTCATCAAAAAGATCTCAGCAATCCTCCCTGCAGAGTCGCTCAAACTCTTCCCTCGTTAGGCCAGCCTGCCTGAGTATGGCCCTGAGGGTACCTCTCGATATCTCCCTGTGGTCGGGGATCGTCAGCCTAGCTCGTGTCTCCCTGTGTCTCAAAATAATGTGACTCCCAGTTTGGTGATCTACCTCGTAGCCGATCTTCTCGAGGATCTTAACCAGCTCTCTTCCAGACAGAACCGGGAGCCTAGGCAACTACCTCCACCGTGTCCTCCTCCACCTCTGGGAGCGGCTCCCCATGCTTCCTCAGGCTCTCTAGGTACCCCTTAATGGCGTCCTTTATGTTCTCCAAGGCCTCCTCCCTCGTTCTCCCCTGGGACACGCAGCCTGGGAGAGCGGGGCACTGAACCACGTACATCCCGTCCTCGTCCCTTTCTATGATCACTCTGAACCTCAGCCTCTCGCCCATTTCACTCAGAGGGAGGCGCCTTCACCTAAAAATAGTTCCGTGCGAGAAACTTCTGCCTGAGATAGAAGGCTCCAAATGGGATTAGGCCAGGGGCAGTCGCCTGTTGCACTCGCCGTCTAGAGGAGTAGTGTTTCAGCGCGTGACTCAGCATTTTTGTTCATCACGATTGAGCCAGGCTCAGAGAACGCATTATCGCAGTTTAGGAGGCTGGGGGAGAGGTCGGGAAGATCAGGCGGGAGTGGGCCTGGAAGGAGGCCTTAAAAGCCCTACCCGAGTGTGGGCGGAGAGATCCAGACCCTCAGCTTTGAGTACTTGGCTCCGAACCTCTTAAGCAAGCCCTCCAGGACCTTCTCTCCCCGCGACGGAACGAGAACCACTCCCCGCCCCAGCCGAGTTCCTCCAAGCTCCTCCAGCAGACCCTTGGTCTCGCTGACGTACACCCTCTCCCCACGCCTCTTCTTAGTCCTCCTACCGTATAGGGCTCTCTCGAGTCTCAGCTTCTCCGGCCTCTCGAGGTCGCTCATGTCGATTGAGAAGACGACGAAGGGCTCGAGCCTCAGGGGCCCAGCCTCCAGCGAGAGCTTCCTAGAGTAGAGCACCTCGCCTTCGCTGAGCGCAGCCTCCAGGAACTTCCTGTCCAGCCCACTCATGTGAGGATCGGTCACCAGCAGGGAGATGTCTCTGTCGAACTCCCGACCGACGTCCAGGGCTATCTCGCTGAGCGCGGCCTTCACATCATCACCCTGACCCTCGTCCAAGATCACCAAGAGGTCCACGTCGCTCCTCGCATCCGCCTCACCCCTGGCCACCGAGCCGAACAGCAGGATCATCAGGGGCCTGTACCTGGAGGCCCGCCTGGCGAACTCAAAGGCCGCGTCCAAGGGGTCGCTCAGGTCACCTCACCTCCCCGCCGAGGAATCCTCTTCAGGCAGGCCTTCTCAATCTTCTCAAAGAGTTCCCGCGTCCTCTCTAGAGCCTCGCCGTCAATCCTGCCTCCGTAGGTCTGGCCTGGCCTTATCTGATTCTCTATTATCTGAAAGGATCTCCAAACAAGCTCTGTGTCTTCCTCGAAGAGCTCCGGGTTGGACTCTAGAATTCTCCTGACGTGTCTGTGTCTGTTTATGTGGAGATCCTTGAGAGCGGCCACGGCGTCTATCAGGTGAAAGGCCGCCTGGAAGTAGGCCTCAATTCGAGTAGGGATTGAGTTGTCCTCGTTCTGAGCGTCACGGAGGAACATCCCGTACTTGCGCATGTGCACCTCGTAGGACGCCATATTCGTGATACTATATTACGCTTAGGAGGATTTAATCGTTTGCGTAAGATTATTTCACGGCCCTCCGCGCGAGGAACTCTGGAGGCTTGCGTAGCGCGGTATGCAGCTCAACATTTTGGCTCACCGCAATTAACCTACCCTCTAACCGCTAGGTTCGTGGCCATAAGCTGGAGCCGCAACGTTGCAGTCATATAAGAGAGGTTCGGCCGCGAAGCCACCGTGATAACCGTAATATACAGCAGCCGGCTCAGAGACGTGGTGAGGAGAAGGAGGAGTGCGGGAAGGTGGATCTGATCATCAGGTACGATCCTAAGGTGGACATCCTGGTCATCAAGCTCAGAGAGGGCGCCGTCAAGGACGAGGAGCTGCTAGACAGCGACGTCGTCCTGGGGCTCGGCGAGGAGGGAAGAGTAGCCACGCTAGAGATCTGGGAGGCGTTGAAGAGGGGCCTGCTTAAGGCCCTGATCGACCTAGCCAGCGAGAGGAGGGAAGTGACCGAGCTCATCCTGAGGGAGGCACGCGCGGACTCAGCCTAACCCCCAATCGAGATTATCTCTGATCTGATCAGAAAGGTCCACTCCTCTGCGCCGCCTAACAAGTCTTCTGAGAGGATGTGAGCCCTCCGGGCGTCTTGAGAGAGACCAACAGGATCAGGCGCCAGTGCCAAGGGTCTCCTCCGGAAGCCTTCTGACCCTAATTCGGGCCTCTGCCTCTGCGGCGGGGAATATCTCCTCACCCTCCAAGACCTTGGAGGCGTAGAGCAGCGCGGCCCTCAGATCCTCCTCGGTCAGGTGGGGGAAGTCTCGGAGTATCTCCTCCGCAGACAGACCCTGCGCAAGCAGGCGCAGTATCTGCTCCACCGTTATCCGGGTCCCCCTGATCACGGGCTTGCCGGCCATGACCCTGGGATTCACGGCTATATCCTCCTCAGCAGGCGCTCCTCCTCGGCGCTCAACATGGAGTGGATCAAGACCTTCTCTTAAGCTCTCCTCAAAACTTCCGGGATCCCGCCATCTCCAGGGCGTCCCGGTCCTTTCATCGGCCTA
>CAZQNA010000004.1:0-170449 GCA_964594835.1 uncultured Nitrososphaerota archaeon
GGACTACCCGGGTATCTAATCCGGTTTGCTCCCCCAGCTTTCGTCCCTCACCGTCGGACGCGTTCCAGCCGGGCGCCTTCGCCACCGGTGGTCCTCCGGGGATCTACGCATTTTACCGCTCCCCCCGGAATACCCCCGGCCCCTCCCGCTCCCTAGCCCCGCAGTATCCCCGGCAGCCCACCGGTCTTCCGGTGGATTTAACCGAGGACTTGCGGGGCCGGCTACGGACGCTTTAGGCCCAGTATGCGTGGGGACCCCTCGAGGAGCTGGTTTTACCGCGGCGGCTGGCACCAGCCTTGCCCTCCCCTTCCTGTCCCGGGCTGTTTACACCCGGGGACAGCCGCCCTCAGCGGGCGGCACGCGGGCTCACTCCGTCACGCTTTCGCGCATTGCGGAAGTTTCCCGCCTGCTGCGCCCCTTAGGGCCTGGGCCCTTGTCTCAGTGCCCATCTCCGGGCTCCGGCTCCCACCGCCCGCACCCGTCTCAGGCTAGGTGGGCCGTTACCCCACCTACTACCTGATAGGCCACGGTCCCATCCTGGGGCCTCAGCGGGGCTCCCCCCGCCTACTTTCGAGGCCGGGACATTCCAGTACCCGGCCCCTATCCGGGATTAGCCTCAGTTTCCCGAGGTTATCCCGGTCCCCAGGGTAGGTTGACCGTGTATTACTGAGCCGTGCGCCGCCAGGGGCGGAATGGCCCCCAGCCGACTTGCATGGCTTAGTGCGAGCCCGCTAGGGGTCCCCTCCGGCAGGATCAACCGGTCTCTCAGGAGCGGCCGCAAGGCCTCTCCGATCTGCCCTGCCTCTATACGCGGGACACCCGGACTCTCTCGAGCGCGAGGGGTCGGGCGGCGCCCTTTTCCTCGCGCTCACATGGCCACTTATCGTCACTTGTCGCCGCGACCGGAATCGACGGGCCCTCAAGCGGTCAGGGGGTCACCCTTCACCCCTCGGGCCCGCGACCGGGATGTCGCGGCAAGTAGAGGGGAGGGGGGGACGCTATATAAGGTTTTGTGGACCCCCCTCTAGGCGAGGAGGGTCTCCAGAACCGCCTTTGCGGTGTGTAGCCTGTTCTCAGCCTGGTCAAAGGCCGCTGACCTCGGCCCGTACGCCACGTCCTCCGTTATCTCCTGGCCGAGGAACCAGGGCTGGCAGTGCAGGACTATGGCCCTCTCCGAGGCGTGCTCCAGCAGCTGTTCGTTCACCTGGTAGGGCGGGAACACCTTCATCCGCTCCTCGACGTCCTTCACGCCCATGGAGACCCAGGTGTCTGTGTATATCACGTCGGCCCCGTGGACCGCCTTGACCGGGTCCTCGTATATCTCCACCGTGGCCCCGGTCTCGGAGGCGATCTCGAGGGCCCTGCTGACGACCGAGCTGTCGGGCCAGTATCCCTTGGGTGCGGCGACGGCGTGGTCGTAGCCCATCAGGGCGGAGGCCAGCATGAGGCTGTGGCTCGTGTTGGCCGCGCCGTCGCCCATGAAGACCACCTTGACCCGCTCGTCGCCGAACCTCTCCACGATGGTCATGACGTCGGCCAGGGCCTGGAGCGGGTGGTACCGGTCGCTGAGCATGTTGATCACCGGCACGTCGGCCCACTTGGCCAGCTCCTCGAGGGTCTCGTGCCTCTTCACCCTGGCGGCTATGGCGTTGACGTACCTGCTCAGGACTGTGGCCGTGTCCCTGAGGGTCTCGCCCCTGGAGATCTGCAGCGCCTCGACGGGGAGCGTCATGAAGGTGGCCCCCAGGTGCGCGCATGCAGTTCCCATGGAAACCCTGGTCCTCGTGCTGGGCTTCTCGAATATCCCGGCCACCACCATGCCCTCAAGGGGCCTGCCCGTCACCAGCCCCCCCTTGTGGGCCATGGCCCTCTCGACGAGGGCTCTGAACTCCGCGGGGCTCACCGTGGACAGCGTGAGGAGGTCCCTGCCCCTCAGGGACCTGAGAGCCCAACCCCACCTCATGCAGGGATCACCAGGGGCCCCTGGGGCCGTAAAATAAAATGCGGCGAGGTCCCGGCCCGGCCCCCGGGGCCAGACCGACCGGCTCACCTGCCCCCTCGCCCGGCCTGGCTTATCGCCTGGGTGAGCTGCGCCTCTATCTGCCTGAGGGTGGCCTGGACCCTCCCGAGTTCCTGCCTGGCCTCCTCGAGCATCCTCGTGAGCTCCTCCTTGGCCCTGCCGGGCTCCATCTCAGCGTACACGTTGCCGCCCAGGTTCACGAGGACCCTGTCCGCCAGGGCCCCGGGGACCCTCAGCATGAGGAAGGCCCCGACCGGCAGGAGGAACGGACCCATCCCATCCTTTCCCGCCCTCTCCAAGACTTCCAGGGTCTCTATAGCCCCCTGCAGGTCCGCCACCTGGACGGCGAGGCGGTTGCTGGCGTCGACCAGGGCCTGGTACATGGCCTGCAGGGTCTCGACGTCTACCTGCCTCTCTTGCCCTCCCTCGCTCAACGCGAACCCCGACCCCCGGGCCCCCCATAGTTAAAGGCTTGCCCCCGCCCCGGCCGAAGGACCCGGAGGGGGCCCCGAGCCCTCAGAGTTCTATCCCCAGGGCCTCCGCGATCACGTCGATCTCCAGGGGGGTCGTCGGGTAGCCCACCAAGGCCCCAAGGTCGTTCGCGAGCATCCCGGTCCTGACGTACCTGACCCCGTCGTTGACCGTGCCCCTGGTCACCTCCACCCCCAGCGTGTCCTCTATGACCCTGGCCTCCTTGTCGGTGATGTCGGGAGACGCCAGCACCCCCCTGTCCGTCGCGACGGCCAGGGACCCGACCACCCCGACGCCGCCTATGGTCCCCCTCCTCACCGGCACGTCCAGGGCCTCGGAGATCTGCTCGACCTCGGAGTCGCGGAACTCCGGGTGTACCAGGGCCCCGTAGCCGTTGGCCAGTATCACGTTGCCCAGGGCGGTCAGCCTCACGTCGAGGACGTGGGTAGGGAGGCCCGAGCCCTCGACCGCCTCCACCTCAGCCGGGCTGACTATGGAGGGGAGGAGTACCCTCTCCCCGTTCCCCGCCATGAAGACCCCCACGAGCCTGGAGGAGTACAGGCTCACCTCGATGGCCCGGGCCCCCAGGACCTCCTCGAGCTGGGACCTGAACCTCCCCGTCGTGCCCGTCGGGACGAAGGCGACCCTGCCGACCACCCTGGCGAATATCCCCAGGCCGGGGCTGCCGCTCAGCTTCGCCCTCTCGATCGGCAAGTCGCCCCTCACCTCGCGGGGGCGACCGTCACCACCTTCTCGTCCCGGTCAACCTTCACGTAGACCCTGAGCAGCCTGGGCGGGTTCTCGGCGCCCCGGCTCCAGACGAACTCGTTCAGCTCGGGGTGCACCTTGACCTCGTACTCTTCCTCCAGCCTGAGCCTCCTCCTGACCTCCTGGGCTATCAGCTTGACCGTCCTGGCCGCCCTCTTCTTCGGGGGGTACTTCTCCCTGACCACCCTGCCGAGCCTTAGCGTGAGGTAGCCCTCGTCTGAGTCCCTGGAGAGGGTGTCCCTGAACTCCTCCATTCGCCCCACCCCGCTCAAAGCTGGAGCCTGCTCCTCCTCCAGCTCCTGAGGGGTCTCGTCCGGATCCCCCTCAGGGTGCGGATGTACACCCAGATCGGGATCCTCCTGTTGGACTTCATCGCGCTGGCGTACCTGAGCTTCGACGCAAGGGGACGGTACCTCGCCATAACACACCACCTGAACACCAACACGCTTCGCGTCACACTATCCTTATCCTGAAGTCCGAGCTGGACCTCTCCGCCAGCCTGGCCAGGAGGGCCTTGAGCTCAGAGTCGCTGAGCCTCCTGGTCAGCCTCCCCGCGGTGTAGAGCTGGACGAGGTATATCCTCACCTCGTCGGCCAGCTCGGGCTTCACCATCTCCAGCCTCTTCAGCCTGGCCCACGCCTCGCTGTCGAGGAGCTGCCTGACTATGGCGTCTATCCTCTGCTTCTCCAGCCTCTTCCTCTCTTCCTCCTCCTGCTGCCTCTGCCTGGCCATCATCTCGGCCTGAAGCCTCTCCTGAATCCTCCTCAGCTCCTCGTCCTCGCCGCTCACGGGGCCACAACCCTCCCGGGCACCAGCCCCATCTCCTTTAGGATCTCAGCCGCCTTCCTGTCCAGCAGGGACGCGCCCTCCCTCGTTACTCTCCTCCCGCGCCCGGGCACCCTCTCCACCAGGCCCGCCTCCTCGAGCTGCTGGAGAATGAGCCGAATCACGTGACCGCTGGCCTTCCTGAAGTGCTCGGGCCTGACGCCCCGGTCCTTCCGGCCCCCGTACTTCGTCCGCAGCCTCTCCACGCCCACCGGCCCGTGCAGGTAGACGGTCCTGAGCACGGAGGCCGCCCTGATGTACCACCAGTCCTCCTGCTGCGGGGGCCTCTGCTTGTGGGACCCCGTCTTCACCAGGGAGGCCCACTCGGGCGGCTTGATCCGCTCGAGCCCCTTCAGCTCCTCGGCGACCCGATCTATCAGCAAGTCTGCCCTCACGTCCCGCGCTGTTGGCAAGCCGATCACCTTCTCCGGCTGGCGGCTTACCTCACTCAGGCCCGCCCTCGGCGGGCATTTTAAACCTTAGCTTCAGCCTCTTCTCCCTCAGATAGGGCCTCCTGGTGACCGCCCCGCACTCCCTGCAGTGGACGACCAGGTGCGGCATCCTCCTGGGCCTGATCCTGACCGTCGCGTTCACCCCTGGGATGAGGAACGACTTGCAGCGTCGGCAGTACCTCCACCTCCACTCCCGGGGTATCCTGACCCTGGCCCTCATCGATATCCGCCTGGCGAGCTCCCCGTACCTCCTGGCCAGGTCGGGCCTCTCGGGCGCCACGACGTCGGCCAGGGTGAGCAGCCAGACTATCCTCTCCCTCGCCACCCTTCTGCTCCTCTGCCTGCTCCTCCTGATCCTCCCCCTCACCTCCCCCACCTCCTCGCCAGGTAGTAGGACCAGGCGACGGCCGAGCAGACCGTCGAGGCCGACAGCGCCCCGTCGTACAGGCTGACCTCCACGTCGAAAAGTCGCCTGACCTCGGGGGAGAACTCCCCCGCCGGGAAGCAGCCTATCACGGCGAGCAGATCTAGATCCGGGTCCAGCACGTCTAGGGGATTGGCGAGCCCCCCCTGGCGGGAGAGGCCGAGCACGAGGTCGGGCCCCGCCTCTTCCACCAGCGAGTCGAGGCCGGAATCCACCTCGGAGATCAGATCCACGCCGGGCGGCCCCACCCGACCCTCGGTCAGGAGCTCCTCCATGAGCCCGACGAAGCGGTTGTAGCTCCTCGGGGGTCTGAGTCCCGGGGCCAGCTCGAAGAGCCTCCCGCCGACGGTGTGCAGCAGCACGCGGAGCCACCCCTCAGACCAGGCGGGGGAGTCGGTGAGGGCGAGCAGCGACCTGTGGACGACGTCGGGCCTCCCCCTCTTCCCCGTGGGGTCCACCCTCCTGACCAGGTCGGGGCCCAGGGCGGAGGAGTCCAGGAGGATCGTCCCGGGGTCCTTCCCCCTCCTGGCGGCGGACCGCCGCACCCTCGGGTGCCTCCTCAGACCCCTCGGAACGAGTTCGAGGGACGCCTCCGCCAGCAGTACGGTCAGCACCGGCCCACGGAAGCTCGACAAGCTTTTATATCGATGGCGGAGGTGAGGGGGGTCGGGCGGCCGTAGTCTAGCCTGGTCTAGGATGGGAGCCTGCCAAGCCCCGGAGGGGGCGCGGAGCGCTCCAGACCCGGGTTCAAATCCCGGCGGCCGCACCACCACAGATCTCACTCCTCAGCCTCAGGCCCGCCGCGCCTCCGCCTTGCCCTCAGCGAGGCCCAGGCCCCGACGGAGAGGGACAGGGCCGCTGCGGATCCCAGCGCGACCAAGCGCGGGGCGATCGACCGCCCACCCCCGCCCGGGGTCGGGGGGGACGTCTGCTGACGGGCCGACCAGCCCAGGTCGGTCCCCGGGATCTCGTCCCCCGGGTCCGGGATGATAAGCTCGGGCTCGCACCCGGGGGGCAGGCTGACGTTGACCCAGGTGGCGTTGACCCAGGCCACCACGTCCCCGCACGGCCTGACCTCGAACTCCACCGGCATGGACTTCGGGCCGGATCCCGACTCGCACCCCTGCGCGTCCTGGTAGACCACGGCGCGCCGACCTCCCGGCCCGGCCTCCACGCCGACCACCCTGTAGGACGGGACGCACCCCCCGTACACCCACTCCTCGAAGAACCAGTCCAGCTCCCCGCCCCAGGACCTCTCGAACGCCTCTATCAGGTCGGACCCGGTGGCAACCCCGTACGCGTTCCCCTCCGCGTACTTCCTGAGCGCCTCGAAGAAGGCCTCGTCGCCCACTATCCCGCGCAGCATCCTGAGGGTCCAGGCCCCCCTTAGGTAGACCGCCGCCCTGTACCTGCCGGGGTCGTCGGAGACGTCCCCCACGCTTACGGCCACGGGCAGGGCGGGCTCGCCTGACTCGAGGTAGTACCTGTAGGGATTCCCGACGAAGTCCCAGAAGGCCATGTCGGCATTATCGGGACCGTAGACCCACTCGAAGTAAAGTATCTGGGAGTACTCAGCGAGTGACTCGTCCAGCCACGGCTCCTCCCACTGATCGTTCCCGACGAGGGAGTACCACCACTGGTGCGCGGTCTCGTGGGCCACGATCATCTCGAGCGTCCTCTCGTCCCCCTGATAGTAGGAGCCTGATACCATGATGAGCTGGGGGTACTCCATCCCGCCGAACCACCCGTTCACCTCGGCCGCTCGGAAGGTGGCGAACGGGTACCTCGTGAAGTGCTCGCTGAAGACGCGTATCGCGTTGGCCGCGTACCTCAGGACCCTCCTTCCCCCCTCGGCGTGCTCGGGGAGGTAGTAGGAGTAGACCGTCACCCCGTCCACGGTCTCGCTGGCGACCTCGAAGCGGGGGCTGGCCACGATGGCGAAGTCCCTCACCCCACAGGCCTCCCACATCTGCAGGACCCTCCCGCCCCCCAGGGGGGTCTCGGACACCAGGTCCCCCGTGGCGGCCACCACCAGGCCCTCAGGGACGACCAGCTCTACGCGGAAGTCCGACGCCTCGCTGAGGAAGCACTCACCCTCGCGGAAGTACGGGTGGTCAACCCAGGACCCGTTCCTCAGCACCGAGAGTATGGGGAACCAGTTCCCCAGGGCCAGCACCCCCTCGCTCAGGCCGAACCTGTCGTCCAGGGCCGGGACGCGGATCGAGAACTCGAGCCTCAGCGTCACGACCTCGCCAGGCCCCGCCGGTGGGCTCAGGGCGACCACCAGCACCGTGTCGTCCGGCCCGGCCAGCCTCGTGGAGACGTCCCTGCCCGGGGAGGAGGCCGCCGTCACGTCAACCCCGCCCCCGCTCGACGAGAACGCGTTGGGGTAGAGCCTCAGGTGGACCTCTCCCACCGGCGCCGCGCCGCAGTTCTGCCACGACACCTCCTCCCAGCCCGAAACCCTGTCGAGGGAGCCTGAGATCTCCGCCCTGATCCTGTACGACGGGCGAGCGCACTCTGCCCCGGCGGCTGGGTGGGCCCCTGCGGCGAGGGGGGCGATCGACGTAACCACCAGGATCAGGGCGAGGATCGCGATCGCCGCGAGGTGGTGCGGGGGGTGGGATTCGAACCCACGAACCCCTGAGGGACGGGGTCCTAAACCCCGCGCCTTTGACCTAGCTCGGCCACCCCCGCCCACGCGGCTGGCCCCCTGCCGGGGATATAAAATGCGCGTCAGGACTCCAGTATCCTCGCCACGGCCTCGGGGACTCCCCTCGGGCTCCTCAGCTCTATGAACCTCCCGCCCCCGATCCTCGCGAGCTCCGCGCACAGCCTCATCCCGGCCGCGGTCTCCCTCCCGCCCCATCCCCTCACCCCTATCACGTTCAGCCCGCCCAGCCGTCTGGCCACCGATCTGGGGTCACCTCCGACGTTGTAGAGGCCGTCTGTTATCAGGACGTACCTCTTGTCCGCCCTCTTTATGAGGGCGCCCTCCCTCAGCGCGGCCTCGAGGGCCCCCCTCATGTTGGTGTACCCGAGGGGGGCCAGGTCCAGGATCTCCTCGATGACCCTGCCGATGGGGGTCCTGTCCCTCACGCCCTTCAGGACGAAGGGCTCGGTGTTGAAGGCCACTATGGCGTACTCGTCGGCCCTGAGGAGGTGGGCGGCCACGGCGGCGGACAGTGCTGCAGCGGCTATCTTCCCCCCGGTCATGGAGCCGCTTGCGTCTAGGATGATCACGGCCCCCCTGCTCCGCTCCACCCTCTCGACGCCGACGACGTCCTCGTACGTCAGCTCCCCTAGGCCCTTCCCGCTCGCGAGGAGCCTCTGTATGGTCTCCTCCGGGTCGAACTCCATCCCTGGCTCGTACCTCGTCAGAAGCCGCATGGACCTGCCCGGGGCCGTTGAGGCGAGCCTCAACCCGCTCCTCAGGGCGACCTTGCTCAGCAGGGACCTGAACCTCCTCCTCAGCTCTGGGTTCAGGTGCCACCTTATCTGCCGGTAGAGCCTCATCCCGGCCGCCGGATTCCTCTCGAGCGACCTGACCAGGGCGCCGTCCAGCCCCCCCTTCGAGACGGCCCTCGCCACGGCCACGCTGCTCACGGCGGCCAGGGAGACGAGCTCCCCCAGGGCGCCGGCCGAGGCCGCGGACGCCGCCCTGGCGTAGAGAGACTCGTAGTCCACGTCAAGCTCGACCCCTTCCCACTCACCGAGGTCCCCCTCCAGTCCAGCCGGGCCGGTGGGGGGCGGGGGCGTGCCGGGGGTCATCGGGGCGTCGGTGCGCCCCTCTACCCGTGAAAATCCTCTGAAGCTCCCCTTAAGGCCCTTAGGACGACGTCCCTTATCACCGACTCGACGTCGTCCGTGACCCCGTCCCTGAGCTCGATCCTGGGGCTGAGGACCATCACGGCCGCGGTTACCCAGTCCCCCTCGTCAGGCCGATCGCTCATCTGCCTGACGACCGAGGCCAGGTCTATCGCCGACCTGACCGAGGCCCCCCTCCTGATCGACGGGTCCTCCCTGGTCTCCCTCACTATCCTGACGGCCGACGCGACTATCTCGGGGTCTTCCACCCCGCTCCTTATCCTGACGATCTCCCGCTCCTCCTCCTCTGGCTGGTACTCAAGCCTAACGAGGACGAACCTGTCCCTGAGGGCCTCGGAGAGCCTGGTGACTCCCACGCTCTCCTCCGGGTTCTGGGTCGCCACGATGAGGAAGCCATCCCTGGCCCTGAACTCCCCCAGGTGGGGGACCACTATGATCCCCTCGTCCATGACGGGGAGGAGGGCGTTCTGGGCGGATTCGGGGAGCCTGTTAAGCTCGTTGATGAACAGGACTCCCCCACTCAGAGCCGCCCTCGTCAGGGGGCCCTCGACGAACGCCTCCCTCACGTACCCCCTGCTGAGGACCACGGGAGGGTCCCAGTACCCTATCAGCTTCGCCTCCGTGAGCCTCTCGTCCCCGTCCACCCGAATGAACTCTCTGCCCAGGTGGGAGGCCACGGTCTTGGCCAGGAACGTCTTCCCCACGCCGACTGGACCCTCCAGGAGTATGTGCCTCCCGGCCCTGGCGGCCGCCAGGATCCTCCTGAGCTCCTCCCCCCTCCCCACCACCTTGTAGCGGTGCCTGATCTCCTCAACCTCCGCAACAAGCTCCTCTCTGGCGCCCAAGTCCATCCTCACCCGTGTACCTCGCAGGCCCCCTCAGGCTGGTATCCCCGCGGCGGGTTATTACGGTTACTCGGGCGCCCCCTCGACCACCCTCACCCCCGAGCTGGTGCCGATCCTGTTGGCGCCGGCCTCGACCATGGCGACGGCCTGCTCGTAGGTCCTTATGCCGCCCGCGGCCTTGACTCCGAGCCTGTCTCCAACCAGGCTCCTCAGGAGCCTGACGTCCTCGACCGTCGCCCCGCGGGGGCCGAACCCCGTGGAGGTCTTGACGAAGTCCGCCCCCGCCTCCTCCACGAGGGCGCAGGCGGCCTCGATCTCCTCCCGGCTCAGGAGCCCGGTCTCCAGGATCACCTTGACGACCCCCCCTGGGGAGGCCGACCTGAACGCCCTGACCACCCCCCTCACGTCCTCCAGGACGACGTCGTCGAGCCCGCTCCTCAGCGCGCCCACGTTGATCACCATGTCCACCTCGTGGGCCCCCAGCCTCCCGATCAGCTCGGCCTCCCGCGCCTTCACCTCTGACAGCGTGGCGCCCAGCGGGAAGCCCGCGACCGAGCAGACCCTCAGGTTCGTCCCCCCCGCGAGCCTGACCGCCAGGGGCACGTAGTAGGGGTTGACCACCACCGAGTGGAACCCGTACCTCAGGCCCTCCTCCACCAGCCTGGCCACGTCCGACTCGGTGGCCCCCGGCCTGAGGAGGGTGTGGTCGATCATGCCCGCCAGCTCGTCCCTGCGCATCACCCTAACCACCTCCCCGGGCCCTCACGTTGAACCAGTAGTCGATGAACCTCCTGACCACGTCGAAGGTCTCGTCGGCCGACAGCCTTGTGGTGTCGAGCATCAGGTCGAAGGGGCTCAGGTCCTCCCCGAGCCTGAACCCATAGAGCGCCTGGTAGAGCCTCTTCGTCTCCTCGTCCTTCTTCAGTATGGCCTCCTTCGCCTCTTCAACGCTCGTCCCGTCTCTCTTGGCCACCCGCTCCGCCCTCACCCCCAAGTCTGCCTTCAGGAATATGGAGACCTTGTCCTCGGCGTCCAGCAGGTAGGCCATGGTCCACGAGTCCAGGACCACGTCTCCGGCCTCCACGGCGATCCTGATCAGCTCCTCGTCCACCCTCTTGTCGAAGGTCGGATCCCGCCTCCTGATCTCCATAGCCCTCCTGCCGCCCTCCCTCTCCCACCACCCCGGGTCTCTGAGGGCCTCCTCCCCCCCGATCATCCTCTTGAGGACGTTTCCACCCGAGACGTATCGCAGCCCGTAGTGGGAGGCGAGCCTCCTGGCGAGCGTGCTCTTCCCCGTTCCGGTGAACCCCGTGAGGCATATCTTCAAGGCCCGGGCACCCGGGCCTGCCGGCGCTCCCTCAATATTAAGCGCAACTCCTCCGGCCCCAGGAGCCTCCACTCGACCTCATCAGGCCTCCATCTCGGTCTAATGCCGCTCTCCTCGATCTTGATCTCGCCGAACTGGGCGTAGGCCAGTATGGAGGTCCAGGCGATCATGGCGCCGTTGTCCCTCAGGTACTCGGGGGGAGGCACGAGCATCCTCGCACCCCTGGCACTGCACATCGCCCCGATCTTCTCCTGGAGCCTGGGAGAGGCAGCGACCCCGCCCACCAGCAGGGCCTCCGACCTGCCCGTGGCGGCCAGCGCCCTCTCCGTCACCTCCGCCAGCATGGAGAAGGCCACCTCCACGAAGCTCCAGGCCAGGTCGTCCCTGCTGGCCCCCTCCCCCAGCCTCCTCTCCACCTCGGTGACGAGCCCGCTGAAGGAGAGGTCCATCCCCTTGACCGTGTAGGGGAGGTCGACCCACCTCCCCCTCACCCGGTCCAGGTGGGGCCCCGCCGGGAACGGCAGTCCCAGGAGGCGCCCCACCTTCTCCTGGGCGTTCCCCAGGCCGATGTCCAGGGTCTCCCCGATTACCCTGAACCTGGACTCGTGGTGGACCATGATCTGCGTGTTGCCGCCGGAGACGTAGACTATGAGGGGGTCCCGGGACCCCGTGACCAGCCTACCTATCTCTATGTGGGCTATCGGGTGGTTCACCCCCACCAGCGGGACCCCGAGCCGGAGGGCCAGGGTCCTGGCGGCCAGCGCGCCCACCTGAAGGGGCTGGCCGAGCCCCGGCCCCTGGGCGAACCCGACGAGGTCGACCTCGCCGAGCGTCACCCCGGCCTCGGCTAGGGCCTCCTCGATCACGGACCTGGCCACCCTGGCGTGGTGCTCGGCCGCCTCCCCCGGCTTGAGCCCTCCCCCCGGCGACCTCAGGGCCGACCTGGCGTTCGCGAGTATCTCCCCGTCGGAGGTCGCCAGGCCGACCCCGAACGTGTGGGCGGTTGACTCAATCCCCAGGGCGATCAAGCGCCCCCGAACACCTCCTTGAACTTCTTCACGATCTCGGAGAATGGGACGGGCCCCTCCCTCACGAGCTCGGGCCTTCCCGAGGTGAGGTCCACGACCGTGGACGTCGGCCTCCTCGGTAGGGGCCCGGCGTCGATTATCAGGTCGGCGTCGGGGAGGGCCATCATGGCCTCCTCCGGGGTGTAGGCGGGGGGCTTGCCGCTGATGTTGGCGCTGGTGGCGGTGACAGCCCTTCCGAACCTCCCGACCAGCTCTATGGCTATCGGGTTGTCGGGAATCCTGACTCCTATGGCCCTTGGGTTCACCTCCTCGGGAACCCTCTCCGTCTTCTGGAGTATGAACGTGACCGCCCCCGGCAGGAACTCCTCCATGAACCTCCGGAGCCTCTCGTCGAACACCGCGTACCTCTCCATCATCTCGAAGTCGCTGACGGCTATTGAGAGAGGGCTGCTCCTCGGCCTCACCTTGACCCTGTAGACCTTAAGGACGGCCTCCCTGTTCTCGGCGTCTGCTGCGAGCCCGTAGGTGGTGTCGGTGGGGTAGATCACGAGGCCGCCCCCCTCCAGGACCTCCACGGCCAGCCTGTACCCTTCCTCGCTGCACCCGGACCTGGCGATGACCCTGCGCAAAGCGCCCTCCCGGTCCCTCGGAGACCCATGTTAAATTAATCATCGCCGCAGCCGGCCGATCGGAAGATGGAGTTCCAACTGCCGGCGGAGTACGCGGAGCTGGGTAAGTTCGTGGGCTCCCTCCTGAACAGGGTCTCGAGGGAGATAGAGCCGGGGGACCGGCTCCTAGAGATAGCCGAGTCCATCGAGTCTCAGATCAGGGAGGCCGGATACGAGCCCGCATTCCCCGTCAACCTCTCCGTCAACGAGGTGGCCGCCCACTACACCCCGCCCCCCGGTGACGAGGCGGTCGTGCCCGAGGGGGCCCTGCTGAAGGTCGACGTGGGCGCGCGCCTCGGGGGGCTCATAGTGGACGCCGCCAGGACCGTCGACCTGAGCGGGAGGCACGGCTCCATGGTGGAGGCCGCCAGGGAGGCCCTCGAGGCCGCTGGTAGGGCGATGGCCCCCGGGGTCCCCGTGAAGAGGGTGAGCAAGGCGATCTACGAGGAGATAAGGTCCAGGGGGCTCCAGCCGATCGTCAACCTGGCGGGGCACAAGATAACGGAGTACAGGCTCCACGCGGGGGTCGACGTCCCCAACGTCCCCCAGAGGCTGAGCCTCTACAAGTTCAGGGTGGGAGACGTCTTCGCCGTCGAGCCCTTCGTCACGTCCCCCGAGGGGTCGGGCTTCGTGGTGGAGGTTCCGCCAGGCTACATATTCTCATACGCCAAGAACGTGAGGACCTCGGACACCGCTGAGCGCAGGGTCATGGCCGCGGCCAGGGACGCCTTCAAGAGGCTCCCGTTCTGCGAGAGGTGGCTGGTCCCGATGGTGGGGATGAGGGTGGAGTACGCCATCAGGAGGCTCGTCAAGAAGAGGGGGCTGAGGGAGTACCCCCCGCTGGTGGAGTCCAAGGGGGCCCCGGTGGCCCAGTGGGAGGACACCTATGTGGTCACGGACTCGGGTGCCGTCCCGCTCACGAGAGTGGATTAGGATGCCCAGGCGGGGGTCTCAGGCCGAGAGGGACCTCGTGAGGCTCTTCTGGAGGCACGGGGTCGGCGCCGTCAGGGTGGCAGGCAGCGGCTCGACCGGCCTCCCCTCTGCCGACGTCGTGGCCGGAGGGCCCGGTGGCCTTGCCGTGATAGAGGTGAAGACCACGTCGTCGGATAGGGCCTACGTCCCAATAGGAGAGATAGAGTCGCTCAGAAGGCTGTCCGCCGCCCTCGGCGCCTCCGCCTGGATCGTCGTCAAGTTCAAGAGGCACAGGAGGGGCGTCTTCTTCGCCCTCCCCCTGGAGGAGGTCAGGGCCTCAGGGGCTGGGGCCCAGGTCACGCTGGAGCTGGCGGAGAGGAGGGGGGTCAGGGCGGAGCTCCTGGCCCAGAAGCTGTCCGGCAGGCTGTCCGAGTTGGAGTGAGCCCTCAGGGTTTGTACCACTCGAGCTTATAGCTCAGGATGGCCTCCCCAGCAACGACGGAGACTATGAGGGACTTTCTAACGCTGGTGGCTATCCTTCCGGCCCTTATGAGCTCCACCGGGGTTATCTTGGACTCCGCGCGCCCCACCAGGCACAGGTAGGGGGCGTGGTCTATCCCCGGGCCCCTCTCGTACACCATGAAGTCGGACCCGTACTTTGAGGCGGGCTTGGCCACGTATCCGAGGTCCCTCCACCTCTTGAAGACGAGGTACCTGGCCTCCGCGTCGCGCCTCGCCTCGGAGAGGACCCCACGTAGGTCTTCGGGGGACAGGGGTCCGCCGGGCGACTCGACCTCAAGGACGCCGGCCTCGGCCAGGTACAGGGCCTCAAACAGGGACATCTGCAGGGGGAGCCCGTAGGGGGTGCCGGGCCTCGGCTTCTCCACGCCTATGTGGTGCCCCCAGAACCCGCCCATGTAGAGGGAGTCGGCCCCCTCCGGGTCCCAGACGATGACCCTGTCGTGGGTGAGCCTGCCCTTGACCCTCAGACCCTCCGGAACCCTGGGGGGGCCAATTGGCTGGGGGAGGAAGCCGCTGGCCTCGTAGTAAGTCACGCTCATCTCGTCGTCCACCACCGCCATGACGAGCGTCTTCCTGAGCCTGCCCGCGTAGGTCACGTAGTCTAGCAGCTCCGAGTGGGTGACGGGCTCGTCCTCCGACAGCGGGAGGACTAGGGACCTGGCCACCGCCTTCCCTATCCGCGCCCCCTTGGGGTAGAGCCTGATGAAGGGGGTGGCCCTCTCCACCCTCAGCACCCTACCGTGCTTCCTCAGGTCGCTGTAGACCAGGAACCTGAGGAAGTCGTCTGGGTTGGACCTCGCGATGAGCTCTATGAGCTCGGGGGTGTCAACCGGTCTCTCGTCCTCCGAGACGCTCAGGGCCCCCTGCCTGGAGAGTTCCGCGGCCTCGATCAGGGTCAGCCTGAGGACCCCCTTTTCCAGGGAGCCGTACCCCCTCTCGGCCAGCTCCGCCAGCTCAGAGAGTTCCCCGGAGGCCAGGACCTCACCCCCCTCCAGCGACCCCCTCAGAGCCTCCAAGGGGTCACCTCCCCGAGAGGACCAGGGAGAGGACCCTCTCCACGGTCTCTAAGTTCAGATCGGGCTCCCTGCCATCTCTGACGTGCTCCGTGAAGTAAGAGAGTTCCTCGGCCAGGGGCTCGGCCCACCTGGTGCGGAGAATTGAGGACTCACCCGTGCGGTCCACCAGGACGGTCTGCCTGAGGTAGTCCAGCTCGGCGCTGCCTCTGGACCCCGAGACGCGGACCGCCCGGAAGCTGATCGGGGTGAGCCAGTTGGCCTCTATGACCCCGACCACCCCGCTCGGGTACTCAATGATGTATAGGGCTACGTCCTCCACCTCGTTCCCGAGGACGGATCGCCGGAAGGCCCAGACGCTCTCGGGATCCTCCCCGAGCAGGTCTAGCTGGATGTAGGCCTCGTGGACCCCCAGGTCTAGGGAGACCCCGATCTCCCACTTGACCTCCCTCTTAGGGGACCTCCCTATCCTCTTGCCGGAGATCACGTAGAGGTCCCCCAGCTCCCCGTCCCCGACCATCCGCTTGAGGAGCCTGTATCCCGGGTTGAAGAGCTCTATGAACCCGGGGACGACGAAGGCCCCGTGCCTGGAGGCCGAGGCCCTGAGGGCCCGGAGCTGATCGAGGGACGTGGCCACCGGCTTCTCGACAAGGACGTGCGCTCCAGCCTCTATGGCCTCCACGGCGGCCTCAACCAGCTTCTGCGGCGTGACCACCACGCTCACGGCGTCCAGGTCCTCCCGCTCCACCATCTCCTGGGCGGAGCCGTACGCCTCGATCCCGTAGCCCTCTGCCACCGATCTGGCGAGCTTCAGATTGACGTCTGAGACCGCGACGAGCTCCACTCCCGCCAGAGTCCGATAGACGCGCGCGTGGGCCCGGCCGAACCAGCCGCAGCCCACCACGCCGACCCTAACCCTCCTCATCCCGCCGGGGCCGCTCGCCAGGCAATTTAAAGTGACGGAGTGGGCTGGGCCCGATGCCTATCCCGAAGAGGGCCGCGGGTATCTTGGGACTCCTCCGCCCCAAGAACGCTATCATGGCCGCAATGGGGCCCGTAGTAGGCTGGACGGCCGTGAGGACGGACGCCTCGTGGGGTCTCCTCTGGGCAGCCGCGGTGCCTCCGCTGGTCCTCATGGCTGGTAACGCCATCAACGACTACTTCGACGTCGAGATAGACAGAATAAACAAGCCCTGGAGGCCTATCCCCAGCGGGGCGGTCACCCGGTCGGAGGCCGCAGCGGTCTACCTCACCCTCTCGCTGGTCGCGACGGCGCTGGCCTTCCTGCAGGGCCTCGCCCTCGGCCTCATGGCCGCCGGCTTCTCCCTCGCCTACCTGCTGTACGCTGCGAGGGTGAAGGCCACCGGCCTGCCGGGGAACCTCCTGGTGAGCCTGGGGGTGGCCTGCACGCTGATTTACGGGGCTCTCGCCGCGGGAGAGGTGACGGCGAAGGTGGCCCTCTTCTCATCGATAGCCTTCACCTCGAATCTGGCCAGGGAGCTGGTCAAGTGCGTGGAGGATCTCCCCGGGGACAGGGCTCTGGAACTCAACACGTTCCCGATCTCTCACGGGGTCGGGGCGACCAGGGCCCTGGTCCTCCTCCTGATCACCCTCGCGCTCGTGCTGACTGCGGGACCCGCCGCCCTCGGTCTCACGGGTCTTCCCTACGCCGTAGGCTCGTGTGTCGCGGGGGCGCTTCTGGTCGCAGTAGTCAGACTCTCCCTGGAACTTAATCCGGAGGGCGCGGGGAGGGCCAGCGGCCTGCTGAAGCTCGCCATGGCCGTCGGGATGGCCGCCATGCTGGCCGACAACCTGCTAGCCTGACCACCTGGGATCAGGTCGAGTCGGCTCATATGAGATCTAGGAGGCTCTTCCTGGTCACCACGCCGGCGAGGGTCTGGCCCCTAACCACAGGGGCCGCCGGGATGCCGTGCTCCGCCAGCGTCTCGGCCGCCCTCCCGACCGGGTCCTCTGGCGTGAGGGAGGGCGGGTTCTCCATCATGACATCCTCGACCACGATCTTCCTGACCGCGGCCTCCATCCTCCTCGGGTCGATCTCCTCCCTGACCTCCATGAACGCCTTGGCCAGTATCAGGTCCGTCACGAGCCCCACCAGCTCACCCTGGTCCACCACGGGCAGGACCCTCGCCCCCGTCTCCAGCATCTTCGACCTAGCGTGGACTATCCGGTCGATCGGCATGATCCTGGGGTAGTTCTCGGTCATCACCCCGCCGACCGTCGGGTCGGCCGACCCGGAGAGCAGCCCCATCAGGTCCGTCTCCGTCAGGGTCCCCAGCAGGCCCCCGTCGGAGTCCACGACGGGCAGGAAGCTTATATCCCTCCCCTTGAACAGGAAGATGGCCCTGTCGAGGGTGTCTCTGGGCCCCACGGTTATCGCGGGCTCCGTCATCAGCGAGCTGACGTACACCCTCCTCGAGACCAGGCCCCTGAGCCTCGCCGACCCCAGGCCCTCCATCAGGTCCCAGGCGGCGATCACACCCACAACCCTAGAGTCCGAGAGGACGGGCAGGTGGGTTATCCCCCTCCTCTCCATCACCTCGAGGGCCACGCCAATCTGATCGTCCTTGCTCACGGCCACGGGGTCGCGGCTCATGAAGTCCTCCACAGGCCTGCTACGAAGTCTCCCCAACGGCTATCCCCCTCACGAGGTCGGTCTTCGTGACTATGCCCACCAGCTCCTCCCCGTCCGGGGAGACCGGAAGGCCGCTTATCCTCCACTCCAGCATGATCCTCGCCGCCTTTGAGGCGTCGGCGTCCGGTCGGACGGTGACCACGGGGTTGCTCATGACGTCGCCGACGGTCCCGAGCCTTACCTCCCTGCTGGACCTCCCGACGTGGGTGTCCGTGACGATGAACTTCCGCATCCTCTTCGGGGCGACGAAGGCGACGTCGGTCTCAGTCAGAACCCCCTTGATCCTCCCGTCAGGACCTATCACCACGAGCCTGCTTATCCCCTTGTCCTTCATGAGCTTGGCCGCCTTCTTGACGCTGTCGGTCTCCCTGACCGTGACCACGTCCCTCGTCATGAGGTCCTCCACCTTGAACCTCCCCCTCATCTCCCTGGCGAAGTACCTGAGCAGGTCGGTCTTCGTGATGATGCCGACCACCCTCCCCGCCTCGACCACGGGTATCCCGCTTATTCCCCTCTCGACCATCACCCTGGCCGCCTCCACGATCGAGGCGTGGGGGGATATGGTCACCAGGTCCCTGCTCATGAACCTCGTGACGCTCGCGCTCTCGGGCCTCCTCCACCTCCAAGGGGCGCCCCTCCTCGCCCACGCCCTGGACAGGTCGTCTACGGTCACTATCCCGATGGGCCTCTCCTCCTGGACTACGAGCACCCTCTTGATCTTCCTCTCCAGCATGATGTTCCTCACGGCGCCCAGGGTGTCCTGGGGAGTGACTGCGGCCACCTCCGTGGTCATATAGTCTCCGACCTTAGCCACCATCCGACCCCACCCCCTCCTCAGACGGGGAAGGTGCCTCTCCAAGAATTAGCGAGTCTGAGCCTCTCCCGCAGGATGAACACGACGTGGGGGGCTACCCTGACGACGTCTCGGGCGGATATCACCCCGACAACCTTTCCGGCCTTGTTGACCACTATGAGCCTCCTCACGTTCTTCTCCGACATGATCCGGGCGGCCTCTATCAGGTCCTGGCTCTCATTGATGAGTATCGGGTTCTTGGTCATGATCTCCCTGACCTTGACGTCCTCCGGCTTTCTCCCGTCCTCCCTCGCGACGAACCTAGTGATTATGTCCCGCTCGGTCAGGATCCCGACGAGCTTGTCGCCGTCCATGACGAGGACGGAGCCTATGTCGTGCTCCTTCATCAGCCTGGCGGCCTCGGCCACGCTCTCCTCGGGCGTGACAGCGATGACCTTCGGAGTCATGACCTCGCTTACCTTAAGTTCCTCCTCGGAAGCGTCTTCCTCGGGGGGCGGTACCAGCGCCCACCTCAACTCTCAAACCCCCACATCATCTGACCGGGGCCACTATCCTGACCCCGCCAGAGGGCAGTAGCCTCTGGAGATCCTCCACCTCGATCTCTGCTGGCACTCCCCTCTTCTTTGCGGCTTCCCTCAGGCTCTCGGTTAAAACTGTTGTGGCCCTCTCCTTGGGGAGATCCCCGGGAGCAATCTCGTATCCGATCACCATCCTCCCCCCCGCGCCCGGGGGCCTCGAGATCAGCCTGTAGTCATCCTTCCACTCCATCAGACCTATCTCGAGCCTCAGCTCACCCCTCAGGAGGCCCCTCCTCCCGACGATGTAGAACGACCCCCTGGGCAGGAACATCCCAGGGGGGGCGTGCGTGGAGACCTGCTCCCCCCTGACGTAGAACACGTCGACCTGTGAGAGCCCCTCCCTCCAGGCTCTCGAGTACGAGGCCGCGTAGCAAGCCGCCTCCCTCATCGTGCCCTCGTCGGCCTCACGGCCGGCGGTCTTGACTATCACGACCGCCCCTCCCGGGAGGTCGACGTGGAAGAATAGGTCGGAGGGCTCCATGTACCTCCTGACGAGCTCCCTGTTGGTGGAGGCGTCGAGGCCCGCCACCACCAGCATCCCCCCAGAAGAGGTGAACCACCTGAACCTCTCGTACCAGGCCCTCCTCCTCCGCCTCCTCACCCGGACCTCGTACTCCGGCTCGGGGCGGGCCAGCTTGGCCTCCAGCTCCCCGAGGATCTCGTCTATCCTGGCCGCCTTCTGCTCCAGCCTCTTCGCCCTCTCGTAGAGCCTGGAGGCGTTCTCGGCTGCAGTCAGCCTGAGGTCAACCTCGACCTCTCCGGCGGAGAGGTTCAGCGTGGCGACGCCCCGACCCCTGTCGACCCTGACCCAGCCCGGCGCCTCCCCCCTGCGGGCTGCGGCCAGGGCCCCGTCCACCTCGGCCAGCCTGGTGAAGATCTCGTCCGCCGCCGCCCTCAGCAAGGCGGCCTCCTCCCTGTACCTCCGCCTCAGCTCCATCTGCCTAGCGAGGCCCTCAGAGGCCGACCGGTCCTCCTCCCTCGAGACCTCCTCAACTATCCTCTCCGTGAGGTACGCGTCCAGGGCCGCGTTCATCGACTTTCCGAACGCCTCCGCCCGGTACCTTCGCGACAGGGACTCGAGGGGGAACGCGGAGAAGTTCACGTAGACGTCCCCCTCCCGGTACATGGTGGGCTCGGCCGGCCCCGAGGTCCTCTTGAGCACCCGTGCCGCAGCCTCGGCTATGTCCCCCCAGAGCCCCTCCTGGTCGGCCAACCTGGACCTGAGGTCCGCCCCAGCCTGGAAGGCCACCTCCTCGGCATAGGGCGGACCGATCCCCAGCCTGAACGTGAGGAATCTCCACAGCTCCAGGTCGGGGCTCGACTCCATCTCCCCGAGCACGGCGCCGGCGTCCAGGCCCTCCGGCTCGAGCGATCCGCTCGGCGGGTACTTGTACCTCAGGCCCCTCCTAAGCTCTCGGGCCCTGACCCTGAGGGGGCGGGCCAGCTGCACTATGACCCCGTCCTCGTCGGTGAGCACCAGGTTCCCTCTGCCGAAGAGCTCTACGTGGAGCCACCCCGAGTAATCGCCCTCGTACCTGAGGCTGGCGACCCTTTCCAGCCTGAGCTGCCTCACCTCCACGACCCTGGCGCCCCTCAGCCTCTTGCGGAGCCCCATGGCCAGGGGGGTGGGCGTCTTCGGCTTCTCCCACTCGTACCCGCTCAGGTACATGGCGCCGCCGAGCCAGGCTATCAGCTCGCTCCGCCTGGCAGATCCGCCCAGCCTGAGGGAGAACAGGGAGTCCGCCATCTGGTAGACCTTCTCTATCCTCAGCGGGAGGAGTTCCTCCAGCTCTCGCAGGACGAACCTCAGCTCTATCCCAGCCACGCTGAGCCTGGCCGGCATCCCACCCCTGGGGGAGGTCCACGTCTTTAAAGCGGAGGGGCCCGGGGGTCGGCCCGATAGGCATGACGCTCAAGGACTCCCTCTTCTGGCTCAAGCTCTCACTCTCATCTCTCGCCGGCCTGCTCGCCGGAGTTGCCGGCCTATCGGCCACAGAGGGACTCACGCTGTTCTTCTTCACGGACATCGCCGCCGGCACCGCCCTCTTGACCTGGAGGAGGGAGGCCGTCTCAGAGGTGGGCGTGTACAAGGCCTACAGGGAGTTCTTCATGACCTCGTTCCTGGCCTTCTTCCTCCTCTGGACGCTGTCCCTCAACGTGGCCGCGGGTGGGGTGGCGATATACCTGGCCTCCCCGGTCGAGGGGGTCCAGGAGCTCAGGCCCGTCGTCCCCAGAGACGGCTTCCCCTACAACGCGCTGTGGATACTCAACTCGACTGACGAGACGTACACCGCCCTGGTGGGGTCCTGTGCCCCGATGGGGGAGGCCGCCAACCTGGAGAACCTGACGGCATCGGCTGGGCCCAGCGGGATCACTCTCGTCGTGGAGGCCCCCGTGGAGGAGGGCTCGCCGACCGCACTGGGGTGGGCCAACCTCACCTACGAGAACGGGACGGTCACCCTCCGGCTCCCGGGCGATGGGGGTATCGAACTCAGGGTGGGCGAGGAGAGGACTGCGGAGCTTGGAGGTCACCCGCTCAGGGTCAGGACCTCGCCCGCGGGGCCGGCCGCGGCTAGGGTGGAGGTCGAGGTCGGCCCGCTCCCCGCTCAGTCCTCCGACCTCTCCGGCGGCCCGCTCGGCGCCCTCGTCTCCCGCATATTCGTGGAGGGAGACAGGTACTGCGTCTTCGAGCCCGGCCCAGCTACCTTCAAGAGGACCCTCAGGGTGGACGGGGCGTACGTGCTGATCAGGGGGTGATCCGACCAGGCCCCACCGCGGCCCGGTCGGGTCGGGCCGCCCCGGGTCAGGTTATATCTCCCCCTCGGGATCGGGCGGCGGTGTCCCGATGGGGGGATACAGGTTCTTGGAGCACGGCGCCGACGTGGCGTTCGAGGTGAGGGGGGAGACGCTGGAGGAGCTGTTCGCGCAGGCCGCCAAGGCGATGTACGCGGCCATGCTCAACGTGGACAGGGTCCGCCCCCGGGACTCTAGGGAGGTCTTCGTCGAGGCTCCTGACCTGATCCTACTACTGCACGACTGGCTGGCCGAGCTGCTGTACACGACGGACACGGAGGGTCTGGTCTTCTCGGAGTTCGACGTGAGCATCTCACGCGGGGTAAAGGGCTACTCGCTAAGGGGAACTGCCAGAGGAGAGCCTGTCGATCCAGAGAGGCACGAGGCCGTGACGGAGATCAAGGCGGTCACGTACCACGGTTTGGAGGTCCGGGAGGAGGGCGGAGAGTGGGTCGCCCGGGTGATCCTGGATGTCTGAGCCCCCTTCCAAAGTTTATTAACCGGGGCGAGGGTCGAGCCGAGAGTTGTACGGGGTTTGGCCCGTATCAAATGAGGGGTGCTACAGATGCCCAGGAGGCACGGTTCACTGGCCTTCCGGCCTAGGAAGCGCGCGGCCACTCAGAGGGCAGTATTCCGCTCCTACCCAGAGGTCGAGTCGGACCAAGTTGTCTTGGTCGGCTTCCCAGGCTACAAGGCTGGCATGACTCACGTCCTGATGGTCGAGGACAGGCCGGGCCGACCCACCACCGGCCAGGAGATCGCCGTCCCCTCCACAGTCGTGGAGACGCCCCCCGTGAGGGTCATAGGCGTGAGGCCCTACGTGGGGACGCCCTACGGCCTGAAGCCCCTCACGACCTACCTGAGGTTTGAGGTGGACGACGATATCAGGAGATCCATGACTCTAGGCCGCCGGGAGGGGACGCTGTCCAACGAGGAGGCCGCCTCCAAGAAGTTGGAGGAGGGGAGGGACCGGGTCAGGGAGGTCAGGCTGATCGTGGCCACCAGGCCGAGGCTTGCCGCCCTGCCCAAGAAGAGACCAGAGATCCTTGAGATACCCCTGAAGGGGGCGACGCCTCAGGAGCGGCTGGACAGGGCCATGGAGATGGTCGGGACGGTGGTTCGCGTCTCCGACGTCTTCAGGGTGGGCCAGTTGATCGACGTCACGGCGGTCACCAAGGGGCACGGGTGGCAGGGCGTGGTGAGGAGGTTCGGCGTCGAACTCCTCAGGCACAAGGCCGGCAAGGGCAGGTGGAGGGTGGGGAGCCTCGGCTCCAGGCACCCTCCGTACGTGACCTGGAGGGTGCCGAGGGCCGGCCAGACGGGCTACCACAAGAGGACCGAGTACAACAAGCGGGTCCTCCTGATGGGCCTCGCGAAGTACTCTGAGGACGGGGACCTGCTGGAGGAGGCCTTCCCGGACCTCAACCCGCCGAGCGGGGGGTTCAGGGGTTACGGGAGGGTGAGGAGCGACTACGTCCTCCTGTCGGGCTCGGTCCCAGGGCCGGCGAAGAGGTTCGTGATGATGAGGCACCCGGTGAGGCCCTACGCCACCGACCTCCAGGAGCCCAGGATAATCTACGTGTCCGGCGTCGGATACCTCGAGCAGATAATGAAGGCCAGGGCCGAGGCCAAAGGGCAGGCTCAGGCCCAGGGGGCCCAGGCAGTCGCCGGGGGAGGTGAGGGCGGGTGAGCGAGGAGGTAAAGCGTCCTGTTCGAGACCTGGAGGCTCAGGTCGTCGACGAGGTGGAGCTGCCGGAGGTCTTCATGACCCCCGTGAGGCCCGACGTCATCAGGAGGGCCTACCTCTCCAGCCTCACCGCCAGGATCCAGCCCCAGGGCAGGGACCCGATGGCCGGGCTCAGGACCTCCGCGGAGTCCTGGGGGGCCGGTCACGGGGTAGCGAGGGTCCCCAGGGTCAAGGGCAGAGGGTACCCCGCCGCCTCCAGGGGGGCCAGGGCCAACCAGGCCGTCGGCGGGGTCAGGATTCAGGCCCCCAGGGCCAACAAGGTCGTCTGGGAGAGGATAAACAGGAAGGAGAGGAGGCTGGCCATAAGGTCGGCCATAGCGGCCACGGCCTCCGTCGAGCTGGTCTCGGCTAGGCACAGGCTGGGGGAGCTGGACTCCGTTCCGGTCATAGTGGTCGACGACCTCGCCTCTTTGGAGAAGACGAGGGACTTCTACGAGTTTCTGCTGAAGCTGGGCCTTGAAGAGGAGCTGAGGAGGCTCAAGAGGAGGTTCAGGAAGATAAGGGCTGGCAGGGGCAAGATGAGGGGCAGGGTGAGGCAGAGGGCGAGGGGCCCGCTCGTGGTTTACCACGAGGACGGCGGGATATCGAGGGCCGCCAGGAACGTTCCAGGGGTCGACGTGGTCAGCGTGAGGAACCTTGGGGTGATTCACCTCGCCCCCGGCGGGGTCCCGGGGAGGCTCACCATATGGACCGTCGGCGCGATCGAGGCACTGAGGTCGGAGCAGGTCCCGCTGGTGGGGAGGAGGTGAGGTATGATGGAGTTCGACCCCTTCAAGGTGCTCATAAGGCCCGTCGCGACGGAGAAGGCGGTTCAGCTCCTGGACACCCAGAACAAGCTGGTCTTCATTGTGGACCGGAGGGCCAACAAGCTGATGATAAAGAGGGCCGTTGAGGAGGCCTTCGACGTCAAGGTGACTAAGGTGAACGTCATGATAACGGCCAGGGGCGAGAAGAAGGCCTACGTCAGGCTGGCCCCCGAGTACAACGCCAGGGACGTGGCGTCCCAGCTGGGCATACTGTGAGGTGGTGATCCGTGGGCAAGAGGATACTGGTACAGAGGAAGGGGAGGGGCGGGATACAGTTCAGGTCCCGGGCCCACCTGAAGATCGGCCCCGCCAGGTACCCGCAGATAGGCCTGAGGGAGACCGTCAAGGGACGGATCGTCGAGTTCCTCCACGAGCCCGCCAGGTGGACGCCGCTGGCCAGGGTCGTCCTCGAGACGGGTGAGGAGATGATCTACGTCCCGCCGGAGGGGGCCTACGCTGGCCAGGAGATTCAGATGGGGCCCGGGGCCGAGCCGGTGACCGGAAACGTCCTCCCACTCTCCGAGATCCCAGACGGCACACTGGTGTGCAACGTGGAGGTGAGGCCCGGGGACGGCGGCAAGATAGCTAGGAGGAGCGGGACCTACGCCCTTGTGTTCTCCCACGACGGGGACAGGGTGATACTCCGGCTCCCGTCGGGCAAGGACAAGGTGGTCACCGCCAGGGCGAGGGCGACCATAGGGGTTGTCGCCGGGGGCGGGAGGACGGAGAAGCCCCTCCTCAAGGCGGGCAACGCGTACTACCGCGAGAAGGTTCACCCCAAGCGCTGGCCCAAGGTCAGGGGTGTGGCGATGAACCCCGCAAGCCACCCGCACGGCGGAGGATCTCACAAGAGGCCTGGAAAGCCCACAACCGTGCCGAGAACGGCGCCGCCCGGGCAGAAGGTCGGGCACATAGCCGCCAGGAAGACGGGAAGGGCCAAGAAGAGGGCCAAGCTGTGACGGCCAAACCCTTATATGAGGGGGGCGTGGGGAGGTCCTGAGGAATGCCCAAGGAGTTCACCTACCGGGGGTACACGCTCGAGCAGCTCTCCCAGATGACGCTCGACGAGCTGGCGGAGGTCATGCCGGCTAGGGTCAGGAGAACCCTCAGGAGGGGGCTCTCCCCGGAGAATAAGAAGCTCCTGGAGAAGGTCCGGAAGTACAGGTCTGCGGGCGTCAGCAAGGTCATCAGGACCCACAGGAGGGACATGCCCGTCCTGCCCGAGATGGTGGGCATGAGGATAGCGGTCCACAACGGTAAGGAGTTCGTCGAGGTCCAGATCACCCCCGAGATGATAGGCCACTACCTGGGGGAATTCGCCATAACCAACAGGATAGTCCAGCACGGCAGGCCCGGGAAGGGAGCCACCAGGTCCAGCAAGTACGTGCCTCTCAAGTGAGGGGCATCGCGGGGCGGCCCTCTCACCTTTTTATTCCTGCTCTCGGTGTGGTTCACGGGCCGGGGTAGCCTAGCCAGGACCAAGGCGCCGGCCTTGAGAGCCGGTGGCCCTTCGGGGCCGCGTGGGTTCAAATCCCACCCCCGGCGCCACTCAGGACATCCGAGGAGAGAGGGGCGAGCCAGCCCAACCCGGGCCAGGCTGAGAAGGAGCAGATGCTGGGCGGGTCAGGCCAGCATCACTATGCTGATCTTGACGTCCTCGGGGATGGATATACCCATTATCCTCCTGATGAACCTCTCGTCGGGATTGAGGACGTCTATTATCCTCTTGTGGATCCTGAGCTCGAACCTGTCATACCTGTTGGTCCCCTCTCCGGACGGGTTCCTGAGGGTGGTCACCCTCAGCCTCTTCGTGGGCAGCGGGATCGGGCCCCTGATGCGGATGCCCATCTTCTCAGCGACCTCCCTGAACTCGTTTGCCGTGGACTCCAGGCTGCGCACGTTGGTGCTCACGAGCTCTATTCGAAGGCGCTCCACCATCCCCTATCCCTTCCCTCGGGGCCCCACGCTGGCCGCAAATAAAAGGGTGGAGGGAGGGGTCGACCCCCTCACTTCTTCCTCTCCATGGGCTTGACGTCGAGCACTATGCCGGCGGCGACCGTGATGCCCATGTCCCTGACGGCGAACCTGCCCAGCTGCGGGAACTCTTGGTACTTCTCGAGGACGAAGGGCTTGATGGGCCTCATCTTGACTATGGCGGCGTCTCCCTTCTTGATGAAGGACGGGTTCTCCTCGATGACCTGGCCGGTCCTAGGGTCGAGCTTCTTCAGGAGCTCGGTGATCCTGGCGGACACGTGGCCGGTGTGGGCGTGGACCACCGGGGTGTAGCCCGCGGCTATGGCCGTCGGGTGCTGGAGCACCACTATCTGGGCGGTGAACTCCTCCACCACGGTCGGCGGGTTGTTCGGGTGTCCAATCACGTCTCCCCTCTTGATCTCCCTTCTCTCGATCCCCTTCAGGTTGATCCCTATGTTGTCGCCGGGCTCGGCCTTGGGCAGCTTCTCGTGGTGCATCTCGATGCTCTTGACCTCGGCGGTCTTGTGGAGCGGCTCTATGATCACGGTGTCGCCGGGCTTGATCACGCCCGTCTCGACCCTCCCGACGACGACCGTGCCCACTCCGGTTATCGAGAAGACGTCCTGCACTGGGATCCTCAGCGGCTTGTCCACCGGCTTGGGCGGGGCCTTGAAGGTGTCCATAACCTCGAACAGCGTTGGGCCGTCGTACCACGGCATCTTGTCGCTCCTCCGGTAGACGTTGTCACCCTCGAGTCCGCTGCACGGGACGAACTGGATCTCGTCCGGGTTGTAGCCCACCTTCCTCAGGAGTTCGGCCACCTGCTCCTTGAGCTCCTCGAACCTCTCCTTGCTGTAGTTGACGGTCGGGTCGTCCATCTTGGAGATGGCGACGGCCAGCTGGTTCACGCCGAGGGTCTTTATCAGGAAGACGTGCTCTATGGTCTGCGCCTGGACTCCCTCGCCCCTCTTCGCCGACACCACGAGTACGGCGGCGTCGGCCTGGCTGGCCCCGGTGATCATGTTCTTGACGAAGTCCCTGTGACCGGGAGCGTCTATGATCGTGATCATCTTGTGCGGCGTCTCCAGCTTGGTGTGGAACAGGTCGATGGTCATTCCGCGCTCTCTCTCCTCCTTGAGCCTGTCTACCACCCAGGCGAACTTGGCGTCGTGAGCCAGCTCCTCGGGCGGGAGCTCCTTGATTATACCGGCGTCCCAGTACAGCCTGCCTATCAGCGTGGACTTGCCGTGGTCGACGTGTCCCACGAACACGACGTTTACGTGCTCCTTCTCGGGCATCTCTCATCACCCTCTACACACGATACCGCGACTTTGCGGGTCCTTGGGTTTTTTGCGTTCGAGTTTTAAAACTTATTTGAGCGGGGCTGGGGGCGATGCCAACGCCGCAAGCGGGGAGCGCGGCCTCCTCGAGTCTGAAGATCGAGGAATCTGCCCTGCAGAAGCTCGGTCTAGCGACGGCCTGGGCGTGCCTCGGTCCGGCGTCATCCATGCTGGTCGCCGCCCTGGCGTGCGGCCGGGTCGGGTGCCCCCTCCTACCCGGATACGGGCCCCTCAACCTGGCCGCGCTGGTCGTCGCCATCGTCCTCTTCTTCTACGCCGACAGGGCCGTCAAGACGATAAGGAGTGGAGATCCGAGGCCGTTCAACAGGATACTGATCATCGGCGGGCTGGAGATCCCGCTCCTGGGCCTCGCGTCCGCCCTGGCGGCGAGGACGGGGGAGACCCTCCTGACGACCCTGGCCTTCTCCGCGCTCGCCTACAGCATCCTGGCCTCCGGGTGGAAGCACATGACCCTCCTCGCCGAGGGGGGTGAGGAGGCCGGGAGGGGGAGGGAGAGGGAGAAGCCCAGGCCCAAGGGGAAGAAGAGATAGTCAACCCCCGCCTCACGGTAGCCGGTAAAGCCTCCCCCGCCTGACACCTAGAGAGGAGTCGGTCATGTCCATCGACCTCTCGCCCGGGAGGTCCGTCGACATCGCCCTTATGGCGTCGACGTTCTCCGGGATCACTATCGCCTCCTGGTGTATGGCCTGGAACAGGTAGAGCCAGTCGCCATCCACGCTCACCGAGTCTGCCCAGACTACGTTCTCGTACACGTCGGCCCTGGGCCTGCCGAGCTCCCTCCCGACCTCCAGCACGTCTGCCGTGGACCTGAACCCCGCCCTGGAAGAGACGAGCACAATTCTCCTCTCCTCAGATAGGACCCCGAGCACCTCCTCCCTGCTGACCTCCCTGCCGAGCCTGACCGCCACGCCGTGAACGTGGCCGTGGGTCGTCGGCGCCTTCACCGCCATAGTCACGACCTTCAGCCCGGGCATGACCGTTCGGAGGTCTGGCCCGTGGTGTGACGGGATCCTGGTCGGGTCGGGGATGAGCGCGTCTATCGGGCCCCTCTTGACCTCCTTTGGATCTGCGGCCCTCCTGATGAGGGTGACCAGCGCCCTCTCAACCCCAAACTCCCTGTCGAGCGCGTTCAGGAGCCTCGCCAGCCCCGTGGTGTTGCACGAGACCACCCTGACGAAGCGCCTGCCCCTGGCCTCCTCGTAGTTGACCTGCGCCACGAAGCTCGCCTCCGCCACGTCGGCCGGCTCTCCCCCCTGAAAGACTGCCCTCACTCCGGCAGACTCGTACCTGGGCCTCAGCTCGCCGCCCCTCCCGCCAGGGGTGGCGTCCACGACGACGTCGACCTCGCCCAGCAGATCCTCAAGCGTCCCGTGGACGGGCAGCCCCCTCTCCTGCCAGGCCCCCAGCTCCTCTCGAGACGGGGCGTAGAACCTTATGCCCCTCAGCCCCATCGCGACCTCCGCCCTGTAGTCAGGGGTGGGCTTCACCACGCCGACGAGCTCCATGTCTGGCTGGGCCGCGACGGCGTCGGCGACCCTCGACCCTATCGTGCCGTATCCGACCACCCCCACCCTGATCATGGGATCACCTCCTCAGAAGGACGTCGACCGCCGGCAGCGGGAGCCCCGAGAGGGCGTAGAGGATGGCGCCGCCGGCGGTGTATATCCTGCCCTCCTCCAGACCGACCATCTTCGCCGCCACGCTGAGGTGACCTCCGCAGAACACGACCTCCCTCCTCACCCTCGAGCAGGAACGAACGAAGTCCAGCGTCCCCCTCCTGAACCTCGGGTCCTCGAACATCCCGAACGGCCCGTTGGCCACGACTATGTCGGAGTCAGCCACGGCATCAGCGTATATCCCGGTCGTGCCCGGGCCCACGTCTACGATGACCCTCCCCTCCGGGACGGCGTACACGGGGGCGTGGGAGATCTCGTCGGTCTCTGGGTCCAGGACCACGAAGTCCACGGGGTAGAGGATCTTGTCCTTGAACTCCGTCAGAAGCCTCTTGGCCGCGGGCAGGAGTATCTCCCTCCTCTTGTAGGACGCGGCCGAGTCCGGGATGGGGTGTCCAGCGGCCTCGGCCATGAGCACTCCGAGCAGCCCGCCCGTCAGAACCAGGTCCACCAGCCCCCTCCTGAGGGAGGCGTCGAGCACCCTGATCTTGTCCTCGAGCTTTGCGCCCCCGAGGGCGAACACCCTCTTCCCCTGCACCCTGTGTATCTCGGCGAGCTCACCCAGCATCGCGGTGAGCAGCCTGCCCGCCGCCGAGGGGAGGAGTAGGGGAAAGGCCACGAGCGAGGGCTGTGACCTGTGTGCGGCCTGGAACGCGTCGTTGACGTAGGCGTCGAAGAGCGGGGCCAGCCTCCTGACCATGTGGGTCCTGGTCAGCGCCTCCGGATCGTCCTCGAGGTTCTCCTCTGAGTGGAAGCGCAGGTTCTCCAGCATCAGCAGCTCTCCAGGCTTGAGATCCCTGATCCCCTCTCTCGCGGCGCTCCCGACCACGGAGTCGACCCAGTGTACCTCCTCTCCGAGCACTCCGCTGAGAATCCTGGCGTGGACCTCCGTGCTGATGAAGTCGGGGCTCCCAGGCCGACCCTGGTGGGTCCCGACGACCACAGCCGCGCCGCCGTCCAGGAGCTCTCGGAGGGTCTCCGCGGCCTGCTCAATCTTCGCCGCGTCCATTATGACGGGCTCTGGGCCCTCTCCCTTCTCGACCGGCACGTTCATGTCGACCCTGACGAACACCCTCTTCCCCCTGATGTCCAGCTCGTCCACCTTGGGGAGGGCCTCGAGCTTCGCCCCCCAGGTCAGGTCCACCCTGGTGGCGGTAAGCTTCAAGGCTCCACCACCGCCCCCTCCAGGGCGTCCTTGCAGGGGCACGCCCTCTCGCGCGGTATTCTCTCCACGGCCAGCCTCAGCATGGCCTTGACGTCCTCTATCCTCCTGGCGAAGACCTCCTTCACCTCGTCGTGGGTGAGCTTGGCCGGGCCGGAGACCCCGGCGGCGTAGTTGGTTATCACCGTCACGGTCGCGTAGCAGGCCGCCACCTCCCTGGCCAGGGCTGCCTCGGGGCAGCCGGTCATGCCGACCACGGTCCCTCCCAGCATCCTATAGGCCCTTATCTCAGCTGGCGTCTCGAACCTGTTCCCCTCTGCGCAGACGTAGACCCCGCCGTCCACCGGGTCCAGGCCCAGGCTGCTCCCTGCGTCCAGCAGGGCGCGCCTCAGCTCCGGACAGTAGGTGTGGGGCGTCATGGACACGTGGACCACTCCCCCCACCACCCGATCCCCCACCCTGATCCTGGTCCTCCCGTCGTAGAAGGTCGTCGGCCTGTTCTTGGTGAAGTCGATGAGGTCGTCCGGTATGAGGATCGTCCCGGGTCCGTAGTCCGGATCCAGCGATCCCACCGCGTTCGTGGCGATTATCCTGACGACCCCCAGCGTCCTGAGGGCCAGGATGTTGGCCCTGTAGTTGACCATGAACGGGGGGACCTCGTGCCTCTCCCCGTGCCTCGGGATGAACGCGACCTCCCTCCCCCCCATGCTGCCGACGGCTACCCTAACCTGGCCGAACGGGGTGTCGACTATCAGCCTTCTGGGCTCCTCGAGGAGTTCGTAAAACCCGCTGCCTCCTATGATGCCCACTTCAGGCATTTTGGACGCTCACCCCACCTCCTATCGGCCTGGCAATATTTTAAATAGCGAAACCGCCCGCGGTTCGACGGATCAGAGGACCCCAGCGAAGGGTCCCGATTCAATTGGTACCTGGGAGGTGACTGGATTGGCTCTTGCGACCATAGGCGGGAGACCCGTCCTGATACTGAAGGAGGGGACTACCCGGACCAGGGGAGAGGAGGCGAGGAGGATCAACATAATGGCGGCCAGGGCGATCGCAGATGCCATCAAGACCACCCTCGGCCCCAAGGGAATGGACAAGATGATAGTCGACTCGCTGGGCGACATCACCATCAGCAACGACGGGGCAACGATCCTGGAGGAGATGGAGGTCGCCCACCCGGCCGCCAAGATCATGGTGAACCTCGCCAAGGCCCAGGACAAGGAGGTCGGCGACGGAACCACCACCGCAGTGGTCCTCGCCGGGGAGCTCCTGACCGAGGCGGAGAACCTTCTCAACAAGGACATCCACCCGACCATCATCATAGACGGCTACGAGAGGGCCCTGAGGTTCGTCGAGGGTGAGCTGGAGAAGGCCGCCATCGGGGTGGACCCCGACGACCTCGAGCTCCTCAGGAAGGTGGCCGAGACCTCGATGAGCAGTAAGCTGGTGAGGGGGGCCAGGAAGAGGCTGGCTGAGGTAGTCGTTGAGGCCGTCAAGGCCGTCGAGGAGGTTCAGGGTGGAAAGAGGGTCGTCGACGTCGACAACGTCAAGATCATGAAGAAGAAGGGCGAGAGCCTCGACGAGACGCAGTTCATCAGGGGCATCGTGCTGGACAAGGAGGTCGTCCACAGGGACATGCCCAAGCTGATCAGGGACGCGAAGATCGCCCTTCTGAACCTGTCCCTCGAGGTCAAGAAGCCGGAGATAGACGTGGAGATTCAGATATCCAGCCCAGAGGAGCTCAGATCGTTCATAGATCAGGAGACCCAGATACTCAGGGAGAAGGTGGAGAAGATCGCGGCCACCGGTGCCAACGTGGTGTTCTGCCAGAAGGGCATCGACGAGGTTGCCCAGCACTTCCTCGCCCAGAGGGGCATCATGGCCGTCCGCAGGGTCAGCGAGAAGGACATGAAGAGGCTCGAGAGGGCCACCGGAGGCAAGATAGTCAACAACCTCGAGGACCTCACCGGGGCCGAGCTCGGGTACGCCGGCCTGGTTGAGGAGAGGAAGATCGGCGAGGACCGGATGGTGTTCGTGGAGGACTGCAAGAATCCGAAGGCCGTGACCATCCTGGTGAGGGCGGGCGCGGACACGATACTGGATGAGGCGGAGAGGGGCCTCAAGGACGCCCTGTACGTGGTCAGGAACGTCGTGGAGGACGGCAAGGTCTGCCACGGCGGCGGAGCAATCCAGATCGAGCTAGCCAGGCGGCTCAGGGACTACGCTGAGACCGTCGGGGGGAAGGAGCAGCTGGCCATGGAGGCCTACGCCGCCGCCCTCGAGTCGATCCCGAGAATCCTGGCCGAGAACGCCGGCATGGACTCAATAGATGTCCTGGTCAGGCTTAGGCAGGCCCACGCCGAGGGCAGGGTCTCCTACGGCGTCGATCCCGTCAGGGGAGAGATCGCCGACATGACCGAGCTGGGGGTGTTCGACACCTACAGGGGCGTGAAGAACTCCATCTCCTCGGCCACCGAGACGGCGATCCTGATAATCAAGACCGACGACATAATAGCCGCCAAGCCGTACGAGAAGGAGGAGAAGAAGGAAGAGAAGGAGGAGGAGAAGGAGGAGAGCAAGTTCGAGTTCTGAGCTCTCCCCTCCACGCCCTCCCTTCTTTACTCATTTTTGGGCCCGCTGCGACGTTCGGATCTCACTCGCCACTCTTCGGACCCGACCGAAGCCTGCTTGAGACGATCAGAGCGATGGCCGGGGCGAAGAAAGAGTAGAGGTATGGGTGAACCGGCCCGGACTCGATCCACACCAGACTCGAGCTGAGCAGGATCGGGTAGAGGATCTTGGCCGCAGAGTCCCCTCGCCGGGCGAGCTCGAGGGTTCCCCCCGCCGCCGCCCCCAGGATCAGGGGGACGAGCAGGACGCCGGCCGCCCCGAAGTCGATCCATATGGGACCGACGAGGGACGTGGTGTAGGCGACCGGCAGGCCAACGACCGCCTCCCCGGTCAGGGCACCCACGAGGGGCCGAGGGATCCCAAGCATCGTGAGCAGGGGGTTGATGAAGAGGAGGACACCGTAGGTCATCCCCCACGGGGAGTAGGTCCTTAGTATCATTGTGAGGGAGTATAGCGTGAAGCCCGCCCTGCTCACGAGCACGTAGTAGGGGTCGCCGGCCAGGCCAGCCCTGGACATCAGGATGACCTTCTGGAACGTGAACAGCAGCAGCCCTGGAGCGCCGAGGTAGACTAGCACGTGCCTCACCTTGACGAGGCCGCCCAGCCACATGGCGGTGATCAACGTCCCGAGGGCCACGACCACATCCAGTCTGAACCCGGACGGGAAGGTCAGAGCCAGAGATATGCCCAGGAGGCCTGCGCAGATTGCCAGAACATCCTCCCTGCGCAGCCGCCCGAGCCTGACCTCCGAGGAGAGCCAGGCCACCAGGGATGACAGCCCGAGGAGGTACATGTCGTAGCTGAGCATCCAGAAGGCGTCGTGCCTCCGAAGTTCCGGGTAGAGCAGGGGGATGGCCCCCAGCCTCAGGTAGTTCACGGCGAGGCCCACACCGCCGGCCGCTAGCAGGGGGAGGGAGAAGTGCAGGAGGCCCTCCCGCCCCAGCACCAGGACCGCGGATTTGGTCCCCCTGGACATGAGGCTGGCCCCTAGCGAGTAGGCGGCCACGGCGGCGGACCAAAGTCCGATGGCGGCCAGCCACAGCCCGGCATCGACCACGGGGAGGGGGCTGACGACCGCCAGGGCCAGGTAGGCGGCGTAGGCCAGGGGGATGGCGAGCACGGGGGAGGCCGCGCCGTCCCTCTCGGCGGCCGCCACCAGGGGCCGCAGGGTCAGGCTGGAGGATGCGGCCGCCACCAGGCCGTCGGCCGCCCTGTTCACCGGAGAGAGAGCCCTCTCGAGGGGCCCGGGGACCCTGACGATCTTACGCGACTCGCCGACTCCACCCAGGGGGACCGCCGACCTCAGGGCCTCCGCCAGGATCCTCCCGATCGCCATCTCAAGCCTCACGATCAGCTTGACTGCCTTCCAGGTCACGCTCAACGGCCCTCACCCCTTGAACTCCACCGCGAACTTGGCGAATCGGACCCCCTCGAGGGTGGACACGGCGTCGTATATGGCCGCCTTCTCACCGGCGGTCGGGGGTCTGTCGAACACTATCTTGACCCTTATGTCGTAGGCGAACATGTCCCACGCCTCCTCCGGCACCCACCTCCTCAGTATGGCGTCCAGCTTGGCGAGGTCCCTCCAGTTCATGTTCTCGACCACGAGGTAGAAGGGGGCGACGGTCGAGCCCACGAACATGAAGAGGCCCGTGCACTCCTCGTTGATGTCCTCCTGGAGCCAGTAGATCGGAACCCTGTTTCCCCTGATCACCTCGGCCAGGCCTCCTCCCTGGAGCTTGAACGACACGAAGGCCTGGTAGCCCACGCCCCCGGACCCCACCGCCTCGACCACCTCGCCCACCCTGTCGGCCAGATCCCTCAGCCCCTCCGTCCACAGTGGGTCGAGGCTCACTAGGAGCCTGTCAACGTCTCTGTCGACCCTCAGGGAGAGTCTGAGGGGGTCTACCTCCTGCGGCAGCGGATCCCTCACCTTCTGATCTGAGGAGTACACGAGGAGCACGTCCCCGCCTGCGCTGAAGTACAGGGTGGCCCTGGCCGAGTCGAGGACGAACCCGCTGGAGTTGATGACCGTCCCGTTCATGTGGACGCCGAGCAGGGACCCCCTCAGCGAGTACCCCCTCTTCCGATAGAAGTTGGCGATGTAGGCGGCCGACTGACCGCTTCTCACGTCCCCACTGTAGTAGGAGTGGGAGTTCACCTTCATGTAAGCGACCCCGACGGCCGCGGTCAGGACGAGGACGTCCAGGGCGATCCCGAGCGCCTTTAGAGTCCTCCCCGCCTCCATCTCTCTCACCCCTCTAGCCTCGGCTCCACGTGGGTGGCCCCTAACTCTCTGAGGGCGTCGCCCACCTCTCCAGCGTCCGTCGACCTGGGGTCGATGAGGACCGTCACCCGGACTGGGCCCCACAGGACGTCCCTGACTGGAACCCCCTCCCTGCCCAGCACGCCTCGGATCTCGCCGAGCAGCGAGGCGGAGTCCTCGCCGGGCACGAACCTCATCCTCAGGATGATCTCATTCCCGGCCGTCTCGACCTCGACGATTCCCCCCTCCCTCGCGGCCAGGTCCTGTATCATGCTGGCCGGTATGGTGACGTTGGACTCCTCCATCCAAACGGAGGCCGCGGCGGAGACCAGGCAGGCCTCGACGCCCCTAATCCCCGAGACAGCCGAGCAGAGGTCTCGGGCGTGGCCGCAGCCCCGCCCGCCGCCGGGGAACAGGGCGTCCACCCTCCTAACCCCCTCGGAGCTGGAAATCTTCAGGAGGACCCTGCTCGGGACGCCATCTACGTAGAGGGCGTCAAACTCGTCAGACAGGACGAGGACGCCCTTCTGGGCATCGTAGAGGACGAGCCTCTTGCTGTCCGCGTAGACCACCCTCCCAGCCGCCCTGAAGGATCCGCCGGCGAACCAGGCTCCCTCCACCTCCACGTCGACCGCGTACCCGCGGAGGGCGGAGCTGTGGTAAGTTGCGGCTATCCCCACCATGTTGGCTCCCCTTATGTCGAAGTACCTCTCTCTCGGGACCGCCGCCGCGTAAGCGATCCCCAGCACGACCAGCAGAACCGCGAGGTCAAGGACCAGACCCAGCGCACGCCTCCTCGGCTCGCCCTCACCCAACGCGTCGACCCTCCTTTCTGCCAGGGCCCCCGCCAGCGGTATGCTTATTTAACCGAGGGTTGGCCGGGGTCGGGGAGGTCGTGAATAGGTGCCCCACTACTACCACGGGCCAGTGGCCGTTCGCGGGCGGACTCCGACCGGAGGGAAGATCAGAAAGACTCGCAAGAAGAGGAAGAGGGAGCTCGGTAGGTTTCCGGCCCTAACCAAGGTGGGAGAGAGGCGGCTCAGGTTCATCCGGGCCATGGGCGGGAACTACAAGCTCAGGCTCCTGAGCGACAGCTACGCCAACGTGGTGGTCCCGGGCCAGGGGACCAAGAGGGTGAGGATCCTGGAGGTGGTCGACAACCCGGCGAGCAAGGTGTTCAGGCGGTACAAGATCATCACCCGCGGGGCCGTGATCAGGACGGAGCTGGGACTGGCCAGGGTAACGTCCAGCCCCGGCCAGCACGGGGTTATCAACGCCGTCCTGCTGGGAGAGGAGGCCTCTGCCTCCTGAGAGGAGATCAGGCCCACCGCCCTCCCTCGATAGATCCCGCCTGAGGCCTATCGGGGCGGTAGAGGGGGTCACGTCGTCCCGAAACTTCCTCGTTAGGTACTGCGGCCCAGTCGAGTACGATCCAAAGGACCTCAGGGTCGTGGACGAGGAGCTTCGTCAGGTGGGTGTCGTGAGGGATGTCATTGGGCCAGTCAGCTCCCCGTTCTTCCTGATCAAGATCACGATCCCGCTGGATGAGGCCAGAGACTACGTGGGGAGACGGCTCTACCTCCTGGAGCCGCCCAATCTTCGGGCAAGGAAATTAAGGAAAGCCGTTTAACGCATCCGAGAGCATCGATGCCCCGGCGGTCCAGGCGCGGAGGTGGCGCTACTTGGCCAGAGCAGGTCAACCTGGTCGACCTGGTCGAGAGGCTGCTCTCGCTCCCGTGCACCACCTGCCAGAACCTCGGGAGGTGCTACGACTCGGCCGCGCTGGAGTGCGGAAAGCTCACCTCGCACCTCCTGCGAGATCCCTAATCACCCTGATCAACTCGCCGATCGGCGCGTCCGTCTTTATCGACTTCTTCTCACAGTGGGTGAGGCTGGCCCTGTATCCGAGGGATCTGAGGGCCTCGACCGTGGCCTTGGGGCTCGGGGATGGAAGTCTACTCCTGCTGGCAAGCGCGTCCAGGTCGTAGTAGAGGGGCGGGAGCCCGACCTCCCCCCGGATTGCCTCGATGATCTGCAGAGCCTCCCCCGATGAGTGGGCCCCCTCCCTGAGGATGGCGGCCACGGCTTCGACGACCTCCCCGTCCTGGAGATCCCCTACCCACATGGGCCCCATCCAGCTCAGTCTGGACCCACACTCCGGGCAGGATCCCCCCTCGGCCGGCGGCTCGCCAGCGTGCACAGACCTCCACCCGCACCTGGGACAGTAGGAGGTCCACCCCAGCTCCCTGTCCAGGATCTCAGACGCCCTCAGGGCCCCCCTGTCGATCCGAAGGTACACCCTGGCGTAGTGCCTCGTGGCGTGAGCCAGCACCGGTCTGGCTGCCAGGTCGTAAACGGCCGCCACCCTGGCGGCGTAGGCGGCCAGGATCCTGAGGCCAGCCTCCTTGTGGAACTCGGCCTTGGTCCCCCTGGCGAAGTACACCCTGCGTAGCTTCCGGGGGTAGACCCCGTAGAGGACCGGCGTGTCGGTCGCGGTCAGCGCCAGGATGCCTCCGGGCCTCACGGCCCTCACGGCGGCCCAGAGGTAGGGGGAGGGCGTCCCGAACGGATCCACGTCCAGGTAGTCCACCCCACCCCCCTCCCTAAGGGCCAGCGAGGCGAGGTTCGCGTCCATCAGCCAGGCGTCGACCGATGACTCCAGCCCGTTTCTCCTGATCCCCATCCTTATCGCGTGGTACGCCAGGGGGTTTCTGTCGTTGGCCACCACCGTTGCCCCGGCCTCGGCCGCCAGCCTGAGCGCCCTGACGCCTGATGCTGCCATCACGTCCGCGGCCCTCACGCCCTCCCCGAGCCAGGAGGCCACGGCGACCGCCACGTCCCTGTTCGACCTCATGTGCGGGTTGTAGAACACCCTCGCCTTCGTGTACGCGAGCCCGAGCCTCTCCAGCTCGTCGAGGTCCGAGGCGTAGAACCTGACGGCCCCCTCCTCGTACTCCCTGAGCGAAACGGTTATTCTCCTCGGCCTCACCGGCGTCCAGGGGGGCCGGTGGCAGTAAAAAACTTCATTCTGAGGGGTAGACCGGGTTCTGGAAAGTCTACGGCCGTCGACATCGTGAGAAAGATCCTGGGAGAGGCCGGGCTTGCCGTGGCCGGGATCGTCACCCCCGAGTTGAGGGAGGGGGGCTCGAGGGTCGGATTCGAGGTGGTGGACGTGACCACCGGGAGGAGGTCGACCTTCGCGAGGGTGGGGATGCCCTCGAGCCTCCGGGTCTCAAAGTACGGGGTCTCGGTTGAGCTGTTCGATCGGGTGGCCGTGCCGGCGCTGGAGTCGGCCCTGGGGGCTGACGTGGCGATAGTGGACGAGATAGGGAAGATGGAGCTCTTCAGCGAACGCTTCAGGTCTCTCGTCGTCAGGCTGATGGACTCGAGCGTCCCCGTGGTTGGGACGGCGCCCTTCTACGACCTCCCGTTCCTCCGCGAGATACTCCAGAGGAGTGACGTCAGGATCGTGTGGGTGAGGCGCGGTCAGGCCGGGGAAGTGGCCCGCTCCCTGGCCGAAGAGGTGCTGAGGATAGTTCGGGGGAGGTCTGGCCCAGCCTCTGGCCTCACTTCCTGACCACTATCATGGCGTGCTTCGGGTCGAAGGGGGAGAGGTCCACCCTCTCCAAGACCTTCATCCCGCCCCTGGAGAGCCTATCCTCCACGAGCCGGTAGACCCTCTTCGGGGGGAGCGTCACGTCGATGCTGCTCGCCTTGACGGCTATCATGGCGTACCCTCCTCTCCTGAGGTACGCGTCGGCGTTCTTGAGCAGGATCTCGGCCTGGTCCGGCTGGGCGACGTCGACGTACAGGAGGTCGACCATCTCGACCACGTGGGCGTACTCCTCAGGCCTCCTTGCGGACGCCAGGATGGGCACTATGTTCCGCCTGGCCTCCGCCACCGGCAGGAGTTCTCTCAGTACCCTCTGGGAGATCTCAACCCCGTAGATTATCCCCCTCTCCCCGACTATGTCGCTGAAGTGGGAGGCCGTCGTCCCCGAGGCTATCCCGAGGTAGAGCACGCGACTCCCCGGCTTCAGTGGGAAGTTCCTGAGCCCGTTCAGGATCGCCGCGGCCGGCTTCGACCTCCTCGGGGGCCAGATCCTGTACTCCCTCCCGTCGACCACGACGCTCGTCTCGTCGTAGCTCTTGAAGCCTGGAACGAGGTTCTCCGTCGCCAGGTTTCTCCTGCGGCCGTCTTGGATCCAGAAGACTCCCTTGAAGCCCTTGTGAGGGACTGCCCTAGGTCCCCTAGTCATCTCCTACCACCCCTCAGCTCGGCGAGCCTGCGGTCGACCTCGGCCCTCAGCCTGTCGCCTATGAACCTCCCGCCGCCGAAGGCGTCCACCCTGGCGGCGATCGCTATCTTGGAGGCTAGGATCCTCGCTATCTTCCCCCTAAGCTTCTTGGGGGCGGTCCTCACCTCCTTGGCCTGGAACAGGACGCCGTGCTTTGGCGGCTTCGTCCCCCTGGTCAGGTGGAGGAATATGGCCTTCTGGGCGCCGAGGATCTGTATCGAGCTGGCGGGCAGGGAGGCCAGGCGCCTCAGACCGCCTGCGATCGCTATCAGCCTTGCCCCCACGAGTGGAGACACCACGGCCGAGAGGTTCGGCGCGGCCTGGCGCATCAGGTCCTCTATGTAGCCCTCGACCTGCTCCCTGGTCTCGTAGAGCTTCACCCACCTCCTCGCCACCGCGGCCACGATCCTGAGGTCCTCCTCGGGGAGATCCGCTCCGATGGAGTTTCTCGCGGCCTCGGCGACCTTCTCCGCCAGGCTCCTGTCCAGCCCGAGCCTCCTGAGCGCCTCCTCGGTGATCCTCTCCCTCAGCGTGAGCTCCGACGCTATCATCGCGTAGGCGTAGTGGTCCTCCACGAGGGAATCGAGCTCCGGAAAGTAGATGGAGTACCACTCCCTAATGGCGGGTATGAGCACGTTGAGGGACTTGTTCAGGTGGTCCACGTAGTCTATGGCCCTGATTATGAGGTTGTCCCTCTGGGAGAGTTCGTCCCTGATACGCCTCCTGCTTACCTCCACACCCACCTCGGTGAGGTAGGAGTTGTACTCACGCCTCTCCCCCGGAAAGCCCATCTCCTTGGCGTACTGAAGGGACCTCTCCCTCACGATCCTTGCGGCCGGGGAGTTGAGGTCGACGACCACTCGCCTCCCGTAGCCCAGCGAGGAGGCTAGCCCCGGGGAGGTGACCACCACCTCCTCGACCCCGTCTCCCATGCCCTCAAGGGCGTTCCTAACCTCCTCCACCTGCGGGAACGGCTTCCCCCTGCTCAGGAGATACAGCGCCTCCCCGGCCTCCCTGGCGGAGGAGAAGACTGAGTAGAAGAGGGTGTTTCCATCATCGTCCAGCAGAAGGACCCCGAACGGGTGGGCGATCACGTGGACCCTCAAGAGAACCGCCCGGCCCCGCTACTCAGAAGGGGTTCTGACCGGGCTTCCTACCGAGGATGTACCTCTTCCTGTAGAGGGACTTCATCCTGACTCTGGGAACTGGAGACCTCCGCGGCCTCGCCTCAACCTTGGGAGTGAGAGAGCGCACCTTACCAGCCTTGTTGAGCGCTCCGTGAGTACCTCTAGGCATTCACATCCCTCCCGATGGTTTCTCCGCTCCGTCCTATTTTAATGTGACGCGTTCTCCTCGCTGAGGAGGCTCTTCCTATACTCCCAGAGTATGCTGAGGATGTCGCCGCCCTCTCTCTCCCCAGATCCTTCCTCCTCCTCGGCGGGCTCCTCCTGGGGCCTCCTCTTGGCCGCCACCTTCAGGAGAAACTCCTCTCTGACGTGGGGCACCGCCCCCCTCCAGCGTATCCCGACGGAATCCGCGTCTTCGACGGTTATCCCCTCCTCCTCCATGGATGAGAGCACCTCTGGCGGCGGTGGCGATCCCATGTAGATCACGGCCCACACTCCCGCGTCCTTCAGCAGCTTCACCGACCTTGGCCCCGCGCTTGAGGCGTCCCCGACTAGCACCACGTCGCCCTCGGCTATGGCGCCCCCCGCCAGTGCCTCCTCGAGGGCCGAGCGGGACAGGCTCTCCACGGCCTTTATCGGGACCCAGCCGGGACCCAGCTCCTCGACGACCTCCCCCCTCAGCGAGCGGAGCTCGGCCCTCAGGGAGTCTATGACTGCGTCCCTCCTTCCGACCTCGGCCTCGAGCAGGCGGATCCTCTCTCTGAGATGTGAGACCAGTCTGTCTCTCTCGAGTTCTCTCTTCTTCCTTCGCTTTATCCTGTCTAGCTCCTCCATGAGCCTGGTGACCTCCCTCTCGAGCTCTTCGACCCTCCCCCTGTAGTAGTCCAGCTCCTCCTCGAGGGACCTGATCTTCTCCGCCTTGGACCTGAGGATCCTCCTGAGTTCTATGATCTCCCTCTGCTTGGCCTTCAGGGACTCGACCTGTTCCTCCTGCTCCGCCTCCTCTCTCTCCCAGATCCTCGCCCCCTCTATGGCCTCCACTATCGAGGCCCCCCTCGTCAGGAGTTCGTACAGGCGGGTCCGGTCCACCAGCCCGGCGCCCCCCTCCATCTCCCTGAGGTGTCCCTCCGCCTTCTCAAAGAGCACCTTCATCCTCTGATAGACCTTGATGAGCGGCGCCAGGGCGTCCCTCTCGTGGGACGTGCTCACGGAGATTCCCTGCCTCTCCTCGAACTCTCTGACAATCCTTATCTTGTCCTCGATCTTCATGTGCTCGTTCAGAGCCATCAGCCTGGCCCCAAACGCCTGGGCTATCTTGACGACGTTCTTTGGGGGTGGAGACACGTCCGTCGTGATGAGGACCGGTCGGCCGTACTGCGCCAGGGTCTCTATGACCTCCGACCTGGAGGCCCTCCTCATGGTCTCGAGTCCCAGTATCCTCCCGTAGAGGTCCATGACGGCTATCCCTATGGACATCCCCGGGTCGATGCCGACCATTATGGGGCGCGGCCTCCTGCCGAGCTCCGTCCTCGTGAACTCTATCCTCTTCTTCCAGGAGGGGTCTATCTGAACCTTGACCGGACCCCACTCGTGCTCCCGGACCACGGACAGAATCCGCTCCCGGGGGGCGTAGACTATGAACTCGGCCCTCTTGAGGCCACCGGGGCCCCTCTCCACGTAGAGGTCGTAGTCTATCCCGGCCCTGTCGAACTCGGCCGACACCCTGTTGGCCTCGCTGAGGATGGCGGCCTCTATGAACCTCTTCCACCTGGCGCTGCCCGATCCCCCCTGCCTGACGCTCCTGTTCTTCGATATCACGACCCGGTACTCGGGGTTGAAGGCCACGACCTCTGAGCCGTACCCAAGTGCCGCCAACTCTGCTATGAGCTTCGCGCTCTCCAGGGAACCCGGCTTCCCCTCGACGCTGATTCCAGCATCTCTCGCAAGCTTTCTGAGGGAGACCCCCTCTCCCGGGGGCCCCGTGACCTGAATTATCTTGACCTCCTCGGGTATCGAGGATATCAGGCCCTTCAGGGACCTTGAGTCGCCAGCAAGCTCGAATATGTTGTCCACCGCGAGGTACCCCCTTCCCATCTGCCTGACCAGCCTGAGCAACTCCGCGAGGGTGACCCCGTCGAAGAGCCTCGGCTCCTCGTCCTCGGACAGCAGACAGGCCGAGTACTTCGGCGCCGCCTTTCCCCTGGGGGAGCCCGCCTTGATGTCCACCCCCAGGACCGGGACCCTCAGGTACCTCAACAGGGGGCGACCCGCTCCTCGATCCCGCCTCTGGCGTTTTAAAGGTTCGGCGGTGGGAGGCTGCGTAATCATGGGTTCCGCCCGCGCGGCGTCGGCGCTGCTGGCCCTCCTAGCGCTGGCCTCCATCCCAGCGTCCGCCGCGCAGCCGGAGGCGTCCTTCCAGGTGCAGGTCTCCAGCCCCTGCTACGTGGGGCTGCCGTGCAGGGTAAGGGTGAACCTGACCTCCGCCCCCCCGGGGGTCGCGATAGTAGGGCTCCGACTCTCACTCCCCTGGGGGCTTGTCAACCTTCTGCCCCTGGAGATCTCTCCCGGGATCCTGGAGACCTCTTTCACCCCCCCGAGGGATGTCCAGCCTGGGGTCTACTACGCCCTCCCCCAGCTCGTGGGTCGAGAGGGCGGCACGGGGAGGCTCGTGGTTTTCACCGGGACGCTCACCGTGGTGAGATTGAGCGAGCCCGACCTCATCGTAAAGATCGGCCTGCAGGTGGGTGACATTCCCCTAGAGCCCGGGAGGCCCGCCAGGGTCAACGTGACCTATCTGGTCCTGAACCTACCTCAGGGCGTCACGCCCAGGCTCGATATCCTCGTGAACGGGAGTGGAGTATACTCCTCACCCCTCGCGGAGTCCTCGGGCGAGGTCTTCACCTCTCTGGTTACCCCCTCGGGGGCTAGGGCTCTTCACGTGATGGCGAGGATCTCGATCGGGCTTCACTCCTTCGAGAACTCTACCATAGCGCCGATCTCCCCCGAGAGACCGCCCATCAACGTTGGAGAGGCCATGGTGCTCATCGAGGCCGCCAACCAGTCCCTGATGCAGGTTCAGCTCCTCCTCGGGAGGGCAGCCTCCCAGGGCATCCCGGTGTTCGAGGTCGGTGCGGCGGATCTGCTGGCCTCCGCCGACTACCTCTTATACGAGGCCAGGAGGGAGGTTGACAGGGGAAACGCCAGCGCGGCCGGCCTCGCGGCCCTCGCGTTCAACCTCACCCAGGAGGCCCTGGAGAGGATATCCGAGGCCTACGTCTCCACGGCCAGGTCCAGGTTGGCCGAGATCAACTCGACCCTAGTCCAGCTGAGGGACCTCGGCTCTTCTGAGGATCTGCTGGAGGCGGCCGAGGGAAAGATCCGGGAGGCCTTCAACCTGACAGAGGAGATGGCCGGGGCCGACCCGTCCAGCCTGCCCGACCTCTACGACAGGTTGGGAGAACTCCTCTCAGAGGCCTCCTCAGCCCTGTCGCGGGCTGAGGAGCGTAGGAGGGCCATGGTCTCTAGGCTGACCGCCCTCGCAATCGCTCTGAGCGCCGCCCTCCCCCTCTTCTACAGCTACGCGGCGCTCAGAGCCTGGAGGCGGCTTCTGACCCTCGGATGACCTCACTCCTCAACTGTGATGAACAGCACGTTGTTTCCCCTTATGAAGAGCGTCCCGACGCTCCTCTTGACCTCCTTGCTGTGGGGGTCCCTCTCCTTGGCCGAGTCCAGCACCAGGTTCATCATGTCGTCAAAGCTGCGGAGCCGCCCGGCGATCTCTATGCCGTTCTTCAGGCGAACGACTATCTCCCCGCCGTAGGCCGCCTTTAGGTAGGACAGGGGGGACTGCTGACCCTTCTGCATTCCATACCACCGTTCCCAATCTCTGGGTAGAGAGAAGGGGGAGTTCCCGGGAATAAATAGGTTCCTACCCTCCAGCTCACCTTGAGCTGAGGGCGATCCTCTCGATCTCCTCCTTCCTCCTGATTGCGTGGCTCCTCGTCCTGTCATACTCGGCCGCCGCTATTATCTCCTCCGCGAGAGCCTCGGCCAGGGACATGGGACTCCTGAAGGCCCTGATTGCCGCCCCTTGGGCTATGTTCCTGAGGGCCAGGTCCACCATACGCGTGGGGGACGTGTCGACCGCGTGGAAGTAGGTGACTCCGCCGTACATTATGCGGGTCACCTCCTCTCTTATGGCCGCGTTCTCTATGGCCTTCAGGAGGACCTTGACCGGGTTCTCCCCCGTCCTGAGCTCTATGATCTCAAAGGCGTACTTGACGGTCCGAAGGGCCTTGAGCTTCTTGCCCTGGTTCCTGCTGTTCACGTGGTCTTTCTTCACGCCCGCGTTCTTCGCCTGCATCATCAGCCTGTTGACGAGCCTCTCGACGATCATGACCTCCAGCTTCCCGAAGGGCCTGTGCTCGTGCCTCCCGCCCGAGTGGGGCAGGTACACCGGCCTTATGGAGATCACTCCCCTCAGGGCGGGGTTCTCAACCTCCACGCCGTCGAGGGTCCACCTTCCAAACAGCTTGATCTCGGGCCCCTGCCGAGCCTCCTCGGACCTCTCCTCCTCGCTCAACGGACTTCACCTCGTGGGCTTCTCCTTCTTTCCGGTCAAGATGGCCTGGAGGGAGACGTTGTTCACCTTGATGACCTTGTACCTGACGCCGGGGATGTCGCCGTAGCTCCTCCCCCTGGATCCCCCTATCCCCTCTATTATGACCTCGTCGTGCTCGTCGATCACGTTCAGCGCGCCGTCTCCCGGGGCGAAGGCCGTCACGACTATGCCGTTCTTGGCCAGCTGGACCCTGACCGCCTTCCTGAGCCCGGAGTGCGGCTGCCTGGCCTCGAGCCCGACCTTCTCTATCACGATCCCCCTGGCCATCGGCGCGCCCTCGAGCGGATCGAACCGCTCCTTGAGCCTGAGGACCCTCCTCCGGTACTTCCAGTCGTGCCACCTCTTCTCCTTGTACTTCTCCCTGAGGGTCCTGGCGGCGTAAAGCCCGATCGGAGATTTCTTTCCCATCCTCAGATCCCCTCTCAAGCCCGCTTATCTCTACTCCTCGGCGAGGGAGTCTCGCTCAGGCTATTTTAACGTTATCTATCCCCATCCAGCGCTTCGCCAGCATCCTCGCCCGCCTTATCCGCCTCCCCCCCGACCCTATGGCCACGCTCTTGTCCTCCTCGGGCACCCTGACTATCGCCACCCTCGACTGCCCCCTCCTCACTATCCTGACGGAGCTGACCCTGGCCGGGCTGAGGAGGTTCTTGATGAACCTCACCGGATCGTCGCTGTACTCGACGACCTCTATGTCCTTCTTCAGGTCCCTCCAGAGCATCCTCCTCATCGCCTTCAGCTTGGACCCGTCCCTGCCCACGGCCATCCCAAGGTTCCCCGGGGAGACGACGAAGATCAGCCTGTTCTCCTCCGGATCCTCCACGACGTCTATGGCGGGGACCCCGAGCATGGTCTGGAAGAGCTGGAGGTACCTAACCTGCTGCTCCGTCAGGACAACCTTGCCGGGGCCCCCGGCCCTCCCGCTCAAGTGGATACCACCTCAAGGATGGAGGACTCGCCCTCCTCCATTATCGCGGCGGCCGACACGAAGAAGGGCTTTCTCATGGCCCTGCCCAGGCTGAGACTCCCTCCCTCGTGGAAGATCACCGGTACTCCAGCCATCTGAGCCAGGTACTCGATCTCCCTTTTGACCGCCTCTGGGGCGTTCCTCGCCAGGACTATGAGCTTCGGCCTCTCGGTCCCAGTCTTCAAGAGCCTCGCGACCTTCTTTGCCCCTATCAAGACCTTCCCAGTGGAGTACGCGAGCCAGATCTCCTTGTCCAGTTCGGGCACGATCACGTCACCTCCCTCAGGAGCTCCTCGGACTTACGCCAGTCCCACCGGACCTCTACCCTGCCTGTCCCGACCGGCGGGGTCTGGCCCATAATTAAGGCGTCGAGCGGGCCCCTGATCGGGTTGTCCTCCCCCCTCCTCGCGGTGTTGAGGACCACGTGGTAGACCCACTCGTACGCCATCTTGCTGAGTGGGGTCTTCATCTCGGAGAAGAAGCCGGATGGAACGCCGGAGGCCTGCAGGCTGAGGGGCGTGGGCTTGCCCGTGTGGGTCATCGCGTCGGCGACGAGGGACACGTACCTCCTGTCGACCTCCAGACCCTGCTCGCTCAGTATCCTGGAGAGCTCGTTGAGTATGCAGGCCCTGGCCGCCTCCACCCCCAGGACCTCGTATATCTCCTTGCAGTCGTTCGTGATAGTCCTGGTCGGGTCCACGAACTCCAGCCTGACGACCTCCTTCAGGTTGGAGCCCCTCGTCTTAATCACGAACTCTCCCTCCTCGGTGGCTTCCACCCAGACCCTCTCAATTCCCCCGACGCCCCTTATCCTCTTCTCGAGGATCCTCTGCGTCCACTGCCTGAGCGTCAGATAGGGCCTCTCCCTCCCGGCGGCCTCAACCATGGATATCTTCACCAGGTCCCCCTCGATCTGCACCGACCCCTTGATCCCCTTGACCGCCTTCTTGAGGAAGTTTATCAGCTCCTCGTCGTCTACGTCGCTGTCCCTCATCTTCTCGCGGTCTAGAACCAGCTCCAGGCTGAAGGCGAGGTTGTCTATCCTGTACTCCCTCAGGAGGTCCTTGACCCTGACCTCCCTCAGCCTCTTGGCCGCCGCCTCCGCCTTCCGCCTGTCCCCGGCGTACTCGGGCTTGAGGTGGATGGTCATGGTGGGAGTGCTGGTGCTCACGTAGAACACGAGCTCCTTGAACCTCTCCACACCGTGCGTCACGTCCATGGCGAGCACTCCGGGCGCGTGGAAGGTCCTGAGGACCATCTGGGTGGTCGGCTCCGCGATGCTCTGGGCGCTGATTATCCCGATGGGGGTCAGGACCTCGACCCTGGCCTCCTCCAGCCTCCTCCTGACCTCCTCAACGACCCTCTTGGCCTCCGCCTCGCTGGCCCTAGCCTCGTAGAGGAGATCGGCCAGGTGGGATGGCAGGTCGGCCCTCCTCACTATGTCCCCTATCTTCTTCTTGGACGCGCCCCGCTTCTTCCCCGGCTTGACGATCTCTGCCACGACCCTCTTCAGGTTCACGGGCTCCCCCTTGAAGAGCTTCACGGGATCCATCCCGTCTCCGCCGAACGCGAACTGGATTATCCTGCCCAGGCTGTCCCTCACGGTCTCGTCGTACTCGACATATATGTCCTTGAGTGAGTTGGCCACCCTCCTGTAGAAGTATCCGCTGTCCTCGGTGCGCCTTCCCTTGTCGACGAGGGACTCCCTGCTGGTCATGGCGTGGAACACGAACTCGGCCGGGTTGAGGCCAGCCATGTACCCGTTCTTGACGAACCCCCTGGCCTCGAGCCTCAGGTCGCCCCTCTTGAAGTAGGAGAGGGCTCTCTCCCTGAAGCCCTTCTTCGGCCTTCCGCTGGTGAGCACGAACCCGACCCTGCTCTTGACCGTCTGCTGTCCCACAAGCCCCATCACCTGCGCTAGGTTGGCTATCGACCCCCTCGCCCCGGTCTTGGCCATTATCATGGCGTGGCTCTCCGGCTTGACGTACTTCCCTATGACCTCCGTCGCCTGGGTCCTGAGGGCGTCGAGGGACCGCACTATGTCGAACTCGAGCATCTGCTCCTCGAGCGTCGCCCTGAGCAGCTCCTCCTTCGTCATGTACCTCTTGGCCCCCCTGGTCCTCTCGAACTCGGCGACCCTCCTGTCCACGTCCTCGGCGGCCTTCTTGAACAGGGCCTCCAGCTCCTCCCTGGCCTGGGGCGGGAGGATGAGCTCGTTCAGGGTGACCGTCACCCCGTAGAGGAGTATGCTCTTTGCGGCGAGCCTCAGGAGCTTGTTGAGGAACTCTGCCGCCCGCTCCTCGCCGTAATCCCTGATGAGGACGTCGATGATGGTCTGCTTCCCCTTCACCAGCGTGCCCACGGACCCCTCGTCCAGCACGCCCGAGATCAGCTTCCCGTTTATCACGAGGACGTACCCCTCGATCGGGCTCTCCGGAGACTGACAGAGTTCCTTCTCCTTGCAGAGCTTGGCGGTGGTCTCGTACTCGAGGTCTGGCGGGAGCAGCGTGGATATCAGCTGCTTCCCGGTCCAGAGCTCCACCGGGGACTGGATGGCCGGCTCGGGGAGCTCCGTTATCCCCACGGTGGCCAGCAGCCTGGAGGCCTCCTCCCTGTCGAAGAGCGTCCCCTTCTTCGTGAGTAGGTACAGGGCCGTTATCATGTCCTGCCTGGCGCCGACTATGCTCCCCCCGGTCCTGGGAGACAGCATGTTCTTCACGACGCTCATGAGCTCCCTGGCCTCGATCCTCGCCTCCATCAGCTGCGGGGCGTGGAGGTTCATCTCGTCCCCGTCGAAGTCCGCGTTGTACGGGAGGCAGGTCCCCGGGTGCAGCCTGAAGGTCGAGCCGGGGAGCACCTTCACCCTGTGCCCCATTATGGAGAGCTTGTGCAGGGAGGGCTGGCGGTTGAATATCACGTAGTCGCCGTCCATCAGGTGCCTCTCCACCACGTCTCCGGGCTGGAGGCTCTCCGCTATCTCCTCCAGGAGCCCCCTGGCCTTCACGACCTTCAGGCTTATGGGCATCCCTCCGCCCTTCCTGACGTAGTTGGCCCCGGGGTACTGGTCTGGACCCCTCATCACCAGCTCCTTCAGCCATTCTATGTTGCTCTCGTTCACGTACTCCGGTATGGTGAGTGTCATGGCTATCTCGACGGGAACGCCGACCTCGTCTATCTCGATCATGGGGTCGGGCGAGATGACCGTCCGGCTGGAGAAGTCGACCCTCTTTCCCACGAGGTTCTTCCTGAACCTGCCCTCCTTCCCCTCGAGCCTCTGGAACAGGGACTTGAGGGGCCTCCTCGTGCCCCTCTGCATCGCGACGGGCAGGCCCGCCATGGCGTTCCTGTAGAACACGGCGACCCAGTACTGCAGGAGATCCCACTCGCTCTCAACGACGCTGTTCGGCGCCCCGGAGTTTATTGAGTCCCTGAGCTTCTTGTTGGCTTTCAGTATCTCTACGAGCATGTGGGTCAGGTCGTCCTCCGACCTCTCGCCCGTCTGGAGGAATATAGAGGGTCTGACGCTCGGGGGAGGGACTAGTATCACGGTCAGGACGGTCCACTCCGGCCTCGCCCTCTCGGGGTTGAACCCCAGGACCATCGCGTCCTCGTCCGGGATTCTCTCCAGCCAATCCCTTATCTCGTTTGGCCTGAGCCTTCTCGGGGCAGGGTCCTTGACTATGAACTTCAGGACCTCCTCGAGGTCGACGCTCTCAACCCTCGCCCCGCAGTGGGGGCAGACGTCGTGGTGCCTGAGGTACTTCTTCACGGCCGCCCTGACGGTCCTGGTCAGGCCGTCGTTGATCTTCTCCTCGGAGTGCTCCTGCCAGAACCTCTTGGCCTCCTCCACGAACTTCTGCCGCTCCTCCTCGGGGAGCAGGAGCCTCCCGCACTTCGAGCACGTGGCGTTGAGGATGTCCTTGATCTTCTTGACGTAACCCACGTGGATGACCGGCCTCGCAAGCTCTATCCTCCCGAAGTGGCCCGGGCACTGGTTCTGGAAGTTTCCGCAGGTGGGGCACCTCTGCCTCGGGTTCATGGTGCCGAGCCGCGGGTCCAGGACTCCCCCGGGGACCGGGAGCCCGCCCTCGTCGTACGCCGTGGGCTCCCTTATCTCGATGAACCCTATCTTCCTGATCTCGCTCGGAGAGAGGAGACCGAAGAGGACCCTGTCTAGCCTGTGGGGCAGGGCCTCCTGGTCCGAGACTGGGCTCGTGAAGCTCAATCAGGCCACCCCCCTATACCTCCTCCTCCACGTCGAGGCGGACGTCGATCAGGCCGGAGGTGAGCTCCTGGATCAGCAGCCTGGTCGCGTGGGACGTTATGAGCGGCCTGACCTCCACGGCATCCTGGCACCTGGGGCAGAAGAACTGGCTGGTTATGGCGTTGTAGAAGGCCAGAGACCCGCACCTCTTGCACACGTACACTATGGTCTTGTCGGAGTGCTCCACGTACCTGTCCCTCAGCATCGCGGCCGCCCCGTGAGAGATCAGCACCTCGCCCTCCATCTCGCCCAGCCTGAGCCCTCCTCCCCTCGCCCTCCCCTCAACCGGCTGCCTTGTAAGAATCTGGACCTGGCCCCTCGACCGGGCGTGTATCTTGTCCCTCACCATGTGCTTGAGCCTCTGGTAGAAGCTGACCCCCACGAACACGGGGGCCCTCAGCATCCTCCCCGTCCTCCCGTCGTACATGATCTCCTCGCCGGTGTACTCGAACCCCAGCCTCTTGAGGGCCTCCATCAGGTCGCCGATGGGCTCCTTGGCGAAGGGGGTCCCGTTGATGAACCTCCCCTCCAGCGCTCCCACCTTGCCCGCCAAGATCTCGATCAGCTGGCCGATGGTCATCCTGGACGGGATGGCGTGCGGGTCCAGGACGATGTCCGGGCTTATCCCGTCCGCCGTGAAGGGCATGTCCTCCTGCCTGTAGATCATCCCGATTACTCCCTTCTGACCGTGTCTCGTGGCGAACTTGTCCCCCAGCTCGGGGATCCTGGTCTCCCTGACCCTGACCCTCACCATCTTCTCGCCGCTCTCGGCGGTGGCTAGTATCACGTCGGTGACGACGCCCCTCTCCCAGGCCCTCATATCTATGGAGGTGTCCCTCCTCTCGAAGGTCATGGCGAGGCCGGCGGCTCCTCCGGCCAGCTCCGGGGAGAACCTGGGCGGGCTCGTCCTGCCGATGAGCACGTCTCCACCCTCGACGTCGGTCTCGGGCTCGACTATCCCGTCGGAGGCCAGCTTGCGGTAGGCCTCCTCTGCCCTCCTGCCCGTGACCCCCTTGACCTCGTAGGGGTTCTCGAACTTGTCTCCCTCGACTATGGCCTGCCTCCGGGCCACGGCCTCGTAGGTCCTCAGGAATATGGCCCTCCCCGCCCCCCTGTCCACGGCCCCCTTGTTCATCACCAGGGCGTCGTCCATGTTGTATCCGTCCATCGGAAGGAGGGCGACGACGAGGTTCTGGCCCGAGGGCCTGAGGTCATACCCGGTTATCTCGCCCACCTTGGTCCTGACTATCGGCCGCTGGGGGTAGTAGAAGAGGTATGAGGAGCTGTCCATCCTGAGCCTCCAGTTCGTCGCGTAGTAGCCCAGGCCCTGCTTGACCATGTTCCCGCCGATTATGTCCCTGGGTATGGCGTTGTGCTCGGCGTAGGGTATCTGGCCTGCGGCGACCCCCATCATCATGTAGGGGGCGAAGTCCAGGTGAGTGTGCTCCTCCGTAATCTTGTCCAGATCGAAGGCGACCAGGGCGTCCTCCTCCTCGTCGGGGTCGAGGAACTCAACCACACCCATCCTGACCAGGTCGCTGAAGGTGATCTTGCCCTCCTCCACCTCCGGGAGGAGCTTGATGGCCTCCTCGACCCTCCCCACGGGGATGAGCGGGCGCCTCATCCTCCCCGGGTCGGCGTTCACTATGACGATCTTCTCCTCCTCCCTGCAGGCCACGTTGATCTCCGGGCTTATCTCCAGGCGGCGACGCTTGATCTCCTCCGCCACCCTCCTGGGATCGTCGGTCAGGCCCACCAGGGCCCCGTTGACGTACACCTGCGCTAGCGAGCCGACCTCCTCCGGCGTGGCCTCCTCGATGGGCTTGACCCCCAGCTCCGGCAGCATCTCGATTATGGGGGTGGGGTCTATGCCGAAGGTCACGTCGGCGAAGGTGGCCAGGCTCCTGACGAGCCCGACGTTGGTCCCCTCCGGGGTCTCCAGAGGGCATAGCCTTCCGACGGACGTTCCGTGTATCTGCCTGGCCTCGTGAAGCGGGAGACCCGGTGGAAGAGGCGAGTTCACCCTCCGGAGGTGCTGAAGGGCCGCTATGTAGTTCGTCCTGTCCAGGTTCTGGCTTATTCCAAGCTCGCCGGTGGGCCATGTGCCGGTCGCCAGGGCCCTGAGTATCCTAGGGGTTATCTTGCTCTGCGTGGTCACTATCCTGCGTACGTCCAGGTCGTAGACCCCGTGGGTCAGCTGCTCGTTGGCCTTCTCCTCTAGCTCCCTCACAAGGCGGTAGAAGGCGTACCTGAACGCCTCCTGCATCAGCTCGCCCACGAGCCTGAGCCTCTTGTTGGAGAAGTGGTCCTTGTCGTCCGGCTCCACCTGGCCCTTGACGACCCTCAGCAGCCTCTCGATCATCTTGGCTATGAAGTAGGCCTTCTTCACGTTGTCCGACTCGCTCTGCCCCAGATGCGGGAGGAGGGCCCTCCTGAGGTAGTCCCTGGCCGCGTTGATCCTCTCCTGCCTTGGGGCGCTCTGGATGAGCCTCCTCCCGATGTAGTCCAGAGCCTCGTCCTGAGTCATGAACCCGCCCTCCTGCTCTCTCTTCCTCACCTCGTCCAGGCTGTAGAGGAACTCGTTGGCTATCTCCGGGTCGGTCGATATGGCCTGGAGGATCTGAGAGTCGTCCTCCAGCCCCAGGGCCTTCAGGATTATCGCGACCGGGGCGCCCCTGACCGCGCCGAAGGAGGCCTTTATGGTCCCGTCCCTGGGGTAGTACTCCAGGAACAGCCGGCTCCTCATCCCGGCCCTGGCCGATATTATGTAGGCGGCGTGGGAGTAGGGCTTGCTCCCGGCCGTGGTCTCCTCCACTATGACCTTGTTCCTGGCCAGGTCGTCCCTGATGACGACGACCCTCTCGCTCCCGTTGATTATGAAGTAGCCCCCTGGGTCCGCCGGATCCTCGCCCCGGGCGATGAGCTCGTCCTCCGTCAGGCCGTGGAGGACGCACTTCTTGGACCTGACCATTATGGGTATGTACCCGATCTTGACCCTCTCGGTCTTCAGCTCCATCCCGTGGCCTATGACCTTGATCTCCAGGTACACCGGCCCCCAGTAGGTGATCTTCCTCAGCCGGCACTCCATGGGGGTCATGGACGACCTGGCGCCGTCGAACTCCTCGAACTCGGGCGGACCAACCTCGATCTTCCCGAGCCTCAGCTTGTAGTTCTCGATGAGCTCTATCTCCTTGAAGGAGTCGACGACCTCCTGGAGCCCGCGCTCTAGGAAGCTGTTGAAAGACTCTATCTGTGCCTCCACCAGGCTGTGCTCCATGAAGAAGGCCCTAACGATGGGATAGAAGTCGACCTCCCTGGCCTTGAGGGCCTGGGAGGCTCCCACCGAGCGGTCAGTACCCCTCCTATTTCGAGACCTATTCCCCAAACGCCAAACCCCCCGACACACAAATGGGAGGACAGATCAAGCGCTAACCTCCCCTCACCACCACGCGGTAGGCGGGGACCCTCTCACCCGGCCGTGTGATCTTGATCACGTCCCCAGGCTTGGCCCCGAGCTGCCGGACGACCGGGTCGGTGGTCAGGATCTTGGGAAAGAGCTGAAGGGGGCCGTACCTCCGAATGAGGTCCTCCCTCTCATCCGGGGATACTATCTCGTGCCTGGGGACGAGGGCGTGACTCATCAGGTCAAACCCGCCGGGTTCGACTGCTACCTTCTCGGGGGCCTTCTGCGGTTTTATCCCTTTCGACTCCACCCTCTTCTTGGTTCCGGTCTTCTTCTTGGACGAGGTCCGTCCCGAAGAAGATCTCCTTGAGCGCGCTGGCAATCTGAATGCCCCCTCTTCCGACGGGCAGTCGGCCCGATCTCGATTTAAAAGGTTTGACCAGCCCACCCGTGGGTGACCCGCGATGCCAGACGTGGTGGAGATTCGATGGCACGGTCGGGGCGGACAGGGGGTAGTTTTGGCCTCGAGGCTGCTGGCCAAGGCGGCCTTTTTTGAGGGTAAGTGGACGCAGGCGTTCCCCTTCTTCGGCGCCGAGCGCAGGGGGGCCCCTGTGATGGCGTTCACGCGCATATCGGAGAGGCCGATCAGACTGCGCAGTCAGGTGTACCGCCCAGACGTGCTCGTCCTCGTCGACCCCATGTTCCTCGGGAGGCCTGAGGTGTTCGAGGGCCTGAAGGAGGGCGCCACGGTGGTAGCAAATACCCCGAAGGACCCGGGAGAGCTCGACGTCCCTGGGTCCGTGAGGAGGGTGGCCACGTTCGACGCCACCGGGCTCGCCCTGCGCCTGGGGCTGAGGGTGGCCGGGCTCCCAGTGCCGAACACGGCCATGGTGGGGGCGGTCGCCGCGGCGACGGGTCTGGCGGCCCTGGAGTCCGTGGAATCGGCGATCAGAGACACGCTCTCCGGCAGGGGGGTGGACATCAACCTGTCGGCGGCCGGAGAGGGGTTCAGGGGGGTCAGGGTTCGGGACCTGGGGTGAACCGCCCAACCGGCGCGAGCCCCGGGGCTCAACCCTCCCCCACGTACTTGTCGAAGAACTTCGCGTAGGCGTCAACCCTCTCGTCTGTGCTGGATATCTCCACGGTGTCGGTCAGCTGGCAGTTGAAGCACCGGATCAGGGCGAACCCGCCCTTCCTGTCAAGCTCCACCACCACCGAGTTGTGCTGGCACCGAGGGCACCTGAAGAACACCGACCTCCTGACTGGCCTCCGGACCCTCGTCATGGTCCTCCTCTTTCTCCTCCCCAATCTCAACTCCCCCTCTAGGTTTGGCCCGAAGCCTCAGGACCCACCCGACCTGAAGGTGACCGGGCCCTCGTTATTAACGTCTCCTCGGCCTCGACCCCGAAGGGATGGACCTGGAGGGGTACTTCGCCGAGCTCGCGGAGAAGGTGGAGGAGCTCTATCGAGTCGCCAAAGAGGCCAGATCAAGGGGGATGGATCCCTCCACGGATGTGGAGGTTGCCAGGGGCGACACCATAGGCCAGAGGCTCGTCGCCCTCTTCGAGAGGCCGGACCTCGCCGAGGCCGTCCAGAGGTACCTCAGCCAGGGGCTGGGGAAGGTCGAGACCGCCTTCAAGGTCGCCAGCGACATACTGGACGCGGGAGGCGCCGACGAGGAGGAGCTGGCCGAGCTGGCCGTCAGGGTCGGGATGGCGATAATGACGGACGCCACGGTCTCCGCGCCGATCGAGGGGATAAGCTCCGTCAGGATCAAGGTCAACCCCAGGGACGGGTCCCGCTACCTCGCCGTGTACTACAATGGGCCTATAAGGACGGCTGGAGGGACTGAGGGAGCCCTCAGCGTCGTGCTTGCGGACTTCGTCAGGCAGAGGCTCGGCCTCGACAGGTACAAGCCGACCGACTCCGAGATCGAGAGGTACGTCGAGGAGATAGAGCTGTACCGGAGGGCAGTCCACCTCCAGTACAACTCCACCCCTGACGAGGTCAGGTACGTGGCGAGGCACCTGTTGGTGGAGGTCACGGGCCCCCCGACCGAGGAGGTCGAGGTCTCGACGAACAGGGACCTCCCAACGGTGGAGACGAACAGGGTCCGCGGGGGGGCCGCGCTCGTACTGAACGACTGCCTCCTCCAGAAGAGGAAGAAGCTCGCCAAGGAGATACCCAAGCTCGCCGAGGTCGTCGAGTTCGACCCTGGCGGGTGGGAGTGGGTCAGGGGGCCGTCCGAGGGGGAAGGGTCCGAGGGGGCAGGGGAGTCAAGGGAGGGGTGCCCCTACGTCCCCCCCTCATATAAGTACCTGAGGGACTCTGTCGTGGGCAGGCCGGTCCTGTCCTACCCGTCGGCCGTGGGAGGCTTCAGGCTCAGGTACGGGCATGCTCGGAACACCGGTTTGGCCTCTGTCGGGGTCCACCCGGCCACCATGGTGATGCTGGAGGACTTCCTAGCCGTCGGGACCCAAGTCAGGATCGAGAGGCCGGGCAAGAGCGCCATAGTGATGCCGGTCGACTCGATAGAGGGCCCGGTGGTCAGGCTCAGGGACGGGTCCGTGGTGAGGGTCGAGGACCCGGAGAGGGCGAGGGCCCTCCTGCCGGAAGTCGACAGGATCCTCTTCCTGGGGGACGTGCTCATAGGCTTCGGGGAGTTCCTCGAGAACAACCACGTACTCCTCCCATCCGCCTGGGTGGAGGAGTGGTGGCACGAGCTGGTCGTGTCCGAGTCGGAGAGGAGGGGCGTGCGACTCCCAGAGCGCGTGAGGGAGGATCCGTTCGCGCCGGTCGACTTCGACACGGCCGTGGAGCTGAGCGTCTCCCTCGGAGTCCCCCTCCACCCGAGGTGGACCTACCTGTGGCACGAGCTGACCGTCGACAGGCTGGCCGAACTCGTGGACGCCCTGAGGGGATCCGAGTACGACGGCCGAGCCCTCAGGGTCCCCGACGCCGGTAGGGTGAAGGAGTCCCTGGAGGCTCTCTGCGTCCCGCACAGGGTCGAGGAGGGGTTCATCGTCGTGGAGGGAGACGACGCAAAAGCCCTGCAGACCACCCTACTGTCGCGCGACGCCGACCTATCGGAGTTCGGCCCCCACGAGGTCATGAGGGCCGTGAACTCCCTGGCGCCCTACAGGGTCATGCCAAAGGCTCCCCACTTCGTGGGCATGAGGCTCGGGAGGCCAGAGAAGGCCAAGCCCAGGAAGATGAAGCCCCCCGTGAACGTGCTCTTCCCGATAGGCAGGCAGAAGGGGATGTCCAGATCGCTGAAGAAGGCCCTCCAGAGCGGCCTGGCGGCCGTGGAGGTGGCCCTCAGGAGGTGCCCCTCCTGCGGGGCCGAGACCGTTCACTACACCTGCCCCTCCTGCGACGTGAGGACCGAGCCCCAGCTCTTCTGTCCCAGGTGTGGGAGGAGGCTGAGGGAGGGCCAGAGGTGCCCCGATCACCCCAGGGAGGAGCCCGTCAACTACCGATCGACCGAGCTCAACGTGAGGGCCATCACCTCGGAGGCCGTGGATCGTCTCGGCGGGGGATACCCTCTTGACGGGGTCAAGTGCGTTCAGGGGCTGACCAGTAGGTCCAAGAGTCCGGAGCCTCTGGAGAAGGGCATACTGAGGGCCTACAGGGATCTGTACGTTTTCAAGGACGGGACGATCAGGTTCGACGTCACGAACGCGGCGCTCACCCACTTCACGCCGGCCGAGGTCGGGGTCGCCCCCGAGAGGCTCAGGGAGCTCGGGTACCTGGAGGACATCCACGGGAGGCCCTTGGTCTCCGACGATCAGCTCCTGGAGCTGAAGGTGCAGGACGTGATCATCCCCCGGAGGGCCGCCGAGTACCTGTTCCAGGTCTCGAAGTTCATAGACGACCTGCTGACCAGGTTCTACGGGCTGGACCCGTTCTACAACCTAGAGGGGCCCGAGGACCTCGTGGGGCACGTCCTCTTCACGATATCCCCGCACACGTTCGTCGCCAACGCGGTCAGGGTGATCGGGTTCACGGACGCTGACATCATCCTCGCCCACCCCTACCTGCACGCGGCGAAGAGGAGGAACGTCGACGGGGACGAGGACTCGCTGATCCTCGGCCTCGACTGCCTCCTGAACTTCTCCAAGTCATACCTCCCGTCCAAGCCGGGTGGGAGGGAGGACGCTCCGCTCATCCTGGTGACCAGGATCGACTTGGAGTACATAGACGACGAGTGCTACAACATAGAGGTGATGTGGAGGTACCCCAGGGAGTTCTTCGAGGCCACCCTCGAGTACAGGCACCCCGCGGAGGTGGAGGGCTCGCTGGTGCAGACCGTAGGCACGGTCTACTCGTCCGGGGACAGGTACCCGAGCATAGGCTTCACGCACCCGACCTCTCACTGCTGGAGGGGCCCGCTGGTGACGGCGTACAGGACCCTCAACTCCATGCTGGAGAAGCTGGAGAGGCACATCGCCCTGGAGGAGAGGATATCGGCCGTGGACCCAGAGGACGCCATATCCAGGGCTATGTCGGCCCACTTCCTGAGGGACATAGCCGGGAACCTCAGGAAGTACGCCAGCCAGAAGTTCAGGTGCCTCAAGTGCAACAGGAAGTTCAGGAGGCCCCCCCTGTCGGGGAGGTGCCCCTACTGCGGTGGGGACATAACCCTGACGATCCACCCGAGGTCGGCGGTCAAGTACCTGGAGCCCACCAAGAGGATCCTGGAGGCCTACAACCTCAGGGGCTACCTGCTCCAGAGGGTAGAACTCCTCGAGGAGGAGGCAGGCACCCTGTTCGACCTAACGTCCCCGGGTCAGCAGGGCGAGGCTAGGTCTAGGAGCCTGACTGAGTTCAGCTTCTCGGAGGGCGCCGAGGGCGCCGGGGAGCTCGAGTCGGGCGAGGAGGCGCCAGCGAGAGTGGAGAGAGCGGAGAGGAGGGAGGGGAGGGCCGACCTCTCAGCCTTCCTGTAGGGAGGTGAGGGGTTGAGGATCAGGCCGATAGGCTCGCTGAGGGAGGGAGAGCCCGCCGCGGTGGTGGGCGTTGTCCTCCAGAGGGTGGAGAACTACGTAGTGCTCGACGACGGGACCGGGAGGGCCAGGGTCTACTCCGACCAGGTCGACCCCCTATCGCCGGGGGATTTCGTGCTGGCCGTCGGCGTGGTCGCGGCCGCCGGACGCGTGGTCGAGATCCAGTCCGAGGCCCTGACTAAGGTGACCGGGATGGACCCGGACCTCCTCAAGGAAACCCTAAAATTGGTGGCCGAGGTTGAGGGACGAGACGCGGTTTCAGACGAGTCTGATGGGCGGGAGTTGGATGAGCATGAGCGGTGAGGTTGGAGAGGTAGTCCTTGCGTTTGAGGAGGGCAAGGTCATCCGGAAGATAGTCGAGGCCGTCGAGGCGCTGATCGAGGAGGCCACCTTCAAGGTCAGCCCCGAGGAGGGGTTCGTCCTCCAGGCCCTGGACCCGGCGAAGATAGCGATGGTCCAGGTCTTCCTGCCCAAGCCCTTCTTCTCGGAGATCCAGGTGGAGGGAGATTCCTTCTTCGGCGTGAACTTCACCGAGCTGGCCAAGGTGATGAAGAGGGTGAAGGCGGAGGACAGGGTGGAGTTCCGCCTCGCGAGGGATTCTCTCACCGTAATCCTCAGGGACGGCTTCAGGAGGACCCACAGGCTCGCCCTCCTCCCGCCGGAGGAGTTTCAGGTCCGCAGCCTGAAGGTCAACTTCACGGCCGGCATCAGGATGGACAGCAGGAAGATGCCGGAGATCATAAGGGAACTCAAGGGGATATCCTCGGAGGTCGAGATAACGATAGACGGGGAGAAGACCGAGTTCGCCGCCAGGAGCGAGAGGCAGGAGTCCAGGATCACAATAGAGAAGACGGATCCGATCGTGCTGGACATATGGGCGCAGGAGCCGGCTCGGGCGGTCTACGGGCTCGGGTACCTGGAGAAGATGGTGAAGCCGGCCGACATATCCGCGGAGGTCTCCCTGGAGATAGCGACGGACAAGCCCATGATGATGAAGTACTCGATAGGCGGGTTCGCCGACGCGAGCGTCGTCTACTACCTGGCCAACGTGGCGGGGATGTGACGGCCCCCCGATGGAGGAGCTCGAGCCTGAGCTGGCCTCTCGATACCCCTTCACCTCTCTCGGAAGGAGGCTGATAGAGTCCGAGGGGCTGACGGGGGAGGAGCTGGCCTTCGACCCCCTCCTGGAGTCCAGCAGGCTGCACGCCAGGAGGAGGCTTCTGGCCGCCGTGACGGGCTCGACCTACCTGGAGGACCTCTACATACCCCCGCTGGACGCGGTTGCGGCCTACCTGATAGTCAGGCTCGTGACATCCTGGGCCGGAGACCCCTACCTGAGCAGGCTGGTTGCCGAGCACGAGTCGAAGAGGTTCTACAGGGTGGCGAGGGACGAGCCCACGGAGGTCCTCATCTGGATAGCCGGGGAGCTGGGGGCCAGGGCCACCTCGGACCGGGACGACTGGACCTGGATAGACCTGCCGAGCTACCTCAGGGCCGCCTCGAGGCTCGGAGGGGACTCCTGGAGGATGGCCAACAGGGACGTGCGGCGGGGGATGGTTCGACTCGACAGGCGGGAGCTGGCGAGGGTCCTTCAGGAACTCCTTAGGGCCCACCTCCTGGAGCCCACCCCCAGAATCGATCTGCCGAGGCCCCTGGCGTCTATTGGAGAGGAGGTTCTCAGGAGGCTGAGGGAGAGGAAGGAGTCCGCCAGAGCACCTCAGCCCTCGAGGGCCCTCCCACCCTGCATAGAGAGGCTTATGGAGAAGGCCCAGAGGGGGGAGAACATGAACCACCAGGAGAGGTTCACCCTCGCCGCGTACCTCCTGAAGGTGGGCTGGTCCGTCGACCGGGTGGTCGACCTCTTCAGGGGCTCCCCGGACTTCAAGGAGAGGGTCGCGAGGTACCAGGTGAGCCACATAGCCAGGAGGGGGTACAACCCGCCCAACTGCGCGACGCTCAGGGCCTGGGGCATTTGCTCGGAGGACTGCGGGGTGAGGTCCCCGCTCTCGTACCGCGGCCGGGGGAGGAGGAGAGGGTGAACCCCCTCCGCTCAGCCTTCAGGGAGTACTACGCCCTTTGGTCCAGATCCATATTCGTGCCGAGGGTGGATCGTCGCGAGATAATGATGGTGACGTTCGACGGGACGGTCATCAGGCACGTCTCCGTCGGAGACCTGGGGTCCCTGCGAGCCATGCTGGCGAGGGAGGCTCCAAGGCACGCCTACTACTCCGTGGGAATATACGAGAGGCCCTCGGCCAAGTCCATGCAGGAGAAGGGCCTGACGGGCGCGGAGCTCCTGTTCGACATCGACGCGGATCACCTGGGAGTCGAGGAGTGCGACCGCGGCCTGGCCTGGCGCTGCAGGTCATGCGGCGAGTCGGGCGAGGGCCCTCCCCCAGAGGCGTGCCCGAGCTGCGGCGCCACCGAGCTGGAGAGGCTTGACTGGCTCTCGGAGGAGTGCCTCGACGCGGCCAAGGGGGAGGTCACCCGCCTCCTCGACATCCTGGAGTCGGACCTCGGGGTCTCGAGCGAGGACCTGATGGTGTACTTCACGGGGCACAGGGGATACCACGTCAGGGCGCTCTCGGAGGAGTACCTCCGGCTGGGGAAGGAGGAGAGGAGGGAGCTGGCGGCTCACGTCTCGGGGATATCCTTCAGGGCGAACTGGGTGTTCCGCGTCAGCGGAGCCAGCCTCCTCTCCCCGAACGTGAGGGAGGGCGGCTGGAGGGGCAGGGTCGCCAGGGAGATACTCAGGGCGCTCGACGACCCGGAGGGGTCGAGGGTGCGCCCGCCCGAGAGCCTCCTCGCCAGGAGGGAGGAGCTGGCCAGGTGCCTTTTGGAGGGGGTCCCGCTGCTTAATCCTGGTACTGCGCTGGTCAGGGACCTCAGGAGGATGGCGGCGGAGATCGTGCGAGGGCTCGGGGTCAGGATCGACGAGCAGGTCACCCCCGACACCAGCAGGCTGACGAGAATCCCGAACAGCCTCCACGGGAAGACCGGGCTGAGGGCCATGGCCCTATCCAGGGATGAGCTCAGGGACTTTCAGCCGCTGAGGGACGCTGTTGGACTGCCAGACGACCGGGTCAGGGTTTTCACCACGGCGCCCGTGCCGAGGTTCAGGGTTAAGGGCGAGTGGTTCGGCCCATTTGAGCAGGGGGTCGGGGTCGACCTCCCCATGTACGCCGCGGCCCTGGTCCTGCTGAAGGGCAGGGGTGTGATCCCTTGAGTGCCCCAACCCTGTACCACGAGCTGGTCGAGGCGCTGGTGAGAGAGCTCACCTCAGATCGACTCGAGGATCTCCCCGAAGACCTGTTCACCCGGGTTGAACGGTGGCTGGAGTCGCTTCTAGAGTCGGCCGTCGGAGACCAGGCCAGGGAGGTGGTGGACGCCCTTGCCAGGGAGTGCCGGGGGATCATGATGGCCATCGAGGAGATCCGCAGGGCGAAGTCCGGCGAGGGCGCGGGGCCAGGTGGGGTCGAAGAGGTGGCCGCCCCGACCGGCGGGACCTCGCACCCCTCGGGCGAGTCGCCCGCGACGGAGAGGCCCGTCGGCCCGCCAAGGCTCCCGGCGGGAAAGGTTTTAGTAACGTTTAAAACACCCTTGCGGGAGTTCGTGGCGTCGGACCTGAGGGTCTACGGCCCCTTCCGGGAGGGCGATGTCTGCCTCCTCCCGGTCGAGGACGCCGAAGCCCTGGAGGCCAGGGGAGTCGTGGAGGTGTTGATAGGGGATGAAGGTGCCGAGCAAGATTAGGACCTACTGCCCCAAGTGCGGGACCCACACCGAGCACAAGGTCTCACTCTACAAGGCTGGCAGGCAGAGGACCCTCTCCTGGGGGGCGAGGCAGCTGGAGAGGAAGAGGCGCGGTTACGGCGGAGAGCCTAGGGGGATGCTCAGGAGGAAGGCCAAGATAAACAAGAAGGCAGTCCTCGTACTGACGTGCTCTCAGTGCGGCAGGAAGCAGCTGAGGAGCCTCGGCAGGCTCAGCAGGGTAGAGGTGGTTAGGTAGGCGGGTGACTCCCGATGGCCAAGAGCAGGAAGAAGGCCCTGATCCCCCTCCCCCGCTCCTACTTCGTCAGGGTGAAGTGCCCGAAGTGCGGCAACGAGCAGGTGATATTCTCCCACGCGTCGCGCGTCGTCAGGTGCCTCGTCTGCGACGAGGTCCTAGCCGAGCCGACCGGCGGCAAGGCCAGGATCCACGCCCCCGTGATGGCGGTCTACGGCAAGCTGTCGGAGTGAGGCCCATGCCGAGGGACTTCCCGAGGCGGAACGAGCTGGTCGTCGCCACGGTGAAGAGAGTAGAGGAGCACGGGGTGATCGCGGAGCTCGAGGAGTACGAGGGTCTGGAGGCCTACATACCCAGGGGCCACGTGGCCTCCGGCAGGATCAAGGACATCCGGGACTTCGTCAAGGAGGGGGATAGGGTAGTCGGCAGGGTCATACGGGCCGACAGGGTCAGGCGTCAGGTGGACCTCTCCCTCAGGTACGTCAGCAGGGATCAGGCCGAGCGAAAGCTCAGGGAGTGGAAGGAGAGGTCGAGGGCCCTCTCCCTGATCAGGGTCGCCGCGACCAGGGCGGGGGTGAGGAACCCTGAGGAGGCTGCCAGGAGGATCCTAGCCGGAATAGAGGACGCCTACGAGTCCGCCCTGGAGGCCCTGGAGGACGCCCTGGGCCACCCGGAGGTGCTGGACAGACTCGGAGTCCCGAAGAACGTGGCCGAGCACCTGATACCCCTCATCAGGGAGCAGCTGAAGCCGCCGCTCTACATCAAGGAGGTGACCCTGAAGCTGGTGGCCCCCACACCCAATGGGGTGGAGGTCATCCGGGAGGCCCTCCTGAGGGGGACCTCGATACAGTCGGAGAAGGTTTCGATCGAGGCGTTCACGGCCGGGGCCCCGAGGTACGTGGTGAGGGTCAGCAGCAGGGATCCCTCCCTGGTCAGGCGGATGGCCACCACGGCTACGAAGCGGATTCTGGAGGAGGTCAGGTCCTCGGGCGGGAGGGCCGAGGTGGTCTCGGAGAGGGAGGTAAGGAAGAGGACGGCAGAGGCCTGAGGGGGGTGCGGTTGCCCAGGCCGCTCATGAGGAGGTGCCTCTCCTGCTGGAGATACACGTTCAAGGAGGTGTGTCCGGTCTGCGGCTCCCCGACCCGTCGTCCCGGGCCTCCTTCGTTCAGGGTCACGTCCCTCAGGCGTCAAGCGAGGTAGCCCCTTCTTCTCCCTTAGAACCTCCGCCGAGCCCCCGTAGATAGGGTGGCGTGGAGCCCCGGGCGGGATTCGAACCCGCGACCTGCGGATTACAAGTCCGCCGCTCTGCCCGCTGAGCTACCGGGGCCCGGACTCATTCAGGGTGGGGCAATATTAGGCTTCAAGTTAGTCGATCGTCGAATGACTGCTCGACGTTTCACTCAATGAGGAGCCTCAGGGATCGTTTCCCAGAACCTGCCGGTCTGCCGAGCGGACGCTGGCGGCTCAATTCCTCCGTTCCTCCCTTTGAAACTGTTTTGCAACGGTTTGCAACGTTTTTCCGGGAAACCCATTAATAGTCTCCTGACGTGGGTGAGGTTAGCCCCCGCAAGACCGCTCAAGGGTCAGGCGGGGGAGGTGAAGAAGTATGGACTGGAGAAAGGCAGCCTTTGCTGCCCTGCTGGCCGTGCTGGTGGGGGTCTCTGCGCTCCCGCTGGCAGCCGAGCCTCTGATCAGGGAGTTCCCGAAGCCATTCGTGCAGAACGGAACCATCGACTACGACGGTGACGGAGTGCCCGACATCGCCATAATCATAGGTGGGCAGAAGCCCGGCATCGCCGCCGCGGCGGAGGACGTTAGGGGAGCCGCGCTCATCGGCGTGAAGATAGGCTCCCACCTCTACTACACCAAGGCCCCCAACCTGAAGGGGACCGACTACTGGATCGAGGAGCTGACCGCCGACGCCTGGCACAGGAGCTACAAGCAGTGGGACTGGGGCGGCACTAACAGGGACGAGGGCTTCTGGTTCGACTTCGGCGGTGACCTGACCCTCATCACTTGGGACTACGACGACGACGGCCACGATGAGGTGGAGTACTACATCGACGAGGAGGACATCCCCGCCTTCAGCTGGGACTTCACTGAGGGGCAGGCCGCGCTCCCGCTCGACACCAAGACCTTCGCCCCCGACTACCTGCTGGTGGTCGCCGGCTACTACAACGAGACCATTGAGGAGATACCCATATGCCCCGCGTGCCCAGGCCTCGGGGCCCACGAGTGCAAGGCCCCGGTGCTGGTCTACAGCGTCGGTTACATGCTCACCGACGACGACTATGACATCCTCGGCGACAACGTCCTCTTCGCTGAGCTCGGTAATACCGCTGCTCCCAGCGGTGGAGCCACCTGGATAATCAGCGGGTACGACCCTGCTACCTACCCCGGCTACACCGGCCTGCTGACCGGCAGTATATTCGTGATCTACAACGACGACTTCCACGACGGAACTAACACCGGCGACACCATAGGCGCTGAGGACATCTACACCGGCTACACCGAGAACTACTCGATGAACAAGCCCGGCTTCGCCATGCTGTTCAGCACCACCCCGGTCAAGACCGCCATCCTTGAGGAGGGCAAGGAGTACTACGTGCCGTTCCTCGGCTACTGGATCGAGGTCGACGACATCACCGAGGGCAACGCCTCCTTCATCGTGAGGGAGTCTGAGGGCGGTCCGATCAAGACCATGCTCAACCTCGAGTATGACGACACATTTGACCCTGACACGGGCAACGTGAACAAGCTGTTCATCTACTACAACGACCTCGGAGGTAACAGGCTGGAGGGCGCCGACTACAGCATGGTGTTCTTCCTCTACATCTACAGGATAGACACGGACGACGACTACATGGAGGTCATGCTCAGCAGCCCGTGGATAGACAAGCACGTCTTCGACAGGAGCATGGCCAAGGATCCGAAGACCATGTGGAGCCCGATGGAGGACAGCTGGCCGGCCGACGCCGACGTTGGTGACTTCGACTGGTGGATCGAAGACGGTTACTTCGTCGGCTGGGTCATCATCAACAACACCGACCACGGTCCGTTCTCCGTCAAGATGGACCCGTGGGACAAGCTCCCGTACGACCACATCTACGGCATAGTCAGCTACACGTTCAACTCGACCGCTCCTCCGACTAGGGTCTACTGGTACGTGATACCCGAGAACGGCACCTGGCACCTCGGTGACAAGAAGACCTACGGCGAGAACACCTTCATCTTCGACAACATCGAGGTCCTCGATACCCACGACGGCACCGCCGACTGCGGTCCGGTTGACTGCTGGGAGTGGGACGACTTCGGTGTCTTCCTCTACGAGGAGGACGAGGAGACCATCGTCCCGGAGGCCTGCTACTGGACCGACGACCTCACCTACCTGGTCCTCAACCGGACCATCGAGTTCAACCAGACCCTCGACGACGCTCTGAACCCGAACGTGGACCAGCACATAATCGACTACTACAGGCTGTACGAGATCTACCCGATCAACGTGACCGGCGTGTTCGCCGGCGTCTATGACAGGTTCGAGAACGTGACCGGAAACTGGACCGGCACCACCCTGCTCGACGAGTACAACACCGACATCACGCCCGCCGAGGAGCACGACCAGGTCTTCGAGCTGGAGGACGTCTTCAGCTTCGTGAAGGCTCCTCTGGTCTGGACCGACTACCAGTTCCTCGACGAGAACTACGAGGTCATCAACCCGGACCTCGCGGACAAGAACCTGATACTCGTCGGCGGTCCTGTGGTCAACAGGGCCGTTGACTACCTGAACGACACCGGCCTGCTCTGGATCGTCTACGTCGGCGACAGGCTCTACGACATGAGGTTCTATCACGACGGCATCTACGAGGACGAGGGCTACGTCGACCTCGAGAGGGTCAGGACCTGGATCGGCGCCCACACCGTGTCCTTCGTGGGCGGTCTGGGCGTGATCCAGTACGCCAAGGAGGATCCGTGGGGCGAGGAGGACAACTACATCCTCATCGTCGCTGGCAACAACAGGTACGGCACCTACGCCGCCGCCGTCGCCCTGGCTGACCCGACCAAGGTCGTCAGGGTGCCGACCGACATACCGACCTACTACTACCTCGCTGGCACCGACGAGGAGCACCCGCCGGCGCTGATCGTCGTGGCGCTCCTGCCTGGAGTTGCCCCGCCGGCTCCGTGGGTGCCGCCCGAGCACAACAACATCGTCGAGATCACCTGGCCGACGCCGATCACCGTCGAGCCGGTCGTCTCTCCGGGAGGCTGAGACCTCCCCACCCCCTTTCTTTTACTCTGGTTTTGTTCACCTTCGACTCCTCTGCGGCTACTCCGTCCTCCTTATTGGGGTATCCTCATGTCCAGGCTCCTCTTGAACGGTTGAGTGCCCACCTGGCCCGTGCGAGGTTCACCTGAGCCTGTCTTCTCCCTCTCGCCGCAAGCCTCCCCTCCAGAGGTTCTCCGGGCGGGCTCGCGGCACTGAACCCCAGGTCTCGTTAACGTCAGGATGATGTTTGGCGGGCCGCTCTGCCGCCGAAGGCTGGAGCCTATGAGATCTTTTTTAGTCCATTGGGCGGACCCTCCTGCGAGTAGATATGGGGCTCGTTGGCCCAGATGTGAACCGCAGGGCTTGGCTGGCTCCTCTCTTGGCCCTAGTGCTCCTCTCTCAGGTAGCTGTCCCCTCGGCGACCCAGCCTACGGGCGCCATAGAGGACTCCCTCGCCAAGTATGTCGTCTTTCTCACCGAGAAGATTCCGGTGTCCCCCGACGTTACATCGGCCCCCATAGTCTTCACCCCCTCGGGGATAGTCTACGTCAACGTCGGACTGTACAGGCAGGATCCCAACCAGATGGTCAACGCGCTCGTTCTGGAGACGTTCAGCATATTTCTGATTAACGCGGATGCCCTGGGTCTATCTGGGGAGGCCGAGAAGCTCGCTATGGCCAGAGACTTTGGAACGGCAATAGCAGACTACCTGAACAAGGGCAGCCTATGGTTTGGGAGCGAGGGCAACGTGATTGACATTGACGCGTCCTACGGCGTACTCAGAGCCCTGCTCTGGGCTGTAAGGGCGGGTCTCGTCTCTGCAGACGATCCGAACATAGCGTCGAGCATATCCGCCCTCATGTCGGCTCAGAAGCAGGACGGAGGGTGGCCGATCAACCCGGTAAACCCGTCCGCCCCCTCCTACACCCTGTCTAACCCGCTCGTCACCGCACACGTCCTTGATGTCTTGGTCCAGGCGTACAGCTTGGGGATGGGCGAGCGGGTCAGGGGGCTCACCTCCTCGATCGAGAGGGCGGTGGACTACTTGGAGGGAGGCGCCATAAGGTCCGGCGGTGAGGTCTACTGGAACGAGATAACGTACAGGGGGTTCACCAGGGACCGCCTACAGGTGACTGCCGAGGTCTCCGACGCCCTGGCCAAGGCCGCGCTCCAGGGCTTCGAGGTTGACCACTCGATCCTCGCCGGGGCCGCCAAGTACCTGATGTCCTACATGTCGATGTACCAGCCGGACTGGGACATTGCAGTTCCGATACTCCACACCCTACTCAGGATGAGCAGCCTAGGTGTGATAGACACCAAGGAGGTCAAGGTTCACGCAGGGCTCTACGTGGACCTCATCCTGGAGAAGCAGGACGAGGACTCCGGACTCTGGTCCCCGCCTGGGTCCTACGGGGACATACTCACCGCCCTGGTATTCTCGAGCGAGATCGCCAGGTTCCTCCTGGACTGGTCCAAGGTGAGCACCATCGACCTTAAGGTGTCGGCGTCGGGCCTGGGGTACTTCACAGAGTACGACCCCCCGAGGCTCGTGGAGGGGGGAGAGCTGAGGATATCCCTGGGGGTCGAGAATAGCGCCCCGAGGCCTAGGACCTTCGCGGTGGAGGTAAAGCTCCCCCCGGACCTGGAGCTCGTGTCCAACACGTCCAACCCGTTCGCCGTGGGAGCCTACGGAAACGGCTCCTTCTCGATAAAGATCAAGGCGGCCGGGGCCGTGGAGGGGGTCACTAACACCAGGGTCACCTTCCTCCTCAAGGATCACTCGGGTTACGTCCTCTACACTCGTCACTTCACCTTCGCCCTGGCCAGGGACGGGAGGCTCGAGATCCTGTCCAAGACGGTGAATCCTGGGAACGTGTCCCTTGGAGGAGTCGTAACCGTCTCCGTCTCCATGAGGAACCGCGGGGACATCCCGATCCAGGGGTGCGTCATAAGGGAGATCCTCGGCACGGGATTTGAGCTCCTGTCCCAGGGGGCGAACTACAGCGAGGTCGCCCAGGCCGCCATGTCTGGCTACCCCTACCTGGGGTACATCGAGCCTGACCAGACGGTGTCCTACACGTACGTGGTCAGGGCGGCCGAGGCTCCGCCCGGCACGATCTTGCTCTCTAGGACTACTGTAGAGTACTCGGACGCCCTGGGGAACCCCAGGAACGTGACCAGGGAGTCCTACGTGACCGTCAGGAGGCCCTTGGTCTACATGGAGCTGAACTCCTCGCAGCTGGACCTCCAGTGGGGAGAGGTCAGGGCCCTCTCCGTCACCCTGGCTAACGACGGTAACGCCGAGAGCAAGGAGGTAGTCCTAGTGGTGACGGGAAATCCGAAGGTCTCGATCTCGGTCCTGGGGGCGGACGCCCTCAACGCGACGGTGACGGCCCCCTCAGCCAGGGAGAGGAGGGTCAAGCTCGGCCCCCTGGGCCCGGGAGAGTCCGCGACCCTCACCGTGGCAGCCCGGGCGGGCTCCTTCTTCCTCTCCCCGAAGCAGAGCGACGTGATATCCCTCACGATGAGGTACTCCGACCCCGGGGGCCAAGTCTTCAGGGGTTTCTCGGACAGCGCGGTCGTCGAGGTTACCGTTAGGATGTCCACGAAGTTCAAGATACTGTTCATCTCGATCGCCGCCGTCGTGGGCCTCCTGCTGGCCGTCAGGATAGTGAGCTGGAGCAGGTCCAGGGAGAGGAGAAGGAGGAGGTACCCGCCGAGGAGGAGACCTGTCAGGAGGACCTCGAGGTCGCCGAGGAGGTCCAGGAGGATTTGATCCCACCGTGGTCGCGGGTGGTGTGTGGTTAGGTAGGGGGGAGGAGGCATGGCTGCGAGAAGGCGTCGAGACATTCGCCTCGGGATCGTCCTGACGGCCGTGATACTCGGGGCGGTCGGGGCCGCTTACGTCTACGTGGGCTTTCAGTCAACCAAGCAGAGCGTTCCCTTCTCGCTGGTCCTGGTGTTTGACCCGCAGGTAGCGGCGGACCACGTAGAGATCTACTCAAAGATCTCGTACTCTCTGTCCCTGACGGCCAACGTCATGACGGCTGGGGCCTTTGGGAACACCTCCCACCTCCTCATCCTGGAGACCTACAGGCTATCCGAGGCCCCCAGCACCAACTCGTCTTTCCTTGTCATCAGGGGGCCGGAGGGGTGGCCACTGGACCCTGGCGTCTACCTGATTCAGGAGAACTCTACGGTGGTCGTGGCGGGGCGTAGCGAGGAGGAGCTGGCGATGTCCTTCGACAGGCTCATCCTCTGCTTGACGGGGAGGTACGCCATAGACGTCGATCCGAAGACTCAGTACCTGGTCGTCGAGGTGCCAGGCCGGGGGCACAAGGTCGGGATTCCCTGGCTAAGCGGGAAACCGCTGGACGAGGTCCAGAAGGTCCAGATCTACGGCGGAAGCGAGGGAGACGTGGCACGGATTATCTTGGACGGGCTGATAGTCAGGGGGTGAGTGGCGGGCCCGGGGGGACTCGAACCCCCGACCTGCGGCTTAGAAGGCCGCCGCTCTGTCCTTGCTGAGCTACGGGCCCACCTACGACTCCGGCCGAAGTCTGGAAATTAATAGTTGATCCGCCCTCTCCCGTTGGAGGGTGGCCTCTGGAATGAAAAGGGCACACCTTGGGTTCTCGGCGGCTCTGATCGTAGTCTCGATGCTCGCGCTGGCCCCTCTCCAGGGAATAGTTCAGGTCTCAGCCACGAGTAAGACCTACGACTGGCTCAACATAGAGCTGGGAAACCGCAGCGAGATGATGGTTGGACCCTTCAGGCTCGTCGGCCGCATATCGGCCGGGGTTACAGATATCTTCATGATCGAGGTGTGGAAGGGCGAAGATGTATGCGCGGTCTTCCAGGCCTCGAACAATCAGGAGGAGGTTCAAGGGGCGGTCAAGGCCTACTGTGGAGAGGGTCCGACGGTCTTCGAGATCCACCTCTACGGAACGGAGTCGACGACCTCAGACGGGGGGAAGATCAAGTTCGACATAAAGGACAGCGTCTACTCCCCCGAGATCACCCTGAGGCTCCACCCGATCACCCCAACAGACCTGAGGTTCAACCAGACGTCCACCGTCGTGGACCTGACGGTGGCGCTCAGGAACGAGGCCACGGGGACGCCCGCTTGGGCCCGGATCACCGCGGCCTACGGCAGGGTTGAGGGCGCCGAGAACGCCACGATAGAGCTGGTGGCGACGCTCCCCCCGGCGGAGAACCCCACCAACTTCTCTGTGCCGCCGCCCAAGCCGGGAGAGGAGGCAAACTATACCTTCGAGTTCTCCGCCTCGGCCAACGGCAAGGCGTACGCCAAGCTCGTTGCCACGATCGGGGTGTCGTACCCGGTGGACTTCAAGAAGGACGAGCAGCAGAGCTCCTCCTCTCGCGAGGTCTGGGTCTACGACCCCGGGAGGGTCCTCAGCCACACGGTCAGGTTCTACATCTCGGTGGGCGACATCTACCGCGACGTCGGCGTGCCCGAGGTGCGCATAAACCTCAACCACTCCGCGCTGACAGTCCAGCCTGGAGACAAGGTCTCCTTCGAGTTCACCCTGAAGAACTCCGGCACTGGTGATGCGTTCAACGTCTCGATATGGCTGAGCGTACAGCCTCCCCTTCCCCAGATCCTGGTGGTGAGTCCCGAGGTCCCCGGGCTGACCGGCAAGCCATTCACGGGCTCCATGACGACCCCAATGCTCGTCCCTCGGTTGCCCAAGAACGCCGTGACCCAGAAGATCAAGTTCAAGGTGGTGTTTCCCGAGGACGTGGACATCATGGGGTCCTACTTCAACACGACCATACTCGTGGAGTGGCAAGACAAGGTCGGCAAGAACTTCAACGCCAAGGCCAGCAGGGTGATAATAGTGAGCGAGCCAGAGTACCCGTCTATCTCCGTGTCAAAGAAGGTCTCCCCGTCGGAGGTCAGCGTGAACGGCACCGTATCCGTCATCGTCAAGGTGGTCAACGAGGGCGAGGCCGCCGCGACGGACGTGAAGATCACCGACTCCTTCCCCGAAGAGTACTTCGAGCTCGTCCAGGGCAGAACGTCGGCGTCGGCCAGCACCCTCGCCCCCGGGAAGAGCATGACCCTGTCCTACAAGCTCAGGGCGAAGAAGGAGGGATCTGCCATGCTCCCCGCCGCCGAGGTCCAGTACAGGGAGAGAGAGGCCCCTCAGCTAAAGTACTCCAACACACTCATAGTGAGGATTGTGAAGCCCTCGGTCGGGCTGGAACTGATAACCTCCCCGCCCGGCAGGATGATAGTGGGCGACCTGGCTGAGGTGGTGTTCAGCTTAGCCAACGACGGGACTGGGCAGGCTAGGGAGGTCGAGATCATACTGGAGATCCCCCCAGGCCTGGACCTCCTGGAGGCCGAGGGACCTGTGACAACTCAGGAGAGGACCGAGGAGGGCGGGTGGAGGGTCTCGTTCAGGGCTGACGCCGTCGACCCTGGGGCCTCCGTCGACTTCAGCATGCGCATGAGGGTCCAGAGGATGGGGGCCTACAACATCACTCTGGTCAACGCCACGTTCAAGGGCGAGGCCGGGGAGCAGAAGTACCGCGTAGAGGGCGCCGAGGCCCTGGAGCTCTCGTTCCTCGTCGAGGTCCCCAGGTCGCAGAAGGTGATCGTCACGGCCGCCCTGGTGGGGATGGTGGGGGCCGTCGCGGCGGCCTCCTTCTTCGCCGTGAGGGGGATGCCCAGCCGATACGCGACGAGGAGACCCCGCCTCGGGCTCCCGAGGTAGAGGGACAAACCTTTTTTATCGCCGCAGGTGTGTCGTCGGCGAACAGGTGGTTGATCTATGGGGCTTGAGTACGTGTACGCCGCCCTGCTGCTCCACGAGCTGGGTAAGGATATAGACGAGAACTCGGTGAGCGCCGTCCTCAAGGCCGCCGGGGTCGAGCCCGACCCGGCCAGGGTCAAGCAGCTGGTGGAGGCTCTGGACGGGGTGGACATAGACGAGGTGATCAAGACGGCGGCCGTGGCTCCGGTGGCGGCTCCAGCCCCGGCCGCGGAGGCGGCCGCGGAGGAGAAGCCCGCCGAGGAGAAGAAGGAAGAGGAGGAGAAGAAGGAGGAGGAAGAGGAGGCGGCCATCGCCGGGCTCGGCGCGCTCTTCGGCTGAGCCCCCTCATCACCTTATTTTATTCGTCAGCTCCAAGCGTCCCCCGATCGTCATGGGAAGTAGGCCCGACCCAGGAGAGTCCCTGAGACTCGAGTTCTTCAGAGAGAAGGGCTACGTCCGCAGGCGCTGCCCCAAGTGCGGGGAGCACTTCTGGACTCTGGACCCGGACAGGGAGGTCTGTGGGGAGGCTCCCTGCGAGCCCTACAAGTTCATCGGAGAGGGCCTCAGCCGGAGGCTGAGCATGGAGGAGGCCAGGGAGGGCTTCCTCTCCTTCATGGAGTCCAGAGGGCACGCCAGGGTTGGGAGGTACCCCGTGGTCGCCAGGTGGAGGGACGACCTCTTCCTGACCAGCGCCTCCATTGTGGATTTCCAGCCCTACGTGACCGCCGGGCTCGTCCCACCTCCGGCGAACCCGCTCACAATCTCCCAGCCCTGCATTCGCCTGAAGGACATAGACAAGGTCGGCCTGACCATGGGCCGCCACCTCACCATATTCGAGATGATGGCCCACCACGCCTTCAACAGGCCGGGCGAGGAGGTTTACTGGAAGGACCGGACCTTGGAGCTCTTCCACGAGTACGCAACGACCGTCCTCGGTATACCGGAGGAGGAGATAATCTACAAGGAGGGATGGTGGGAGGGCGGAGGGAACGCGGGGCCGGACGTGGAGCCGATAGTCAGGGGGCTGGAGATAGCAACCCTGGTGTTCATGGAGTACCGGGTCCTCGACGGCAGGTACGAGAGGATGGACACTAGGGTCGTGGACACCGGGTACGGGCTTGAGAGGATAGTATGGCTCTCTCAAGGGACTCCCACGGCATTCGACGCGATCTACGGGAACCTCGTGGACAAGTTCCTCGACAGGCTGGGGGTTCGGCGGCCCGACGAGGAGCTCCTGAACAGGTACTCCACCCTCTCGTCGCTGACAGCCAAGGTCGAGAGGGGGAGCAAACTGAGGGAACTCAGGAGGGCCATAGCCATTCAGCTGGAGGTGGACCCCGACGAGCTAGACGCCGCCCTGACCCCGCTTGAACTCGCGCACTCGGTCCTAGACCACACGAAGACGATAGCCTTCATGCTGGCGGACGGGCTCGTCCCGTCGAACACGAAGGAGGGCTACCTCGGGAGGCTCGTGATAAGGAGGGCCTTGAGGGCCATAAGGGCCCTCGGCGCCGACGTCGAGCTGGCAGAACTCGTCGACCTCCAGCTCGACTACTGGGGAGGCCAGTTCCCAGAGCTCCTGGAGAAGAGGGGCAGGATCTTGGACATGGTTCAGGTGGAGGAGAGGAGGTTTGGAGAGACCCTCCAGAAGGGGCTCCAGCTGATAGAGAGGGAGTTCAAGCGGAGGAGGGGTGAGGGCATCACGCTCGACTTCCTGATGGAGCTCTACGACTCTCACGGCGTGCCCCCGGAACTCGCCGCAGACGTCGCCAAGAGGCACGGGATGGAGCTGGAGGTGCCAGACAACTTCTACGAGCTCATAGCTGCAAGGCACGAGGCGCCAGAGGTCAAGCCGCCGGAGCTCCCCAGGTACGTTGAGGAGGTGGAGGCGTTCCCGAAGACGGAGCTCCTCTACTACGAGGACCCGTACGCCCTGAGGTTCGAGGCGAGGATCATCGGGATCCTCGGCGAAGAGGCCGTGGTGCTGGACAGGACTGCCTTCTACCCCGAGGGGGGAGGCCAGCCCTCCGATGTGGGGTTCCTCAGGCTCGAAGGCGGGGGCGAGCTGGAGGTGGTCAGGGCCGAGAAGATCAAGGACCGGGTCGTCCACTACGTCAAGGGGGACCTCTCCGGGGTGAGGGTGGGTGACAGGGTCCAGGGAGAGATAGACTGGCCGAGGAGGCTCTCCCTGATGAGGCACCACACCGGCACCCACGTCCTGCTAGAGTCAGCGAAGAGGGTCCTCGGCGACCACGTCTGGCAGTGGGGCGCCCAGAAGGGAGAGAGGGAGAGCAGGCTCGACATAACTCACTACAAGTCGGTGAGCGACGAGGAGCTCAGGAGGATAGAGTTCCTGGCCAACCAGATAGTGATGGAGAACAGGCCGGTCAGGACGAAGTGGATGCCCAGGCAGGAGGCCGAGAAGATCTACGGGTTCGAGATCTACCAGGGCGGCGTCGTCCCCGACCTCACCCTGAGGATCGTGGAGATAGAGGACTTCAACGTTCAGGCGTGCGCCGGGACTCACGTCAGGAGGACCGGTGAGATAGGCCCCATCAAGGTCTGGAGGGCGAGGAGGATTCAGGACGGGGTCGTCAGGCTGGAGTTCAGCTCCGGCATGGCCGCCGTGGAGAGGCTGCTGGAGGCCTACGACAGGGTCAGGAGGATCTCCGCGGTGGTGGGGTCCCCCCTTGAAAAGGTGGAGTCCGCGGTCGAGAGCCTGGTCAGCGAGAACCGAGAGCTCAGCAAGAGGCTCACCGCCGCCCTGGAGAGGCTCCTGGAGGTCAGCATAAGGGAGAGCCCGCCCACCGAGGTGAGCGGCCTGGAGCTGCGGGTCGTCCCCGTAGACCTCACGGACAGGAAGGCGCTCACCGACGCCGCCGACTCGTTCGCCCGCTCCAACCCGAGGGCGATCCTCTGCCTGATGGGCGGGTCGGGCCAGAGGCAGGTCGTCCTCGCGATCGGGGAGGAGGCCGCGAAGAGGGGCGTACACGCGGGCAGGCTCCTCTCAGGAGTCCTGAAGAGGGTCGGAGGCAGGGGAGGGGGTCAGGAGAGGATGGCTTGGGGGTCCGTTCCACAGGAGGTCACGCCCGATGGCCTGGCGGGGGAGATAGCCCGGGAGCTGAGGAGTCTCTGATGCCGATCCGGGTAGACCTCGTGAGCCGGGCGGCCAGGGAGGTTCTCGTCCTGGCCGCCCTGTCGCTCCCCAAGAGGAGGTCGGTCGACCTGGTGGGGGACAAGCTGTCTCTGACGAGGGCGGAGAGGGCCGCCGTGGAGAGGCTCGTCAGGTGGCCGGAGGAGGTCTCGCTGGCCGCCTCCAAGATGGCCCCCCCAAGCCTGGCCTCGGGTAGATCGATCGGCGTTGACGGCTACAACGTGCTGATCACCGTGGAGGCCATGCTCCTGGATGAGCCGGTCTTCCTCTGCACTGACGGGTTCCTCCGAGATCTCAGGGGGGTCTTCTCATCATACAGGCCGTCCGACGTCACCGAGAGGGCGATGGAGCTTATCGTGGATGCGCTCGGCGGGCTGAGTCCAGCCGAGGCGCTCATCGCCTTCGACGAGCCCATGAGCCGCAGCGGGGAGCTTGCCTCCCTGGCCAGGGAGAAGATGGCCCAGGCCGGGCTGATCGGGACTTCCTTGACTCACCGCCAGGTGGATACCCTGATATCGGGCTTTGAGGTCGCCGCGAGCTCCGACGTGGCCGTGATCGAGAGGGCGCGCGCCGTGATAGACCTGCCGGCGCTGGTGGCGGATTCGATCGGGTACAGGCCTAACGTTATCTGGTAGTTCTTGCGAGGCGTCTCGAGGGAGGTTGTGACGAGGTGCCGCCAGCCCTGCCCTGGACCGTCAGGCTTGAGGACGACAAGGTCGTCCTGATAGATCAGACGGTCCTCCCCGGAGAACTCAGGTTCGTGGAGTGTCGAGAGGTCGAGTGCGTGGCCAGGGCCATAGAGACCATGGTAGTCAGGGGGGCCCCGGCCATAGGGGCGACGTCCGCGTACGGGCTGGCCCTGGCCGCGATGACGTCCCCCTCCAAGGACCACGGGGGTCTCATGAGGGACCTCGAGGCCGCGGCCGAGAGGCTGAGGAGGACCAGGCCCACGGCGGTCAACCTCTTCTGGGCCATCGAGAGGGTCATGAGGGCCGCCAGGTCCGCGTCGGAGTCCGGAGATGCGGAGGAGATAAGGAGGGCAGTCGTCTCGGAGGCTGAGAGGATAGCCCAGGAGGATGTGGAGGCCAACAAGGCCATAGGGAGGCACGGAGCCCAGCTGATCGAGGACGGCATGACTGTGATGACGATCTGCAACGCGGGCACCCTGGCGACGGTGTGGTACGGGACGGTGACCGCGCCCATATACACGGCCTGGGACGAGGGCAAGAGGTTCTCCGTGATCGCGCTAGAGACGAGGCCAGTCCTACAGGGGGCTAGGCTCACCGCCTACGAACTCCACGCCGCCGGGATACCGGTGACCCTGATAGTCGACGGGGCCGCCGCGCACACGATCCGCGAGAGGGGGGTGGACCTCATCCTCGTCGGCGCCGACAGGATCCTGAGGGACGGGACTGTCTACAACAAGATCGGCACCTACTCGCTCGCCCTCGCCGCCAGGGCTCACGGCGTCCCCTTCTTCTCGGTGGCTCCCACCAGCACGTTCGACCTAGAGTCGAGTCGCTCAGACGTCAGGATAGAGGAGAGGAGGCCCGAGGAGGTCACCAACGTCAGGGGCGTGAGGATCGCCCCGGAGGGGGTGGACGTCTACAACCCCGCGTTCGACATGACGCCCCCTCACCTGCTCACGGGGATCGTCACGGAGAGGGGGATACTCCACCAGCCGCTCTGGCTGAGCATAGCCAGGGCGTTCGGCCTCTCAGCGACCGCCGGTCACTAGGATCCTCGGGAGGGGTCTCAGATCCCCGATCTGAGGAGCTCCGAGGGGGATCTGGGCCTCCTTACCTCTCCTGTTCACCCACACGCCCCTCACACCGGCGGACTGCGCCGACAGTACGTCTGACTTCAGGACGTCTCCGACCGCGATAGCCTCGTCAGGCCGCGCGCCCACCACCCTCAGGGCCCTGTGAAATGCCTCTGGACTCGTCTTATTGATCCCCAGGTCTTCAGACGTCAGAACGGTCTCGAAATAGGGCTCGAGTCCGATCGCCCTGAGCTTCTCCCTCTGCCAGCGGGAGATGCCGTCCGTCAAGAGGACAAGCCTCACCCCCATCCTCGCGAGCTCCCCCAGGGTCGCGACATCCGGGTACGGCCTCACGACCTCGAGGACCTCCCTCCAGTACTCCTCCTCCGCCCTCTCCGGATCCGGGATCACGCTCAGCCTGGTTCTGAGCCTCTCGAAGAGCAGGCGCTTCGAGTACCTCTCCGGGGAGTCCCCCAGCTCTGCGTAGATCTCCCTCCTAACCTCCTCGTACTCCTCGACCAACGTCTCGGGGTCCAGCCCCCACCTCGGCGCCAGCCTCCTGAGGGCCTCGTGCCTCATCACGTCGTAGTCGCAGAGCGTGCCGTCTAGGTCCAAGAAGACAAGATCACCCCGCTCGTAGTACTCCGGCGTGAGCCCCAGCCTGTCCAGCGCGCGCTCGCACTCCCTCCTGGCGAACGTGAGGTCCCGTCCCAGGTACTTCAGGTGCGTCTCCGCGTGGGAGTTACTGCAACCGAATCCCCTGACCGGGTCTCCGCCGATCTCCTCCGCGAGGAGGTCCTCCGTCTCGGGATCGTGGGTGCGGCCAACCACGGCGGTCATCGGGGCAAACTCACGCCTGCTGGTGAGCCAGTCGACGTGCCACCTCACTCGCCCCGGCCGGAGGAGGTGCCTCCTGACCCGCGCGAACAGACCCCCCATGGCCCGTCCTACGTAGACGTAGTAGCCGGCCTCGAACCGCAGACTGCCGAGCCCTCCGACCTGGTACTCCCCTCCCTCCCTGCAGTGTATCAGCAGGGCGTACACGCCTGAGTCCAAGGCAATCTCCTCTCTCTGGGCTCTCTCAGGCTAGAAAAAGGAGATAGGGGAAAGCCCCCTCAACCGAAGCCCGGCGGCCTCACGTTCACGACGTCCTTGTTGACGAGGGTGGGCGGGACCTTCCCCTCCTTGAACGCGATCAGGTTCTCGGCCACGATGTCGGCCATCCTCGAACGAGTCTCTATGCTGGCGCTGGCGGCGTGCGGGGCGAGGACCACGTTCTTGAGCTGGAGCAGCGGATCGTCGGGCGGGATGGGCTCCTGCTCGAAAACGTCCAGCGCGGCCCCGGCGATCCACCCCTCCTTGAGCGCCCTGTAGAGGGCCGCCTGGTCGATCACCTTCCCCCTGGCCGTGTTGATCAGGAACGCGGTTGGCTTCATCATCTTCAGCTCCCTCTCTCCGATCATGTGGTGGGTCTCCGGCAGCAGGGGCACGTGCAGGCTCACGAAGTCGGACTCCCTTAGGAGCGTCTCCAGGTCAACCCGCTTGGCCCCGACCTCCCTCTCGATCTCCGGCCTCTCCACGATGTCGTAGTACAAGATCTTCATGCCGAAGCCCTTGGCCCTCCTCGCAACTGCCTGGCCGATCCGCCCCATGCCCACGATCCCCAGAGTAGCCCCGTGGACGTCGGTGCCCAGCATCATGAGCGGGTGCCACGCGACCTTCCACTGCCCGGACCTGACGTAGTGATCGGCCTCCACCACCCTCCTGGCGACCGCCAGAAGGAGGGCGAAGGCGAAGTCCGCCACGGTCTCGGTAAGGACGCCGGGCGTGTTGGTCACGTATATCCCCCTCTCTGTGGCGGCCTTTACGTCGATATTGTCGAAGCCTACCGCGTACTGGGCGACTATCCTGAGGTTGGGGGCCGAGTCCATCACCTCGGCGTCGATTGGGTCGGTGAGGAGCGAGACCAGCGCGTCCTTGTCTCTGACCCTCTCTATGATGACGTCCTTCGGGGGAGGGGCCTCCTCCGGCCACAGGTCCACCTCGAACTGCTCCCTGATCTTCTTGAGGCCCCTCTCGGGTATCTCCCTGGTCATGAACAGCTTGGGCTTCATGGGCTCACCCGGGCTCGCGGGCGTGTTTAACCTATAAACAGGCTCACCTGAAGACGAACCCGGTCTTCATGTACCACATGTAGAGGTCCAGCTCGGCGAGGGTGAGGCTGGCCTCCCCCGCCACCCCCCTCAGGGACTCCTCGAGCTCCAGGTACCTGGCCCTGGTGAGGCTCCTCGGAGGCTCCTCTATGAGTCTGTAGTCGACCATCACCCTCAGTATGTGCCTGTCTATTATGGCCACGTCCTTCCTACCGGTGTTCCTGAGGAAGTGGCTGGACTCCTTCATTCCGAGCCCGCGGACGTTTCTCCTCAGCCACTCCCTGGCGTCGCGGGAGCCCATCCTGGGCACGACCTCCCTGAGGGTCCTGAGCAGCGGGCGGCTCGCGACGATGTACCCGGCCCTGGACCTCGGGAACCTGTGCCCCATCTCCCCCAGGAGTCTAGACAGCTCGCTCTCCGATGCGTCGAACAGCGCCCCGCTTCTCCAGAGACTGTCCGCCATTCTGAATGCGTCTACCGCCTTGAAGTTGGCCGCCAGGATGCAGAAGGCAAGCTCCCTCGCCCAGACCCTCCAGTCTCCCCTCCCTATCTCCTCGAACTCCCTGATCCGTGATCTCACCACTTCTCGGACGTCTGGGTTCCTGGTCAGCCGGAGAATCGCATCCGCGAGCCTCTCCATTTGGTCAAAGTTTCTCCTGCGCCACATTATTATCCCCGCGCCGGCCGTCAGCAGGGATGCCGAGGGGCAAGAGGAAGGTGGAGCCCGAGGAGGGCGAGGAGGGAGCGGGCGAGCCCGTGGAGGGAGGGGGTCAGGGGATCCCGCATCTGGAGGAGCTGGGCGAAGTCGAGGGGTTTGAGGAGGTAGACCTGACCACCCTGAGCGGGGTCGGGCCTACCATAGCCAAGAGGCTCACGGAGGCCGGCTTCACGACCCTCGAGTCCATAGCCCTGACCTCCCCCGCCGAACTCTCGGCCGCGGCGGGGATACCGATGTCCACGGCAAGCAAGATCATCGCCTCCGCCAGGAAGATACTGAAGGTCGACGTGATGACCGCCTTCGACTACTACCAGAAGAGGAAGAGCGTTCAGAGGATAACGACCGGCACGAAGGCCCTGGACGACCTCCTGGGAGGGGGCGTCGAGACCCAGGCCGTCACGGAGATCTACGGGCCGTATGGATCGGGCAAGTGCGTATCCGGGGATACGCCCGTCCCGTTTGTCAACGAGGGTAACTTCCACTTTGAGAGGATATCCGACGCTTACGAATTCTACAGGCAGAGGTTCGGCGAGGTGAGGATGGACGAGGGATTTGCAGTTCCGCTCTCGGGTGTCAAGGTACTGGCAGTCGGGGAGGATGGAAGCACTAGGACAGTCGAGGCCTCCTACCTCTACAGGGAGAGGGTCCGCTCCATACTAGAGGTGAGGACTAGAAAGGGGAGGGTTCTTCGACTGACCGCGAGACACAGGCTGCTCAGCGTGGGCAGGACGGATGGCCGGCTGGATTGGCGCCCAGCAGGAGATCTGGCCCCCGGAGACCTGATAGCCGCTCCTAAGGCGCTGAGGTTCCCGTCAGGAGGCGACAACACTCTCACCAAGGAGGATGCGTACTTCTTGGGGCTCTTCGTGGCGGAGGGCACGCCGAATCCGCTCTCCCTGTCCACGGCCGATGAGGAGATCAGGGACTGGGTTGTCAGGTACGTCTCCGAGAGGCACGGCTATCTCCCAAGCGTCCGAGTCGATGCCAGGGGTGGAAGGAGGGTGTACGCGATTCTCTTCAGGACTCCGACCAGGGAGTTCCTGGGGAGACTCGCGGAATCCAGAGCCGGTGAGAAGTTCGTCCCCGAGAGCGTGTTCTCCGCTCCACCCGAGGTGTCTATGGAGTTCCTTAGGGGATACGTCAGGGGGGATGGGTACCTCGGGAGCACGGTGGAGTTGACCACGAAGAGTAGGCTCCTGGCTCAGCAGCTTGCGTATCTGTTGAAGGGCTTTGGCTTCGACGTCTCCATCAGGGAGAAGGACGTGGGGGGAAGGACCTACTACCGGCTATACGTGGTCGGGGCTAGAAAGGGAGAGTTCCTCAGGATGATGGGTAGGGAGGGCGGCACGGCGCCTACTTCTCCGTACGGCTATCCTGAGCCTATAGTGACCGCCCTCAGAGAGTTTTACAGGAGGGCGTGGGGAGGAGAAAAGGGTTCTGCCGGAAAGTCCGTGGGTAAGAGATCCACCGGGAGGGGGTACCCCTACAGGGTTCTCATCGGAGACACGCGCGGCAAGTCCGTGGGTGATGGGACCCTCCTGAAGATCAGGTCCATGTTCCTGGGGATGCGCGAGAGTCTGATCGAGGCGAGGGATCTGGCCCTCAGGTTGGAGCACCTCAGCGTAGGAGAACTCCGTAAGCTCGTCAGGGACGTTCCCTTCTCCGTTCGTGGAGCCTTTGAGAGGGCCGGAGTACCGGCAACACGCGCCCAGAACTACCTGCACAGGGGAGTACCCCAAGACCTACCCGAACTCAACGAGATCAAGGCGGAGATCCTCTCAGAAATAGATCAGAGACTGTCGGTCCTTGACGAGGCCATACGCTTCATCGACGAGGTCCGGAAGTACGAGTGGGACGTCGTCGTCTCCACGGAGGAGATCCACTATGACGACTACGTCTACGATTTCGTGGTCCCGGAGGGCCACACGTTCATCGGGGGGTGGATGCCCACCCTGCTGCACAACACCCAGCTCTGCCACCAGATGGCCGTGACGGTTCAGCTCCCCGTCGAGAGGGGGGGGCTCGGCAGGAGGTGCCTCTACATCGACACGGAGGGCACATTCAGGCCTGAGAGGATCGTTCAGATAGCGGAGAGGTTTGAGCTCGACCCGGAGACTACCCTGAAGAACATACTCGTGGCCAGGGCGTTCACGGCCGACCATCAGATGGTCGTGACCGAGAAGGCCGAGCCCTACCTCAAGAAGTACAACATCGGGCTGATAATCGTGGACTCGCTGATAAGCCACTTCAGGGGGGAGTTCGTCGGGAGGGAGAACCTGGCCGCCAGGCAGCAGAAGCTGAACAAGTACCTCCACAAGCTCCTGAGGTACGCCCTAGGGTACAACCTGGCCATCCTGGTCACGAATCAGGTCATCGCCCAGCCCGACGCGTTCTTCGGGGATCCCAACAGGCCGGCCGGCGGCCACGTCCTGGGTCACGGCGTCACGGCCAGGCTCTACATAAAGCGGGCCAAGGGCAACAGGAGGCTGGTGAAGCTGGTCAAAAGCCCCTACCTCCCGGAGGACTCTGCTGAGATCGCCATCACAGGGGGCGGAGTAGAGGACGTGTGAGGTACGTCGAATGGGGGAGGGCGTCCGGATACTCCTCGAGGGCCAGGAGGTCCTTGTGGGGCCGCTCACGAGGGTCGTAGACCTGATGTCCGAGCTGGGCCTCCACCCAGAGGCCCACGTCCCCGTGGTGAACGGGTCCCCCGCCCCCGAGAGGATGTACCTGTCGGAGGGGGACGAGGTGGAGATCGTCAGGGTCACCGTCCACGTCTCGGGCGTGTGATGAGCTTGCGCCCACTCTGCGACAGGTGTGAATCCAGAGAGGCAGTTCACACGCTTCACCTCACGGGAGAGAATCTCTGCGGAGAGTGCCTTGTTCAGGACGTCAGGAGGAGGGTGTTTTCTCTCCTTGAAGGGCTCGTGGAGGACGGAGACCTCGTGGCGGTGGCCCTCTCCGGTGGGAAGGACAGCTCGCTCGCCCTCTATCTCCTGGACGAGTACCGCAGGGCGGGGAGGAGGTCCTTCCGGCTCGTGGCCGTGACCATAGACGAGGGGACCGCCTACAGGAGGTCTGGCATCAAGGCGGCCCGGGAGCTCACCCGGAGGCTCGGCGTCGAGCACGTCCTGGTTGGGATGAGGGAGATACACGGGATAGACGTTGCCGAGATCAGGGCCCTCCTCCCGAAGGGGTGGAGGAGGTCCGCCTGCACGTACTGCGGGGTCCTCAGGCGCTGGGCGGTGAATCGAGTTGCGAGGGAGCTGGGGGCCACCAAGGTGGCGACCGGCCACAACCTGGACGACGTCCTGCAGACCCACCTGATGAACCTGGCGAGGGGAGACGTTCCGGCCATCGTCAGGTCTGGCCAGGGCGTGAGGTCCCCCTCCCCCCTGATGGTCCCGAGGATCCGGCCCCTGGCCTCGGTACGGGAGAGGGAGGTCGCCGCTGCCGCCCTCTACCTGGGCCTCCCCGCGCACTTCGGCAAGTGCCCGCTGACCACGGGCATGCGCGTCGGCGTGAGGAGGGCCGTGGACGAGCTGGAGGCGAGGCTCCCGGGGATCAAGGAGGACATGCTCAGGGGGCTCCAGTCCCTCGCGGACAGGGTGCGCGCCTCCGGGTCGATCAAGGTCGAGCTCGGCTCCTGCAGGCTCTGCGGGGAGCCGACGACCGGCGAGATCTGCAAGACCTGTCAGATGAAGCTGGAACTTCAGGAGTTGGCGGGGAGGCCCCTCGCGTTCCGCTGGTCCCCGGGGCCATCGTAAATTAATAGCAACATGACACTCCGGGGTGATCGAGGCAGCTGGGAAAAATGGGCTGGTCGAAGATCTCTGTGATCGGAGAACCCGCGGAGGACTACGGCCTAGTCATAGCCGGCTATCCGGGAGTCGCGAACGTGGGGGCCGGGGTGGTGGGATACCTGGCTGAGGAGCTGGGGGCCGAGCCCCTCGCGAGGCTGTACTCTGAGTACCTCTTCCTCCCAGGGAACGTCGCCGGAATATCCGTGACCGAGGAGGGGGGGTTTGAGCTCCCCTCGATAGAGATCTACCACGTCAGGGGGCAGATCGGGGAGTTCGGCAGGCCCCTCCTGGTCACGAGCCAGGTCCAGCCGGTTCCGTGGGGCCAGCTGGAGGTCGCCTCTCGCCTCCTGTCCTACCTCAAGTCGCTGAAGGCGCGCAACCTGCTGGTGATAACCGGATTCGCGGACCCCGAGATGGCGGGGAGGGTCCTGGCCTTCGGGACCCAAGGAGAACTCCTCGACAGGCTCGTATCGGCTGGGGCCAGCCGCCAGACGCCCATGAAGTCCATCGTCGGCCTGGCCGGGGCCACGCTCGCCTCGGCGAGGATCGCGGGCCTGCCCTACGTCTCGGTGACCGGGGTCTCAGAGACGTCGGCCCCGGACTTCAGGGCCGCGGGCGAGGTCCTCAAGGTAATGAACGCGGCCCTGAACCTCGACCTGAACCTGGAGAGCATAGAGAAGAGGATCAGGGAGTTCGAGGAGGTCAAGAGGAGCATCCTGCGGCAGCTTGAGGAGCAGATATCCTCCATGACCAGGCCGAGCCCGGATGAGACCGGCTACGTGGGGTGAGGGAGACGCCGATAGAGAGGCTCCGCCGGAAGCTCACGATCGAGAACCTCTGGCTCTACATACTCACCCTCCTCAAGGACGGGCCCAAGTACCCCTACGAGATACCGGAGCTCATGGAGAAGAGGTTCGGCTGGAGGCCCGCGCGGGTCACGGGGTACATAGTCATGAAGAGGCTCGAGATGGACGGCTACATCCGCATAGTCAGGAGGAGGAGCAGCCAGGGCCGCGTCCGCAACTACTACGAGCTCACGGAGAAGGGACGCGAGGCGCTCAGGGAGGCTGAGTCCCTCCTGAGGGGCCTAGTGACCTCCCTCTTCGGCTCCGGGGAGGGTGGTGGGGAGGGTTGAGGCTCTGGATAGACGTCATGACCCCGAAGCAGGCTAGGGTGTTCTCCGAGGTATACAGGCGCGCGAGGGAGAGGGGACACGAGGTCCTGCTGACCGCCCGCCTCCACGGCGAGACCACGCAGATACTCGAGATGGAGGGGATACCCCACGTGACCGCGGGCAGGCACGGGGGCGGGGACCCCCTCTCGAAGCTGAGGTCCTACGCCAGTCGGGCCCTGGAGCTGATCGACCCCGTCACGGAGTTTGATCCGGATGTGCTCGTGAGCCTCTCGTCGCCTGAGGCCACGAGGGTCGCCTTCGGGCTGGGGATAGGGGTGGTCTCCCTGAACGACACCCCGCACTCGGTGCACGTCGGGAGGCTTACCCTCCCCCTCTCGGACCGCCTCGTGTATCCGGCCGCGGTCCCGGCCCACAGGTGGCTGGGCCTGGGCGCGAGGTCCGAGTCCCTCAGGCCGTACTACGGGGTGGACGAGGTCTCTTGGGTTCGGCCGCGCTTGGGCGAGGCGGTACGCGAGGTCGGCGGGAGGCTGGCCGTCGTGAGACCGGAGGAGTCCCACGCCTCCTACCTAGCCGGGTCTCTGGGCTCCACGAGCGTCGTGGAGCCCTGCCTCCGGTTCCTGCTAGGGAGCGGCTACCGCGTGGTCCTGCTCCCGAGGTACGATGATCAGAGGGAGTACTTCAGGTCCAGGTACGGGGAGGGGGTCGATATCCCGGAGGGGGCGGTGGACCCGGTCCCCCTGTACGCCTCTGCGGATGTCGTGATATCGGGAGGGGGCACCATGTCGCGCGAGGCGGCCATGTTCGGGACGCCCGGGATATCCCTCTTCCCCCTGGACGAGCCCCTCCACGTGGACGAGTTCCTTGCGTCGCTCGGGATACCTCTGTTCAGGTTCAGGGACCCGGAGTCGGCGATCCGGCTGCTGCGGGAGATATCCAGGGACCCGGATGGGTTTAGGGTGGACACGGCCCCGATCCTGTCTCGCCTCGAGAGCCCCGTCGACGTCCTCATCGGTGAGGCCGAGGTGCTCGCCGGCTAGGCTGGGTCACGGGGCCAGCTTGAATCTCCTGAGCAGGCTGTCGGCTAGGACCGTCAGGGGCTCACTCACCGGGGTCAGGAGCGGGTGGTAGGCGAACTCGACCGTGAGGAGGTCGGTCAGGCTCATCCCTGCGAGTATGGCCGCGGTCGCCGCGGACACCCTGCCCCAGACCTCCCTCAACCCCCAGAACTGGGCCCCGATGAGCCTCCCCTCCGGCGTGGCCACCACCCACGAGAGGATCCTGTCGACCCCCGGCGCGAACCTCTCCAGGTCGAGGGTTGAGAGCCTGCCTGAGATGTGGTCGAGCCCCCACCTGGAGGCCTGCGTGGCGGACAGCCCGACCCCACCGAGCAGGCGGTCCCCCACGTGGATGACGTAGGGGGACAGCGCCCCCCTGTACCTGAGGCTTCCGCCGACGGCGTTTCTACCGGCGATCCTCCCCTGAACGAGGGCGGTGGAGACCAGGCCCGTCACGATGGGGCGACCCGTGACGTACTCCCTGACCTCCGCCACGTCTCCCGCGGCGTACACCCCGGGGGCGGCCCTCAGCTCATCGTCAACCATTATTCCGCCGGTCTCACCTATCGGCAGGCCCGCGTCGGCGGCCAGCCCGGAGTTCGGCCTCACCCCAGCGGCCACGATCACGGTGTCGGCCTCTATGACCTGCTCCCCGGCCACCACCTCCGAGACCCTGCCGGTCGGCCCCCTGATCTCCCTGACCGGGGACTTCAGCAGGACCCTGACCCCGAGGGATCGGAGGTACTTGGCCACCGTCGAGGCCACGGGTGGATCCACCTTGCCCGGCATGAGCTGCTCCATCATCTCGACCAGCCAGACCTCCCTCCCTGCCTTGGCCAGGGCGCCGGCGACCTCCAGCCCGGTGGCGCTCCCCCCGACCACGACCACCCGCTCTCCCATGTGCCTCAGGATGTACTCGGCGTCCTCGACGTCCCAGAGGAGCCGAACGCCCTCCAGATCCAGCCCCTCTATAGGGGGCCTCGTTGGCCTGAGGCCCGTGGCTATGACGAGGACGTCGTACTCGATGGACTCCCGGGACCCCTCCCGCGAGAAGTGCACGGTCCTCCTCTCCAGATCCAGCCCCTCCACCTGGGCGGACGTTATCACCTCGATTCCCGGTCTGGTTACGCGATCGATCACGCTGTCCAGGGGGATCTGACCGGCCACGACGTACGGGAGGGCGCATGGGTGGTAGGCCGGGTAGGGGTGCCTTTCGAGGACCACAACCTCGGCCTCGGGGTCGTCCTTCTTGGCGTAACCCGCCGCGGTCTGTCCCGCCGTCCCGTTGCCGATTACGACTACCCTCATCGCCCTCGGCGGACGCGGGATAAGTTAAAAGCCCACGCCCGCCGGTCGGGCGATGCCCCACCTGCAGCTGATCAGGGTCTCGGAGGCCAGGCCCGAGAGGAGGCTCGTCCTCGTGCAGGGTGTGCCGGGCCTGGGCCTCGTGGGCAAGATCGCGGTTCAGTACCTCATCGACGTCTCCGGCCCGAGGCTGGTGGCGAGGATATTCAGCGACTACCTGCCCCTCCCGGACGGGAGCGCTGGGGTGAGGGTGTCCGACGGGGACGTCTCCCCCCCGACCTACGACCTCTACCTCCTCAGCGATCCGGACGCCCAGGCTGACTTCCTCCTGCTCACCTCGGACGTTCAGCCCATACCCTGGGGGCAGTACTCCGTCGGGGAGTTCGTCCTGGATTACGCCCAGGAGCTTGGGGTCCGGGAGCTGCTGACTTTCGGCGGGTACGTCCCGGGCAGCCCCGAGGTCCAGGGCGTCTTCGCCGCCTCCAACGACGAGTCCCTCTGGAGGCGGCTCGAGGAGGCTGGCGTGATGAGGCTCGAGGGGGGTTTCGTCACCGGCGCCGCGGGACTCCTCGTCGGGCTGGCCCACCTCAGGGGAATACCCAGCGCCTGCGTCCTCAGCACGACCGAGGGGCAGAGGCCCGACCCCAGGGCCTCCAAGAGACTGCTCCTGCTGCTGGAGAAGATGTACGGGCTCACCGTTGACCTCTCCACCCTGGACGAGATGATAAGGGAGGAGGAGTCCGTCCGATCACTCCTGGAGGAGAAGGCCAAGCAAGCCCTGGAGAGAAAGCGTGAGTGGGTGGAGAGAAAGGAGGGAGAGGAGGGTCTCCCCTATCACATCTGAGCCCCTCAGCTCGCTACTCCACTCTGACCCTCCTCTCCTTCACCTCGGCCCTTCCTCCGCCCCGCTTTGGGAGCCTGACCTCCAGTATGCCGTTGCTGTAGGTGGCCCTCGCTCCCTCTGGCTCGACCTCGGACGGGAGGCTCACCTCGGCGCTGTAGGGCCTCGCCCTTATGGTGAGCCTCCTCTCCGTGGCTGAGACCTCGATGTCCTCCTTCCTGACCCCTGGTATCTCGGCGACTACGACGATCTCGTCCCCGAAGTCCATGACATCCAGAACGGGCTCTCTGGTTATCTCTTCTCCCTCCCCCTCTCTCCTCCTGGTCTCTATCTCCTCTATCTCCCCCGACCCCTCCCCCTTCTTCGGCGGGGGTACGTTTCCAAACCTCCTGATTATCGGCCTGCCGTCGGGCCCGATGGTCATGTAGTACCCGTACACGAAGGGGGCCCTGAACTCTATCCCGCTCGGGGCCGTGAACCTGGGGAGCCTGTCCTCAAGCTCCTCCAGGTCCTCCATGGACATCAGCTCCTCCAGCTGCCTCTCCATATCCTTCTGGACCTCTCGGATGAACCTCATTATCTCCCTGATCCACTCCTCGAAGGGGTCCCTTTCCTCCCTCCCCATCTGATCGCCTCGCGGATAGGTTGGATTAACCCCAACCTTAACTGTTTCCGACCCCCAGGCTCGGCGGGAGGGTGACCCTCGAGACGCCCTCCCTCCTCTCCATGTTGTACAGGGAGTCTGCCACCTCCTCAAACTCTCCGGAGTGGGTGACGACTATCACCTGCGGGATGTCGAGTTCACCGATCGCCGAGACGAGCTCTCTCCTCCTCTCGGAGTCCAGGTGGACCGTGGGCTCGTCCAGGAGGATGGACTCCAGGGAGGTGCCGGCCATGGCCCGGGCGAGCCCCAGCCTCAGGGAGAGGGCCAGGGCAACCTGCTCTCCGCCGCTCAGCTGGCGGAACGTGAACCTCTCGCCCCCTCTGATCAGCGCGACCTCGTAGTCCTCAGACAGCTCGAGGCCGTCGAAGTCGATCCCGAATCTAGAGAGTATCTCGTTGGCGTAGTGCTCCAGCACCGGCCTCGCGCTCTCCCTCAGGGCCCTCTGAATTCCCTCTCTTCCAAAGGACCTCCTGACCTCCTCCAGCGCCTCGATAAATCCTGAGAGCTTGGTTCTCTCGGCCTCAAGCTCTTTGAGCTCCATGGCCAGCCTCTCTAGGTCCTCCAGCCGCCTCTCCAGCTCCTCCCTCTTCCCGCTCAGCTTCTCCCTCCTGGCGAGGGTCTCTTGGAACTCCCCCTTGAGTCGATCGAGTTCGAGCAGGAGACCTGAGTAGCGTGCCTCGTCGAATCCCAGACCCACCAGACTGGATTCGATCTCGCTCAGCCTCCTCCCAAGCTCCCTCTCCCTCTCCCTCTCCCGTCTCAGGAGCGTAGCAAGCTCCCTACTTGTTTCAATGAGACTCTCAAGCCCCTTAAGCTTCTCTCTGGCCTCCCTGGCCTGCCTCAACGCCTCGCTTACGTCTTTGATTCGCTTACCCAGCCTGCCAAGCAGGTCGTTGCGCTTCCTTCGGTTCTCCTCCATCTGACGCCTGAGGGACTCAATCCTCTTGAGGCGATCCGCCTCCCCCTGAGACAGCCTCCTCGCCAGGGACTTGGCGGCTCTCAGCTCGGCGAGTTCTCCCTCGAGCCTCGAGGACGTCTCCTGGAGTTCCGCCAGCCGGGAGACGAGGTCACTCCGCCGCCCGAGCTCGGCCTCGATCCCCCGCAGCTCCTCCTCCAGCCGCCTCACCCTCTCGACGAGGGCCTCCCTCTCCGCCACCGCCTTCGGCAGGCTGGCCTTCTCGGCCAGCCGCTCGAACTCCCTGAGTGCCCCCATCATCCCCTCGATCCGCTCGAGCTCTTCCCTGGCTTTCCCCAACTCGGCCTCTCCCTCCTCAAGCTCCTCCCTAAGAGCCCGCCTTGCCCTCTCCGACCCGCTCGCATCGAGCCGGGAGCCGCAGAGTGGGCAGACGTCGGGAATCTTGTCCAGGGCGTCTAGGAGTTCTCGGGGGAGCTTCACTCTCCCTCGGGCGTACTCTGCCCTCTTCTCCAGCTCCGCCACAGTCTGACTCGCCTGCCTCGCCTCGGATAGGAGCCTCTCCCCCTCACGACACAGCGAGTCCAGGTCGCTAAGCCCCAGCTCTCGGGGGAGCCTCCGGAGAAGCTCCTCCAGCCGACGGTCGAGCTCCTCAAGGTTTGCCCTCGCCTTCATGAGCTGAGCCGAGATCTCCTCGGCCCTCTGCCCCCTCGCGTCCACCAGCGCGAGCTCCCGGGACACGGCCTCGAGCTCCCGGGACACGGCCTCGAGCTCCCGCTGAACGGACTCCAGCCGCTCGGCCGCCCTCCTGGCCTCCTCCAGAGACCTCTGCTCACCCTCTAGGGCCGCGAGCTCAGCCTCCAGCGCGCTGTAGGCCTTCGTCAGGGAGTCGAACTCCGAGAGGATGGGCTCAAGCTCGGCCATCGACCTGAGCTCATCCAGCTGAGAAAGTTCCCTGTCCAGACCCTCCAACCGAGCCTCGATCTGAGAGATCCTATCTCTGCACGCCTTCATGTCCCGCTCAATCTGCTCCCTCGACTCGGTCAGTCTGAGGTACTCGTCCCTGAGGGATCTCAGCTTCCTCTCCTCGCCCTCCAGCGAGTCAAGCTTGGACTTGAGCTCCCTCAGCTCCCCGTCGACCCTCTCCAGCTCCTTCAAGACCTCCGACAGGCCCCGCCTGACCTGGTCCGCGGAGCTCAGCTGCCTCTCGAGGGTGGAGATCTCCCCCTCCAGTCGCTCAAGCCTGGACCTGAACCCTCCCAGGGCCTCTCCCAGGTCCCTCTCCATCCTGTCGAAGAGCTCTCCCCCGAGGAGGCGGTTTATCGTGTCCATCCTCTTGGCCGGCCTCTCGCTGAGGAAGCCCAGGATCTCGCCCTGCCTTATGTACATGGCCGTGACGAAGGCCTCGGGATTTGTCCCGAGGACCCTGGTGAGCTCGGCACTGACGTCCCTCTGGGAGGTCTGCAGCAGCCTCCAGCCAGAGTCCTCCCTCACCATGAGGCGGGCCTGCGGCCCGGAGCGATCTCTCCTCCGCCAAACCAGGTAGGTCCTGCCGCCCTGCTCGAACTCCAGCTCCACCTCCATGGACCGGGAGCCCCTCCGCGTCAGGTCGGAGATCCCTCCCCTGAACAGCTCGGGGAACAGGGCGTAGGCTATGCCCTCCAGCAGGGAGGTCTTGCCCGCCCCGTTCTGCCCGATGATTGCGTTGACACCGTCTCCAAACGTGACCTCGGTCTCCGCGTGCGATCTGAAGTTTCGAAGCCTGACACGCCTTATCCTCAAGCCCCCCACCCCTCGTATATCTTCTCAAGCTCTCTGATCAGTTCCTTCCGTCCCTTCCCCTCGGAGTAGAGTCTGTAGATCTCTATTGCGAGCCTCCTCACCCTGTCGTCTGGTATGATCTCCCGAAAGGCCGCCTCGACGTCGATCTTCGGCTCGATGGAGACCTCGGCCTCCCCGCCGACATCGATCCGCCTGAGCCTCACGAACACCCGCAGGACCCTACCCTCGAGGGCTTCCCTCAGCGAATCCTGGAACGCCTTCACGTCCCTGGGGTCCAGCCTTGCCGAGGAGAGAGACACCCTGACGACGGGGGGCTTGTCCCAGGCGCGGCCCCCTACCCTGCCCTCGATCTCGTCCGCGAGCCTCTCCAGGCGGCCCGGGTCGTCCACCCTCTCCCTGAACACGAAGAACGGCCTTATGGAGCGCAGGTTCAGCGGGGATATGCGCGCCTCCCCTCCCTCCAGCTCCACGACGTAGATCCCCTTCCCGTACACCTCCAGCTTGTCCGCCTCCCTCTCCTCCACGACCTCCAGGGATCCGGAGTAGGCTATCGGCCTCCTCTGCGTGGTCTTCCTCGGGAAGTTCCTGTCGTGAACGTGGCCCATAGCGTAGTAGCTGAAGGCCAGTCGGTCCAGGGTCGACCTGTCGATCTCCGCCTTCTGAGGCGGGACCATCGGCTTGACGGCCTGGTGGAGGATCAGTATCACCTCCCGCCCGGGAGACTCCCTCACGCGCGCCGATATTGCCTCCAAGGCCGCCCTCAGAGAGTCCGCCTCCTGCCGGGGGGTGTACGGAAGGCCGGCCACGGCGACGCCGTCCAGCTCCGCGATCGGGCGGGAGTAGCCGAGGTTCACGAAGCCCCCCGGGAGGGCCTCCTCGAAGAGCGGGAGGGGGGAGGCCCGACCTCCCCCCGGGACGGGCCCGAGGTCGTGATTGCCGGCGACCGCGTACACCCTGACGCCGGAGTCCACGATCCTCTTCAGCCCCACGAAGGCGCTCACGAGGGTCGTGGGGGAGGGCCTGTAGGAGTCGAACAGGTCGCCCGAGAACGCCACGAACTCGGGCCTGGCGCGGAGGGTGAGCTCCACCGCCTCGTTGAACGCCTCGAGGAAGTCCCTCTCCCTCTCCTCCAGCCCGTACTGCCTCCGGCCCAGGTGCGCGTCGGCCAGGTGGACGAACCTGACCAATCCGCTCACCTCACCATGTCCGCGTAGCCCCCGGAGGGCCTCTCTCGACCCCGGCTACGGGCCCTGGACCACTCCTCCGTCGCCCTGAGGCTCTCCCCTCCCCTGACCCCCCCGAACAGGTCAACCTTCACGATGGCCGGGAGCCTGACCATCGGTCCCACTATGACTGCCTCCCCCACGTTGAGGGACGGGAGGTAGCCGACTAGGTCCTCGCTGAGGAACTCAGTGGCCCTCCGGACGTACGCCTGGTCCTCCGGCTCGACCACCCTTAGTATGATCTTGTTGATCATCTGAGACAGGACATCGGGGTCAAGCCTCTTGGGCCTCTGGCTCACCAGCGTGAGCCCGACCCCGAACTTCCTCCCCTCCCTCGCGACTCGGGAGGCGGCGTGCCTCGTGTAGGTGTCCCTGTCGCCTGGGATGAGTATGTGCGCCTCCTCGAGGACCACCATGACCGGCAGCGGCGGCGAGTCCTCGGGCGGCTCCCCACCCGACCTCCTGGCGGCGATTGCCCGCTTGGCCCTGGAGAGGAGCGTCGTCAGCGTGTGGCCGACCAGGACGTCGGCGGCGTCCTCACCGAGGGGCCCCATGTCCACCACGACAACCCTGCCGTTGCTCAGCAGAGACACGATCTCGGGGGCGGCGGCCGACAGCAGCGACCCCCTTGACTCCTTCAGGTGGGTGAGCCTGGAGAGGAGGCCGTAGAGGCTGTTCCTGGCGTCCCTGTCCACGGAGAAGCTGACCTCGGGTCCCAGCGAGACGGCCCCAGAGGTCTCCCCCGCCTCGACTGCATCCTTCACGACCTCGGCGATGGCTATCATCCCATCGAGAATGTTTCCCGGCTCCGGATCTTCAATCCCAGCCCGCCTCACGATTGAGTCGAGCATGTCCTTCCCCCTGAGCGACCACGCCGCCCTCCAGAGCCTCCTGAGGTAGATGTACTGCCTCGCCGCCTTCTCGAAGTTGATGCCCAGGAGGTAGGAGAACTCGGACAGGCTCAGGGAGTTCACGTTGATCTTCGGCTCTACCGTGATCACCTCTCCCGGGGCGCCCGGGCTCAGGGTCATGCCGCTGTACTCCGAGTGGAGGTCGAAGAGCAGGACGACTCCGTCGAGTTCAAGGATCTTCTCAACAATCACCGCGACGGCGTTGGACTTTCCGGCCCCGGTCACGGCCAGAATGGCGAGGTGCCGCGAGATCATCTCGTTTGGGTCGAGCAGGACCCTGACGTCCCCCCTGGTGAGCAGGTGTCCGATGTCTACTCCGGGTCCGGGCGGCGCGAAGACCCTCCTCAGCTCCCGGGCGGGGGCCCTGTAGACCCCTGCGCCGCTGGGCGGCGGGGTCCTGGGGAGAACCAGGCTCACCTCACCCCCCTCCTCCTCGACCCGCCCCAGCAGCTTGACCCTCGCCCGGGACCAGTGCGAGGGCTCCCCGACGAGTTCTATTATCCGGTCCGCCTCGGACGCCGAGAGGAGGCTCTTGCCCGAGAGCTCCCTGCTTCCCCTCTCCACGTGGGTTATCATCCCGAGGATCCAGGATCCCTCGCCGTGCATCACGGCGACGTAGTCCCCGACCTCGGGGACGACCCCCTCCTCGGCGACGAACTCCACCTGGGAGGGGGTCGTGACCTCGACCACGGTCCCTAACCTGTCGACCTCCCTCAGGCTCACTCCCCCAACGCCTCCCTTCCCGTGAACTCCGGAACGAAGCCTATCGATCTCAGGCCAGCCTCGACGTTGGACCTCGTTATCTTCGCCAGCTCGTGGGCCCTCCTCAGCGGGTAGGGGTAACCCATCACCGATATGCCAGCCAGGCTCCCAACGAACTCGTCAAGCTCGTCCTCGTCCACCTCCCCGAGCACCTCCAGCTTCACCGGCGCGGCCGACCGCGCGAGCCTCACGTACAGCGTGGTGAGCCTCACAACATCTCTCACTCCCGCGCCCAGGAGGGACCTGGCCGCCCTCACGATGTGCCTGCCCACCGGAACCTCCCTCACCCTGTGGAGGGTCCGCCCCGGGCCCCTGGTGAACCTCTGCACTATGGCGAGGTCGGGCTTCGATGACCTGAAGTGCGACCTAGCCGAGGACCTCTTCGCCACGGCGACCACCCTCACCCCCGCCGCCTCGGCCGCGGATATCAGGGCAAGGAGGGAGATCCCCTGCTCCAGCCTCTCCATCGCGGAGACGGCCAGCATGGGCCTCCTACCCTCACCATCCTCGTCGTCGCCGACGATCCCCCTGGCAGCTTCCTCCAGGGCCGCCTGCGACGTCGGGGTCGCGGTGATCACGGTGAGGGCCGAGGCCAGGGGGAGGTTCCCGACGACCCTCAGGAACTCCGAGACAACGAGTTCCCTCTCCTCCTCGCTGAGGCCGACGTACCTCCCGGGTCGGGCGGCCCTGAACACCGGCTCTGCTATCAGGTTTGCCTCAAGAGACCCGTCTAGGAGGATGCAGTCGACCTCCCGGGCGGCCGCCAGCGTGGAGGCCATCTTCGCCTCCAGCGCCTCTCTGTATATCCTCACCCTGTCCTCGGCCTTGAAGAAGTCGATGACCCCCACCTGAAACACCCGGCGAGACAGCGGCCTGTCTCCCGCCCGGAAGGCGGCGGAGGCTGCGCTCACGGCGAAGAGGCTCTGTCCGAGGTTGACCTCCACGAGCTGACTCCCTCCGTCCACCCCGGCCACGGAGCCCAGCCTCTCTATGGCCTCACTAGGCCTCAGGTCCGTGGTTATGGGGAGCCAGGCCGCCGAGAGCTCCTCGAACCTTGGCCCCGCCCCGAGGGCCCTCTCGATGTCCCCCCTCGCGATCAGAAAGGCCTCGACTATGTCCATGAAGCGGGCCTCTTCGGCCATTCGGCATGTCCACCCCACCCTGCCTTTTAAGGTGGGGGAGTTGCCCGTCAGCTCGGTGCCGCAGATGGCCCGGGAACTCGCCGCCTTCTTCGAGCCCGAGTCCGTGGCGGTGGTGGGCGCCTCCAGGAATCCGGAGAAGCTCGGCCACGTGGTCCTGAGGCAGCTTCTCGAGGGCTTTGGAGGCAGGGTCCACCCCGTCAACCCCAAGGCCGATGAGATACTGGGGGTCAGGTGCTACCCCTCGGTCGCCGACCTTCCAGGGCCCGTCGACCTCGCCGTGATCGCCGTCCCTGCGCCGGCGACCCCGAGTGTGGTGGAGGACTGCGGGAGGAGGGGGGTCAAGGCAGCCATAGTGATCTCCGGCGGGTTCTCTGAGGTGGGAAACGAGGAGCTCGAGCGGGAGCTGAGGGAGGCAGCCCGGAGGAGCGGGGTCAGGCTCATCGGCCCGAACTGCATGGGCGTCTACAGGCCGAGCGTGGGGCTTGACACCCTGTTCACTCCCTCGGACAGGCTGCCGAGGCCCGGCCCGGGCGACGTCGCGATACTCACCCAGAGCGGGAGCTTCGGGGGCGCCATCCTCACCTGGCTCGCCGTGGAGGGGAGGGGGATAAGCGCCTTCGTGAGCTACGGCAACAGGGCCGACGTGGACGAGGCGGACCTGCTCCGCTACTTCTCCGAGGACCCCGAGACCAGGGTGATAGCGATCTACGTAGAGGGCTTGGCGGACGGGAGGAGGTTCATGGAGGCGGCCAGGGAGGTTACTCCCTCCAAGCCCGTGGTCGTGTTCAAGGCTGGCAGGAGTCAGAGGGGGGCGAGGGCCGTCAGGAGCCACACGGGCTCCCTGGCCGGATCGGACGCGGCCTACGAGGCGGCGTTCAAGCAGTGCGGGGTGGTGAGGGCGTACTCCACGGAGGAGTTCCTGGACGCCTCCCGGGCCCTGGCCAGGCTGCCGCCCCCCAGGGGTCCCAGGGTGGGCATAATCACCAACGGCGGGGGGTACGGCGTCATAGCAGTCGACGCGCTGGAGGAGAGGGGGCTCGAGGTCCCTGACCTCGACGAGGACACCGTGAGGAGGCTCAGGGGGCGGCTCCCACCTTACTACCCCGTGGGCAATCCCCTGGATCTCACCGGCAGCTCCACGCCAGAGCAGTACCTTGCCGGGATGGTGGAGATGGCCAAGTCTAGTGAGATCGACGCCCTGATAGTCATGGCCCTATACTCGGTCCCCCTGATGGAGCCCAGGACCACCACGGACTACATCCTGCAGGTCCTCCGGGACTACGGGAAGCCCATCGTCGTCGTGTCTCTGGACGTCACCCCGGAGGTGGCCAGGGAGAACTCCAGGCTGGAGGCCGAGGGCGTGCCCGTCTTCCCGTCCCCAGAGAGGGCTGCCTCGGCCCTCGCCGCCCTCTGGAGGTACTCGAGGCTGACGGACCAGCTCAGGCTCAGGCGGTCGCCGACGTGAACCTCACTTCTCTGACGGCCATCACGGGGGTCAGGACGGGAGGGCCAAACTCCGCCCACCAGTGCGTCATCTGCCTCGCCTCCCTCCCGACGGCGTAAACGTTGGACAGCATGTGGAGGACGTTCTCGCTGAGCCTCAGCCCCCTTATCGCGCCCACCATCTCTCCCCCCTCGACCAGGAACACCCCGTCCCTTATCACCGCCGAGAAGTCCCCCGTCCGGTAGTTCTGGAACCTCAGGTAGGTGGCGTTCCTGACTACGATGCCCCTCCCCAGGTCCTCGAGGATCTCCTCCTCGGTCCTGTCCCCGGAGCTCATGCGCAGGAACCAGGGGTTGGGGAACACCCAGCCGGCGTTCCCCGTGGGCTCGACTCTGAAGTGCGCGGCAGTCAGCCTGTTGTGCAGGAGCGTCTTCAGGATCCCGCCCTCGATTATCACGTTCCTCCTGGTTGGGAGGCCCTCCAGGTCGAAGGACCGGGAGGCGTATCCCCCGTCCATCAGGGGATCGTCCACTATGGTCACGAGTTCGCTCCCGACGCGCGACCCCACCCTGTCCACGTAGGGGGTCATCTGCATCAGGGCCCTTAGGCCGGAGGCCATGGCCCCGAACACCCCCAGCAGGGTGGTCATGGCGCTCCACCAGAAGGCGGCGTTGTACCTCCCGGCCGGGACCCTGACCACCTTGCTGGCCAAGACGGCGTCTCTCCCGGCCTCGCGACCGGCCCTCTCGGGATCAAGCCCGTCCAGGAATCGGGAGCACGTGACCCCGTGGCCGGTGGCCTGGTCGTCGACCAGGGCCCTGACCTCCATGCTGACCCTGCTGAACCTCTCGCACACCTCAGCGCCCCCGGATGTCAGGAGGCACTCGTGCCCCGCCTGGGACCTCACCACGCCCGCCGCCCTCTTTGCCCCCTCTCCAAGGGCCGCGTCTATCCCGGCCTTCGCCGCGTCCACGAGCTCCTCCTGGGCCTCCTCAAGCCTTGGATCGTAGGTGTCCCGGATGACTGGGTAGTCGAAGGGCCCCTCGGGAAGCGGGGCGTACACGTCCCGGGGAGGGGCCCTCCTCAGCCTCTCGAAGGCGCGCCCCACGAAGACCTCCAAGGCCTCCTCCTCGGGCGGCGACTCCGTAGAGACCACCGCGACCCTCCGATCGGCGGCCAGCTGAACCTCTATCAGAGTCCCGAGCCACGTCTTCACCACGTCCACGGAGCTGTTGTAGAAGCGCACCTGCCTTCCCCTGTTCACGACGACGCGGACGGCCACGTCGTCGGCCCCCCTGGCCTGGGCCAGCTGGAGGACCCGCTCCGCAAGACCGATGCTCTCCTCGTGGAACACCTCACACACCCCCCAACCCGACGCCCCTCAGCCTAAGCGTGGGGCCGCCCGTCCAGACCGGCACGCCCTGCTCCGGATCGCCCTTGCCGCAGGTGGCCGCCTCGAACTCCAAGTCCCTGCCGGCGGCGTCCACGGCTGAGTAGAAGGCCGGCGTCGTCACCTCCAGGACAGGGTTTAGCACAGGCTCGGCAATCCTCCCTCCCCTGATGGCGTAGGCCTCGGAGCCCACGTACCTCTGGTTGTACCTGCGGTCGTCGATGTTCCACTCCATGAACCTCCTCATGTAGACCCCCTCGGACACGCCCTCTATGAGCTCATCCACCGACATGTCTCCCGGCGCTATGTAGGTGTTGGCCATCCGCACTATCGGCTCCCGGTCGAACCTGTTGGCCCTGGCCGCGGCGTTGCTGCCGACGCCGAACTCGGCGGCCGTCTCCCTGTTGTGGAGGAACTCGTTGATCACGCCCTCCCTCATCAGGACCCTGGGCCTCGCCCTGACCCCCTCGTGGTCGTAGAGGTAGAACCCGTAGCTGCCCGGGATCGTAGGGTCGTCTATCACGGTGACGACCGGCGAGCCGATCCTCTCCCCCAGCATATCGGGCCTCACGAACGACTCGCCAGCCTGGGCCGCCTCCCTCCCGAGTATGCGGTCGGCCTCGTACGGGTGTCCGGTCGACTCGTGGGCTATCAGGCCCGTAACCTGCGGACCGAGGACGACGTCCAACCTCGCGCCCCTGGGCGCAGGCACCCCCTTCTCCAGCCTCTGCCTCATCGAGTCCGCCAGGTAGGCCACCTTCTCCTCGAGCCCCCACCCATCGACCATCTCCCAGCCCCCGCTCCCCCCCGGCTGGGTGAACTCCTGGGTGGCCCCGGCCCCAGAGACGTGGGTGAGCCTGACCATCATGGTCACCCGCCTCACGTCCCCGGTCACCCTGGCGCCCTCGCTGTTCACCACGTGCGTGGCCGACCTCGACGAGAGGAGCCAGAGCACCCTGGCCGTTATCCCCCTCTCGGCGGCGGGGGCGTCGACCGACCTCATGTACTCCACCCTCTCGTCCACCGGCACCTCCAGGGGGTCTCTCCTGTAGGGGGACGAGAATTCCGCGGTCTCAAACCTCTCCTCCGACAGCCTGGTTCTCTTCCCAGCCTTGGAAGCCGCCAGGGCGTTTCGGTGGGCCTCCTCCACTGCCTTCTCAATGGAGTCAGGTCTGTTCGTTGAGGCGAACCCCAGGCCCCCGTCCACGAGCATCCTCATGGAGATCCCCGCGAATGTGTCCAGGCCGAAGGCCTCCACCACCCCGTTTCGCATGAAGAGCCCGTCAGACGTGTCCACCTGGGCCCTGACCTCGAAGTACTCGGCGTTGTACCTCTTGGCTATCTCCAGGGCTCTGTCCACGTGAGTTAACAGACTCTCGAGCTCCATCGGGGCGGGCGAATCTCAGAGTTCAATAATAAGCTTCCCCGGGGCCTTCAGCTCATGCCCGGCCGCGGCAGGCTCCTTCACCTGAGGTTGAGCGCCGAGGACGTCCCCGAGAGGGTGCTCCTCACGGGCGATCCGGGGAGGGTGGATCTCCTCTCCCAGCTCCTGGAGGATCCCAGCCTGGTTGCGCACAACAGGGAGTTCAAATCCGTAATCGGAGAATACGGCGGCGAGGAGGTCCTAGTGTGCTCAACCGGGATAGGCGCCCCCTCCGCGGCCATCGCGGTAAACGAGCTGCTCGAGGCGGGGGCCGAGGCGTTCGTCCGGGTCGGAACGACCGGGGCTCTCCAGAGGGGTATTGAGGTGGGATCCGTCGTCGTCCCCCACGGCGCAGTGAGGATGGAGGGGACCTCGGACTTCTACGCCTCCCCCGAGTACCCGGCGATCCCCGACCTCAGGATGACCCTCTCTCTGGCCAGGGAGGCCAGGTTGTCCGGCCTGAGCGTCTACGAGGGAATAGTCGCCACGATGGACGCCTTCTACGTTGAGGAGGACTGGCTGCTGGAGGAGGCTGGCGAGCTGAACCTGGTGGCCGTCGAGATGGAGTGCAGCGTGCTATTCGTCCTGTCCCGACTGGCTGGGGCCAGGTCCGCCGCCATACTCGTGGTCGACGGGAACCTGGCGGAGGGCAGCGGGAAGGCGGACGTGAGGCTAGAGGAGTCAGAGATCCCCACCGAGGCGGGGGAGTCCCTCCTGCGCGCCGCCGAGGTGGCCCTCAGGGTCCTGACCTCCCGGTAGGGGCAAAGTCACCCAAGATTTTTATCTCCGGGATGATCCCGATTACCAGATCGCCATGACTGGTTTCTGGGATCGCCTGGTTGCGAGCATAGAGGCGAAGCTCAACAGGCTTCTCGACCGCTTCGAGGACCCGAGGGAGCAGCTGGACTACGCCTACGACAAGCTGGTCCAGCAGCTCCACGACGTCGACATGGCCCTGGCGAGGGCCATAACCGCACGGAAGAAGCTGGAGTTCAACGCCGAGAGGATTAGGGAGAAGGTCCAGGACCTTGACGAGAAGGCCAGGAGAGCCCTGGAACTCGGGAGGGAGGACCTGGCCAAGAAGGCCCTGGAGAGGAAGCACGTCCTCCAGGCGGAGCTCCAGTCCCTTGAGAGAAAGATCGAGGAGATGAAGGAGGACGAGGAGAAGCTGAAGCAGGTGAGGGAGACGCTGCAGACCAGGGTGGAGCTGTTCCGCGCCAAGAAGGAGAAGCTCAAGGCCGAGTACGAGGTCTCCAAGGCCCAGGTCGAGGTGAAGGAGAGCCTCACCGGCCTCTCCGATGACATGCTCTCGGCGGCGAGGGCCATCGAGAGGGCGGAGAGCAAGGTCGAGGGAATGAGGGCTCGGGCGGCGGCCATAGACGAACTCGTGGCCGCCGGAGGGGAGCTGGACATACTGGAGCCGGAGGAGAGGGACGAGATAGAGAGGGAACTGAAGACCCTGGAGATCCAGAAGTCTGTCGAGGAGGACCTGGCGAGGCTGAAGCAGGAGCTGGGGAGGTCCTGAGGGGGATCGGATGAGGGACGCCTCCTCACTCGCCCTCATCGGAGTCGCCGCCCTCTTCGGCCTGCTGGGGATAGTGTTCGCCGTGGCGGCGGCCTACAATCCGGCGAGGGTGTTCCCCTCCCTCCTCTTTCTGTTCCTCGCGGGGACTTCGATCTACCTGCTGAGGATCAGGCAGAGGTCTGGGGTCGCGCTGGGTAGAATCGAGGCGGAGACCCTAAGGGTGGCCAGGGAGAAGGGGGGGAGGCTGACCCCCGAGGAGCTGGCCCTTGAACTCGGCATACCAGTCGATCTGGCCCTCAGCGTACTGAGGGGGCTGGAGAGGAAAGGGGTCGCCTACCTCGACTTCGAGCAGATAGAGGAGAGGGGAGTGGAGGTCTACCGCTTCCCAGCGCTGGGCTGACCGTGTGATCACAGGACCTTGCTGCCCGGCGGAACTTGACTGTCGGGCCTCAGCAGGACAGGCCTGCCGTTCACGTCGGCGGCCAGCAGCATCCCCTGCGACCACAGCCCCCTTATCTTCTTGGGCTGGAGGTTGGCCACAACGACGATCTGCGTCCCGATCAACTCTTCTGGAGAGTAGTACTGGGCTATCCCCGCAACGATCTGCCTCTTCTCGCCTCCCAGGTCTATCTCGAGGACTAGAAGCTTGTCTGCACCCTCGACCCTCCTGGCCGAGGTGATCTGGGCCACGCGGAGGTCCAGCTTCGAGAAATCCTGGTACGAGACGAACTCCATGGTCGACCCCTCCAGCCCCGCGGGGACGCACTTAAATAGTGAGGCCCGGGAGTAGGCCGTGAGAAGGCGGGGCCCGAGGTCCGTCGACCTCAGGAGACCCCGTCGGATTGAAGGGAGTGAGCTGAGATATGAGTAAGATGTCAGTTTCCGTGCTCAGTGGACACAATGAGGTGGGACGCTCGGCCGTCCTCGTCGAGGCGGGCGACACCAGGATACTCCTGGACTACGGGATGAAGCTGGTTCCCAAGAGCCAGCCGCTCTTCCCGCCCGAGGTGGAGGATGTCGACGCCGTCCTGCTCTCGCATGCCCACCTGGACCACTCGGGCGCCATACCGGCCCTCTTCAGGTCCAGGGGGAGGTGGCCAAAGGTCTACTCCCTGGACATAACCAGGGACTACAGCGATGTCCTGCTGGCGGACGCCATCAAGGTGGCGAAGGCCAGGGGGCACACCCTCCCGTACGGTATGAGGGAGGTCAGGCAGGCCCTCGCCAACTTCAGACACGTGGAGTTCGGCGTGCCGTTCAGGGTCGGGGACGTCGAGGTCACGGCCTACAACGCCGGCCACATACCGGGCAGCGCCATGTTCTACCTCAGGCACGACGGCAGGTCCATCCTCTACACGGGGGACCTCAACATGCGCGAGACCAGGCTCATGCCCCCCGCAGACACCTCCATCCCAAAGGTCGACCTCCTCATCATGGAGTCCACCTACGCCTTCAAGGAGCACCCCCGGAGGGAGGGGCAGGAGATGCTCCTGAGGGAGGTCGTGGACGAGACCCTCAAGAGCGGGGGCGTTGCGGTCATAGCCGGATTCGCCATAGGGAGGCTCCTGGAGATAGCCATGGCCCTAAAGGCCAGGGGGTTCAGGGGGAGGATGTACCTGGACGGGATGGCGAGGAGGGGCGTCGAGATAACCGACGCCTACCCCGACAGGGTCAGGGACCCGGATGTCCTGAGGTACGTGGAGAGGTTTATAAAGCCCGTGGACGGGTGGAGGCTGAGGAAGAAGCTCGTCAGGAGGCCCAACGTGATACTCACCACCTCTGGCATGCTTGAGGGCGGGCCGGTACACTTCTACCTGAAGGAGCTGAAGGACGACACCAACAGCTCGGTCACGCTCACGGGCTACCAGATCGAGGGAACAGAGGGCAGGAGGCTCATAGAGGAGGGCAGGATGACCATAGACGGAGAGGAGGTTGAGATCCAGATGAAGGTGAACCAGCTTAACTTCTCCGCCCACGCCAGCGACAGCGGACTGAGGACGTTCGTCAAGAGGCTGGAGCCAGAGGCCATAATGACCATTCACGGCGAGCATTCCGCCAGGTTCGCCAGGGAGCTGACGGAGGAGTTCGGGATATCGGCCGTCTCGCCCTCTGAGGCTGGCGAGGAGATCCTGGTCTAAGCCTGGAGGTTCCTCTCTCCCCTCCCTCCGCCCCTCTCAGCCACGTAGTCCAGGGGGTACTCGGCCAGGACCATCCTGTCGTCCAGGGGGGCGACCTCGACGAGCCCGCCGTCGAGGCCTAGGGACCTGAACTCCTTCGCCAGGTCCATCAGGGCCTCCGGGGCCACCCTGATCTCCCCCGGCGCGACGGCTATTCGCTCCCCGGGTACGCCTCTCTCCCTCATGATCTCGAGGGCGCGGGAGAGGGCCCTCTCGTCGCCTCGGAGGACCCCGTAGACGAGCGACCCCCTCTCCTCTGGGGACTCGTAGGGCCTCGCCACGTTCCTGGCGCGTCTCCGCCACCTCATCCACATCTGGTGGTCCTTCTGGTCCGCCGGACAGAAGTACCCCGCTATGCCCGTCTCCTCCTCCAGGAACTCCAGGACCCTCCTGGCGGCCTCCCTGCTCCCCGCCGCGGCGACCTCGCTGTCCGGCCTGGGCCTGAAGCCCATGGCCAGGAGGGACTTCCTGTTTCCCTCGGTGAACTCGAGCTCGTTCAGGTTGAGGAAATCAGCCCCCACGGAGTCCAGGTACAGAGCCAGGTCCTTCAGGCGATTCTCCCACGGGGAGCCCGGGATTGCCGGCATCTCGGCCCCGACCCGGAGACCGAGGTCCACGGCGAGCTCGATCTTCCGCCAGCCCTCCTCATCCCAGACGTGGAACCTTATCTCGTCCAGGCCGGCGTCGGCCCACCTGGCCAGGACCTCCTCCGATATCCCGACGCCGTTGGTGTAGAGGTGGGCGTGAAACCCGGCCCCGAACTCCCCCTTCAACAGCCTCAGATAGCGCTCCACCCTCTCGGGAACCACTGAGGGCTCCCCTCCGGTTATTCCGACTCCCTCCGCCTCGATGAGCCTGGCCTCCCTCAGCACGTCTTCGTCGGAACCTACCTCGACCTCGTCGGCGTAGACCACGTCTCTGTTCCTCCGCCACGGGGATATGGTGCAGTAGGGGCACTCTCGATACTTCGGGCACGCCCCGGTCACGAAGAGGACCATCTTCGCCCCTCTCCAGCATATGTCGCAGCCCCTGCTCCAACCCCTGACCCTCAGGGCCCCCAGGTCAAGTTCCTCCGTGGCGGACCTCCTCCCTAGAGTCTCTTTCTCACCACCACCCTCCAGTACCCACCCTCGTCCTGAACACGCATCACCCTGTTCCCCGTCCTCTCCGCCCACCTCTGGATGTCCTCCAGCGACCTAAGGTCGTCTATCAGGAACTCGGCGCTGGTGCCCGGCTTGATCTTCTTCACGACCTTGGCGACCCTCACGACCGGGAGGGGCGACTTCCTCCCCCTGAGGTCCACTCTGGGCGGGGACGCTCTTGCCATCTGCGGCCCGGACCCACCCTTGCTAATTTACTTGCCTCACCCTGCTCCCCAGCGCCCTCCTCACCCTGTCCTGGGTGGCCGCCCTCGAAGTCGGCTTGTACATCAGGTATGCGTCCTCGCCGTCGGCGTAGTAGAGAGGTATGACCCCCAGAACGTCGTAGCCGATCTTCCTGTAGAGGGAGACAGCGGGGCGGTTGGACACCCTCACCTCCAGGTACATTAGGTCGATGCCCCTCTCCTCCACCAGGTTCCTCTCGGCCTGCAGCATGAGCCTCGTCCCTATTCCCCTCCTCCTGTGGGCCCTGTCCACCGCGACCGAGAGGACGTGACCCATCCGAAGGGTCACGTCGTCCGTGAACCTCGTCTCGACCCTGCACATTATGTAGCCCACCACCCCCCCGCCGGGACCCTCGGCGACGAGGAAGCCCTCGGGGCACCTCCTGTAGTTCTCCACGAAGAAGTAGGAGGGGTAGTTCTCGGGGAGGAAGACCCTGTTCAGCCTGACCACGCTGCTCAGGTCCTCTGAAGGGTCGAAGCGGCGTATCCTGTACTCGCCCCCCTCCAACGGATCCCCTCACCCCGCCGCATCCTGCGACATTTTTAACCCCCCACGCGGGCGATGTATCGGAAAGGCGATGTTCGAGCCCCTCTTCGACGATCCGATCAGGGCCGTGTCGAAGCACTTCCAGGTCCTGGACGTCAGGGAGGTCGGAGGAGGATACGACTTCCTCGTGACCCCCCTCCCGGGATCCGACGTGAAGAGCGAGTTTCGACTCCTCGTGAACGATCTGAGCGACATGGACATGCTGCCCAAGCTGGTTCGCTCCAGGGAGGGCCCCTACCTCCTGCTGGTCAGGAGGATCAGGAGGCCGGGGCCGCTTGCGGCCTGGAAGAGCCTCCTCTCCCTAGCGGTGAGCGCCGCCACAGTCTGGATCAGCGGCTCGATGCTGTCCTCCAGCTTCAGGGACCTCGTGACCAGGGTGGACGTCCAGTTCATCAGCGAGCTCGGGAGGTCCATGAGGCTCATCGACCCGATCTTCTTCGTCATCCCCCTGTTCGCCATCCTGGGGATCCACGAGTTCGGCCACATGCTGGCGACCCGCAGGTGGGGCGGGGAGTGGGAGCCCCCCGTGTTCATTCCGGGCCCGCCGCCGCTGGGCACATTCGGGGCCGTGATAAGGAGCGCCAAGGTCCCCGTGAACCGGGACGAGGTGTTCGACATGGGCCTGTCCGGCCCGATCTCTGGCTTCATACCCGCCGTCGCCGTGACCGTCCTGGGTCTCCTGACCTCGCCGGTCCTCCCCTCAGAGGTCGCAGTTCAGCTGTCCAAGCAGGAGGGCCTTCAGTTCGTCCCCACGCCCCTCCTCTTCGGACTCATCCAGAGGGGCCTGTCGGTCCCGGAGGGAACAGCCGTCATAATGTCCCCGATAGCCTTTGCCGGTTGGGCGGGCCTAATACTGACGTTTCTAAACCTCCTACCGGCGGGTCAGCTCGATGGGGGGCACGTGGTGTACGCGCTGGTCCCTAACGCCAGGCTAAGGTCAGTCCTGGGCCTCACGGCGGTCCTCGTCGCGATGCTCTACAGCCCCTTCATGGCGCTCCTCGTCGCCCTGTTCACCTTCACAAGGCACCCTCCGCCCCTGGACGAGGTCAGCCCCCTGTCCACGTCCAGGAAGGTGGCGGGACTCGCGATCTACCTGGCGGTCCTCCTGCTCACGGCCCCGGTTCCCCTGTGACTCCGGGCGCGGGGTCGAAGCGCGGGGCCGCGATGCCCCTCCTCAGACTCTCCTCCATCATGCAGACGCCCCATACCACCTTCATTCCGGCCCTCAAGCAGGTCAGGATTGCCTCCTCGTCCTCAGATCCCGGCTGGAACCAGATCCTCTCCAGACCAAGCCTGACCGCCTCCGACGCAACGCTCCGGCTCACCTCGGGAGGGACCACGACGTTGACCACGTCGGGCCTCTCCGGGAGGCTGCCCAGCGAGGGGTAGGCCCTGTCACCGTCTATGGAATCGGCCCTCGGGTTCACGGGGTAGACCCTCCTGTACCCGGCCTCCTTGAAGAATCTGTACAGCCTGTAGCCCCACTTCTCCGGGTTTCTGGATGCCCCCACCACGGCCACGACGTTGTTCACGTTCAAGAAATCGTCTAGGAGCTCTGAGAGGTTCTCTGGAATGCGGGGGAGTCCCATTTTCGGCTCCCGTCCCGGGCTGGGACGGCGGGTATATAAGCGGATCGGCTCCGCAAACCTCATATAGGCGGGGCGGGGGACCTCACCGATCGGCATGAGTTCGCAGGTCGCGGAGAAGAAGGTGCGGGCCCCGGACGTCACTCCAGAGCTCCTAGAGGAGATAAAGAAGTACGTCCAGCGGGCGAAGGTCGTCACTCCCCAGTCGCTGGCGATCAAGTACGACGTAAGGGTCAGCGTGGCCAAGAGGCTCCTCCGTCAGTTTGAGAGGGACGGGCTGGTCGTCTACGTGGATGGAAACTCCAAGCTCAGGATATACCGGGGCGCCAAGGCGTAGGGCCGGGCCCCGACCTGGGGCGAGTTTTTTATGGAGCCCAGCCCAATACCATAGGCAGGCCCCGCTTTTTCGCCGCCCGGGAGGTGTGGGGGCTGGTTGAGTCAGTTGAGAGCTACTTGGTAGAGGTTGCGATGCCCTCCGGCACAGCTGAGGTGGAGATAAAGAGGCACCTGTCGCCTCTGACCGCCGAGAGGCTGTACAGGAGTCTGCCGAAGAGTGCTCTGGTGGTCAGGGACGGTCCGAAGGTCTACCTCTTCGTCGAGATGACCGCCAAGCTCGAGAAGGGCAGGAGGGAGCTTCGCAGGGGAGACGTGGCGTTCGTGCCCTCCAAGGGAGCCCTCCTAATAGCCCTCCGGAGGATGAGGCTCCCCTCCCCGGTGCTGATCCTGGGTGAGGTCGTGTCGGGCCTTGAGGTCCTTGAGTCGGCGGTGACCGGACAGACCGCCGAGGTTAGGAGGAAGGAGAACCGTGATGAGGGGAGTTGAGGCCATAGGCTGGGTGCTGGAGGAGCCGAACTCCTTCTACCTGAGGCTGCCGTCCTGCGTGCTCCTGAACCTCGAGTCGCGCCTGGTCCTTGTGGATCCGGGGTCCACCCTGTCCCGAGAGGAGCTGGAGGCCATAGACAGGCTGGACGTCGTGGCGGTGACGCAGGACAGGAGGGATCACTACAGCAGGGACGCGGTCGTGCACCTCGCCAGGCGAACGGACGCCGCCGTGGTGACGAACAAGGCCGTGTTCAAGGACCTCAGGAGGCTCGTCCCGGATGAGAACATCGCGAGGCTCAGGCCGGGGGAGTCGGTCGACCTGGACGGGCTGAGGATTCACGCCCTGAGGGCAGTCCACCCCGGGCTCAACCCGCTCGTCCTCCTGATCGAGACCGACGGACTGGCCGCGTTTCACGGGTCTGGATCTGCGTACTCCTCCGCGTTCAGGGCGTTCTCTCCAGTCGACATTGCGTTCGTCCCCGTTGGCGGGACCTCACCAACGGCGAGCGTGAACGACGCCATAAGGATGGCCAGGATCCTCAGCGCGACCGTCGCGGTCCCGATCAACGGGAGCGAGGGAGAGCTCACCACCTTCGTGGAGAGGGCCAGGAAGGCCCTTCCCGGAGTGAGGGTGATCCTGCCGGAGGACGGCGCAGCCTACAGGATCCGGCTACAGCCGGCCTGACACGGAGTCCCAGCCGCCCTCTCTCAGCCCGATCAGCTCGCCCTCTCGCTCCAGGAACACCCCCTCTCCCGCCTCCACCCTGCCGATCCTGATGAGCCTGTACCCCCTGGAGCTGAGTTCCCGCTCGACAGAGTCGTAACTCTCCGGATCCACCGTCACGACCAGGTGAAACTCCTCGCCCCCGTAGAACACCGCCTCCACCGGGTCCACCCCACCCGCCGACGCGAGGCCGGCGAGCCGCGGGTCCAGCGGGGGTTCGTCCACGATCACCCTGACCCCGCTGGCCCTGGCAATGGAGTTCAGCGTCTTGAACAGGCCGTCGCTGCTGTCGGCCGAGGCCGTGACTCCCTCCATGGACCCGAGGAGGATCCCCTCGCCTATGGACGCCCTCGGCTCGTAGACTGCCCTTAGGGCCTCCACCCTGATGGGCTCCGGGACCTCCATGCGGCCGAGGGCCACCCGATAGCCGATCCAAGTCCAGCCGAACGTCCCCGTCACGGCGATCAGGTCTCCCACCCTGGCGCCGGCCCGCGGTATGACCCGCCCGGCGGCCCTCCCAACCCCGACGCCCGTCAGGACTATCTCGGTAGAGGAGTCCACGTCGCCCCCCAAGAGCTGAGCCCCAACTTCCTCCAGCCCCCACTCTATCCCGCGGGCCACCTCCTCAAGATCCTCTCCACTGAACGTGCTGGGAACGCACATTGAGAGGAAGAAGTAGTCGGGCCTGGCCCCCTTGGCCGCGACGTCAGAGAAGGTCTGCACGACCACCTTCCTGGCCAGCCTGCGGAGGCCCATTCCGGGCAGGAGATCGGCGCCGCGCGTCACGGTGTCCACATTCACAACGTAGGTCCCGTCAAGCCTCACGGCAGAGGCGTCGTCTATCCCTATGGGAAGGAGGCCACCCCTGGCGGCCTGTTTGATCGATGCCAGCCTGGAGATTATCTCGCCCTCGCTCAAGCCCTCCACAGGATCACCGCGTGCGGTAGCAGCTAAAGATTTTGAGCACTTCGCGCGGCCGCCGCGCCGGTGTCTCGCTATGGGTGAGCGGGTTCGGCGAGTCGTCATCATGGGGGCCGCCGGCAGGGACTTCCACAACTTCAACGTCTTCTTCAGGGACAATCCGGATTACAGGGTCGTCGCCTTCACCGCGGCCCAGCTCCCCGACATCTGGGGGAGGAAGTACCCGCCCGAGCTGGCCGGCAGCCTCTACCCCGACGGAATCCCGATCCTGAGGGAGGAGGACCTTCCCGAGATAGTTAGGAGGGAGAAGGTCGACCTCGTGGTGTTCTCCTACAGCGACGTGTCCCACCAGTACCTCATGGAGAGGGCGGCCATAGCCCAGGCCGCGGGCGCGGACTTCATGCTACTCGGCCCGGAGAGCACCATGCTCAAGTCGAACAGGCCCGTCATAGCCGTGACGGCCGTCAGGACGGGCGCCGGAAAGAGCCCCACCAGCAGGAGGGTCGCCGCCATTCTGAAGGAGAGGGGGCTCCGGGTCGCGGTGATAAGGCACCCGATGCCCTACGGTGACCTGAGGAAGCAGATAGTTCAGAGGTTCGCCTCTCTGGAGGACCTCGACAGGCACGAGTGCACCATCGAGGAGAGGGAGGACTACGAGCCCCACATCAAGATGGGCAACGTCGTGTTCGCAGGGGTGGACTACGAGAAGATCCTGAGGGAGGCCGAGAAGGAGGCGGACGTGATACTGTGGGACGGCGGCAACAACGACTTCCCGTTCTACGTCCCGGACCTCTGGATCACAGTGGCCGACCCTCTGAGGGCCGGGCACGAACTCACCTACTGGCCGGGCTCCGTCAACGTCAGGGCCGCTGACGTGGTCATAATCAGCAAGGAGAACGTGGCCGGCGCCGACCAGATCGAGTGCGTCAGGAGCAACGTGATGAGGGTCAACCCGGGGGCGACGGTGATCGAGGCGGCCATGCCCTTGACGGTCGACGCGCCCGAGCTGATCAAGGGGAAGAGGGTCTTGGTGGTCGAGGACGGCCCCACGGTCACCCACGGGGAGATGGGCTACGGCGCAGGCTACATGGCCGCCAGGAGATTTGGGGCTGCCGAGATAGTCGATCCAAGGCCCTACGCCGTCGGCTCCATCAGGGAGACCTACCAGAAGTACACCCACCTGGGACCGGTGCTGCCGGCCGTCGGCTACAGCGACTGCCAGATGAGGGAGCTGGAGGAGACGATAAACAACGCCAACGCGGACTCGGTCATCCTGGGAACCCCGACGGACCTCAGCAGGTACCTCCGGATAGACAAGCCCGCGGTTCACGTGAGATACGAGCTTCAGGAGATCGGCAGGCCGAACCTGGAGGACGTGATCGACGAGTTCCTCTCGAGGGTGGGCCTGAGGTGAGCCGGTTGGAGGGCGAGAGGGAGCTTCGGATCTGGCGTCTCACCTGGCCGGAGTTCGCGAACCTGCTGGGGGACACGGACCTGGTCATACTCCCGGTGGGGGTCGTCGAGGCCCACGGCCCCCACCTCCCCCTCGGCACCGACTTCATGCTCCCCGAGAGGCTGGCGCTGGACCTGGCGCCCAAGCTCAACGCGGCCGTGGCGCCGGCGATTCCGTACGGGGTTGTGGGCTCCCTCTCGGCCTATCCCGGCACCATGGGGATCTCCCAGTCGACCTTAGAGTCCCTTCTGTTCGATGTCCTCAGGGGGCTGGCGGAGAACGGCTTCGAGAGGGTGATCCTGATCAACGGGCACGGGGGGTCCGAGCACGTCGCGGCCCTCAAGTCCGCGACTAGGCGCGCGTGGAGGGAGCTGGGCGTGAGGACCGCCGTTGTCCACTGGTGGATCTACGCCGAGGGTCTCGCCAGGGAGTCGATCGGCGGAGGCCACGCGGCGGGGGTGGAGGCCGCAGCCGTGATGGCCACTTACCCAGAACTCGTGAAGACCCGCAGCCCGGCTGCGAGGGAGGTGTACAGGGTGCGGGAGGGAATAGAGCCCTTCCCGGCCCCCGGGTCCGTCCTCCTGTACAGGGACCAGCCTGCCGACGTCCCGGACGAGGGGGTGTCCCGCGAGTTCTACTCCAAGCTCCTGGACAGCCTGACCGCCGAGCTGGGGCGGATCCTCGGCGGTTGGGACTACCAGGAGATTCCGATCGGTGAGGGGCTTGAGGAAGAGGGCTAAGATCGTCGCCACCCTCGGCCCGGCGTCGTCGAACGAGGACACCGTGGCTGCGATGATGAGGGCCGGAGCTGACGCCTTCAGGGTGAACTTCTCTCACGGGAGCGAGGAGGACTGGAGGGCCTACGCCAGATCCGTCAGGGCCGCCGAGCGGAGGCTGGGCAGATGGGCGGCGCTGATAGGGGACCTCACCGGCCCCTCCGTCAGGCTTGGCGAGATGAGCAAGCCCATCTACGTGAAGAGGGGGGAGGTCCTGGAGCTCAGGATGGCCCAGCGGTCGGACGGGGGCTTCGTCCCGGTGCCCGTGAGGGAGTTCTTCGACGGGGTGGAGGAGGGCGACGAGCTCCTCGTTGACGAGGGGAGGGTCAGGCTCAGGGTGATGGAGGTGGGCCTGGACCTGGTGAGGGCGCAGGCCGTGGTCGACGGGGTTGTGAAGCCGAAGAAGAGCCTGGCCATATTCGGGAAGGAGCTTGACATACCGACCTTCACGGAGAGGGACGCTCGCTGCGCGGAGTTCGCCGTTGAGCAGGGCTTCGACTACCTCGCCATGAGCTTCGTGCGGTCGGGCTCAGACGTCAGGCTCCTCAGGGACTTCCTCTCCGGGAGAGGCGGGGACGACGTGAGGATCATATCGAAGATAGAGACGAGGGCCGGGGTGGAGAGGCTCGAGGACATCGCGAGGGAGTCGGATGCCATAATGGTCGCCAGGGGGGACCTGGGGAACTTCTTCCCCCTGGAGGACATCCCCGGACTTCAGAGGGAGATAATCGGGAAGTCTCTGTCCATGGGGAGGCCGGTCATCATCGCAACCCAGCTCCTGGAGAGCCTGATGTACAGCCCGGTGCCCACGAGGAGCGAGGTGGTCGACGTCATGGTGGCCGTGCGGGAGGGCGTCGACGCCCTCATGCTGGCCGGCGAGACCGCGGCCGGGAGCTACCCGGTTGAGGCCGTGAGGTGGATGAGGAGGATCGTGGAGAGGGCCGAGCACGGGCGCCCCCCCGCCAGGGTGTCCGAGGGGGCAGAGAGCCTATACGACAGGTTTGCGAGGGGCATCGCACTGCTGGCAGAGAGCCTGGGGGCGAAAATAGCCGTATACACGAGGAGCGGGAGGACTGCGGCCAGGATATCGAGGTACAGGCCCATGACGGCCATCTACGCTGGATCCCCGAGCCAGCGCGTGGCCAGGCAGCTCTCAGTCCTGTGGGGCGTGTCTCCCATGGTCTTAGATGGTTCTTCGGGGAGAGAGGAGGCCCTGGAGGCCCTCTTATCGAGACTCCGCGAGATCCGCGAGGTGTCGTTTGGCGACATAGTCGTGGTCGCCTATGGAATCAGAGAGGGGGCAACGGAGGTAGTCAGGATAGTCCAGGTGTGATCCGCCCGAACAGGCCTCGGAGGATAATTATCCAAAACCACCGTTGTGGGGCCATCTCGAGCGTAGGATAGCTCTCCAACGGGATAAGATGGCATATATCTGTTCGTATGATTAATTTCCTTCAGCGCCTCCAGGGACGGATCGATCGGCCCGGCGGCTCTGGTTCGAGCCTCAAACCATTAGTCGATCGACGTAATTACTCGGCCGACGGTGTTAAGGATGAGATCGGTGAGTTGGATTGAGACGACCCGAGTCGGTGACTCGACCGCCATGGGGCGCCCCTAGAGTGGGTTGAATAACTCAACCAGTTAACGGGCGATTAACGCTTTTTTGACCTTTAAATTCTCCCATATATTGGATATTAGTCTACCAAGATGTCCGATTAAGCCTTCGCAATGTGTTCGCGCCAGAGAGCACTCGGAATCACGAGTCGATTCCGGTGTGAAGACCTGGGCCCAAGCGGCCAACCCCCTATTTTGCAATTGACGATTAGAACTGCCTTCGGGAGCACTATCAGAAGAGCTTAAATATAGCAGTCCCTCTTACTGATCAGGCCCCGTGTGAACGGGGTCAAGGTGTGACAGGATATAGGGGGTGTATGTATATGCCTCAGAGGTCTGCCAAGCACCTGCCCCTGGCTCCGGTCTACCGGATAATCAAGGAGGCCGGCGCCGAGAGGGTGAGCGACGCCGCCAAGGAGAGGCTCGCCTACTACCTCGAGAAGTTCGGGTCCGAGGTCGCCAAGTACGCGGCCGACCTCGCCCGGCACGCCAAGAGGAAGACCGTCACCGACAGGGACATCGAGCTGGCCGTGGAGGCCGTCTGGAAGAAGTAAGCCGGCCTCCAACCCTCCTTCTCTTTTTTCTTGCCCTGGCGGGCTCCTTCAGCGAAAAGGCAGGTTGGATCATCTTGGTCTACTGAGGACCCCCTCCACAAGCTCCACGATCCTCTCCGCTGCCTTCACGGCGGCCTCTGAGTCAAGGCTCGTGCATGAGCCCTCCCTTGGACCCTCCACGCTCTTCTCCAGCCTGGCCTCGCAGGCCAGCGTTATCCACTTGGACCCCTCGCAGGCCTCTCTGAGCGCCCTCTCGAACTCCTCCCCAAGCCCCCTGGAGATCCTGTCCATGTGATCGACCACGGCCCCTGTCGGCTCCAGCCCGAGCGATGCGAGGAGGCTCGTGAGTGCGACCTTGGCGGCCTCTTGAGCCTTCCTTATGGACGAGGCGCACCTCCCCTCGGCCTGCAGCCTCCTGGCCTCCTCAAGGATCCGCCTCGCCTCGTCCAACCTCAGGGGGCCCACCTCCCGGGCGACAGGTGACGGTCTCCGTAATAAGCTCTGCACGGCCCCCCTCACGGCGCCGAGGATGCCCAGGTTCCCCAACGTCTCCAAGAGGAGGCCCAGGCCCTGCGGCCTCACCATACACCCTTCGCTGGGATGCAGCCTCGGGTGCGCCTACTGCTACCTCTGGGAGATGGGCCTGATGGTGCACTCTCCCGCCCCCAACCCGCTCCCCCCGGATCGGCTGGTGCGCGACCTGAGGAGGAACCCCTACTTCGTCGAGTCCAGGATGGGCACCTTCCTGGCGCTGGGGAGCCTCGGGGAGCCCTTTCTCACGCGAGAAATAGCCGAGAAGACTCTGCGTTACCTGGACGCCCTGAAGACCCTGGGAAACCCGCTGCAGGTCTCGACGAAGTTACCTCCACCGGCGGACCCCAGGCTGGCCGACGTCAACGTCCTAGTCACGGTCGTGGCGTGGGACTCCCACGCGCTCCTAGAGCCTGGGGCGCCGCCCCCGTGGGACAGGATCCACTCCGCTGGGGAGCTCGCGGATGTCGGAGCCGCCCCGACGCTCTTCGTGAGGCCCATCATACCGGGCGTGACGCTCAGCGAGCTGCCCGAGATCCTAGACTGCGCCAGGGACGCGGGGATAGAGTCCGTTGTGTTCGGCTCGCTCAGGGCATCTCCAGAGGTACTCAAGAGGCTCAGGAGGGCCGGAGTCGACACGTCCGAGATAGAGCGAAGGCTGGGGAGGAGGCCGGCGCCGGGGGAGCAGCTCCACGTGCCCTCCTCGGACCTCAAGGCCCGGGCGATAGAGGAGGCGTGCAAGAGGGGCCTAATTCCGCTCGGCTCAGCCTGCTGCGCCAGCGCGCTGTCTCACGGCGTGCCCTGCTTTGACGTCAGGTGGCTGCACAGGATGTGCACCGGCTGCCCGAACGACTGCCAGACCAAGCTGCCCAGCGAGCGGGAGGTGCAGGGCGTCCTGGAGAGCTGGGGCGTCAGAGGGAGGGTGGCCGGCGACTCGGTGGTCCTTGAGCCGGAGTCGTGGAGGGCCCTTGGGAGACCCGGGAGACACAGGCTTGAGGTGCTGACGAGGAGGATCGTCGTGAGGGGTGGCGGGCCCGGCGGGACTTGAACCCGCGACCACCGGCTCCGAAGGCCGGCGCTCTGATCCGTGCTGAGCTACGGGCCCCAGCCAGTGGGGGCGGGTCCAGTATTTACCCTTCTCCCCTCCCCCTCACCAGCCGCCTCAGCCTCCCCCTGGCCGCGTACGCGGCAGCGCTCCCCAGGATGACGACCAGGAGGAGGACGACGGGCCAGACCTTTCCCCTGGAGAGGAGGTTTCCAATGTAGCCGAAGAGGGCTGCCCTAGGTATCAGGGCGACCAGGTTGGCGGCGAAGAAGTGGAGGGGGTTCATGCCGGTCAATCCGGCGGCGTACGAGATAAGGTCTATCGGGCTGAAGGGGATCAGCCTGGCGATCACCACCGCCAGGGGCCCCCACCTCGCGAACCACCTGTCGACGGCGTCCAAGACCTCGCTCCTGAATGCCCTCTCGACGAACGGCCTGCCGGCCAGCCTGGCTATGTAGAAGTTGGCCATGGCCCCCAGGGCTGAGCCTATCCCGCCGACCACGCCCACAGTCCAGGCGTCCATCCCAAGGGCCCCCGCCGCCACCAGGATCGCGTCGGCGGGGATCGGGGAGATGACTGACTGCACGACCATCGCGAGTATCAGGCCCGAGGGCCCCCACCTCCTCACCCAGGACGTCACCCTCTCGGTGAGCTGGTCGTAGTAGAGGCGCCTCTCCAGCAGCACCCTGACGCTCCCGGCGTTGGCCACCACGACCGGGACGGATATGGCCAGGGAGATCGTCGTCGGCTTGACCGTCTCCAGGGCCCTGGACGCCGCGAGGACTCCCGCCGCCGAGGCGGCCAGCGGGAGGATCGAGTCCCACCCCACGCCGGACGCGAGGGCGACGGGGATGCCAGCCGCGGAGGACACTATCAGCGCCTCCCGCAGCCTCACCCCCATGGCAGTCAGGGCGGCGACGCTGACGCCAGATCCACCGAACCCGAGCATGCTCACTCCCTGTATTATGCCCGCCACGGCCCCCTCGACCACGCCCACCCGGGAGAACTCCGAGGTCTGGAGCAGCTCGAGCCTGGTCATCAGGGCGCCGGCGGCGGTTATGACGCCGAGCCCGAGGAGGGCGACGCCCCCCAGCACCCAGTCGGGCCTGAACCCGAGCCTCACCCAGACGAGGGTGATGGCCATTGAGGTGACGAGCGCCGAGGCCTCCGCCGGGAGGAGTTCCCCGGACAGTACCAGCCTCGGGTCGACCAGCAGGCCGGCGACGGCCTGGGATCTCTGGGTCAGCTGAGCGGTCAGAGGGATCCACTCAAGCGCAGCGTCGATCAGTAGCCTCCACATTCCCGTCGCGGGAGATCGGCAACCTACTTAAGATCATGCGCGGCGGGCTCAGAGGAAATGCCCCTGAAGTTCGGCGCCATGAACAATCCTGCCAACGACGTGCTCGACGACGTCAGGGCTCTCCTGAGCCTTGACCTAGACTACATTGAGCTGACGGTGGAGTGGCCCGGCGCTGGGCTGGACAGGGTGAGGGAGGCCGCCCGCGAGATATCCGACATCCTGTCGACGGCCGACCTGGACGTGGTGCTCCACGCCCCCTGGTACCTAGAGATAGCCAGCCCGTACGAGGGGGTGAGGGAGGGGGCTATGAGGTACGCCGAGGATCTCCTGACCCTGGCCGCGGAGCTGGACGCGCCATTCCTGACGATACACCCGTACACGCCCGGCTGGCTCTCTAGGTACAGGGAAGAGGCCAGGAGGCTCAACCTCGAGGCCATGAGGAGGCTGTCGGCCAAGGGCCTAGAGGTCGGGGTCAGGGTCCACGTGGAGAACGTGGACCACGGCGCCTTCAGCTCGGTCTCCGACATTCTCTACCTCCTGGGCGCCCTCCCGGAGCTGGGGTTCACGCTGGACCTGGGCCACGCTTTCTTGGGTGGGGTGGAGAAGGTCCAGTCCTACATCGAGAAGGCGGCGAGCAGGATACTGCACGTCCACGCCCACGACAACCACGGCAAGGGGGACGACCACATGCCCATCGGCGCCGGGAGGCTCCCCTGGGACAGGGTGCTCGCCCTCCTCAGGGGGACAGGTTACGAGGGGACGGTCACGCTGGAGATACACTCCAGCGACTTGGAGTACGTGGAGATATCGAGGAGGAAGTTCCTGGAGCACTGGGAGGCGGGGGGTGAGCGGGGCTGAGGATCGATAGGGTGGCATTCGTGGCCTCTAGGGTCGATCCGGCTGCCAACCTGATGGCGGAGGAGCTCCTGGCAGAGGTGGGGGACGAGGAGTTCAGGGTGGGCCGAGTGAGGGCCTGGCTCTCTCGCCCCGACGGGGAGGTCCTAAACGTCAGGAGCGAGGGCGAGCTGGGGGCCGACGGGGCGGACCTGATCGTCATACTGTCGAGGCACAGCGGGGTCCCGGGGACCCCCGTGGTGACCACGCACGTGCCGGGCAACTTCGGGCCCGCGCCCTTTGGCGGGGAGCCCGAGACCCTCTCGACGGCCTGCCCCCCATTCATGAAGGAGTTCCTCCGTGCGGCGGCCAGCGGGGCCCGGGAGATCGGGTTCGAGCCCGCCCAGGAGCCCACGCACCACGGCCCCACCCTGGGCACCCCGCTGGCGTTCGTCGAGGTGGGGTCCAGGCCGGAGCACTGGGAGGTGAGGGAGGCGGCCAGGGTGGTCGTCAGGGCGTCTCTGGAGGCGCTCAGGAGGCTGGGCGAGCTGGGATCGGAGGGGGAGTCTGGGGGGTACACCCTGGCGGTGGGGTTCGGCGGTCCCCACATAAACCGCTACTTCACGGAGATCCAGATGAGGTCCTCCTACCTCGCCGTCGGGCACATACTCAGGAGACACGACGCGGCAGCCGCCACGGAGAGGACGATAGCCCTGGCCTTCGAGAGGAACTGCGGGCGGACAGACACAGCCATCGTCGACTGGAAGGGGCTCAGGGGTGAGGAGAGGTCCAGGATACTGGAGGTGCTGAGGGACCTCGGGGTGACCGTTCTGAGGGCGAGGAAGGTTGCCCACTCGCTCTGACCCCAGGGTGGGGCGCCTCCCCGATCGCGGGGGGAGGCCGGGCCCGAGGTACAAGACCCTCTTCATGTTCGACCGGACCGTCCCCAGGGACCTCTACTACTCCGTTCAGAGGAGGCTCAACTACATGGGCTACGGGGCCGTCTGGGCCCCGAGGTCGGCGGTCAGGGGCAAGAGGAGCCCGGAGGAGCTGGTGGACTACTGCCTCCACAGGGGCATATTGGTCCTGGCCACCTTCGACAGGAGGGCCCGGCTGCCCGAGCGGGCCAGGGGCAGGCTGGCCCTGCTTAGGCTGAGGGGCGGGAGGTCCTGCACCGTCAACAAGATAGTGGCCAGCATCTTCGCGGCGGCGAGGGACCTCAGGGGCACTCCGTCAAGCGAGAGGCTGGACTGCTGAGGAGGACGGCGACCGGGGCACCGAACTTATATATTGTGTCCCCGAGGCGGCCGAGAGGAGGGGAAGGAGGGCCGGTGTTCGGCTCTAGGTCGTCGGCTGAGGAGGACTCACAGGTCTCGGAGAAGGAGGTTCGCGTAGTCAGACTGGTTCTCGACATCGTCAAACCCCACAACCCAACGATAATCGAGCTCGCAGAGGCTCTGAACGAGCTGCCCGGCGTCTTCAAGGTGGAGATCGACGTCCAGGACTACGACACCAACATCGAGCGCCTGAAGGTCATACTGGAGGGGGAGGACCTGGACTACGAGGAGATAAGCAGGGTGGTCAAGTACTACGGCGGGAACATCGCCAGCCTGGACGGGGTGACCTCCACCTCGGAGGAGTCCGATTAGGCCGCTCGAGCCCTGTCCCGCCAGAACTCCTTATAACCCGCCGCGCCGCCGGCGGCGCCGAGATGGGGAGCCCAGCCAGGGTGTACATCGAGACCCACGGCTGCACGGCCAACAGGGCGGACTCCGACGTGATGGCCGCCCTGCTCCAGGGGGCGGGCTACGAGCTGGTGGGCTCCCCCGAGGAGGCCGACGTGATCGTCCTCAACACGTGCAACGTGAAGAAGCCGACGGAGGACAGGATGGCGCACAGGATCTCCCGACTGGCTGAGCTCGGCAGGCCCGTGGTGGCCGCGGGCTGCATGGCGCTGACCCAGCCCTCGAGGCTAAGGGATCACGCCACAGTACTCCTGGGGCCGAAGTCCATTCACAGGATAGTGGAGGCGGTTGACCTAGCGAGGAGGGGCTCGAGGGCGGAGTTCCGCGACACGTCCCCCATAGACAAGGCCGCCCTCCCGAGGAGGCTGGGGTCGGGCGTGTCGGCCCCCCTGCCGATAGCCGAGGGGTGCCTTGGGGCCTGCACCTTCTGCATAACCAGGTTCGCCCGCGGGAGACTCAGGAGCTTCTCCCCCCGCCTCATAGTCGAGAGGGCCTCTGAGTTCCTCCGGGCGGGGGCGGTCGAGCTCCAGATAACCGCCCAGGACACGGCCGCATACGGTCGGGACATAGGGTGGGACCTCCCGAGGCTCCTCAGGAGTCTCCTGGAGCTGCCGGGGGAGTACAGGGTCAGGGTGGGCATGGCGAACCCGAACACCCTGGCCAGGGTGGTGGACGACCTCCTGGGGGTCATGGGGGACCCCCGGGTCTACAGGTTCCTGCACGTCCCGGTCCAGAGCGGGAGCGACGAGGTTCTGAGGAGGATGGCCAGGGGCTACAGGGCGTCGCTCTTTGAGGAGATCGCCTCCAAGTTCCGGACTGCCTTCCGAGACACAACGCTCGCCACCGACGTGATAGTGGGCTTCCCGGGGGAGACCGAGGACGACTTCGAGTCGACCCTGAGGCTGCTCGAGAGGACGAGGCCCGAGATCGTCAACGTGAGCAGGTACGGACCCAGGCCCGGGACCCTCGCATCCAGGTGGAGGCCCCCAGACCCCAGGGAGGTCAAGAGGCGCAGCAGGACGCTCTTCTCCCTGGTCAGAGAGCTGGGCCTGAGGGCAAACGAGGCCTACGTGGGCAGGGAGCTCACGGCGCTCGCACTGGAGCGTGGCCCCAAGGGGTACCAGGGGAGGACTGACTTCTACAGGCCCGTGGCCCTGCTCGGGGATGACGTGAGGCTCGGGGTCTTCTACGACGTCGTCGTCGAGGAGGCCAGACCCAGCTACTTGGTCGCCAGGGTGCTGGCCGCCAGGGAGCCTGCCGCCCCGACCGCGGGGGGAGCTCACTCGGTTGGGAAGTAGTCGTATATGGGCCACTGGGCCGGCCTGAACCCCTCCGCGGCCTCCGGCTCCTTGAGCACGAGGACGTAGAGGTTGCTGGAGTAGCCGACGACCCTGTCCGCGAGTTCGGGCCTGCCCATCTCCTGGGCGACCTCCTCTGCCAGCCAGTATATCGGGCTGTCCCTTGCCACCACGTATCGGTTCAGTCCCACGACCACCCTCTCAACCGCGAAGCCCATCTCACCGAAGCTCCTGAACACCCGGCTCATGTGAGAGCCGAGCTCGTCGGGCAGCAGGCAGACGTACCCCCTCCTCCCCCTCTCCTTCACCAGGGCCTCCCAGCCCCTCAGGGTGAAGGTCTGGACGCCCGGGAGCGTGTACGTGGGGTCCGCCAAGAAGACGTCGTGCCGATCCCTGAGCCCCTTGGGGATCGGCCTGGTCAGGTCGTGCCTGACGACCCTGATGTCCAGCCCCCTCTCCCTCGCCAGGTCCTCTATCCTCCTGATCACCCTCTCGTCTAGCTCGAAGACCGTCACCCTGACGTCGAAGCTGCTGGCGAGGACCAGGCTCTGAAAGTCGTCGTCTCCCATGATCGCCACGCTCTTCCCGTCCAGGGGAACGTCCGAGGCCACCTCACTCAGCCTCCTGAGGAGGCTCTCCCTAGACACCTGGAGCTGGTCGAACTCGTAGTTGACCTCTATCCTGGGCACGAGTTCGACGGCGGACTCGTCCGGCGCCTGCCTGCCGAACGGGTTGACCCTGAACCTCACCCCACCGTCGTCGTCAACCTCGGCCAGGCCGGACTCCTCCAGGGCCCTCGCCAGGTTAAGGGCCCTCTCGGGTATCAGGGGCCCCTCCCTCACGAGCCTGTCCAGGCGACCGAGCCTGAAGAGCCGGTACGCCAGGACCTCGAACTCGAAGGGAGACAGTCTGTGGACCCTCTCCCAGGACACCCTGCCCTCCTCGGGGGACTTCCTCCCGTAGACTGTGCCGGCCGCCTTGACCGTGGACTCCAGGTCGTACTTGGAGAAGAGCAGGAAGGCCCTCCTCAGCGCCTCCCGGCCAGGCGGGTGACCCCCATCCAACCGCCCACTCATCTCCCCTGTCTTTCTCGGGCCCTGCCGGTCTTTATCTCGACGACGCTGTCGTTCTCTGGTCTAAGCCTCTCTCTCAGGAACTCCAGGGCCCTCTCCTGCCAGTCCGACCTCCCGGGGGCGAAGTCGACTATGTTCACCGTGGCGTAGTCGTGCTCGGGCCAGGTGTGAAGGGCGACGTAGCCCCTCTCAGTGAGCAGGAGGGAGCTAACGCCGTAGGGCTCGAACTCGTGCACGTGAAGGGCCTTGACCTCGAGCCCGAGAGCCCTCGCGAGGTCCCTCAGCATGGACTCCATCAGGGCGGGGGAGTCGAGCGCCTCGGACTCCCCCACGTTGTAGAACTCCACAATCACGTGGCTCTCCAGCGACATCCCGTTTTACCGGATCTCTCGCCCTAAAAAAGGCTCGGGGGCGGGGTCTACAGCCCCGCGGAGGAGCCGGGGGACAGCTCGATGACCTCGACGTCCAGCCCCCTGGCCTTGACCTCCTCTCTGAGCTGACCTGGGGTTCCCCATAGGACGGGGAACGTCCCGTAGTGAATCGGCAGGACCCGCGGGCTCCCCAGCATCTCCAGCGCCTTACCGGCCTCCCTCGGACCCATGGTGAAGTGGCCGCCTATCGGGAGGATGGCGAGCTCCGGGGAGTAGAGCTCTCCGATGAGGCTCATCCCCGGGAAGATCCCAGTGTCCCCCGCGTGGTACACCGTGAGCCCGTCGGGGAACTTCACCACGGCCCCCGTGGGGGCCCCGAGCGGGGAGCTGTGGAGAGCCTCGGTCAGGACTACCTCGACGTCCCCGACCTTGAAGGGCCCGCCTATGTTCGCCCCGACCGCGTCGGCCCCCCTCTCCGAGGCGTGGTTCGCCAGCTCGAATATCCCCACGACCTTGCCGCCCCTCTCCTTGGAGAGCCTTATCGCGTCTTCGAGCCCGTGATCTCCGTGTCCGTGCGTGACGACGTACGCCAACACGTCCCCCGGCACCTCTACGCCCCTCGGATACGCCGGGTTGTCCCTTATCCACGGGTCGAACAGGACCCTGACGCCCCCGGACTCGACCAGGACGTTAGCGTGGCCTAGGAATGCCACCCTACCCAGGACCCATCACCCCCCGGGCCCCTCCAGACCCCAAATTTAATCGAGACTCAGCGGTCCCCGCGTTTCAGGAGCGAGAGGAGTGCGGAGACGATGCCCAGCCTAACCTCGGGGTCCCGCTCCCTGGGGAGCAGGCTGGCCAGCTCGGAGGTCACCCTGTCCCTTAGGTCCCCCCGCGACGCCGCGATCCCCCACAGGCTGCCCAGCGCCGCGAGGCGGACCCTCCTGACCTCTCTCCCCGTCCTCAGCACCTCAAGGAGCTTATCCAGCGCGGCCTCCTCTCCCCCCTCCGCGAGCGCCCCCAGGACCTTTACGGCCGCGACCCTCAGGTCTGGCTCCACGCGATCGAGCCATCGGAGGGCGGATCTTAGGGCCTCCCCCCCGGCCCGGGGAGCAGAGTCCACGAGCAGGACCGTGGCGGCCGCCCTAAGCCCCCGTTCCCAACCCTCGAACTCCTCGTCCACGATCCTCGACAGGTCCTCCCAGCCCGAGAGATACGCCAGGCATAGCCTGGCGAAGGACTCGCCACCGGCCGTTCTGGCCCTGGGGACCTCCCCCCTGGAGACGGCCCGAGCTATCTCCGACAGCTCCTCCACGTCGACCGTCTCTCCGTCGCTCGCCGACGCGGCTTCGGCCGCGAGGCGTAGGATTTCGGCGAGGCTCTCGTCGCTCAAGTCGCTCCCTCCAAAAAACTCTTAACGGTGATGATGGGAAAATACGATCTCTCAGAGGTCAACTCGGCGCCATGGAGTGTCAAAAGGCCCGACAGACTTTAATTACTTATCGCGGGGGGATAGTGGAAATCGGCCCGCCACCCGCTCAGACCGGCGGGCGGAGGGAGTTGGGGAGATATGGTGGAACAGAGCGTAGCAGGGAGGGTAATCAGGGTAGCAGAGAGAGACATACCCATAGGGGGGCCCTCGCCTCCGATTAGGGAGGGAGAGAAACTTCTGAGGAGGACGCTGTCACTCTGCCCCGAGTGCTACAGGCTTCTTCCGGCCGTGGTGTTCGAGAGGGACGGCAAGGTATTCATAAGGAGGGTCTGCCCGGAGCACGGGGAGGTCGAGGAGCTCTACTGGGGGGACGCCGGGTTCTACGAGAGGGCCCTCGGGTTCGAGGCCCCGCCCATGAGGATAGAGCCCATCGTCCCAATGACGGCCCCGTGCCCCTTCAGCTGCGGGCTCTGCCCGGCCCACGGCGACATGACCGCGCTGGCCAACATAGTCCTCACCAACAGGTGCAACCTCGACTGCTGGTACTGCTTCTTCTACGCCGAGAGGGCTGGCTTCGTGTACGAGCCCTCGCTTGAGCAGATCAGGCGCATGATCCGCGTACTCAGGAGCGAGAGGCCAGTCCCCGGGCTGGCGGTCCAGCTGACCGGGGGAGAGCCGACCCTGAGGGACGACCTGGTGGACATAATCAAGATGATCAAGGAGGAGGGCGTCAGGCACATTCAGCTGAACACCCACGGCATAACCTTCTTGAAGAGGCCCGAGCTCATGAGGCAGGTCAGGGAGGCCGGGGTCAACACGATGTACCTCAGCTTCGACGGCGTCACGCCGAGGACCAACGTGAAGAACCACTGGGAGATGCCCTACATCCTCGACATCGCCAGGAAGTCCGGCATGACGAGCATAGTCCTCGTCCCCACCGTGATAAACGGGTTCAACACCCAGGAACTCGGGGACATAATCAGGTTCGCCGCCCTCAACATAGACGTCATCAGGGGGGTCAACTTCCAGCCCATATCCCTGACGGGCAGGGTCCCCAGGTCCGAGAGGGAGAGGCTCAGGATCACCATCCCCGACGTCATCAGGCTCATCGAGGAGCAGACCGACGGCCAGATCCCGATGGACTCGTGGTACCCCATCCCGTTCGTAACGTTCCTAAGCGACCTCGTCGAGGCCCTGACGGGCAAGCCCCAGTTCAGAATGACGAATCACCCCGCCTGCGGGGCCGCGACGTATGCGTTCCCCGAGTACGAGCGCGTCGACGGAGAGAGGCGGGTGAAGAGGTTCGTCCCGATCACGGACTTCATAGACGTGGAGGGGTTCAGGGAGTACGTCCTGGAGAAGGTGGAGGAGCTCAGGTCGGGGGCCAACAGGTGGGTCACGCTCCTCAAGATAGCGGCCAACCTCTCTAGGTTCATCGACAGGGAGAGGCAGCCGGAGGGCATCAACGTCCTCTCCCTGATGAGGCAGGTGCTCATGAGGAGGAACTACGACGCCCTGGCGGAGTTCCACTACAAGTCCCTCTTCCTAGGGATGATGCACTTCATGGACCTCTACAACTACGACGTCCAGAGGGTCATGAGGTGCAACATACACTACCTCTCCCCGGACGGCAGGGTCATCCCGTTCTGCACGTTCAACGTACTCCCCGACCTCTACAGGGACTACGTTCAGAGACAGTACGGCGTCCCACTGGAGGAGTACGCCAAGGCGCACGGGACCGGGGCCATCGGACCCGAGAGCAAGTACAGGAGGGACGTGAAGAGGCTCGAGTCGGGAGAACCCTACAAGAGGACCTACGCCCCCTTCATGCACCTGTGGAGGGAGTCCTGACACCCTCGGCGGCCTCCACACCCCTCTCTTTCTCTGGACGTCCAAGTCGGGAGCGTGGGCGGATTGGGCTCAGGTGAGCGTCGCCAAGTTGCCGTCGTCGGGGCGGGGCCGGCGGGCGTCGCGGCGGCCAACCTCCTGGCGGAGTCCGGCGCGGACGTCGTCCTCATAACCCGTGAGAGGGAGCCAGGGAGGCCCACGATCTGCGGAGAGTTTGTTCCCGAGCCCGACTGGGCCAGGTCCATCCTCCCGGAGCACCTCTGGTGGTCGGTCGACTTCACCTACGAGCTCCTGGACCTCCCGAGAACCACCCTAACGCGCATAGAGACCCTAGAGCTGAGGCTCGGGTCGAGGAGAACCGTCGAACTCGAGTTCCCCTCCAGGGTCCTGGACAGGGCCGAGTCCATAGGGACGGCCGCCTCTCGGGCGGGGAGGGCGGGGGCCCAGCTGATGCTTGGGACCACCCTCGTGGACCTATCCGTGGAGGGCGGCGGCGTGGAGGTCCGCCTGAGGAGGGAGGGGAGGCCCCTCTCCCTCACCGTCGACTGGCTCGTGGCCGCGGACGGGGTTCCCTCCACGGCCGCCAGGTCGGCGGGCCTCCCACCCCACAGGGAGGTGGCCCTGGCCGTCAACCAGAGGAGGTCAGGGGTGGAGTACCCCGAGGATCGCCTGCTCATGTGGGTCGACTCGAGGGTGGCCCCCGGGGGGTACGCCTGGATAATCCCGCGGGGGGGCGGCGTGGCGAACGTGGGCCTGGGGTACCCCGTGCCGGGGGGCCGCGGCGCCGGCGAGTACTTCCGCAGGCTCCTGTCCTCCCTGCCCGAGCTATCGGCATCGTCCCCAGAGGGGGACCTCAGGGGGCGTCTGCTCCCGGTCGCCGGCCTGAGGGGGAGACTGCACGCGGGCCGACTGATCCTGGCCGGAGACGCCGCGGGGACCTGCATCCCGTCCAACGGAGGGGGGATAAACACAGCCATGATATCCGGCGCCCTCGCGGCCCAGTCCGTCCTGAACCGAGGGGGCGGGTCCGCCTACGAGTCGGCCGTCAGGGCGAGCCTGGGGCCTATCCTGGAGAGGGCGCTGAGGTTCAGGAGGCTGGCGACGTTCCTGATGAGGTCAACCCTCCTCTGGGATCTCGTCGGCGTCCTCCTACCCGAGGGGCTCATCAGGTCGGCGGTCACTCTCTCGAGCTGGCCCTCGGGCTGAGGTCTCTCAGCCGGACCCTCGCCCTGCGGGTCGGGCTCCCCCACACCACCAGCACCTCGTCCTCCCGGAGCCTCTTGAGCTCGCGGATGCTCTCGCCGTCCAGCTGCCTGAGCGACCCCAGGATCTGGGACTGCCAGGAGGCCCTCAGTCCCGGGCACAGCACCAGGACCGGGAAGACGTCCCAGAACCTTGCGTCCGCCGCAGAGTCCACCGCCAGGACTACCCCCCTACCCGCCAGCCTGGTCAGCAGGTCTCCCACCTCGGCGCGGAGGCGGCGATCCGAGTCCCTGGAGACGCTGGAGGAGAGGGCCGTCGCCACCAGGAAAGACGGGTGATCCGTCGAGAGGGACTGCATTGCGGCCAGGAGCGCCGCGACCTCCCTCGCGCTGGTTGGCTCGACGCCCGACAGGTCCACCAGTAGTGCGCCGAACCTGGGCATCGCGTCGATGACGGAGACCCTGACCCCGCCGGAGAAGCTGCCGGCCAGGACCCTCAGGTCCTGGGGGGTGGTGAGGTTCCTGGCCAGCGCGTCCAGCGTCCTGTTCCTCAGGGCGGCCTCTATAGAGGAGGCGTTTCCGCCGCACGCGGCAGAGACCAGCCAGGCCGCCTTGACGTAGTGCTCAGGGGGCGCCGTCGGGCTCATCAGGTCCAGGTCCTCCGGGCCAACCTCGGTGTAGGCGGAGCCCACCTCGTCGAACTCCTCCCTCGCCACCCCGACGGTGTCCACCACCACGACCCTGAGAGGGAGGGCGGCCGCGGTGGCCGCCAGCCTGAACGCCACCCTGGCCGCCGATCTGATGTCCGGACCCACGACGAGGACGGACTCTGGGCCCTTAGGCGGGAGCGGAGGCTGCGCAGAGCCGGTAGTCTCCTCCCCGCTCGAACTCGGACCAGCCCCCGCCGCCCTCTCAACCCGGGGCCAGAGCCTCAGCCCCGCCGCGGCTCCCAACGCCGATCCCAGCAGGGGAGACAGGAGATAGGCGACGACCGAGCCCAGAGCGAGGCCAGCCAGGTCCCTAGCCCCCACTCGGCCGAGCCCGCCCGATATCCAGGCAGACGTCACCCAGGCCGCCGAGACTGCCAGAGCGGGAGATATGGCCAGCCTCACCGGAGAATAGTGGACCTCAACGCTCGCGACGAACAGAGAGACGCCCAGCGCGGCCGTGACCTTGACGATCCTGCTCGGGCTCAACCCGCCGCACCGCCTCGCCTTCCTCCCCGCGATGTACAGATTACAAGGCTTGCGGGTGGGCCGGGAGGGACCGATGACTTAATAAGTCGCCCATAAAACGGGCGTGATATAACCTAAAACCCCGTGAAGGTGAAGGAGCATGATCGCCCAGCCCTGCGAACTCGTCGTGAAGACCCTCATACCGGCGATAAGGGCTATGGTGGCCAGAGAGCTGGTTTTGAACGCCGGGAAGAAGCAGGTTGAGGCGGCGGAGCTCCTGGGGGTCACCCAGGCCGCCATAAGTCAGTACCTCCGCGGGACCAGGGGGGGTAAGCTGAGGCTGGATCGGTATCCAGAGGTGACCTCCATAGTGAAGAGGCTCGCCCACGGTCTCGCCGAGGGGAAGCTGGACAAGGACGAGGCCGCGATACTGGTCTGCGAGGCATGCTACACGGCGAGGAAGCTGGGAGTCTTCTGCGACTCGAACGTCGGGGCGAGGGAGAAGTACGCCGAGACGGCCCAGCTCATATGCAAGTACGACACCATGAGGCCCCAGCTGCTCAAGAAGGTGGCCTCGGGGGCATCCCTAGACCCGAGCTGAGGCCTCATCCGCCGGAGAAGGCTCACTCCGCCGGCCGGGGGAAGCACCACAGGATCGGGCTCCAAGGGACCGGGAGACGGGCCCACACTTCAAAGGGGAGAATATTTTTACGATTGATCTGGGGGCGGCCCCGGGTGTGACTTCTTGGAGGAGGCCCCCAAGATCGTGGTCGAGCCGCCCGGTCCCAAGGCCCGCGAACTCCTCGAGCGCGATCAGCGCGTGATCTCTCCGTCCTACGTGAGGTTCTATCCCCTCGTGGTCGACCGCGCGAAGGGCGCCCTGATCTACGACGTAGACGGCAACGTGTACATAGACCTGAACTCGGGCCTGGCGGTCATGAGCGTGGGTCACGGTCACCCAGAGGTCCTCAGGGCGATAAAGGAGCAGGCGGATCGCCTGCTTCACTACTCCAACACCGACTTCTACTACGAGCCCTCCGTACGGCTGGCTGAGAAGCTGGTGCAGATAACCCCCGGGAACTTCGGGAAGAGGGTGTACTTCGGGAACAGCGGGACCGAGGCCGTCGAGGCCGCCATGAAGATGGCCCGCTGGCACACGAAGAGGCAGTACTTCATCGGCTTCATAGGGGCGTTTCACGGGAGGACCCTCGGCTCGCTCAGCCTGACCTCCAGCAAGCCCGTCCAGAGGGGGAGGTTCTCGCCCCTAATACCTGGGGTCGTGCACGTGCCCTACCCCTACTGCTACAGGTGTCCGTTCAGGCAGCAGTTCCCCGACTGCGGCCTCTACTGCGTCGACTTCATCGAGGAGTGGGTCCTGAAGAAGTACGTCCCGCCGGACGAGGTCGCGGCGTTTGTGATCGAACCGATCCAGGGAGAGGGAGGCTACGTCCCTCCCCCCGAGGGATACTTCGAGAGGCTCAGGAAGCTGGCCGACGAGCACGACATCCTCCTGATATTGGACGAGGTTCAGTCTGGGACGGGGAGGACTGGAAAGTGGTGGGCGATTGAGCACTGGGGCGTCGTGCCGGACGCGATCACCTCCGCCAAGGCCCTAGGGGGAGGTCTGCCGCTCGGCGCGCTCATAGCCAGGGAGGACCTCATGGACTGGGTCGGCGGGTCCCACGCGAGCACCTTCGGCGGGAACCCTGTCTCGTGCGCCGCCAGCCTCGCCACGATATCCGTCATAGAGCGGGAGAACCTGCTCGAGCGGGTTGCCAGGCTGGGGGAGGAGGTCAAGAAGCGGTTCAGGGACGCGATGAGCGAGCACCCGCTCATAGGGGACGTCAGGGGGAAGGGCTTCATGGTGGGAGTTGAGCTGGTCAAGGACAGGGAGACGAAGGAGCCGGCGAAGAAGGAGGCCGCCGAGGTCATGATGCGGGCGTGGAAGAGCGGAGTGGCTGTCATCACGGCCGGAGTCAGCACCATAAGGATAGCACCACCGCTCAACATCCCTGAGGACCTCCTCTGGAGGGCCATCGACATAATTCTCGACAAGATGGGCGAGGTGGAGCGGGAGAAGGGGCTCTCGTGACCCCTCACCTTCATTAAGGCGGGCGTCGAGCGCCCGTCTTTTTCTTTCAAACCCCCCTCACCATTGGTGTCCCGCATGGGAGGGTGGCCCAGGAGGCTGGCCGCCGCGGTGCTCGTGGCGGCCGCGCTGGGGATCTCCGTCGCATCCGCGATCCCCTATCAGGTGGTGGTCGTCTACCTGCCCTACGAGAGGGTCCCCGAGGAGCACGTAGTTCACTGGACGGGCGTCAGTCCACCTCAACCTCCTCCAGATCCTCCAGCTCCGTCAGAAGTCCCCCAGCTCGCCCCGGGGTTTAGGATCCCGGCGTCCTCGCTCATCCCCCTCTAGGCCCGGGTTCACCCCAATTTTTTATTTCAGGCCGGGCGTTTGTGAGCTGCCGGGGGAGTTTTCTCCCCTGAAGGACAAATTGGAGGGAGGGAAGGGACGTGGAGGCAAAGTTGATGTCCGACGACATCTCAGCCCGGCTCAGGGAGAAGGGTTACGTGATCAAGCGGTACCCAACCAAGACGGTAGCCGAGTCCGAGGATGGAAGGGTAGTCGTCTTCGGCCACGGAGGCTGGGTGCTGATGTCCTACCAGGGGAGGGCCGTGAGCGCCTCCCTCTCGCTGGACAGGGGGAAGCTCGAGGAGGAGGTCCTCTGACCCTCCTCTGACCCTCCTCTGACCCACTCACCTTTCTTTTCAGTTTCGAGCCGAATCACAACCCGTCGGGTCAGGTGGGGCCCTCTCAGCCCGTGGCGGGCGATCTTACATGACCACATAATATAAAAGCGGGAGTCTTATGCTTTTGACACGGGGGTGATTGGATGGGAAAGGTCAGGGTTGCCTTGGCGGGCATCGGGAACGTCGCGTCCTCGATCGTTCAGGGGGTCTTCTTCTACAGGGATGCCCCGGATGACAGCTTCGTTCCGGGGCTGATGCACGTGAGGTTCGGCCCGTATCACGTCTCGGACATAGAGTTCGTGGCGGCCTTCGACGTGGACGAGAGGAAGGTCGGTAAGGACCTGTCGGAGGCGATATTCTCGCCTCCCAACTGCGTGCCCAAGTTCGCCGACGTTCCCAGGCTGGGGGTCGAGGTCCTCAAGGGGCCCGTGCTGGACGGAGTGGCCCCACACATGAGGGAGTTCAAGTACGGCGAGGGCTTCAGGGTGAACGACTCCAGGCCCAGCGTCGACGTGGCCGACGTCCTGAAGGAGGTCGGCGCGGACGTGCTCGTGAACCTGGTCCCCGTGGGATCCTACGAGGCCAGCAGGGCCTACGCCAGGGCGGCGCTGGAGTCGGGCACCGGCTTCGTCAACGGGATACCGGAGTTCATAGTCAGCGACCCCGAGTGGGCCAAGAAGTTCGAGGAGGCTGGCGTGCCCGCCGCGGGCGACGACTTCAAGAGCCAGCTCGGCGCGACGATCCTCCACAGGGCCATAGTCGACCTGGCCGTGGCCAGGGGTCTCAAGGTGATCGAGACCTACCAGCTGAACATAGGCGGGAACACGGACTTCCTCAACATGATAGAGGAGGACAGGCTGACCACCAAGAGGATCAGCAAGACTCAGGCGGTCACCAGCCTGGTGCCCTACGACGTGAAGGCGAGGATAGGCCCGAGCGACTTCGTCCCATTCCTCGGGGACAGGAAGGTTATGTACGTCTGGCTGAAGGCGGAGCAGTTCGGGGGCTTTCCGATATACATCGACGTCAAGCTGAGCGTCATGGACTCGCCGAACGCCGCAGGCGTTGCGATTGACGCCATCAGGGCCGTGAAGATAGCCAGGGACAGGGGGCTCGCGGGGCCGCTGGTCGGGGTTAGCGCCTACTTCTTCAAGCACCCGCCCGAGCAGTACCCCGACTCGGTGGCCAGGCAGATGGTCGAGGACTTCATCAGAGGAGGCTGAGCCTCCCACTCCCTTTTTGGAACGATCTTTTCCAACCTCTGGCCCGCCCGGGCCGACGGGGTGTTAATATATTCGGCTGACCGCTGACAATCCAACATGCCCCTCAGGGCCAGAGCGTCAGCTCCCTCCCAGGCTTTCCTGCTCGGAGAGCACGCGGTACTTTATCGCCAGCCGGCGCTGGCCGCCTCCATAGACGTCAGATCCCGAGCGTCTGCGGAGCTGACCTCCACGCCCCAGGTCATCGAGATAGAGTCCACCGCCTTCGAGGGCGGGCTCAGGGCCAGGCTGGCCGAGGGGACCTCCCTGGCCGTGGCCAGGGGTCATCCCGCGCTCGAGCCACTTGCCAGGGGACTCGCACGCTTTCTCGAGCGTCACGCCCCCGGAGACGTCGGGCTGAGGGTCAGGATAGACTCGGACGTCCCGGTTAACAGCGGGATGGCGAGCTCCGCGAGCGTCTCGGCGGCCGTCGTGGCCGCCGCCTCGGGCGCGCTGGGGCTGAGCCTCTCGCGCGAGGAGATCCTCGAGGAGACCTACTCTTTCGAGACGATGATCCACGGCAGGGCCAGCAAGACCGGGCCGGCGTGCGCGGTCTTCGGCGGCATCATATGGATCGAGTGGAGGGACGACGGCATGGTGGTCGAGCCCCTCCCGGAGGTCCCGGGACTGAGCTTCGTCATGGGCCTGACCGGAGAGCCCAGCAGGACCAGAGAGATGATAGAGAGGGTCTCGAGGCTGGCGGACCTGGTGCCGGGGCCGCACGCCAAGATAGTGTCCGCGATAGGGGATCTCGTCCGCTCCGGCAGGGAGGCGCTCGAGTCCGGCGACGCCGAGGCGCTCGGCCGTCTGATGAACGTGAACCACGGCCTCCTCGCGGCCCTGGGGGTGTCCACCCCGGAGCTGGACCGCATAGTCTGGGCAGCCAGGTCGGCCGGGGCCCTCGGCAGCAAGCTCTCGGGGGCAGGGGGAGGGGGGTGCGCCGTCTCCCTGTGCGAGCGCGGCGGGGCCGAGAGGGTGGCCTCCGCCATCGAGGAGAGCGGATACAGGTCCCTCCTGGCCCCCCTCGCCCGGGATGGAGTTCTGATCGAGGAGGTGAGTTCATGAGGATTTTCGCCCTTCACTCCGACTGGATCTGGTACAGGGTCAGGGAGAGGGCCGTCGCCTCTGCGCCAGAGCCGGAGGTGCCCGAGGCCCGCTACGAGGAGGTTCTGGTCCTGTTCACCGCCTTCGAGTCCTTCGACGGGCGGACCTCCGTCGAAAGGGCCGTCTCCGAGATAAGGACCCTGGCGGGCCGCCTGGGGGTCGGCGAACTGGTCCTCTACCCCTGGGTCCACCTGACCGATCAGCCGGCGCCCTTCCAGAAGTCGGTGGACCTGTACGAGTCCCTGCGAACGGCCCTCGCGGGGGCTGGCTTCACGGTCCACCCGGTTCCGATAGGCTGGTACAAGGAGTTTGAGATCAGGGTGAAGGGCCACCCGCTGGCGGAGTCCTTGAGGACCATCGGCCCGGAGGGCGAGGCCCCGGTCGAGGCCGGGGTGGAGGAAGAGGGGGAGGAGGGAGAGGGGAGGTTCATCATCCTCTTCCCAGACGGGAGTGAGAGGGAGGTCGACGGGTGGCAGTGGATCGAGGACCCCGAGCTCAGGATAGTCGTTCGGAACGAGGTCTTCGGCAAGCCCCCCTCCGGCAGGGAGCCGGACCACATACGCCTCATGAGGAGGCTCGAGCTGGTCGACTACGAGCCCTCCTCCGACGTGGGGAACTTCCGATTCTATCCGGAGGGAACGCTGGTCAAGAGGCTGATAGAGGACCTCGCCTTCGAGGTCGCTCACAGGATAGGGGCCATGGAGATTGAGACCCCGCTCCTCTACAGGCTAGACGATCCCGCGATAGCGGGCCAGGCCGCCAAGTTCAGGGAGAGGAACTATCAGATCCCAATGGGGAAGACCACCCTGATCCTGAGGTTCGCCGGGGACTTCGGGCTCTTCTCGATGATGAGGGACATGGGCATCTCCTACAGGGACCTGCCGCTGAGCTTCTACGAGATCTCTCCCTCCTTCAGGCTGGAGCAGAGGGGGGAGTGCGTCGGCCTAAGGAGGCTCAGGGCCTTCACCATGCCCGACATCCACTCCTTCGTGGCGGACGTGGACCAGGGGATGGAGATGTACGAGAGGTACTTCATGGAGTATCACCGCCTCCTCCGAGATCTCGGCGTCGACTACGCCGTCGTGTTCAGGGTGGTGGAGAGCTTCTACGAGAGGCTCAAGCCGGCCATAGTCTCGATGCTCTCCGCCGTGGGGAAGCCGGCCCTCATAGAGCTTCTCCCGAAGATGAAGCACTACTGGGCCCTGAAGCACGAGTTCCAGGTCGTCGACACCTCGGAGGGAAACGGACAGCTGAGCACGGTCCAGCTGGATGTCGAGGACTCGGAGAGGTACGGGATCTTCTACGTCGACAGGGACGGGAGCAGGAGGCCGGGGGTGATAGTCCACACCTCCATGGGGAGCATAGAGAGGCTGATCTACGCCATCCTGGAGACCGCGGCCAAGGCCGCGGCCAGGGGTGAGAAGCCCTCCCTGCCGCTGTGGCTCTCGCCCACCCAGGTGAGGGTGATCCCAGTCTCCCCTGAGAACGTGGAGTTTGCCGTCTCCCTGGCCGAGAGGCTCAACGCAAGCGGGATCAGGGCGGACGTGGACGACAGGGATCTGACCCTCGGCAAGAGGGTGAGGGAGGCCGAGAGGCGCTGGGTACCCTATGTGGTGGTCGTGGGGAAGCGGGAGCAGGAGACCGGCAGGCTCTCGGTGAGGAGGAGGAGCGACGGGTCTGAGTACGAGGCCACCCTGGAGGACCTGATCTCAGAGGTCAGGTCCCTCACGGAGGGCAAGCCGTACAGGCCGCTGAACGTCCCGATGAGGCTGAGCAGGAGGCCGGTGTTCGTCGGGTCGTCCTGACCCCCCCTAGGGCAGAAGTCGCCTGTGGCGGCGGGGGTGGGACTCGAACCCACGACCGCCCGGTTAACAGCCGGGCGCTCTACCTAGCTGAGCTACCCCGCCCGGAGGGGAGGGGAGGAGCCCCGCATAAAAAGGGTTTCCCCCTCAGAAGACGTAGGTCTCCTCCTTCCTCTCCTCCGTTATCCCGTAGCCCCTCAGCATCTTGCCGACTTCAGCGAAGTACTTCATGATCTCGGGCGTGAGGCTGGGCCTCACCTTCTTCAGCGCCTCCCTGAAGTGCCTCATCTCGACCCTCTGAACGTTTACGTCTTCCCTTATGGCCTCCAGCGCGGCCTCCCTCACCAGGGCTGCCAGGTCGGCCCCGCTGAATCCGTCGGTGATGGCCGCGATCTCCATCAGGTCGACGTCCTCCGCCAGCGGCACGCCCCTCGTGAGGACGTCCAGTATGGAGCGCCTGCCCTCCATGTCGGGCGGGCCGACGTATATGAGCTTCTCCAGCCTCCCCGGCCTCAGAAGGGCCGGATCAACGAGATCAGGCCTGTTGGTGGCCCCTATCACCACTATGTTCTTGAGCGGCTGGATCCCGTCGAGCTCGGTGAGCATCTGGCTGACCACCCTCTCCGTCACGCCCGAGTCGGCGTACCCGGCCCCCCTCCTCGGGAAGAGGGACTCGATCTCGTCGATGAAGATTATCGCGGGCGCGACGGCCCTCGCCTTCCTGAAGACCTCCCTGACGGCCTTCTCGCTCTCACCGACCCACTTGCTCAGCAGCTCCGGTCCCTTGACGGAGATGAAGTTGGCCTCGCTCTCAGTCGCGACGGCCTTGGCCAGGAGGGTCTTTCCACACCCGGGCGGGCCGTAGAGGAGTATGCCCCTGGGGGGCTCTATCCCGAGCCTCGTGAAGGCCTCCGGGCTCTTGAGTGGCATCTCCACGAGCTCCCTAAGCGACTTCTTCGCGTCCTCCAGGTCCCCGATGTCCTCCCACCTGACCCTCGGGACCTCGATGGCGATCTCCCTCATGGCCGACGGCTGAACCAGCTTCAGCGCCTCCATGAAGTCGGCGTTGGTCACCTTCAGGCTCTCGATGACCTCTATCGGGATGGTCTCCTCCTCCAGGTCTATCTTGGGGAGGATCCTCCTCAGGGCTGCCATGGCCGCCTCCCTCACCAGCGCGGCCAGGTCGGCGCCGACGTAGCCGTGGGTCACGTTCGCCAGCCTCTCCAGGTCCACGTCACCGGACAGCGGGACGTTCCTAGTATGTATCTGGAGGATCTCAAGCCTGGCCTTCCTGTCGGGGACGCCTATCTCGATCTCCCTGTCAAACCTCCCGGGCCTCCTGAGGGCTGGGTCCAGGGCCTCGGGCCTGTTGGTGGCCCCTATCACGACGACGTCCCCCCTGCTCTCCAGCCCGTCCATCAGGGAGAGCAGCTGGGCCACGACCCTCCTCTCAACCTCCCCCGTGACCTCGTTCCTGTTGGGGGCGATGGAATCGATCTCGTCTATGAAGACTATGCTCGGGGCGTTCCTCTTGGCCTCCTCGAAGATCTGCCTGAGCTTCTTCTCGCTCTCCCCGTAGTACTTGCTCATGATCTCGGGCCCGTTTATGCTGATGAAGTGGGCCCCGCTCTCGTTGGCCACGGCCTTGGCCAGGAGGGTCTTTCCACACCCGGGCGGGCCGTAGAGGAGTATGCCCTTGGGGGGCTCTATGCCCAGGTGCCTGAAGAGTTCAGGGTGCCTGAGCGGGAGCTCGACCATCTCCCTGATCCTCTGGATGGCGTCCTTCAACCCGCCTATATCGTCGTAGGTCACCGTGGGCACGCTCACCTGAGCCTCGGCGGGCCTCTCCCTCAGCTCCACTATCGTGGCCTCGGTCACCTTCCCGTAGGAGCTGGGTGACACCCCGACCACCACGAGGGGGATGTACCTCCTGAACAGCGTGATCAGAACGGTGTCCCCCTTGGTGACCACGAAGTCTATGAGACTCTTCTTCACCCACCTGTCCAGCTCCGGGCTGATCCTGATCGAGTGCTCCTGCGGCGCGAGCACAACCCTGTGGGCCACCCTGGCCTTCACCGGCCTGACCCTGACCTTGTCTCCGGTCCTGACGCCGGCGTTCCCCTTCACGATCTTGTCCATCCGGATGAACCTGGTCCCCATGTCCATGGGGACGGAGGACATGGCCCTGGCGTGAGTCACCCTAGACCCGAAGATCCTCACGTAGTCCCCGGACTTGATCCCGAGTTCCTTCATGACCTGGGGATCGAGCCTGACTATCCCCCTGCCGTAGTCCTCCTGCTTGAGGACGTCCTGGACGATCATGATTATGTCGCTGACCCTCTCCCCCCCTCCCCTGGCCTCCTCACCCTTGGGCAACGGACCACCCTCAGGTGAGCCCTGCCCCGTCCCGAGTTAATAAGGGGTTCCTCTCACGCCGAGGAGATGACGGGCTTCCCCCTCGACTCGAGGTCCCTCACCATCTGGGGCATGACCGCCCAGGTGCTGTGGGCCACTATCTCCTCCCACTCGTCCTCCACGAACCCGTAGTGTATCGAGGCCATCAGGAGGGGGTCGAACCCGTCGAAGTTCGCCATGAACCTCTCGTCGCTGAGCGCCAGTATCACCCTGGCGGCCGCCAGGGACTCGTCGAGCTCGCCGTAGATCGGCCGCTTCCTCCGCACGTCCGCCCTGGAGCGCGCCTCCCTCACGAGGGACTCCTCCAGCTCTGCGACCCTCCTCCTGGCCCAAGCCGAGAGTTCGGCCTCTATGGGCATGAGCCTGCTCCTCTCCTCGTCTATGGGGAGGTTGGCCGACGCGATCCGCCCCTCCCTCCGGAGCAGGTCCCTGACCCTCTCCGAGTCCCCCAGGCGCTCGGCGGCCCGGGACTTGATCGAGTTGAACTCCTCCCACCTGGAGATATGGACGGTCTCCTCCGGAGTCAGAGCCTCTGGAGGGACCTCTAGGTCCCCCTCGGCCACCATGTAGTCCAGCAACTCGTCCATTCTGAAGAACACGAGCGCCTCCCTCACAGCCGCGGCCGGGTCGTCAGAGGCGTGCACCAGGTTGAGGACCCTGTTGACACCTTTCAGGTCGTACCTTATCTGACCTGGCCTCCCAGCGTCCGGGGTCGTCGGTCCGAGCAGGTCCCTCAGCCTGCCGGCCAGGTGCTCGTGCCCCCCCGGGTCCCCCCTCAGGATCAGGGCCACGGTGGGCGAGGTCGTGTACACCTTCTTCATTATCCACCAGGAGTCGGAGTACTTCCTCCTCACGAACTCGTAAAGCTCGTCTATCACCTCCGGAGTGAACCTGGCGAGCCTGTAGCCCGTGACCCGGAGCCCCGCCGACCTCAGCCTCCTCAGAACCTCCGGGGCGAGCCCCCTCGCGTAGCACCCGGGCTTTATCAGGGCGAACGCGAAGTTCCGGAGCTCCCGGAGGTGGCGCGGGGAGGCCTCCGCCGCGAACCTCTCCCTGAGGTCGGCGAAGGCGTCCCTCTCCACCGCGTCCTCCCGGTCGAAGTACGACAGTGGATCAGGATCCGCCAAGCCCCTTCACCCTGAAGACCGCGACGTTCGGCACCCCGAGGGACCTGCCGCCGATGTGCGCCAGCTCGAACATCTCGGGCCTCGGTCCGTAGGTCTGGTTCTGGAACTCCGAGAAGGCCTCGAGGCTCAGCTTGAAGAGGGACTTCTCCAGGGCGTAGTCCGACGGGAAGTACCTGTTGGCCTGCTGCGAGTACTGGAAGAGCCTCGGGATGTCGTACTCCCCGAACCTGTAGGGCTCCGTGTAGGGGCTGTACTCGAACTCCCCGGCTATCCACCCTATCGCGAGCCACTTGCCCCCGTACGGGGTGAAGCACTGACCGGTCGTAACCTCGCAGACCTCCTGGGCCAGGTCTATCACGACGTAGCTCGCGTTGAACCTCATAGCCAGGTCGAAGAGGTCCTCCTCCGTCCCCATGAAGCCCCTGGCGATCAGGCGTATCTGAGAGCTGTTGATCGTCAGCCCGTCCGCCAGGGAAACGACGCCCGACCCGTAGGCGAGCCAGTACCCGTAGTCCCACCAGGAGATGGCAGTCTGACCCTCGGCGTTCTCCCTCATGTAGGAGAGGGCGTCGTCCCAGCCTGGCGTGAAGCCCAGCCTGTACCTGGTGGCGAGCTGGTATGACCTGTAGGCGGTTCCGACCGTGGGTAGCACGGCGACGAGGAGGAGCATAAGTATGGGGAGCGTGAGGACCTTCAGCTTACGTGACAGGCTGATCTTCTTCGCCTTCCTCCTCTTGACAGCCGTGAACCTCCTCGCCCTCGACTCCCAGGCGTCCCACGCCCTGTTGGTCAGGTAGGCCATGGAGAGGGCGGCGAAGGGCGACGCCAGGGGAGGGAGCCTGACTATTGAGTAGGAGAAGTAGAGCGTGAGGGCCGTGAAGTAGACGAGGAGGAGGTGATCCTTCTCCCTCCTCCTCTCTATGAACATCAGCGCGAGCCCCAGGAGGGTCGGCAGCAGCACTATCCTCATGCTGACGCCTATCTCCCCCGGCCTGTGCTCCGCGACCGTCTCCACGACGCTCCCCCTGGGGAGCTCGATCCACGGAAACACCACCCTCGCCAGCCTTGCGGTCAGGGGGCGGTACACACCGAGGGTGAACAGGATCGCCACTACCCCACCGAAGGCGGCCAGGGCCGCCACCCTCCTGTCTATCTGCCCCGCGACCCTGTCCCTCACCCTCGGCCACGAGAAGTAGACCGCGCCGGCCGCGAGGGCCCCGTAGACCAGGGTGGTCTCCATACCGATGTAGATCTTCCTCTGGTTGAGGTGGGGGAACAGCGCCAGGGACGAGAGTATCACGTAGCCCGAGGGGAGGGCCAGGGCGAAGTAGTCCCCCAGATCGGCCCTGTCAAGAGCCATCAGGGCCAGGAGGAACAGAGGATAGCCGTCGTACAGGGACCTGAAGCCGGCCCAGAGCCCGGCCGCGCAGACGAGCATGAGCCCGCTCCCTGCGGCGAAAATCAGGGCCCTCGAGTGGTCCTCCTCCCTCATCGCCCTCAGCGTGAGGTAGAAGCTGGCGGCCAGGAAGGGCAGGGCGAACTGCTCGTGCCTGTAGAAGCCCGCTATCGTCCTCATGACCGCCGGATAGCTCACGCTGGCGAGCATGGCCGCGGTGAACGCCGGGACCCTCCTCCCACCCCAGAGGAGCTTGGCCGAGTAGTAGATGGGGATGACGACGAGGGGGGCGAAGAACGCCGGCGTGTACACCGTCACCTCTAGGAGGGAGACGTCCAGCCTGAAGAGGGTGGCCACGCGGTATATCAGGGCCCCAAGGTAGTAGTGCAGGACCGGCAGGACCCTTGCCGGGTCGTACGACCACGGGTGCCACCCGAGCGGCCAGTAGTGCGGGAGGGACCCGTGCTCCACCAGGTGCTTGGTGATCATGTAGTGGAGTAGCGGGTCGTCCGATGTTAGCTTGACCCCGTACTTCAGGGCGCTCTGGGCCCGTATGAAGACGCCAGCGGCGTAGGAGGCTAGTATGAGCGCGAGGTCCAGGGCGTAGCCCCTGAGTACTACGTGACCATCTCCCTTCGCTTCGACCGGCACGAGCCAGGCCGCCCGGCGGTCTATAAATTACTTGTCTCCGTGGTGTCACCGGCCCTCCACGCGCCTGAGCTCCTCCTCTACGGACTCCCTCAGAGACGAGAACTCCTCCCTCAGCCTGTCGAGGGCCTCAAAGATCTTCCTGACGGGATCGCCCTCCCTCGACCTCACGTAGAGGACTCCCTCCTCCTTCAGCGGATGAGGGACGTCGTATCCGGCGAAGTCGACCCCCACCTGATGGAGGGCCTTCACCAGCGGGTCCAGCAGGGTGTAGGTCTCTCCCCGCACCCTGACGGTGACGAGGTCCCCGTCCCTCTCTATGGAGACCTCCATCCTCTCCTCACGCTCGGCGCTCACGCCCCCTCACCCCCTCCTCCCTTCAGCCTCCTTATGACCTCCTCGGGGGAGGTCCTGAACCAGAAAACGCCATCCTCGTCCTCCTCTATCAGGCCCTCCTCGAGGGCCTCCTCCAGGACGTCCAGAAAGGGCCTGCCTGACGCGTAGGCCGCGGCCACGAGGGTCTCCCTCACCTTCCTCTGCCTGACCTCCACCCTGGCCTCGGTCACGAGGTCCTGGAGCTCGGTCACCATCTCCTGGAACTCCTCCGGGGAGACGTCCGTGATCAGCTCGTCACCCGACCAGCCCACGTGGTGTCCCGAGGCCTGGAGGGCCGCGGACAGGAGGCTGTAGGAGACGCCCCCCCTCCGCTCGTCTATCCAGTCCCTCGGGTACCTCCTGGTTGGCCCCTCAGCGTGGACCAGGGCGAAGTTCCTGTACGCGGATCGTGCGACCATCTCGGCCCTCGCCATCTCCTCCCGCGTCCCGTAGACCGTGACGTAGAGCTTGCCCGGCACGGCGAACCTGTAGCTGTAGTCGAGACCCTCCATCTTCCTCTCGAGGTAGTCCAGGAAGTCGGACAGCTCCTCCTGGTTCACGTTGAGCACGAAGCTCCTCTTCTCGATCCTCCTGAGTCCGCCGTGCCTCACCAACTCACACCGACTCCCTCAGCGGGTTCCGCCCATATAAGTCGCTTACCCTCCTGTCCAGGACGACCCTCCCGCACTCCTCGCACACGAGGGTGTACCCGACCCTCTTGAGCGCGGACCCGCACCTGGGGCACCTCGCCAGGATGACCCCGAGCGAGGGGCCTGCCATCGTCACGACCACCTGCTCGGAGTCCGACCTCATCACCCTCGCCAGGATGAGGTCTCCGGGCCTGGCCCCCTGGTTCGCCGGGTGAGACTTGAGCATGATGCCCGAGATGGGCCTGTGAAACCTCACAGGCCTCTTCCCGGCAATCCCGACTATCTTGACGTGATGGAGGGCCCTCTCCGTGCTCCAGACTATGCCGACGACCTCCGTCCCCGGCCTCAGCGGGAGGGAGGGCACCTTGATGGGCTCCACACTAACCTTCCCCTCCCTCCGCCTGAGGAGGCCGAGCCTGGTCGACCTCACCCTGCCCCTCCTGTCCACGTAGGCCCCCTCTCCGGGGAGGACCTCCTCAATCACCCCAAGCTGATCTCCCGGGAGCACGAGCTTCTCATCACCCCTCGACATGGAATCACCCCTCAGGCAGACTCATTCCCGCGAGATCGCTCGAACCTGAGCACCTCTACGCCTATCTCTACACTCCTCCTCCTGTGAAACGGGAACCTCTTCGAAATGGAAAAAGGATATCGCCAGACGTCGGTGAGCCTGCAGCCGTACCGCGAGGCCACACCGGCCAGGAACTCCCGGTTTCCCTCTCTGTGAATGGAGTAGACCACCCTGGCGGACTGAAGGGCCCTCACGAGGAACGTCAGGTCGGGGGTTCCCCCCCTCAGGCCGAAGGGAGGGTTCATCACGACCGTGTCGACGCTCCCCCTGAAGTCGACCACGTCCATCTCCACGATCTGGACCCTGTCCGACACGCGGAGCCTCTCCGCGTTTCTCACGGCGACTTCAACCGCCCTCGGGTCAACGTCCAGACAGATCACCTTCCTGGCGCCAAGGAGGGCCGCCCCCAGCCCGAGGATGCCCGATCCGCAGCCGAGGTCGGCCACGGCCCTCCCCCGGACGTCCCCCATGTCGAAGGCCCTGATCAGGACCTCCGCGGCCAGCTCTGGGGGCGTCTCGTACTGCTCCAGCTCTGGCCTCGGATGGGGGAGTGGCTCCAGGGAGGAGAGGAGCCTGGCGAGCTCCCTCTTGCTGGGCCTACTCGCCACCTGAGATCCTCTCTACCACCAGCCTCGTCATGTGGGGGAGCTTCCTCTTGCCTATGCTCAGGCAGTACTTGCCCTCCTCTAGGTCCTCCTCCCTGACCCTGAGCAGGAGGATGGTCTGGCCCCTCCTGACCTGGGCCGCCCTCCCGTCGGGCTTGCCAAAGGCGAGCCTCATGCCCTTCTGGAGCCTCTCCGCCTTGTGGACGCCGGCCATCGCGTGCTTCCTCAGTATGTGGTGCGGGTAGGGAACCACCTTGAAGAAGTACTCGCCGCTCACGATCCTCTTCCTGAGCTGGGAGAGCACGGCCATCCTGGCTGCCTCCATGGCGTTCGCCCTCAGCTGGAAGCTGGCGGTGGCCTCCACCCTGATCTCGTAGTCGTAGTCCAGGTTCGGGTCGCCGTGGTCGAACTTCTGGATCTTGCTGTAGGGTATGCTCTTGATGTACTCCTTGCGGGTGTAGGGCCTCTGTATGGCCCTGTAGTTCCGGGCCGGCCTCAGCGACATATCAATCACCCACCAGCGCGTCCCTTATTCTCCTGACCAGCCCGAGCGCGTAGAGGACCTCCTCCTCGGTGAGCCCGCAGGGGAAGGCCCTCCCCACCACCCGTCGGGCCATCAGGCGGAGCCTCCGCCTCTTGTGCCCGGGCAGGTCTACGCGGTCGATGATGTCGTCGAGGTACTTAAGCATTATCTCGACGGTCTCCCTCCCAGGGGGCCTCAGCCTCGCCTCTCCCGACTCAAAGGCCATCCTGAACTCGTACAGCACGACCGCGACGGCGTTGGCAAGGTTCAGCGTCGGGTACTCCGCGGAGGTCGGTATGGTCACGATCACGTCGCACTTGGCGAGCTCCTCGTTCGTCAGGCCGGTGGACTCCCTGCCAAAGATCAGGGCGTACTCGGCGTCCCACCGGAGACTCTGGGCGTACTGCCTGAGGGGGATGACCTGCCTCAGGATGGAGCCGGGCGGGCCGGGCTTGGCCGTCGTCCCCACGACGACATCCGCCCCCTCGAACGCCTCCTCCAGGGACGTCACGACCCTGGCAGCCTCGAGGACGTCCCTGGCCCTCATGGCCGCCGCGTAGGCCCTGTCGAAGGACTCGAACATGGGGTTCACTAGGTAGAGCCCGTCGAACCCGAAGTTCTTCATGGCCCTCGCGATCGAGCCAACGTTTATTGCGTTCTCGGGCTCGACCAGGATCACTCTCAGCGAGGCCAATGGCACCACCGGGTGGTCAGGGTTGCTCAAGCACCTGCCAGACTTAATAACGCTCGTCGGGCTCGAGATAGGCTTCCAGTCCATATACATGGCCGCCACCGGCAGGTTCCAGCTGGCGGCGAGGCTGTTCTTCCTCGCACTGTTCTTCGACTACCTGGACGGGCTGGCGGCCAGGCTCCTGGGCGCCGGGTCCCCCAGGGGGGAGGTCCTCGACAGGGCCGTCGACAGGATCAACCAGTGCGTCGCCCCGGCGGTGCTCTACGCCGCTGCCGGGGGGATCTTGGACAGCGCAGTGGCCTCGCTGCTCGTGATCATAGGGATAGTGAGGCTCTCCATCCCGAAGGATTCCCGCTACTTCAGAGGGGCCCCCCTGTTCATACCGGCGCTCCTGATCGAGTGCTCCGTCCTTGCCGGCATGGACCTGCATCCCCTGATCCTCCTCCCCTTCATACTGGTGACCGGCCTCCCGATCCCCTACCCCAGGTCCCAGGTGACGTCCGTCGGCGAGGGGGGAGGGTGGAGGAGACTCGTCTGGGGGATGAGGCCGATCGTCCCCCTTGTTATGGTGCTCGGGCCGGGCGGCCTGGTAGCCCCTCTGTCGAAAGCCGTCGTGGCCCTGGCGGTTGCGTACACAATGGCCGGGCCCGTCCTGGCGAGGATGAGGTGGGTGGGGGAGCCCGTCTGGGCCAGGAGGTCCGAGTGATCGCCCCCCGGGGCGGACGAAGGGGGAGAGAGGGGGGAGGGGGTGCTCACAGGCGGTCGATGTAGTCCTCGGCCCTCGGGAGCTCCTCCTTCATCCCCTTCCTTCTCCTGATCTCCAGGATCACCTGCTCCATGAGGGACTTCGGCAGGGGCTCCCAGTGGGAGAACTTCGTCTGCCAGAAGGCCCTGCCCCCGGTGACGCTCCTCATCTCGTTGCTGAAGTCGCCCAGGGTCTCCCTGACCGGGATGTACCCCTTGACCAGGCTGATCCTTCCCCTCTCCTCCACGCCCGTGACCTTCCCCCTCTTCTGCGAGATCAGGCCTATCACGCTGCCGATCAGCTCCGGCGGGACCGTCACCTGAATCTCGTAGACCGGCTCCAGCAGGACCGGCTCGTCGCTGAGCATGGCGCCGAATATGGCCCTCCTGGTGGCCGGGACCAGCTGGGCCGGTCCCCTGTGGGCCGGGTCCTCGTGGATCATGGCGTTGACCAGCCTTATCACCAGTCCCATCGAGGGCTCGCCGGCGAGCGGGCCCTCCTTCATGGCCCACATGAAGCCCTGCTTCAGGATCTCCCTCACCTCGTCCAGCCTCTGGACGCCGACGGTCCTGTTGATGAACAGGTTGTAGTTCTCCTCGTCGATCTTCCAGACGTTCCTGGCGTCGTCGGTCTCCATGCCGCCCTCCTCCCTCAGGATCTTGGCGATGGACCTGCTGTCCATCCTCTCGTGCACCTTCCTCTCCCTGATGAGCTCGATGACCTTCTCCGGCAGCCTCTCGGCGGTGATCCAGAGCCTGTTCAGCTTGTTGGGCGACTTGGCCAGCACGGGCTCCGGGGAGGAGGACTTCATGCTCTCCCTGTATACGACGGTAGGTTCGCTGACCTCGAACTCGAGGCCTGACTTCTTGATGTCGTAGAGCGACACCTCCAGGTGCAGGGCGCCGGTCCCCTTGAGGAGGATCTCGCCCGTCTCGGTGTTGTGTATGAGGATCAGGTTCGGGTCCTGGAGCGTGAGCTTCCTGAGGGAGTCGACCAGCTTCGGCAGGTCAGACGGCCTCTTGGCCTCTATCGCCACCGTGACCACCGGCTCAGTGACGTAGTGCATCGCCTCGAAGCCCGCCTGCACCCTCTCCCTGACTGAGGGGAGCACGAGGGTCTCGCCCGAGCTGGCCGCGTCCACGCCGAGCAGGGCGGCTATGTTCCCGGCGGGGATCTGCTCCATCCTGACCCTGTAGGGCCCCATGTAGATGGCGGTCTGCTGGATCCTCTGGGTCTTCTTAGCGTTGAGCAGGTATACCTCCTGCCCCTCCTCGACTGTCCCGCTGAACACCCTGCCGGTGACCACGACCCCGGCGTGCGGGTCGACCTTGGCGGCGTTGACGCCTATGATGAGCGGGCCGTTGGGGTCGCACCTCTTCAGGGCCTCGAGAATCTCCTCGTCGTGCTTGTCCTTCCAGATCCTGTCGATCCTGTACTGCTGGGCCTCTATCGGGCTGGGGACGTGCTTCACCACCATCTCCAGGATGGCCTCGTGAACCGGCAGCTCGTGCTTGAGCCTGACGTGGTCGTCCTCGGCGTAGGCCTTCAGGATGTCCGCGAAGGTGACGCCCTTCCTCTTGGAGATGGACGCGTTGAGGCCCCAGCCGTGCAGGCCCGATCCCAGGGCCACGGTGTCGTTCTCCCACCTGACCTTCCACTTGTCCCTGAACTCCGGCTCGGCGTAGGCCTCTATCAGGTCGTTGAACTGGGTTATGATCCTGGCGATCTTCTTCTGGGTCTCCTGCGGCGTGAGCCTGAGTTCCTTGATGAGCCTGTCGACCTTGTTGATGAACAGGAGCGGCCGAACCCTCTCCTCCAGGGCCTGCCTGGTCACCGTCTCTGTCTGGACCATGACCTCCTCCACCGCGTCGACCACCACTATGGCGCCGTCTATCACCCTCAGGGACCTGGTGACGTGCCCGGTGAAGTCGATGTGGCCGGGCGTGTCGACCATGTTGATCGCGTACTCCCTCCCCTCGTGCTTGTAGTACAGAGAGACGTTCGCGGCCTTTATCGTGATCCCCCTGGCCTGCTCGAGCTCGTGGTAGTCGAGCCACCTCATCTCGCCGGCCATCTTGGTGCTGATCATGCCCGCGGAGGAGAGCAGGTTGTCCGAGAGCGTCGTCTTGCCGTGGTCTATGTGGGCGATGATCCCGATGTTCTTTATGTTCTGGGGATCCATCATAAGGCCCTGGAGGTGCTCTACGATCTTCTTGTACTTCTGCAAGGCCTTTTCACCCTTCCAAGGCCAGCCCTCGCGCCCGCGTTAAAAAAGAATGCCCCCGCCGCCGGGAGACGCTGGCCTATTATATAGCCGTGGGCGCCGCATCCGCGGTGGATTGATTGGCGGGCCTCGCCGGAAGGGAGAGGAGCCTCGAAGTCATCCTCGGTCTCTCCAGGAACCCGTTCACCCCACTAGCCGACTTCGATCCCGAGCTGGCCAGGCAGATGTTCGTACCCCTCCAGCCAGACTCGGGCCTGTTCGCCATGGCCAGCGATACCCTCGCCGGCACAGGGTCGGCCTTCGTGGCGGTGGTCGGGGAGCCGGGGATGGGTCGGACCTCGAGGCTCAACGTGCTGGCGCACGACTTCTGGGAGTCCGAGGGAGAGTACATCCTCTACGAGGTCAACCCCCTGGAGGGACCCGACGCGATAGACGATCTCCTAAGCTTCACGTACGAGCGAAGCCGGAGCATCAGGAAGGCGCTCAAGAGGCTGGTCCTCGGCGTCTCGGAGCTCAGCGACGAGGAGCTGGAGAGGCTCAGGAGGTCCCCGGCGAGCGTCGGGGAGGCCTTGGTCGACTACCTCGATCCCATAAGGCCCGTCGCACTTCTCCTGGACGACGCCCACAACATGCTCCTCGGGGGAGACAGGTGGTCCTTCTTCTTCTTCGAGAGCATCAGGGAGCTGGTCTCGGTCATGCCGGAGGGGATCATGGTCGTGATGACCATGAGCCCGGACGCCTTCAACGCTCTGAGGAAGAGGCACTCCGCCCTGATATCTAGGATGCACGACAGGGTGGAGCTGAAGCCCCTGACCAACGAGGAGGCTATCCAGATAGTGGAAAAGAGAGTCTCGACGTTCAGGGTCAGGGAGCCGAGGTTCGAGCTGGACCCGTTCACCCCGGAGGCGGTGGAGGCCGCCAACGGCTACGCGCGCGGGGTGCCCAAGAGGCTGATGGACATACTCTCCCAGGCCCTGGAGGCCGCCGTTGCCCTGAGGAGGACCACGGTCACGGAGGTGATCGTGGACGACGTGATGGAGCCGGAGGCCCCTCTTCTGGAGTTCCTAGAGAGGGTTCCGGAGAGGTTCAGGAGGGAGGTGGAGACGCTGATCAGGGACTTCGGCGGCGGGCCGATAACCCTCGAGAAGCTGGCCCTGGCCGCGGAGGTCCCAGTGGACGAGGAGTACAGGAGGCTTGAGACCCTGGTGGCGGCCGGGTACCTCTCGAAGGACGCCGCCGGCATGTACTACCTGCCCAAGGATGTCCTCGAGTCTGCCGAGGCCAGAGAGGAGCCGACGAAGAGGAGACCTTCCAGGGCCCGTCCCAGGGAGCAGGAGAGGCCGAGGAAGATCTCCAAGTCCATAGAGAAGCTCCTGAGGAGGACCAAGAGGCGCTGAGGATCTGTGGGATAATCTTTTAACGGATTGGGCCGGAGCCTGCCGCGGTGACGTGCGTCCATGTCCAGGGGGAGGGAGATAATCCAGGGGGCCATCTCCGAGGGCAGGAAGGTCCTACTGGAGCCCGAGGCGAAGGCCCTGGTCGCCGAGTACGGAATTCCAGTCACGAGGGTCAAGGTGGCCAAGTCCGAGGATGAGGCCGTTCAGTTCGCCAGGGAGATCGGCCTGCCGGTCGTCCTCAAGATAGTCTCCCCGGACGTCCTCCATAAGAGCGACGTGGGCGGAGTGAAGGTGAATCTGAAGACCGAGGAGGAGGTGAGGAGGGCCTACAACGAGATCATCGAGTCCGTGAGGTCCAGGGTGCCCAACGCCAGGATCGTCGGGGTGCTCATCCAGGAGTTCGCCCCCTCCGGCGTGGAGGTCATCATAGGCCTGATCAGGGACCCGCAGTTCGGCCCCACCGTCATGTTCGGCCTCGGAGGGGTGTTCGTCGAGGTCTTCAGGGACGTGTCCTTCAGGGTGGCGCCCCTGACCGAGAGGGACGCCGAGGAGATGATCAGCGAGATCAAGGGGAGCAAGCTCTTGGAGGGCTACAGGGGAGCGGAGCCGGTGGACAAGAGGGCCCTCGTGGACGCCCTCGTCCGGGCGGGCCAGATCGGGGTGGATCACCCTGAGGTGAAGGAGATGGACCTCAACCCCGTGATGGCGTACCCCAGCGGACTTAAAGTGGTGGACGCCAGGGTCATACTGGGGTGATGGATTGGCCAGGAGGGTGTCGGAGCTATACGACATGGAGGTCTACACCACCGACGGCAAGTTCGTCGGGACGGTGGACGACATAGTGTTCGACGACGCCGAGGGCCGACTCGCCGCGATAGTCGTGGCCCTTGACGAGAAGGGTAGGGAGAGGAGGACGATCCCGTACCCGGCCATAAGGGCCTGCGCCGACATAATCCTCGTGTCGGTGTGAGCTGGCCCCCCGGCGGCGAACCTTTTTAATCTCCTAACACCGGCCCGATCCGAGCACGCTTGGTGGCGGGCGATCTTTCGGGCAACGCAACGGCTGAGAGAGGAGGAGCCCCCATGGGAGCAGCACAGGCGCAGGATCTTGATGTCCTCCGGCGTAGGGTTGAGGATCTGAGGGCGAAACTTCTCTCGATACGCGACGAGAGGAGGGCCATAATAGAGGTTCTCAAGGGTCTGAGGGAGAAGAGGAGAGAGCTCATCGAGCAGGTGAGGGGAAAGAGGGCCAAGATAAGGGAGCTCATGGAGGAGAGGAAGAAGATCAGGGAGGAGGTCGAGAAGCTCTTCGAGGAGAGGAGGAGGGTCATCGACGAGTACAGGAAGGCCAGGCAGGAGGCCATGGAGATCAAGAACAAGTACGAGAACCTCATCGCCGAGGTCGGGGTCCCCGAGCGCGTCCTTCGGAGGAGGATAGCCGCCCTGGAGAGGAGGATCGAGACCCAGCCCCTGTCCAGGGACGCGGAGAGGGACCTGGTGGTCAGGATAAGCCACCTGGAGGCACAGCTCCAGACCCTCGTCGAGGCCAAGAAGCTGAAGAGGCGCTACATCGAGATCATGGCCGAGGCGGAGAGGTGGAGGTTCTTCATCAGGGACACGGGGGAGAGGATCAAGGAGCTGAAGTCCAAGATATCCGAGATAAACTCGGAGATATCGCAGATCATAAAGGAGCTGGACGAGATCCGCCCCCAGATCGACGAGCTCAGCAAGGAGATAGAGGAGAAGAGCGGCAGGGTGGACGAGATGAAGGCTCAGATGGACGAGATATTCCAGGAGATAACTCAGACGAGGGAACTCCTGAAGAAGGCCTACGAGGACATTCAGGCCGCCGCCAAGCTGACGGAGGAGCAGATAAAGACCAGGCTGGCTCAGGAGGCCCTGGAGAAGTACAAGGCTGGAGAGAAGCTGACCCTCGAGGAGCTGAAAGCCCTCATGGAGGCCGGCCTCCTGGAGGGCGGCCCCGCCTCCTCGAGCTAGCCGGCTCCGACCCACATTTTTAATTCCAGCCGGCCCCGGGCAAGCGATAGGACTTGGTCACCAAGGGCCCCGAGGGAACTCCGCGGCGAGTGCTGGTTCTCTGCGTTGACAGGGACGACGATCTCGGCCTTAAGACTGGCCTGAGGGGCCCCGTGGTCGGACCTGACGCGAACACAGAGGCCGCTACGAGGCTGGCGCTCGCCGACCCCCAGGAGGCCGACGCGAACGCGATCTTCGGAGCGGTGAAGGTGGCCGAGGAGGTCAAGCGCGAGCTCCCTGAAGCCGAGGTCCTGGTGGCCACGATAACGGGTCACCACACCAGCGAGCTGATAGCGGACCAGGAGATCATCAGGCAGATGGCGGAGGTCACCTCCACATTCCGCCCCGACCACGCCATACTCGTCTCGGACGGCGTCGACGACGAGAGGGTGATCCCCCTCCTCCTCAAGTTCGTCCCGACGATTAGCGTGAGGAGAGTGGTGGTCCAGCAGAGCCCCCAGCTCGAGGAGACCTACCTGCTCATAAGGAGGTACATAGAGAGGCTCCTTGAGAGCCCGGAGGCCAGGGCCTACGCCTTGGGAGTGCCGGGGGCCCTTCTGGCGCTGGCCGGGATCCTCTCGCTCCTGAACCTCCAGAGGTACCTCACCACGGGCTTCATACTCTTCCTAGGCGCGCTGCTAATGGAGAAGGGGTTCTCCATAACTGGCAGGATCGTCAGGGCGGTCAAGTACTTCGGGGGAGCCATGGGGATATTCTCCCTGTTCTTTGGACTCACTGGGGTGGCTGCGAGCGCGTTTCAGGCCTACAGGACCGCATCAAGCATGATAGAGAGCAACCCAGCGAGCGTGGTGGTGGGGACGGTCCTGAGGAGCACCTCTCACCTGTTCTTCCTCTTCACGTCGGTGGCCTTCCTGGGGAGCGCGATAGAGTCCTACGCCATGAAGCGCGGGGACTATCTGGAGAAGCTCATAGCCGTACCCGTCTCCTTCTCGGCCTGGCTGGTCACCTACTACGCGGGGGAGTACCTCCTTGGGAGGATAGGGGCGGTCATCCTGGGCCTCGGCCTGACGGCCTCGCTGCTCTTCTCGATAGCCTCACTCTTCTTCCTCAGAGCCCTCGTAGGGAGGAGAAGGAGATCCGACGGTGAATGAGGCGTCGGCCGCCTTCCTGAGGGCCACGCTGAAGCCCGGCTCCGCGCCTATCACGGCCACCTCCTTTCCCGCCTCCTTCGCCCTGTAGACGAGCGGGAGGTAGGCGGCCGACCTTGTGGCGAGGGCCAGGGCGTCTATCTTCTCGTCGTGTATGGCGTCCATGGCGGCTATGGTGAGGTCCACCTCCGGCTTGCCCGGGGATATGAGGGCCTTGTATCCGGCGTTCATCACGGCCTCCACGAGCTTCTCGGGGGCCTTCCTGTCGAGGACGACCACCTTGACCCTCACGTTCCCCAGATCAGAGGCCACCTTGGATATCTCCTCCAGGTCAACCCCTAGCTCCTTCCTCAGCATGTTGGGGCCGTCCACTATTACGGCGACTCGCCTCCTCCTGTGCCTCGAGGGAAGTCTGAGCGGTACTCTGGGGACGGAGACGCGGCGGTGGCTCATCGGACCACCCCTTCCCAGGACCTAATTAACGGTTGGCCCGTCGCCCGCGCAAACTAGATTAATCGCCACGCCCGGGGAACGGACCCGAGGGATAGGGTTGATCTGCCCGAAATGCGGCGCGCTGATGTCTCCCAGGGTAGTGGACGGCAAGGTCGTGTTCAAGTGCCCCAGGTGCGGGTACGAGGGGACCGAGGGGAGGGCCCTCAACATAACCAGGAGGGTCGCCGGCAGCCCGGAGAACAAGGTGGTCGTGATAGAGAACCCGGAGGATCTGATCTCCCTCCCCAAGGTGAAGGCGGTCTGCCCCAAGTGCGGGCACACCGAGGCCTACCTCAGGATAGAGCAGACCAGGTCGGCGGACGAGCCCCCAACCAGGATCTACACCTGCGTCAAGTGCAAGTACACGTGGCGGGAGTACTCCTGAATCTCTCAGACTCAAATCGTGGTTCTTTGGGGTAGTGGATTGCGCTAGGCTGTGATGTTGGGTATGATTTGGGCGGCAAGCTCGAACTTCCGTCGGCCGCCACCTTCTCGGCCGATAATCAAAGAGCGGCTTGGGCGGGCTGGGTCAACCACCGGCGGCCTACACTACTCTGACCTTCCTTTCCGATACCACGACAAGCCTGCCTCCCACCTCTGATAAGCTCACCGACCTGAGCAGGCGAGACGTAACCTCTACAATCCTCTCTGGGGTTGGGGGGTCGACTCTGATTAGGACTATCGTGATCCTGCCCTCATAGAGCCGCCTGTAGAGGAGGCCGAAGTCCTTGTCGAGCGTGACTAGGATCAGCCCGCGGTCGGCAGCGTACTCGGCCACGGCTCTGTCCTCTGCCCCTCTCAAGCCAACTTCTGCGAGTCGCCTAACCTCGTATCCTCTCTCCAGCAGGAACTTTGCAAGGGAAATTGGCACGTTCTCGTCTAGGAGGAAAGCGGGCTCACTCAAGGGCCACGATTACCTCCTCTCCAGCTAGCTTGGCCGCGTACCTCAGGGCGGCCCTCACATCCTCCAGGGTGAGTTCGGGGTACTCCCTCACGATCTCCTCTGGCGTCATCCCCTCAGCCACGAGCCTGACAATGAGGGCTACCGGGATTCTGGTGCCCCGTACGACTGGCTTCCCCCCAAGCTTCTTCGGGTTGACCTCGATCCGCTCCATCCTCCCATTTGGAGACCCGGCCGTGTCTATTAAAGTCGCCCGCCGACAACCTTTGGGTTAGCGCTCCTCTGCGCAAGCCTACGCGCAAGTCTGTTCCCAGACTCTTGTGGCGACCCTATCCTCCCACGTACTTCCTCCTGACGTACCTCACGAAGCTCTCGGGGTCGATGTCCCCTCCCAGGGCGCGCCTCACCAGCTCCTTAGGCGAGTACACGGAGCCCCACCTCTGGATTCTCTCCCTCAGGAACTCCATGATCTCCCCAAATCGCCTCTGGGCTATCTTCTCACCCAGCCCCGGTATCTTGGATCCGAGCTGGGCGGCCAGGACCGTGCCCACGAAGTACGTCGGGAAGTAGCCCACGGACCCCAGGGACCAGTGGACGTCCTGAATGACGCCGTCCGCGTATCCCCTGGGCCTCACCCCTATCAGACGCTCCATCTCGTCGTTCCAGAACTCCGGAAGTTCCCTCACCCCGAGGGAGCCCTCCAGCACCGACTTCTCGACCTCGTACCTCAGGTAGATGTGGAGGCCGTAGTGGACCTCGTCCGCCTCGACCCTGATCAGCTCGGGCCTCACCAGCGTGAAGTACTCGTAGACATCCCCTGGCGCGTACCTCCTCAGGAACGGGAGGGCCAGGGCCATCTCGTGAAAGGTGGCCTCCACGAACTCCCTGCTCCTGCCGACCACGTTCTCCCAGAACCTCGACTGCGACTCGTGTATCCCGTATGAGGCTCCCTCCTGGACCGGCGTGGCCCAGTAAGACCTGTCTATGTTCATGTCGTACGTGGCGTGCCCGAACTCGTGCACCACTGCCAGCAGGGACCTCCTGAAGTCCCTCGGGTGGTACCACGTGGTGATCCGGACGTCGTCGAGACCTATCCCCGAGGTGAACGGGTGGGGGGACACGTCCATCCTGCCGCGGTTGAAGTCGAACCCGAGAACGTGGAGGATGTGCTCGTTCAGCCTGCGCATGGCCTCCCTGTCGTACTCCTCCCCCTCGAGCGGGTGCTCCCTCGGCCTCCCCTCGGTGATCCGCTTGAACAGGCAGGAGAGATCGTCCACCACGGAGAAGAGGCGCTCGCAGTCCTTCACCGTGAACCCCTCCTCGAACCTGTCCAGCAGGGCGTCGTACGGGTGGTCCTCGTACCCCAGGTACTCGGCCTTCCTCCTCTGGAGATCGAAGACCCTCTCCAGCGTGGGGGCGAACGACTGGAAGTCGTCCCTGCCCTTGGCCCTCACCCACTCGGTGTAGGCCCTGGTCGTCACCCTGGCCTCCTCCTCCACGAACTCGGGCGGGAGCTTGGCGTAGTACTCGATGTCCCTCTTCAGGACCCTGATCACGCCAGCCTCGAAGTCGTTGGCGGGCCTGGCGGACTCCACCAGGGACACGAACTCGGGGTGCGTCATGAGCCTCTGCACCATCCTCCGGAGGACGGCCCTCGCCTCTCCCCTCTCGACGGCCGAGCCAGGGGGCATGTACGTCTCCATGTCCCAGCCCATGAGCGAGAGGCCGTAGTAGACCGCCCACAGGTCCCTGTACCTTGAGAGGATCTCCCTGACCTCGGGGGTCTCGACGGGGGGCTTGAACTCTGCTTCCATGGCGGGTCGCGCCGTCCGCCTCTCCCAAGTAAAGGAGTTTGCCCCGAGCCGGGGCCCGGCGAGCTATAATATCGCCCCACCCCGTGACCCCGGAGAGGCCTTGGAGAGGTTCCCCGAGGGCGTCCTGAAGAGGTCGTTTGAGGAGAGGTACCGCAGGCTGATGGGGGAGGAGTACGCCGAGTTCCTCAGGTTCATGGCCACGAGGCCGATCCCCTCCATCCGCCTCAACCCGATGAGGGCGGATCCGGACGCCCTCAGGGCCAGGCTGGAGTCGAGGGGGTGGGTTCTGAGGCCGATCCCCTGGTACGAGCACGGGTTCTGGGTCCTGAGGGGGCCTGAGAGGCTCGGAGCCACTCCAGAACATCAGCTGGGGCTCTACTACGTCCAGGAGGCCGCCTCCATGGTGCCGCCCGCGGCCCTCGCCCCGTCACCCGGGGAGAGGGTCTTGGACATTGCCGCGGCCCCGGGGTCCAAGACCACCCAGATGGCGGAGATGATGGGGTGGAGGGGCGTCGTCCTGGCCAACGACTCGAACCCAGGCAGGGCAAACGCCCTCTCGGCCAACGTCCAGCGGATGGGCTGTCCGAACGTGGTCGTGACCGTCAGGGACGGGAGGCGCCTGCCAGAGGTCCTGGGGGAGGGGAGGTTCGACAGGGTGCTGGTCGACGCGCCCTGCTCGGCGGTCGGAGAGGCCAGGAGGAGCTGGGGATCCCTGCGGAGGTGGAGCCTGAGGGCCGTCAGGAGGATCTCTCGGCTCCAGACCTCGCTGGCCCTCGCCGGCTACAGGCTCCTGAAGCCCGGGGGGCTGATGGTCTACTCCACCTGCACCCTCGACCCGGAGGAGAACGAGTTCGTGGTTCAGAGGCTCGTCCAGGAGGGGGCCGAGCCCGTCAGGCCGAACCTGAGGGGTCTGAGGTCGAGGCCGGGCCTCACCAGGTGGGAGGGGGTCGAGCTCGACCCCTCGCTGGCGAGGACGCTCAGGATCTACCCTCAGGACAACGACACCCAGGCGTTCTACGTCGCCCTCCTTCGGAAGCCCCTGGACGCCGGAGGGGGAGGTGCGCGGGTGTGAGCGGGCGGGACAGGGAGGACAGGCTGCTCTCCGCGCTGAGGGAGAGGTTCGGGATAGAGGGGATGCCGGAGGGGCTTTCGCTCCTCGCCTCCGCGAAGAGGGCCAGGCTGGTCACGAGGGAGGCCCTAGAGTTCCTCGAGGTCGCCTCCGTGGCCGGGGTGTACGCGGCCAGGGAGACCCCCTTCGGCGTCCACCTCAGCATAGAGGGGACGGCGCTCCTCGGTCCGCTGGCCAAGAGGAACGTCGTGGGGATCCCCGAGGATCTCGTTGACGCCTGGATGTCGGGCTCCGACCTGGAGCTCGGCGGGCTCCCGGAGGTCGAGCCGGGCCCGGTCATCCTGAGGTGCGGGGAGGTGTACCTGGGCTCTGGGATCTACGACGGCCGGAGGATCAGGAACATGGTGTCCCGAGCCAGGAGGTCCGAGCCGGGGCAGGGGCTCATGGACTACGCCCTGAGGAGGGAGAAAGAGGAGGCGGGAGGGGAGGCCTGACGGCCCGGCTCAGAGGAGGTCGAACTCGAAGACGTCCTCGGCCTCCTCGAGCTTGGCCAGCCTCTCGAGCACGAGCCTCCTCTCTATCCTGGCGACGAGCCTCCTGGTGCTGATCACCGCGTCCGGGTTGACGCTGATGCTGTCGATGCCAGCCCTGACCAGGAACTCGGTGAAGTCCGGGTAGACGCTCGGGGCCTGCCCGCAGATGCTGACGGTCCTGCCGTCCCTGTGAGCCACCTTGATCAGGTGCTGGATCATCCTCTTGATGGCGAGGTCCCTCTCGTCGAAGTACCTCGGATCTATCTTCGGTAGGACGCCGCTGTCCCTGTCGACGCCCAGGGTCAGCTGGGTGAGGTCGTTGGAGCCTATGGAGTAGCCCTGGAAGTACCTGTTGAACTGGTCCGCGAGCACGACTATGCTGGGCACCTCGGCCATGGCCCAGACCTGGAAGTCCCTGCCCGGCCTGAGGCCCTCGTCCTCCATGATGGCTATGGTCTTCTCTGCCTCCCAGACGGTCCTGACGAAGGGTATCATGACCCAGACGTTCCTGAGGCCCTGCTCGTGGAGGGACCTGATGGCCCTGAGCTCCAGCCTGAAGGCGGGCTCGAACTCCTTGCTGATGTACCTGGAGGCGCCCCTCCAGCCTATCATGGGGTTGGCCTCCTCTGGCTCGTACTCGGCCCCTCCCTCCAGCTTGGCGTACTCGTTGGTCTTGAAGTCGCTGAGCCTGACGACGACCGGCCTCGGGTAGATGGCCCTGGCCACCGTGCCTATGCCCTCTGCGAGCTTCTCGACGTAGAAGTCCTCCTTGCCTATGGACATGGCGTAGAGCGGGTGCATCTTGATCCAGCTGGCTATGATGAACTCGATCCTCATGAGGCCGATCCCGTCGATGGGCAGGTCCTTGTACTGCTCGATCTTCTCGGGGATGCCGAGGTTCATGTAGATCTTGGTCCCGGTGACCGGGATCTCGAGCGTGGGGCCGGCCACTATCACGGCCTCTCCCGCGGCCGTGGGCGCGGCAGGCTTCTTGATGAGGTCCTCCCTGACCCCCTCGTACACCACGCCGGTACCGCCGTCGACCGTGTACTTCTTCCCCGTCTGGAGGACCTGGGTGGCCTTCCCGGTCCCGACTATGCACGGGATGCCCAGCTCCCTGCTGACTATGGCGGCGTGGCTGGTCATGCCTCCCTCGTCGGTCACTATGGCGCTCACGATCTTCATGTAGGGCTCCCAGTCCGGCGTGGTCATCTTGGTCACGAGGACGTCGCCCTCCTTGATCATCTGGGCGGCCTCGTCGACCGTGAGGGCGACCTTGGCCACGCCCGCGGCCACTCCGGGGCTGGCCGGGAGGCCCTTCAGGACCGGCTCACCCTTGGCCGCCTCGACCTCCTCCACGGCGGCCGAGGACCCGGACCCCGCCTCGGCCTCGACGGCCTTGAGGCTGTAGACCGTCTCCGGCCTGGCCTGAAGGATGAACACGTTCTCGGGCCACTGGAAGTCCTTGTCTATCGCCCACTCGACGTCCATGGGCCTTCCGTAGTGCTCCTCTATCTTCACTCCATACTCAGCGAGCTTCCTGATCTCCTGATCCGACAGGGAGAACTGCTGGCGCCTGTCGGGCTCTACCTCCCTCTCCTCCGTCCCTCCGTTCGAGAGCATCACTATCTCGATCCTCTTGTCCCCAAGGTGCTTCTCCTTTATCTCCAGCGTCTCCTTGTCGACCACGAAGGTGTCCGGCGTGACCTTCCCGCCCACGACAGTCTCGCCGAGCCCGTAGCTCGACTCGATGACCAGCTCGTCCATGGCGCCCGTCACCGGGTTGATTGTGAACATGACGCCGGCGCTCCTGGAGTTGACCATCTTCTGGACGGCCACGGAGATCAACACGTCCTCGTGCCTGAACCCCTTGTCCTCCCTGTAGGATATGGCCCTCGCCGTGAACAGGCTGGACCAGCACCTCCTCACCTTGTCGATGAGGTCGTCCTCGCCCCTTATGCCGAGGTAGGTGTCCTGCTGGCCCGCGAAGCTGGCGTCCGGAAGGTCCTCCGCCGTGGCCGAGCTCCTGGCCGCGACGAGCGGGTTGGGGATGCCTATGAGGTCTCCCAGCCTCCGGTAAGCAGCCTTTATGGCCTGCTCGATGTCCTCGGGGATGGGCGTGCTCTCTATGAGCTGCCGGATCCGCCTGGACGCCTCCTGGTACTCCTGAGGCTTCTTCTCCTTCACGACCTCCTTTATGATCCTGTAGATCTCGTGGGCGATCCCGGTCTCGGTTATGAACCTCTGGTACGCGTAGGCGGTGACCGCGAACCCTGGGGGAACGGGGAGGCCGAAAGACCTCATCTCTCCCAGGTTGGCCACCTTGCCCCCGACGAGGGGGACGTCCTCCTTGCGCACCTCGTCGAACCACAGGACGAGTGCCCTCTCCTTGGCCTGACCCAAGTAACCCACCGCACGGCTGCGGTCAACCACGCTTATAAAGGATTTTGATCGATCCACGGCGCGCCCCAACCGGCCCAGAAGCCCGCTCCGACCCGAGATCGGCCCAGATCATCCCTCAGGGCGGCCTCGTCTGGCCCTGGATATCGTGATCCCGTCCCCTACCCCCAGCCCTGAGGCGGCCGAGGCGCTGGCCATGTTCGAGGCGACCTCCATCAGGCCGACGCTCCCCCTCACCAGGAGGAGCCCCCCCTTCCCCCCTCCGCAAAGCACTCCGCCATTCTGACCGTCCACTCCCGCCCCAGGGCCCTCAGGCAGAGGTCCTCCCCGCACCAGTCGGGAAGCCCGTCCGCGGGCACGTTGGTCACCAGGTTCCCGAACCTGTCCACGTGGATCACCTCGCCCTGCACAGAGTCGGACGAGACCTTCGCCACCCTGACCGTCAGCCTCCTCATCTCCCGTAAGGCCGGGCCGAGCTCCCCGATCGGGGCGCCGGCCGCCAGCCGACCCGCGGCCGGGGCGACGAGGAACCTCCCATCGAACGTTCGGGCCCGCCCGGGGTTCCCCGAGAAGGCCTCGACCGCCCTGACCTCCTCTACTCCGAGGGACTCCGCCGCCATGTAGAGGAGGCCGTTGTCCGGCCCCACGAGGTAGTGCCCGCCAGCCCTGACGGCTACGACCCTCCCCACCCCGGTCTCCGGGAAGACCACGGCCGCGTGCACGGTTCCCTCGGGGAAGCAGGGCGCGGCCTGCCACAGTATGAGGGAGGCCCCCCTCACGTTGAAGGGCTCCAGGTCGTGGGTCACGTCGACTATGCGGGCGTCCGGACACTCCCTTAGGATGGCCCCCTTGACGCCCGCCGCGTGGTAGTCGCGAGTTCCAAAGTCCGTGGTCAGGGTGACTAGCTTTGACAACGGGAGGGGCCTTCGGCCGACCGGCCGCCGGGTGGTAATAAGGGGGGCGGGCCCGGCGGGGGGACTGAGAACCCCTCCCTCCGCCGGATCGTCCGTCAGGACAGGATCAGCCTGACGCGGGCCCCGGGGCGGAGGCCGAGGAGCTCCGCCGCGCTGCCCCTCCTCACGGAGAGTTCGAGGAGTCCGCTGCTCCCGGGGATCAGGAGGAGTTCCCGGGGGCCGCCCTCCTCGTAGTGGGAGGCGAGCCTGGCCTCAAGGGCCTCCCCTCCCTCCGGCTCCACCGTAAGGCGGTGCGGGAGGTCCGGGGGGAGCGCGTCGAGGGGGACATCCAGGACGACGTTTCCGAACCTGTCCACGTGGAGGACGTGGCCCGCTATAGAGTCCACCCCGACCTCGTACCTGAATAGCTCTAAGCGGACGAGCCCGTCCTTCCTCGGCCCGACCCTCTCCATCGGGACGCCAGACACCAGGTGGGCAGCCACCGGGGCGAACACGTCTCGTCCGTCGAAGGTTCCGGACCTGGGGAGGGTAAGCTCACCCTCCCCTATCCTCCTGACCTCCTCGATCCCCAGGGAGGCCGCTGCGGGGTACAGGGCCCCGTTGTCCGGCCCCACGAGGTAGTGCCCGCCAGCCCTGACGGCTACGGCGTCCCTCTCGCTCCCGACACCCGGGTCGACGACCAGCACGTGCACCGTCCCCCTGGGGAACCACCTGACGGCCTGCCAGAGGACGAAGGCCCCCTCAAGTATGGAGAAGGGCGTGATCCGGTGGGTCACGTCGACTATCTGCGCCTCCGGGGCTATGCCCAGGATGACCCCCTTCATGGCCGAGACGTAGTAGTCCCTGTCGCCGAAGTCCGTCAGCAGCGTGATTATCGGCCTCAACGCCCCTCCCCCGAGATCTTCGGCTACCCAGAACCCCTCTCAGCCCCCGTCTTCCTGAGCCACTCCTTCACCATCTCGAGCAGCTCCACTGGCAGCAGGATCTTCGTCGACTCGCCAGCGCCTATGGCCTTGAGCCCCTCCAGGTACTGGAGCTTCATGGTGTTCTCGTCCAGCTCCTTGGCCACCTCCGATATGGTCTTCAGGGCTATGGAGTAGCCCTCGGCCCTGAGTATCGCGGCCTGCCTGTCTCCCTCGGCCTTCAGTATCGCGGCCTGCTTCTCGCCCTCGGCCACCCTTATGGCCGCCTCCTTCTTGCCCTCCGCCTCGGTCACCATGGCCCTCCTGTTCCTCTCCGCCGCCATCTGCTTGATCATGGCCTCCTGGACCGGCCTGGGCGGCAGGATCTCCCTGATCTCCACGTTGGTTATCTTGACGCCCCACCTCTCGGTGACCTCGTCCAGCTTGACCCTCAGGATGTTGTTGATCTCGTCCCTCTTGGCCAGGACCTCGTCCAGGAGCATCTCGCCTATGACGGCCCTCAGGGTCGTCGTGGCTATCCCTATCGCGGCCCCCCTGAAGTCGGAGACGTTGAGGACCGACGCCGCCGGGTCGACGACCTTGTAGTAGACGATGAAGTCTATGTCGGTCGGGGCGTTGTCCTTGGTTATGCAGGTCTGGTGCGGCACGGTGAAGTAACTCTCCCTCAGGTCGACCCAGAGCAGCTGGTCGATTATCGGGATCCTGAAGACTATCCCCGGACCCCTGACGCCGATGAACCTGCCGAGCCTCAGTATGACCAGCCGCTTGAACTCCGGGACTATCTTGATGGCCGAGGCCACGAGGGCCACGACCACAAGGGCCACGATTATCAGGAACAGGTCCCCGAACACCGCCTCCACCGGCTGGAGCATCCAAACACCCCCTCAACCCTCAGCTTGCCCTCGCCCTCCTCACCACGAGCTTGAACCCCTCCACCCCGGCCACCTCCACGGCCTCCCCCTCTTCCACCTCCTCCCCCGACTCCGAGACCGCGGTCCACAGCTCGGAGCCCACCAAGACCACCCCCTCGCCGCCCGGGGGTATCCTCCTCTTTATCACCCCCCTCCTCCCGACGAGCTCGCTGAGGTCCCCCCACACCCTCCTGAGCCTGAGGGTCTCCCTTATCTTGTAGAGGTAGAACCCGACGACGCCGGACGCGATGACGAGCCCCGCTACGGTGGCCCCGACGCTCACGCCGGCCTCAAGGAGTGGGCTGGACCTGTAGACCATCATGAGCCCCACGGAGGTCATGAGCGCCCCTGTGAGGGCCAGGGCCCCGTGGCCCGTCTTCAGCTCCAGGAACATGGTCACGACGCCAGCCAGCATCAGGGCCGCGGCGGCCAGGCCCACCCCCATGAGCCCCATCCCGGCCAGGCCCAAGACCAGGAGGCCCGTCCCGACGCCCTCCATGACGAATGTGGGGTGGGAGAGGCCGGCCAGCAGGAGGAGCCCCCCGAAGATCACCAGCGCCCAGGCATGGAGGGGCTCTGTTATCAGGATCAGGATGGCCGTCCGCGGGCTTGGGGTCACCTCGGCCGCCGGGGCGGGCCAGCCCAGCTCGACTAGGAACTCGTCCAGCGTGGCCGCGACGTGCTCCACCACGCCGAGCCTGAGGGCCTCCTCGGCGGAGAGGGCCAGGTTCTCCTTCACGAAGGCTTCCGCGGCCGTGGAGTTCCTCCCGGAACTCTCGGCCAGGCTCCTGAGCCAGCTCGCCACGGCGTTGGCCACCTTCTCGTCGTAGGGCCTGGGCTCAGCGGCCCCCAAGGCGGAGCCCGGCCCCATCCCGGCGTGGTCCGAGGCCATGAATATTATCGAGCCGGCGGAGAAGGCTCTCCCGCCCGGGGGGACGTAGACCGCGACGGGGACGCTGGCCTCCCTGATGGCGAGGACCACGTCCTCTGTGGCGGAGAGGAAGCCCCCGTCCGTGTTCAGGGATATGACCACGCCCGTCGCGTTGATGGACTCGGCGTACTCCAGCGTCTCCCTGATGTAGTCCGCGACCCCCTGGGTTATGGGACCATCGACCGTCGCCTGGACGACCACCTCGCCGGGGGAGCCCAGGGCGGCGAACAGGGGGATCAGGGCGAGGGGCAGGAGGAGGGCGACAATCAGGCTCTTGGTCATGGGGCCTAAGTCTGGGGGAGCGCCCGGCGTAATAAACCTGATCCCGCCCCCCTCAGCCCCCTCCGGCCGGCAGGGGTATGGAGGCCAGGGTCTCGTATATGGGCCCCCTGGGGGTCAGGGTGCTCTTCTTCACCCTGATCTCCCTCACCTCAATCTCGCCGAACTCTGTGGACGTCAGCGAGGAGAGCACCCTCCTGAGCGCCTCCCTGTCTCTGAGCCACTTGACCCTGGCGATCGTCAGGTGGGGGTGAGGCTCCCTCTCCTCCCTCGGAAAGCCGAGCCTCCTCAGCCTGGAGTCCACCCACCTCATCAGTCCGATCAGCTCCTCCCTACCCTCCTCGAAGCCCACCCATATCACCCTGGGCCGGCTCACGCTGGGGAAGGCCCCGACGCCGAAGAGCCTGGCCCTGAAGGGGCCCACCTCAGGCCCGCTCAGGAGCCTCACCACCTCGGGTATCGCGGCCTCGTCCACCCCCCCGAGGAACTTCAGGGTGACGTGGAGGTTCTCCGGCTCGACCAGCTTCACGCCGTTGTCCGTCTCCTGGATGCCCCTCTGGACCTCGGCTATCCTGGCGGCGACCTCGGGGTGCTCCAGGTCCACGGCAACGAAGGTCCTGATCCTCCCCATGGCCGGTCGCGCGGCCGGCGCGCCCAACGATAAAAGCCGGGGGGTCGGCCGCGACGGCGCGAGTCGGTTATATACTTCCCAGGACCCGGATGTCCACGGAGGCAGGCCCTTGAACGCGAGGCGAGGATCCGGGGGTGCGGAGATAACCAGGCTGGAGCTCGAGGAGTTCCTCCTCAGCGTGCTCTCCGATCAGGGCCCCTGGATCCTGGATCCCCACGAGCTGTCGACCTTCAGGTTCCAGAGGGGGCTGAGGCCCGGCGAGCTCATCGTGGGGCTCCTGATCGCGGTGGGAGACGGCCAGCCCGACGTAGGCTCCGGGGGGAGGGTGGCCCCCCTGATCTTCTACAGGGAGGAGGACTCCTGGTACGTCTCGGCCGGCTTCGAGCCCCTCCACGGTTGGGCGGGCTACTACCTGGCTAGGAGGGTGTCCGACTCCCCCGAGCTGATGCTGTTCCCCAGCGAGGTCCTCCGCGACATAGCCGAGAGGGCCAGGTGGCTCCCGACCACGGGTGCCAGCGTGGAGGACCCCGAGCTCTTCGAGATGGAGCTCTCGAGGTTCGAGGAGGCGGACTCCAGGTGGGCTAGGGCCGTCCTCCGGAGGATCGTCGAGCTGGGGGCGGTCAGGGACGAGGGCGTCAGGGTCGACGGTAGGGTCTCCTTGGTGCTCGGAAGGTGGTCCGCCGACGAGTTCAGGAGGGGCTACGGCCTCTCCACAGAGTTCACAGACAGGGTGGAGGTGGCCGCCAGGAGGGGGGCCGGCGGGGGCGACGTCTCCGGGGTGTCTGAGTTCGTCCTCGTCGGCGAGCTCTCGTTCGAGGCCAGCTGGGGGAGCGACAGGGCGGCGGTCTCGGCGGACGCCTCCCTCAAGGGCGTCGGCTTCGAGCTGAGGGGAGGAGGGCCCGGCCAGCCGAGGATGGTGGAGAGGAGGGTCCCCCTCGGCAGGGTGAGCCTCTCCATGCCCCCGTCCCCGGGCGAGGACCTCGGCGGGTGGCTCGCGGAGCTGAAGAGGGCGATCAGACGCATCCTGGTCGCTTCCCTGGAGAGCGACATCGCCCCGACCGCCTGAAAACGATAGAAGGGCCGGCCAAAACGTGACTCGATTTGGCTGGAGCGGTCCCGAAGGGTCCCATCTCGGGGGGAGGGGGGAGGGGGGTCCCCCCCTCGTCAATACGGTCTCGTTGGAAATCCATTTTGGCGAGAAAAGACAGCATTTGACCGCTCCGTTCAGCGTGTGGCTCGGCCAGGCGCAGCGGGATCAAGTTTTTATTGCCCTGCTCCGGCGCCTCCACGTGCGGACGACGGAGGTGATGCCCCATGCCCGAGGCCTTTGAGTTCCACGTGATCGGTGAGCTCAGGGGGGTGGAGGAGAGCTACCTCACGGACGAGGCTTTCGTGAGGGACGCGCTCGTTCGCTCGGTGGTCGAGGCGGGCCTGACGCTCTTCGACGTCTACGTCCACCGCAGGGGCGAGGGGGTCATCGGCGTGGCGGTCATAGGCGAGAGCCACGTGGCCGTCCACACCTGGCCGGGGCACGGGCTCGTGACGGTGGAGGTCTCCTCCTGCAAGGACCCGGAGAGCACCTGGGAGGTCTTCGCCCTGCTCAGAGAGGCCTTCGGGGCCGAGTCCTACAGCGCGGTGGACCTGAGGAGCGGGATAGCCCTCATGGAGAGCCTGAAGGGCGCGGCGGGCGCGGTCGGCTGAGCCCGACCGCCCTGAGGGGCCGGTCGGTCCCCCATGATTTGAGCCCCATCCCCCAGCACAGCTGGCTAGCTAGCTCTTGGGGGAGAACCTGATTATCCCCAGGCCGTTCTGCCTGTGAGCCCCGACCCCGACGAGCTCACCCAGCCTCATGAGCCTCCCGGCCCAGGTGGCCATCTCCTCGTGCTGCTTCGGGGACCAGTTGGGGTGCATTATGCACTTGTAGTGGGCCCACCCGACGAAGCCCACGACGTTCTCTCCCCCCACCTCTATGGGCCTCGACGTGCACAGCTCGTGCCCGGTCTCCACCACGCTGAGCCTCGCCCAGGAGACTATGTCCCTCATCCTCGGGCCGTCCCCCCTGAGCCTGTTCCAGCTGCTCGCCAGGCTGTGGATCAGCATGGAGGGCAGGGGGAAGAGCCTGCAGTACGGCGTGGACTGCCTCCTGAACAGGGTGGGGGTGAGGAAGTTGACCCTGAAGGCCTTGACGGGCTCGTCGACGAGTATCTCGTCCCAGTCGAGCCTATCGGCCTCCACGGAGATGACCTCGAACTCCATCCCGGAGAGCCTCACCCTCGGGCTCCTGGCGGCCCAGTTCCGGATTATCGTGGAGGCCGCGTCGCTGAACGTCACGACCCTGGCCCTGTAGGTGGCCCCCCTGGAGATCCCCACGGCCCTCTCGCTGCACTCCACCAGCGGCCTGGCGCCCGTGTACAGGGGGGAGGCTATCACCTGCCCCCGCGGCCCTGCCATCCTGATGGCCCTGGCGGTCAGCGGGTCGGCGGAGGACATGGCCCTGAGGACGGCCCTCCTGAGCGGCTCACCCGTCGCGGTCAGCTCTCCGTCCTCGTGGGCTGTTAGCTCCAGAAAGATCGTCCATATTGGTGGGGGTTGCACCAAATTAGTTCACCCTCCAGATCAGGCGCCGGACGGGCCTTTCCATTAATCTTTTATCACCCTCCTCCCGTTGAGGAGCGTGCGACGAGGCGTCCCCGGGGCCTACAGGTACGTCATGCTGGTCGGCCTTCCGGGCTGCGGGAAGAGCGCCGTGGCCTCCATTCTGAGGGAGGAGCTCGGCTACGAGGTCATAGACATGAGCGACCTCGTGAAGGAGGAGGCCAGGAAGAGGGGGCTGGGGGTCGACAGGGAGAGCCTCAGGAAGACCGGTGAGGCCCTGAGGCGTGAGATGGGCCCCTCTGCCGTCGCCAAGCTCGTCCTCAGGAGGGTTGATGAGCTCGAGGCCCAGGCCCCCAGGCCGGGCTACGTGATCTCGGGGATCAGGAACCAGGAGGAGGTCGACGAGGTCAAGGCCCGATTCAGGGACGAGGCCGTCTGCGTGGCCATACACGCGCCCAAGAGGCTCAGGTACCTGAGGATGCTCAGGAGGGGGAGGAGGGGGTTCGACGCCCCCACCATGGAGGAGATGGAGAGGCAGGACAGGAGGGAGGTGGAGCTCTTCCGGATGGGGGAGCCCTTCATCCTGGCCGACGAGCTGATAGTGAACTCCGGCTCCCTGGAGGAGCTCAGGTCCAGGGCCTTGGCCGTGGTCCTCAGGATCCCGTCCGCCTGAGCCTTCGCCAGTAGGCGGGGTCAGCTGACGGACCTCCACCTCAGGCCGAGTCTCTCGGCCTCGGCCCTCGCCCTGGCCACCTCGTCGCGGCTCGGCCTTCTGGCTATCTCGGGGAACCTGCTGGCCCTGTACTCCGGCCTGTACTGCTCCATGACGTTTACCAGCGCCCCCGGGGTGTTCTCGGCTATCCACCTGAGGATGGGCAGGGTGCAGCACTCCACGTGCCCCGGCATGACAAGGTGGCGGATCACCATCTCGGGCCAGTAGCCGTACGCCACCCTGAGGTTCCTCGTGACGACCTCCCTGTACCTGGGGGCCGAGCTGTACCTGACAGCGTGCGAGTCGTCCCAGTACTTGAAGTCAGGAAGCCAGAGGTCCACCACCCCCAGGAGGAGCTCCGCGGCCCTCTCGCCCATGTACATGTTGGAGTTCCAGACGACGGGCACGCTCACCCTGGTGAGGGAGAGGGCCTCCAGTATCCAGGGCAGGTTCGGCGTGGGCTCTCCCCCCACGAGGTTCACGTTCCTCGCGTCCCTGGCCCGGAGCGCCTCGAAGAGGGAGGCAAGGTAGGCCGGGTCGGCCGGCCTCCCGGAGGCGGGCTCCTGGGAGATGTCCCAGTTCTGACAGAAGACGCACCTGAGGTTGCAGCCGGCGAAGAAGACTGTCCCGGAGGGGGTTATGGGGGGCTCCTCCCCCATGTGTATGAAGGCCGAGGCCACCCTCGGCAGGGGGCCGACGCCGCACACCCCGACGGCCCCCGACAGCCTGTCCACCCCGCAGGCCCTCTCGCAGAGCTCGCAGGGGCTCAGGAGCCTCCTGGCAAGTCTGACCTTCAGGTCCAGGAGGCTGAACTCCGGCCTCTCCGGGGGCTCGGAGCCCGAGTCCACCTCCCTGATCAGGTCCCTCAGCTCCCCCAGGAGGGCCCGGTGCTCCGACCAGGCGTCACCCTCGGAGAGGCCCGCGGGGGCCCTCAGCCTGGATGCGAGGACGAACTGGGCCGGAATCTCCCCCCTGGCGGCCCTCACGTACCTGGGCAGCGCCTCGAGGATCTCCCGATCGCGGAAGGCCATCGCCGCGTCCGGTCGGATCACCCACCAGCTGGCGACCTCCAATCAGACACCCTGCCCCCGAGCCTGCGAGGATCGGTTCCGAAACCCAGGGGGTGCCGGGGGATTCCCCCCGGGCGGACGACGGAGGCGACCCCCCGGAGGGCCGCCGGCGGCCCCTCTGTGAGGGCCGTGTCCCGTGCGGGGTTACCCCGCAGAGGGGGGGCCAATTCGGGGCCCCCTTACACCCCCGAGGGGGCAGCGTGCGCTGGCCGCCCCGGTGGGGCTGCGGGCCCTGCCGACCGCCGACGGCCCGCTTGTATATGGGGCCGAGGGGGGTAATAAAGGCTCCGGGGGGTCTCGAGAGGGTGGGTTAATTCTTTTTGCGACCCGGCCAGGCCTGGACCCGGGGCCCCGACCTTGGAGGTCGACAGGGTGAGGTTCGGTCCCGCCGGGTTCCCGCTGGACGCCAGCAGGCAGGAGGCCTTCGAGCACCTCGAGAGGCTCGGGCTGGACGCCATGGAGTACCAGGCCGTGCGCTCCGTCCCCAAGAAGGAGGAGACCCTCAGGGCCATCGGGGAGGGGGCGAGGGAGCACGGGGTCCTGCTCACCCTCCACGCGCCCTACGCCCTGAACCTGGCGGCTGAGGACGAGAAGAAGAGGGAGGGGAGCATCGAGAGGCTCTTCAGGGCCTGCTGGGCGGCCCACGTCATGGGCGCCGGGCACGTCACCTTTCACCCGGGCTACTACGGAGGATTGGACCCCTCTGAGGCCCTGGAGAGGACCGTGGACGCGATAGAGCGCGTCGTCGAGATGATGAGGGATGCTGACTTCTTCGTCGAGCTGGGCCCCGAGACCACGGGCAAGCCGTCTCAGGTGGGCTCCCTGGACGAGGTCATAGACCTGGCCCGGCGGTTCGACGAGGTCTGGCCGACCGTGGACTTCGCCCACCTCCACGCCCGGGAGGGCGGCTCGATCAGGGGGAGGGGCGACTACGCCCGAATACTGGACCGCCTGGAGGACGGGCTGGGCACGCTCGACGGCCTCGTGATCCACTTCTCTGAGATAGAGATGACCAAGTCTGGGATCGGCGAGAAGATGCACCACGACCTGGGCTCGGGCTACGGCCCCGAGTTTGAGCCCCTGGCGATGGAGATGGCGGAGAGGGGCGTCAAGTGGGTCGTGATATGCGAGACCCCCCTCCTGGAGAGGGACGCCGTCAAGATGAAGGAGATCTACGAGAGGGTGGCGGGCGTCCGGGGGAGGGGAACGAAGGCCAAGGCCAAGGCCAAGGCCAAGGCCAAGGCCAAGGCGAGGGCAAAGGCCGGAGGAGGCCGAAGGAGGGGGGCTGGGGCCGGAAGGAGGCGGGGCAGACGCCGCTGACCCGCGCGCCCGGCCCGGGGCCCGTCACATCCTGCCAGCCGCCCTGAAGTACGCGAGCGGACCGATCACCCCGATCGGCGCGGCTAGGATGGCGCTCTGGGGCACGGGGATCAGGCTCACGAGCCATACGTAGCTGGCGGATGCTGCGACGAGGAGCGAGACCGTGAGCGCCCTGGCCCTCCTCAGCCCCAGGACCTGCGTGGTGTTCCTGACCCCCGCGAGCCGGTCCACCTCGAAGTCCCTGATCTGCTGAGATAGCTGGCTTGCCATGGAGAACAGGGCGACCATCACGGCCATGGCTAGGAGGGTTGCGTCCGGGGGCCTGAACGCCAGGTAGGTCACCGTGAGCTGGGGCACCCCAAGGGTGGCGGCGTGGGAGAGCAGGTCCAGGACCGGGACGGCCTTGAGCCTGATCCTGCGCCAGGAGTAGGCGGCTGAGTTGGCCGAGAAGAGCGAGCCGGACAGCAGGGACTCCAGGCTGAGGGCAGCCATCAGGGCCAGGCCCGCCGCCAGGAAGGCCAGGCTGATCGCGTATCCCGCCCTCCTGCCTATCAGGCCGGCCGACACGGGGTTCCTCGCGCCCTTCACCGGGTCGAGGGCGTCGTCCTCAGCGTCCTCCACGTCGTTGAAGGAGTAGGCGAAGGCGGTGTAGAGGAGGTTGGCAGCGTAGGCGAGGAGGGCCCTGACGCTCAGGAGGAGGCCCGGGGC